>NZ_JBMSDT010000002.1:0-574326 GCF_049445795.1 Larkinella sp. VNQ87
CCACACGCGTATACTATCTTCGCTGAGCAATTGCACGGGCTACAGTAGGAAAATGGATTCGACACCCAATCAACCTCTGTGGTCCGTTTTGCATTCAATCAAGCTAAAACTTTAGACAGCTTCATCAACATAACCCCGGAGGGGTGTAATGTTCATAGCAAAACGGATTGTATTATTTTTTAAGCTCCGGAGGAGCGCCCTTGGTCCGCTAGAACGCTCCTCCGGAGCTTGTTGCCGGAAACACGATAATTCGGCTATTGACATTCAACCCCTCCGGGGTTACCGGATGACGACAATTTTTAGCTTTGCTGATTTCGTTCGAGCCACAAAAAAAGCGCCTGGTCCTGGAAGACGCAAGCGCTGATTTCTGCCTTGATTGTTGGATTATACCGATACGACCTGTTGCTTCAGATCATCGAATGAAATGTCGAAATGCGAGGCATCGTAAATGCATTCGCCGTTCTGAATCAGTAAAACCTGGGGCGACTGATGGCCGACGCCGAAGTCTTCAGCCACCTGGCTCGACACCGGGCGGTACGAAATCAAATCCAGGTAATAGGGTTTGATGCCGACCGAATCGCTCCAATTGCGCTCTAAACGGCTCAACGCCGTCGAACTGATGGAGCAGCGGGTGCTGTGTTTGAAAATCAATACCGGCTGTTGGGCTGATTCTTGCTTAATCTGGTTTAATTGGGCGTTGTCTTGCAGTTTGTTCCAGTTCATGATGCTTGTTCACACGTAACTACGAGCATATAAGCCAGATAGCCAAAAAAAAGTTTCGCACCGACTCAGGCAATTTTTAATTTTTCCACCATTTCACCCGACATTTCATCGGCATACGGCCCGTAGGCGCTGACGAGTGTTCCTTTCTGGCCGTCCTTCGATTCGATGGCGTACAATACCGTGTTATCATCCGGGTTACTCATTCCCTCGAAACGGTATACATCCGTAATATGAAATTCCTCGGGTCGGAGTTGCAGGTCTTTATCCCGGCAAACCAGGCAGTCGTTGGCCAGGTTAAAGTCGAGGGTATAGCCTTTTTTAGTCAGGTCTTCGAGGGCTTCGACGAGCGTGTCGTACGTTTGCATGGCGTTATGAGTTAAAAGATCCCGATTGAGTTTGTAGTTTTACGGACACGAATCAACAACTCGCTCCCTTGCTTTCTACATTGTATACGACCTCCATCCGACTGTATCAGGCTGCGCTTGGGGTTGCGTCGCTGTTTCATCCCAAAGCCCGGCTGGCCGTACAGGGCCGTCGCGGATGGATGGAGCAAATTAACGCAAAATTGGCTGATAATTCCGCACCGATTGCCTGGTTTCATGCGGCTTCGCTGGGGGAATTTGAGCAGGGTCGGCCGGTCATGGAAGCGTTTCGGCAACAGTATCCGGGGTATACAATTCTGTTGACGTTCTTCTCGCCCTCGGGCTACGAAGTCCGGAAAAACTACGCCGGGGCCGATTTTGTCGTTTATCTACCCTTCGATACGCCCGAAAACGCCCGGCAATTTGTCCAGCGGGTCAACCCGGCGATTGCGTTTTTTATCAAATACGAGTTCTGGTACCATTACCTGCGGGAACTGAAAGCCCGCAACATTCCGGTCATTTCGTTCTCGGCCATTTTTCGACCCGATCAGATTTTCTTCAAACCGTACGGCGGTTTTTACCGCTCGTTTCTGCGTTTTTTCGACCACATTCTGGTGCAGAATCCGCAATCCGTCGAACTCCTGAAAGGCATTGGTGTCACTCAGGTGACGCTGGCGGGCGATACGCGCTTCGACCGCGTGAAGCAGGTGGCCGATGCCAGAAAAGATATTCCGGTTGCCCGGCTCTTCAAAGATGAAAAACCGTTGCTGGTCGTCGGCAGTGCGTGGCAGGCCGATCTGGACGTGCTCATTCCGTTTCTGAACCGGTTTGATCAACCGCTGAAAGTCATCATTGCGCCCCACGAAATCCACGACGACGAAATCGAACGCTGGCGGAGCCAGCTTCCCGGCCAAACCGTCCGGTTTTCGGAAGCGGCTCATCAGGTTACTCTCGCGCCGTTTCAGCATCTGATTATCGACAATGTCGGGATGCTCTCGTCGCTCTACCAATACGGCGAGTTTGCGTACATCGGGGGCGCGTTCGGGAAGGGGCTGCACAACATCCTGGAAGCCGCGACCTTCCGAATGCCGCTGTTTTTCGGGCCGAACTACGGCAAGTTTCAGGAAGCCGTCGATCTGGCGAAGGCCGGAGCGGCTTTTCCGGTTTCTGACTCCGCTTCGCTGGAGACGGCTTTTCGTACGCTTTACGAGGATTCGGCGGCTCTGGCAAAGGCTTCGTTTACCTCCGGCGATTATGTTACCCGGAATACCGGTGCTACGTCTAAAGTGATGGAGGTAGTCAAGGGCCTGGTTATTTCGCGGAGTTGAGCAGAGTTTAACAGAGATTAGCGGAGAAATATGGAGGATAGTAAATTGTCGTATCAGATCATCAGAGGGGCCATTGAGGTGCATCGAGCGCTCGGGCCGGGTTTATTGGAATCCGCTTATCAGGAATGCTTGCAGTATGAACTGAGCGAATACGGTTTGTATGTTGAACGGGAAAAACCGATGCCCATTGTCTATAAAGAAGTTCGGCTAAATCACGGGTACCGAATGGATTTACTGGTGGAAGGTCGAATCGTAGTCGAGACAAAAACCGTTGAAGCCTTAACCGACGTTCATTTTGCCCAGCTACTCACATACTTAAAATTAGGTCAATTTCGCTTAGGTTTATTAATCAATTTTCACGTAACCTTGTTAAAGGAAGGAATCAGCCGAGTTCTAAATCCGGAATTGAAAAACTCTGCTTAACTCTATTTTACTCTGCTAAACTCCGCGAAATAACCCAAACAAAAGCTTTGCAAACCGGCTTAGTCATACGTTCCACCGGCTCCTGGTACGAAGTCCGCAACCACGACGGACACATTTACCGCGCCCGGCTGAAAGGCAAATTCAAGATCCAGGGCCTGAAAGTCACCAACCCGATTGCCGTCGGCGACCGCGTGCAGTACGAGTTGGAAGATGAACTCGAAAATACCGTCGTCATCACCGACATCGAGCCCCGCGAGAATTACATCATCCGCAAGTCGGTCCACAAAACCGCCCACGGCCACATTCTGGCCGCCAACATCGACCAGGCCGTGCTGATCGTCACGCTGGCGTTTCCGCGCACCTCGCTGGGTTTCATCGACCGGTTTCTGGTCACCGCCGAATCGTTCCGCATCCCGACGACGCTGGTGTTCAACAAAGCCGACATCCTGAAGGACGAAGCACTGGAATACCAACGGGAAATCATCGAAATGTACGAACAGATCGGCTATCCATGCCTGGAAACATCGGCTACGGAGGGCGAAAACGTGGTTGTCTTCCGGGACTTGTTAGACCAGAAAATCAGTCTGTTATCCGGCCATTCGGGTGTTGGCAAATCGTCGCTGGTCAATGCTGTCGCACCGGATTTGCAACTTCGCACGAATGAAGTGTCGACCTTTGCCAACAAGGGCGTTCACACCACGACCTTTGCCGAAATGTTCGAAATTGCACCCAACACGTTCATCATCGACACGCCGGGGATCAAGGAGTTGGGGCTGGCGGATATGGAAAAGGAAGAAATTAGCCACTATTTCCCCGAAATGCGCGACCGCCTGAACCAATGCCGGTTTCACAACTGCCTGCACATCAACGAACCCGGCTGCGTCATCAAAGAAGCCGTCAACGACGGTGCTATCGCCGAAAGCCGCTACTGGAGCTACCTCGGCATGGTTTCGGGCGAAGACAACCGGAAATAGACTTAAGAATGAAGAGTTAAGAGTTAGCTCTGCCAGGTTATAAACTTTGGGCGGAGCCAACTCTTAACTCTTCATTTTTAACTCTTAATTTGTGATAGCAGCGAGTAAGTCGGCCTGGGTGATGATGTGGACTTGCTGGTTTTCGTCGCGGACGAGCAGGGCTTTGTTGTCGCGGTCGATGAGGGAGGAAAGCACATCAACGGTATTGTCGAGGGCGACGAATTTAAACGGTTTGTCCATCACCTCGCCCACGCTGAGGTCTTTCACGGTCGGGTCTTCGATCAGTTTGCTGAGAATGGTCGAGTCGGTCAGACTTCCGACAATATCACCGTCCGCGTCGGTCACCGGAATCTGCGAGATGCTGTGTTGATTGAGCAGCCGGATGGCGTCGCCCACTTTCAGTTCCTGACCGACGGTTTGCAGCCGGCCTTTTCCGTTCTTGCTGCGAACAATGTCGCGGGCCGTCGAAAACTCGCGCGATTCCAGAAAACCGTGGTCCTTCATCCAGACATCGTTGTAGATTTTCGCCAGGTAGCGCGTCCCGTGGTCGGGCAGCAGGATCACCAGCACATCGTCGTCGGCCAGGTGTTCGTGGGCCCACTCCAGTGCCCCGTGCACCGCCGAACCCGTTGACCAGCCCACAAACAGCCCTTCCTCTTTCGACAACCGCCGGGCCATGATGGCCGCGTCTTTGTCGGTCACTTTCACGAAATGATCGATCAGACTGAAATCGACGTTTTGCGGCAAAATATCCTCGCCGATGCCCTCGGTCATGTACGGATAGATTTCGCGCTCGTCGAAAATGCCGGTTTCCTTGTATTTCTTGAACACCGAACCGTACGTATCGATGCCCACCGTCACGACGTTTGGATTCTGTTCTTTCAGGAATTTGGCCGTTCCGCAAATCGTTCCGCCGGTGCCGACGCCCGCGGCAAAGTGCGTGATTTTACCCGCGGTATCGCGCCAGATTTCGGGGCCGGTGGTGTCGTAATGAGCCGCCGTGTTCGAGAGGTTATCGTACTGGTTGGGGTAAATCGAATTCGGAATTTCGCGGTTCAGTCGTTTGGCCACTGAGTAATACGAACGTGGATCGTCGGGTTCTACATTGGTCGGGCACACCACCACATCGGCCCCCACCGCCCGCAGAATATCGATTTTCTCCTTCGACTGCTTATCGGCCATCGTGAAAATGCACTTGTAGCCCTTGGCAATGGCCGCCAGCGCCAGTCCAAAACCGGTGTTGCCGCTCGTGCCCTCGATGATGGTCCCTCCCGGCTGAATAACCCCGGCTTTTTCGGCATCTTCGATCATCCGAATAGCGATCCGGTCTTTCACCGAGTTCCCGGGATTGAAATACTCGACCTTCGCCAACACCGTCCCCCGGATGCCTTTGGTCACCTTGTTCAGCTTCACCAGGGGCGTATCGCCGATGGTATCGATGATGGAATTGTAATACTTCATGCTTGTGTGGTTTTGTGGTTATTCAGAAAGGTAACAACTTGCTGGTGAAAGTGCTTAAAACTTTCGGAACGGCTTTCCAGCCAGTAGACATCCAACGATTGTACCAGCTTAGACACTTCTTCTAATTGCTTATCAATTTTGATTGATCCTCCATAAACCGCCCGTTTAGCATCTCGCCGGTCAAATTGCTCGAACGATACGTTTTTAGTAGACAAATGATTGTCTTGTCTCCATTTTAAATACCAAAGCCAGTGTTCAATGCACTGCACGGGAACAACCAAAATAGCCTGCGGATAACTTTGGCAAATCCCGGCTAACTTACTGATCAGGCTATCCACTTTCTTTCTATCACCTGAATCGGCATCTCGCCCTACGAACAGGGTTCCAAGCTTAAATTTTGTAAAGCCTTTCCGCAAAGCATCGGGCAATGTATTCTCTACTTCTTTGGCAGTAGTGGTATGGATTTGCCAGCCAAAATCTTCATCTTTCTCAAACCGTCCGGTGAAACATAAATTCAGATAAGCATCTAGAAAATGTCTCTGTGGCATATCTTCACACAAAAGACCATAGCGAATCGGCTTTATCATCGCGGTACTCCTCCTAAAAAGCCAACTTTCCAGGCTTCTCCCAAACCATTTAAATATTGAGGAGGATCGATACCTAATCGCTTGCTTTCCTCCGTTTCTGGTTGAATAATATCTGTATATAGGTTTTTAATATGGGTTGCGCCCTCATCATCTTTATCAAAAATAAAAACGCTTTCTGGCAAATCTTTAAACATATCGACTACAACAGGGCTGTGTGTAGTCATGATTACCTGAATATCCTTGTCTTCTGCCAAGGCAAAAATAAAATTGATAATTTCCTCAATTCGGCGCGGATGAATACCTTTTTCAGGTTCTTCAAGCAGGAGGATTTTAGGAGGGTTGGGTTGATTAATGATGCAAAGAAGAGCGATGAAATACAAAGTCCCTTCGGAAAGTTCATCCGCCCAATATATTACGCCCTTCTTACCATCAGTCAATCCTATTCGCTTATAAGTAGCGGGTCCATAAATCTTTATCAATTCCTCAGTCGGCTCCACACTTTGAAAATTAATTTCTGTAAACTCAGAAACACATTTATTTAAATCCGCTCTGATTTGTGCGAAGACTTGTGGTTTTTCATCTCTTATATAATCAAAAAAGGCAATTAAATTAGATGCGTCAGCATTGATAATTTGGGCACCCCGCCCTACTGGTGCTGGTCTATCTAGTTTATTTGGGTCTGGTTTATATAAAATTATATTACCACAAATTCTATATAAACTCACCATATTTAACTGATGCTCATAATGCATATCCTCCTTCTTTGTATCTATACTTTTGGAAGTACCTAAAAAAACAGAGTAAAATTCTCCTATGTTTTCATCATCTACCCAATCTAATATTACATGGTCATATTCACCATGTTCTCCAATATATGTTAAGTGAATATTAACTGCTTCCGAAAAATCCTTTTTATAGTGATCATCATAATCAATATCTTCTTTCTCAATAACGACCTTTTCAATGGTGCTAAACGCCTTCAAAAAATTCGTCTTCCCCGAGTTATTCGGGCCGATCAATAAATTAACTTTCTGAAGATCGAGCGTAACGTCTTTCAGGCTTTTAAAATTCTGTATGGAAACGCGCTTTAGCATTTTTATATCGTAGTTAATCTTTCAATCCGTGTAATCCAAGTTCAGACAATCTCCTGACACAACTCCACCAACACGCCGTTCGTTTCTTTCGGGTGAAAAAAGCAGACCAGCTTATTGTCAGCGCCCCGTTTCGGCGTTTCGCTGAGTGGGGTGAACCCTTCGGCTTTCAGGCGCTCGATTTCGGCGTAAATATCCGCGACTTCGAACGCCAGGTGGTGGATGCCTTCGCCCTTTTTTTCCAGAAACTTCGCAATCGGGCTGTCAGGCCGGGTGGCTTCCAGCAGTTCGATCTTGGTCTGGTTGACCCGGAAAAACGAGGTCGTCACCCCCTCCGACTCCACGGCTTCCGACTTGTACGGTTTTACGCCCAACAGCTTCGTAAACAGCGTATTCGAAGCTTCCAGGCTCCTCACCGCAATGCCGACATGTTCCACATTTGTCATCATTTCCCTGATTACCTCTGATATTCCCTGATTAACCCTGTGTAACAACTCGCCCCAAATTAAAGGTTATTTCACAGAGTTTATCAGGGAATATCAGAGGTAATCGGAGATTTTGGGGGAAACTTTTCTTTTCCGGTCACGGTTTTTACCTTAGCGTCCAACAATTACGTACTCCCATGGTTTCGGTAACGGAAAAAGCAAAAGATAAAATTATAGAACTTCGCCAGAAAGATGGTCTGAACGATAACTACGCCATCCGCGTGGCCGTACAGGGTGGCGGCTGCTCCGGTCTGATGTACGATTTGCAATTCGACACGACGCAGCAGCCCACCGACCACATTGTCGAAGACAAAGGCATTAAAATTTATGTCGACCGCAAAAGCCTGCTTTACCTGGCCGGCACGGAACTGGATTTTTCCGATGGCCTGAATGGCAAAGGATTCCAGTTTAAAAACCCTAACGCCAGCCGCACCTGCGGTTGTGGGGAAAGTTTCTCGGTCTAAAGAATTTCTTGATTAGGATTGTTAAAGGCACCGTCGGCTTCCACGCGGTGCCTTTTTATTGACTTGGATTGTCTTGAACTTGGATTACGCGGATTAAAGGATTAACTAGGATGGCTGCCGCAATCTTTTAGATCCTATTAATCTTTTAATCCGCGTAATCCAAGTTCAGATATGCTCCCCAAACCGGTTTCCCATTCCGTCACCACGCTCACCGAGCTGATGATTCCTGCCTACGCCAACTTCGGCGGGAAAATCCACGGCGGTATTCTGCTTTCCCTGATGGACAAAGTGGCTTTTGCCTGCGCATCGAAGCATTCGGGCGCGTATTGCGTGACGGTTTCCGTCGAGGGTGTGAACTTCCGGCAGGCCGTCGAGGTGGGCGAACTGGTGTCGCTGCTGGCGTCGGTCAATTACGTGGGCCGGACTTCGATGGTGATCGGCATCAAGGTGATTGCCGAGAACGTCCGCACCGGCGTCGTCAAACACACGAACACCTCGTATTTCACGATGGTAGCTACTGACGACGACCATAAGCCGACCGAAGTGCCGCCCCTGTTGCTCGAAACGCCCGACGACATCCGCCGGTTTCTGGAAGCCATGAAACGCAAGGAACTCAAAGAAACCTACAAGGAAGAATTCAACAACGAAAAATCCCGGATGCGGATCGAAGACGGCGGACTGGAAGCCTTGAAGAATGAACGATGCACTATTTCTGAACCTGGATTACGCGGATTAAAGGATTAACTCGGATGGCTACCGCAATCTTTTACATCCTAGTCAATCCTTTAATCCGCGTAATCCAGGTTCAGACTTAATTCTGTAAGCGCAGCGACTGCCAGGCGACCATCTGCCATTGCTTCCCTTTTTTGACGTACACATCGGTGTAGCGCAGTTTAGAATTGATGGTCTGGCCGTTGTTGGTGGCTTTCACCAGGCAAATACCGCTGATGACGGCGGTATTGCCATACAGATGGACTTTCTGCTCCTGAATGTCAATGGCTTCGTAACTCTGCTTGCCGTCCTTGAGCGACTGGATGTACGACTGTTTGCCGTCCTGGTTGCCGTTGGAGTGGTTGTACATCAGGTCGTCGCCCAGCACCTTTTCCAAAACCGCATAGTTTTTCGTGACCTGCGCATCAAACCGTTCTTTCTCAACGGCCAACACGGTTTTTTCGTCGGCCGACGATTGCGCGTAGGCAAACGGGGCGGTCAGTAAGCAGCAAAAAAAGATAAAGGATTTCATAGTAAAAGAGGGTTTAGGAATGCGTTTGTAGGGGTTAATGAACTGTCGAAGCCAAACCGGGTACCTGAAAAACCGGTCGTTTAGAAAATCTCCCGGGCTATCTTAATGATGTTATCGGATTTCCCCATCGTGTAAAAGTGCAGGCCTGGCACACCAGCCTGAGCCAGTTCGCGGCTTTGCTGAATACACCACTCGATGCCGACCTGCCGCGCCTGGGTGTCGTTCTCGCAGGCTTCGACAGCTTTCACGAGGTCTTCCGGCATCTGGAGGTGAAACAGCCGGGGTAGCACCTGCAATTGTTTGCGCGTACTCAGCGGTTTCAGGCCCGGAATGATGGGCACGGTAATACCCGCTTCCCGGCATTTTTTTTCGAAGGCAAAGAACTTCTGATTATCGAAAAACATCTGCGTCACGATGTAGTCGGCCCCGTTGTCGATTTTCAGTTTCAGGTAATTGAAGTCGGTTTCGAAATCAACGGCTTCAAAGTGCTTCTCCGGATAGGCTGCCACGCCAATGCAGAAGTTACTCGGCGTCATGGAATGATCTCCTTCGTGCAGGTAAACGCCCCGGTTCATGTTGGCAACCTGCGCTACGAGCTCGCTGGCGTACGAATAACCGTTCGTTTTGGGCTTGAATGTGTCGAATGGTTTGGCCGGATCACCGCGCAGGACCAGCACATTATCAATGCCCAGGTAGTGCAAATCGATCAGAAAGTCCTCGGTTTCTTCTTTGGTAAAGCCGCCACAGAGAACGTGCGGCACCGGATCGACGCCGAATTTATGCAAAATAGCGGAGCAAATCCCGACTGTTCCGGGCCGTTTTCGGGTGATGATTTTTCGGATGGTACCGTCGGGTTCGGGTCGTTCGATGTACTCTTCGCGGTGGTAGGTGACGTCGATGAAAGGCGGTTTGAACTCCATCAACGGCTCAATGTTGTCCAGCAGATTTTTGAGGTTGTCGCCTTTGATTGGGGGAATAACTTCAATTGAAAAGATCGTTTTTCCGTTTGCCTGACGGATGTGATCAGAAACTTTAGCCATGTGGTGTTTTTTTGGAACAGTAGATCGGCTCCGATTTTTCAAAGCCAAAAAGATAAAGCGTGCGGCTGTAGTTACCACCCAGCCGCACACCGCCACAAAAGTACGGGAAAAATCGGAGATAGTCAGGTCACAACGTGACAAGCCCAGAACGAATGGCCGTTATTGCCATGCCGACCCGGCTTTTGACCTGCATTTTCTGAAAAACCGCTTCCCGGTAGCCATCGACGGTTCGGGCGCTGACGCACATTTTATCGGCAATTTGAACGTAGGTGAGATCACTGCACGCCATGCGGATAAAGGTAAGCTCGCGGTCACTGAAAGGGAACGTAGAGGAGGTCATGTTAAGCTAACGTTTCAGGTTACAAACAAGCGATTGGTGCTATCGATTGATAGGTACTAAATACGGATGCATAGGGTCGTTGTTGAGTGGTGTACCGTTGGACGGAGCAACCCGGTTGAAGAAAGCTCCTGGTACCGGTTTGGGTAATCTGACTGATTCCTTTTACACAACAGCATCCCAAGCTACGCCGAAACGGTAGCGAGATACGTCTTTTCACAGACACCCAACTCAGGGAATATGCAGAGTTAGGTACGATAAATCCGAAGGAATCACGAAGTGGGGTTAGTCAATGGCCTGAAATTAAACGAATTCGAAGCACAACGCAAGTACTATCCTCCTATTTTCGACTGGTAATTTTACTCAAATAGGCTTTACTCCCGTCAAATTGTATCTTTCCCGGCTATATGTTAGACAACAGCTTCTATAAATCAACGATTTAACCGCCTAATAAATTAAGAAAACCGGATAAACCGACAAATTAAGAACCGGATAGACCGACAGTCTTTATGGCTTCAAACGGCCCGATACAACCCGCTTTACGGATTGAAATACCTTTAAACCGGTTGATCGTTAAAAAATGCAGTTACATCCTCAAAAAATGTCACCAGATAATAAATTAAGTCAACGAACACCGGACTCATCCTCTAACTTGCGCCTATTCTACTCGGCCAGATCTAGCCTTGATTATCTGTAATTTATCCACTTTCTTAATTGTTTCCGCGTATGACGAATAAACCTACTCCCTTTCGGTCGTTGCTGGCCTGGCTGCTCGTCAGCAGTTGCCTCTTTACGGTAACCAGTTGCCTGGTAAAAGTGCAGGACCACCAGTTTCCGAGCCCAAAAACACTGGCTGCCGTTCAGGGACCACCCGTAGCAGCCGGTTTGCTCTACCCAATCGGGATTACCGAAGATCCCAAAGGGCATTTGTGGGTGACAGAAGCCGGTAGCGGTACCGTCAACAATGGACAGGTGTCGGTAATTACGCCAACGGGCAAATTTCCTGTTATCACCGGTTTTGTCTCGGCCATGAGCCCCGAAAATTCGCCGGAAGGACTGAACCATTTGGCTTACAAAGATGGAAAACTGTACATTCTGCACGGGGTGGAAGACAAACTGTACATCGTTGACGTATCAGCGTTTGTGCCGGGCAGCAGTGCGCCCATCGCGGCCGGTTCGCTGACCGGCATCGACATCGGCACGTATGTCAAAGGGCAACATCCCAACGCGCCCGATTCGCCCGATTCAAACCCATACAACCTGACCTTCGGCCCGAACGGTGACCTGTTTATTACGGACGCGGGTGCCAATGCCATTGTCCGGCTTGAGAAAGCCAGCAATTTCATGACCATGAGCATTTTTGCCACCTTCCCGGATGTGACTAATCCGATTTTCGACCCTACACAACCACAAAACGGCCCACCGACCATCGACGCCGTTCCGACCGGCATTGTCTACAACGGAACCGACTTCCTGGTCACAACGTTGGTGGGCTATCCTTTCCCCGCCAATAAAGCCTCCATTTACAAGGTGAACGCGATGGGCACGGCAACGGTTCATAAAACCAACTTTTCGGGCCTAACCGACATTGCTTTGACGCCCGGCGGAAAGGCTCTTGTTACCGAGTTTGGCTTTTCGACCACGCCCCGCATCGCCAACGGCGATGTGAATGGCGACGACGCAGGAAGTACAGTGTTAGGGTTGGGAACACCGCCTTACGTAACCCCGGTCGACATTCTGGTTAGCAACACGGCGGACACCTATTATGTCCTGTTTTACGGCCCGGGGATGATCGTCAAACTGAGTGCGACGGAATAAACCGGCCTTCTCATAGACAATAAGCGCCTTCCCGAACCGTCCGGGAAGGCGCTTGCATTTTCGGGTAAAAATCAAAATGTCAGCAAAAGACCCGCCGACGCGTAGTTAATCCAGGTAAACGTATAAATTTCATCGGTATCGGCTCCACCCTCCACGACCCGGTAGCCAAGTTTCAGGCCAACAGAAGGAGTAGCCCGATACGTCGCTCCCAGAAAAATATCCTCGGCCCGCCCAGCACGAGCTCCCAGCGCATCGCCTTCCAGCAGAATGCCCCAGCGGTTTCCGGGCGAGTAGGCCGCATAGAAATTCAACAGCGGCACAAACCCGACATTGTCGAAATCGGTTTCCCGCCCTTCGCCTTCAAACCGGACGTTGGCATCCCGGATTTTGGCCGTAAATCCGGCCCCCACCCGCCAGCGGTCGCGAACTACAAAATCGTAACGATACGTCAGCCGGTAGGAATTGAATTTGTAATCGGTCGTTGTGGGCTGCCCCGCCGGAAAAACGAGGTTGTTAAAATTAACGTCGCGGTCAAACGTGCCCTGGTACCGAACCGTCAGCGGAGCATACAGGGCCGAAATGGTGTGCCGGTTGGCAATGGTGTACGAGAGCCTCGCCCGGTAAAAAACCTTTGGGTCGGCGCTCAACTGCTTCGACAGATCGACCAGCGTACCGCCCCGGTTCGGAATTCGGACGTTGTTGTAGGAGGTACCGAGAACCAGCCCCGATTCCAGATCAATCTTGAGCTGTGCCTGAGCCGATCCGGCCATCAGCAGAAATAAAACCGGAATCAGTCTCCGGCAAAGTGAAAAACCGTTCATCGTTTTTGGGATGTGGATACTTCCTAAACGGGTTCCGGTTTAAATGGTTTCCGGTGTTCGGTGTTCGTTATTCAGTGTTCGTTATTCAATATTCAATATTCGCTATTAACCTCACGAGTGAGATGGCAGCATTTTAATATCGAATATCGAATAACGAACACCGAAAACCGTAAACTGAATACTGTAAACTCACCTCGTCAGGCGGTAGAGCAGCACGGCCGCCCGTTGAATCAGCACCGGATATTCTTTGAGGTTAATGCTTTCCTCAATGCTGTGTGCACCTTTACCCGATGCGCCCAAACCATCCAGACAAGGCAGGAATTCGGCCACGAACGAGACGTCGCCCGCTCCCCGCGAACCCGGATCACCCGATTGGACCGGCCCGATGCCCATGTCCCGGCTGACCTGATCGACAATCCTGCGCAGATTTTCATTCTTTTCCGATGGCTCCATCGCCGGAATCCCGTCCTGAAACGTAATGGTAGCTTTTGTAATCGGCAGACTCTTTTCCACAATTTCCCGCATCCGGGCACGGGCGCTTTCTTTCTGTTTTTCTGAGATAAACCGCAAATCGCCTTTCACCATCGTCAGGGGTGCCACGATGTTTGTCTTTCCAGAGGTTTCGGCTTTGGCCGTTTTTTCGTCGTATTTGATATCCGAACCGCCGACGATCAAACCGGGGTTAAAGGTCAGGTACTGCTCCTGCCCCAGTACGCGTCGGAATTCGTTTAGAATCCGGGCGGTTTCGAAAATAGCCCCGTAGCCCAGGTCGCTGAACACCCGCGACGAGTGGCCGGTTCGGGAAACCACCTTTAGTGTCCAGCTACTCGAACCGCGCCGACCGGTGGTTACGTGCGTAAGCCCCTGTGCGCCTTCGAAGGCCAGGGCAATGTCGCATTTTTTGGCCCGTTCGATGAAATCCCGGCGACTTTCGGAGCCTCCGCTGCTTTCTTCGTCGCCCGTAAAATAGGCCGTGATCGACACATCGTCGAGCAACCCGTGGGTGTGCAAGGCCTTAAGAGCCGCCAGAATCAGCACGTTGCCACCTTTGATGTCGTTGGCCCCCTGGCCCGTTGCCGTCGAGTCGTTTACCCGCGTGAAGGGTTCAAAGGGCAGGCTTTTTTCAAAAACCGTATCGAGGTGGCCAATCAGAAACAGCTTTTTTCCGCGCTTGCCCTGCCGGGTTGCCACCAGATGCCCGGCGCGGTTGAGCGAATCGGGCAGCGATACCCAATCGGTTTTGAAGCCCAACTTTTCAAACTCGGCCGCCAGCAGGTTGCCGTTCTCCCGGACGCCCGCCAGGTTGAGCGTGCCGCTGTTGATGTTGACGGTTTTTTCCAGAAACTTCTCGGTTTCGGGCTGGTTTTGCCGGGCCGTTGCAATGATTTTTTTCTCAATGGACGAAAGCGACTGGCTGTAGACGCTGGGTGCCAGTCCGAGCAGGAACAATAGGTTGAAGTAGATTTTCTTCATCTCGTGCGATCAACAGGTTGTGTCTCAAAATAAGCAGGTTCTTCCAGAAAACCGCCTTTGCCGCCAACCCGGATCAAAAAAACTGCACGCCCCCCTGACCGTTCGCTCATTTACCCGGCTTCTTTCTGATTTGATCGGCTAAACCCGCCTTTTCGTCCGGCCAATCCGGCTGTTTCAGCCCGCCCGGCTACGACCCGGTAATTTTACCTCCACAGAACTTATTTCAGACAACATCACTGATGAAAAAGAATTTACTTCTTCTGCTTTTGAGCCTGTTGAGTTTTTCGACGTTTGCTCAGAAAAAAATCTACGTCACCGAAAGCGGCTCCGGCACGGGCGACGGCAGCAGTTGGGCCAATGCCTACAACAAAAACCAGCTTCAGCTCGCCATTGACGAGGGTTATCAGAACAGTCCGGCCGAGGTTTGGGTTGGAGAAGGTGTTTACAAGCCCATCAATCCCAGCTTTTATTTGAGTGACAATGTAACTATTTACGGTGGTTTTCCGGCCAACGGCGGCACGATGGCCGACCGCAACCCGACGGCATTCCCGACTGTGTTGAGCGGGGAAGCCGGTGTGGAAGGTGACTGGGCCGACAACCTGAAACACGTCATTTTCACGATGAATGCCAGCAATGCGGCTATTCTCGACGGCTTTGTCATCACGGGCGGCAACGCTCCGGTGGGGCAACCGGCGGGCGGAGGGATTTATATCGACGGTGGCAACCCGGTTATTCGGAATTGCCGGCTTATCAACAACCGGGCCATCCTGGGAGGAGCCATCGGCACCTACAATGCCAATCCGACCATCATCAACTGCACGTTCATCAATAATGTTACATCCAGTTCCGGCGGGGCTATTCTCAATTACGGTTCAGCCAGTTACAACGCCAATCCGGCCATCATCAACTGTACCTTTTACAACAATGAATCCAGCAGCGGGAAGGCTCTTTATAATTACGGCGCGGCCGGTCACGCCAGCCCCGTGGTCACCAATTGTATTTTCTGGAACACGGGTGGAGCCGCTGCCATCAACAGCGAGCCCGGTAACAGCATCGTGGTTCAGTATTCGCTACTGGAAACGACCAGCAACTACACCGATGGGGGCAACAATGTGCTCAATCACGATCCGAAATTTCTGGATGCCCCCAACAACGACCTGCGGTTGTCGCCCTGCTCTCCGGCGATGAATTCGGGTCTGAACTCCGCTAATCCGCTCGACAAAGACCTGGCCGGACAAAACCGCTTTCAGGAAAGCAGCATTGATCTGGGCGCTTTCGAATCAGCCATGTTGGCAACGCCTAACCTCTCGTACAACGGCCAGACGAACATCACGGTGAATCAGGGTGCTTCGAACGTTGTGCTGAACGCCCCGAACTGCTCCGGCGAACTCGCCTGGGTCCGCACCAATCCGCTGGCTTCAGGCACCGGAGCCATCACGGTTCCGACCAACCTGGTAGCCACCTACGTTTATACCGCCGTCTGCAAGGTTGGCTCCTGCGTCAGTCTGCCGGCCAGTGCTACCGTGGTGGTGCAGGCCGGTCAGGAGCCGCCCGTGGTAACCGGAAACTTCGACGGGTACCTGGATAAAGTCGAGTGCGGCACCATGCGCGGCTGGGTCTGGAACAAAGACACTCCCAACACGCCGGTTTCCGTCGAGTTCTTCGCCGACGGCCAGAGCATCGGCACCACCCTGGCTGACATCTACCGACAAGACCTGAAAGACGCCGGAAAAGGCAACGGCCACCATGCCTACAGCTTCCCAACGCCCGAAAGCCTGAAAGACGGCCAGAACCACAGCATTTCTGCCAACGTACTTGGCACTAATTACACGCTCAAGTGGGCACCCAAAACGCTCAACTGCCCGGCCAGCGGCAACCCGAACCCCAATCCTAATCCCGATCCGGGCAACCCGCCCGTCAGCGGAAACTTTGAAGGCTTTCTGGATAAAGTCGAATGCGGTTCGTTCCGGGGCTGGGCCTGGGACGCCAGCCAGCCCAACACCCCGGTTTCCATTGAGTTCTTCGCCGACGGCCAGAGCCTCGGAACCGCCCTGGCCGACATCTACCGGCAGGACATCAAGGATGCCGGGAAAGGCAACGGAAAACACGTTTACTTTTTCCCCACACCCGCCAGCCTGAAAGACGGCCAGAACCACACCATCTCGGCCAAAGTCGCTGGCTCGAACTACACGCTCAAGTGGGCACCCAAAACCCTCAATTGCCCGAGCGGCAGTCGCCTGGCGACCGAATCGGCCGAAAACCGGCAGCCCTGGGCGGTGACGGTGCTGGGCAATCCGGTGACGGGCCCGGAAATTGAGTTGGAGGTGCAAAATGCACAGGGTCAGTGGCTGCGGATTCAGCTCACCGATCTGACAGGAAAACCGGTCGCGGATACCTGGCTGGAAGTGACCCAGGCTCGTCAGCAAACCCGGCTGGCGATCGGGACAAACCCGGCTGCGGGTCTATATCTGCTGCGGGTGGCCGGGCCAAGGCAGGTCCGGACGGTAAAAGTCCTGAAACGATAAGGCTTGTTTTGACAATTTCTCCTTTCTTTGCAACGCAGCCGACGAACCAGCAAAAAACCGGGTCGTCGGCTGACTGTTGATAAATGGAACAATTAGTTTGCACCACCCCCGGCCAGTTTGAATACCGCACCGGCATCAAACCGGACATGATGCCCGGTCACGCCATTCTCCGAATCCGGCGGATTGGCATTTGCGGCACCGACCTGCACGCGTTTGAAGGCACGCAACCGTTTTTTGAATACCCTCGCATCCTGGGCCACGAACTGGCGGGCGAACTGGTCGACTTCGACGACGCCCCCGGTTTTGAGCAAGGCGAAACCGTTACAATTCTTCCTTATTTCTACTGCGGCACCTGCGTGGCCTGCCGAGCCGGAAAAACCAACTGCTGCGCCCAACTGAAGGTTGCGGGCGTTCACATGGACGGTGGGATGGTCGAGTACCTGCGGGTGCCGTCCTATTCGCTGGTCCACGGCAACGGCCTGAGTCTGGACGAGTTGGCCCTGGCCGAACCGCTGTCGATTGGCGCGCACGGCGTCCGGCGGGCTGATGTGCAGCCCGGCGAGTTTGTGCTGGTGATCGGAGCCGGACCGATTGGTCTGGGCGTGATGGAGTTTGCCCGCATCGCCGGGGGTCAGGTGATTGCGATGGATATCAATGAAAACCGGCTGGCGTTTTGCCGCGAAAAATTACGGGTTCCGCATACCATCGACGCGCGCTCGGCGGATGTGGTCGAACAGCTTCGCAGCCTCACCAACGGCGATATGCCCACGGTGGTCATCGATGCAACGGGCAGTTTGAAAGCCATCAACAACGCGTTTCAGTACCTGGCGCACGGCGCACGGTTTGTGCTGGTCGGCCTGCAACGGGGCGACATTAGCCTGAGCCACCCGGAATTTCACAAACGAGAAGCCACACTGATGAGCAGCCGCAACGCCACTCGCCAGGATTTCGAGCATGTTCTGAATTGCCTGAAACAAGGACTGATCGATCCCGTTACCTACATCACCCACCGCGTTCGATTCGGGCAGGTGAAAGACCAGTTTGCGAGTTGGCTGAACCCCGCCAATGGGGTTATTAAAGCGATGGTGGAAATAGAAGGTTAATCAGACGGCAAACCTCATGTTTTAATTGGTCAATAGCCTGCGTTTCATTATCTTGCCTGGATGACGAAAGCCCCTAAAGACCGTTCACGCCGACTTCGCTTTTACCGAAAAATTCATGGTGTACTGGGCGGAACGCTCTTCTTCTTTTTTCTGATCATTGCGGGTACCGGTTTGCTGCTGGGTTGGAAAAAGCATTCGGGCGGCTTGCTGCTGGCCAAATCATACGAAGGGACCTCTACCGATCCGAAAACCTGGTTGCCCATCGATTCGCTGCAACGGATTGCGTTCCGGACGCTGCGAGACTCGGTTTCGGCTGACCTGTCAACGGAGCTGGATCGGATCGACATTCGGCCGCAAAAAGGCATGGTCAAGTTCGTTTTTGCGGATCATTACTGGGGCATCCAACTCGATTGCGCCACGGGCCGGGTCCTGCACCTCGAAACCCGCCGGTCGGATTTTCTCGAAAAACTGCACGACGGTTCTTATATCGACGCCCTGCTTCGGTGGGGCGACCAACCCTTTAAGCTTCTGTATACCAGCGTCATGAGCCTTGTGCTCATCATCTTCTGCGTGACAGGCTACGCGCTCTATTACGGCCCGAAACAAATCCGGCGTGAAAAACGCGCCCGGTCTGACAAACCGGTCATTCAATAAACCGGCTTTTCTCCCAACTGCCTGAAAGGGCTATTGCGTAGAACGTTGTAGTCCTTCAGGCAGTTGGTGGAAAAGGTTCTAAAACTTCGCCCGCACGGAAACGATGACATTCCGGCCGGGCGCTGCGATACCCGAACTGTACGGGCGATACCGCTGGTCGGTGATGTTCTCAACGCCGGTATTGACGGAGAGGAAATCCGAAAGCTGGTACTGGGCTTTGATGTTCAGCGTGTACCAATCCGGTGAATACGGTTTTCCATTGGCGTCGATGGCGTACATGTAGCCTTTGCCCTGCTCCTCCTGGGCCAAATCCTGATACCGTACCGGGGCGTTGTAAATCCCGTAGAGATCCAGCCGCAACTTTCGGGCGGTGTAGCTAAGCCGGGTCAGTGCCAACCAGGGAGCCGCGTGCCGGAGCGGGCTGGTACTGCCATCATCCAGTTCTTCTTCTCCTTTCTGGAACGTCACCTGCGACGCCAGTTGAAAACCGGCAGGCAGCCCGATTTCCAGTCCGCCCTGGATACCGTATACCGTTGCTTTGGCGGCATTCTGGATGGCCTGAACCTGACTCCTCTCGCCATTGTAAACAATACTATCCTGGCCGTTCAGGGTAAAATTGCGTCGGACCAGCGCATTGTCCAGCAGTGTGTAGTACGCCGTGAGATCGATTTTTACCCGGCTTCCGAAAACCTTAGCCAGACCCACCTCGGCGTTGTAGGCATACTCGGCTTTCAGGTTCGGGTTCGGAACAACGACCGCGCCCGGTGTCGATTCGAATACTTTCCCGACATCGTCGACGTTGGGGGAACGAAAACCGGTGGACAGATTCGCGCTTAAACTCCAGGAAGAAACCGGGTTGTAGACGAGTCCGAGGCTACCGGTCAGGGCGCCGTGGTTGAGCTTTGCCGTCGTAAACGGAAACGGGTAGAAGGTCGTTTCAAATACCGAGTTCAGGACAAACTGGTTGTAACGAGCCCCGGCCTGAACCGTCACCTGATCGCTCATTTTACGCTGGTACGTCAGATAAGCCGCATACGAGGCCCAGTCCGAAGCCGGATACCGGGGTGGTCCCGGCGTGGAAGCTCCGGTTGAAATATCCAGATTCGTGGCTGTCGAAACGACCTTGTTGTAGATGGCTTCCAACCCGTAAAACAGTTTCTGCCGATCGGTCAGTTGTTTGTTGAAGTCGACACTGGCCGAAAAAGCATTCACGTTTTCGCGGGTTGTCCGCCGTTCCGGATCGTTCAAATCCCGGTCGATGCGGCTTTCCTCAAAGAATTGATGCGCCAGCCGGACCGTCATTTGATCGTAAAGACTGCGCGATTGCGCGTTGGTCATGGTCAGGTGGTTCATCATCCATTTCTGCGGACCATAGTTCCACTCGGCGCTGCGCGGGAGTTTCCCCCGGTACCGCAGCAACCGGTCGTACCGGGCATAGTTGGACGTGGTCGAATACTGAAACCCGTAGTTGAAGTCCCAGCGCTCGCTGGGTTTGAAGCGAATCTTTTGCAACAGGTTGAGCTGCGAATACCCCGTCGGGCGCTGAACCCTTGGATCGGCATTCCGGATCACGCGGTCTTCGCCTTCAATCCGCTCCACGTACTCGGGGCGCAGGTACTCGTCCGGCCCGTGCGACCCCATGCGCAGATCGCCAAACTGGTTGTGCGAAATGCTGGTGGCCAGGCCCCATTTTTGCCAGCCGATCCGGACGTCGGCGTGGCCGGTCAGTTCGCGGTTGGCCGACGAAAACCGCCCCACGACCGTTCCCGACACCAGCGGTTTGGCCTCCGTGGCCAGCCGGGGCGTCAGCGTGTAAAAGCTCATGACGCCCCCGATGGCATCGCTGCCGTACATCACTGATCCGGGTCCGAAAAGAACTTCGGTGTTCTCAATCGAAAAAGGATCGAGGGAGATGACATTCTGCAGGTTTCCGCTCCGAAAAATAGCCGTATTCATCCGGACGCCATCGACGGTGATCAACAGGCGATTGGTCGAAAAACCGCGAATCATCGGGCTCCCTCCGCCCTGCTGGCTTTTCTGAATGAAGACTTCGCCGGATTGCCCGAGCAAATCAGCCGCCGTCTGCGGATTCTGAAAGGCAACCTCTTTGGCGCTGGTCGTCGTAATTTTGACCGGGACCTCCCGGCTGGACTGGTCCCAGCGGTTGGCCGTTACGACCACCTGATCCAGCGAAATAGACGTCGGTTTCAGGTAAACCGTAAAACCGGGCTGAGCCAGTTCGTCGTAGCTGACGGTTTGTGTCTGGTAACCAACCGTCCGGATTTCGATCCGGCTGGCTCCTTTAAAAGGAGAAAGGTCCACCCGGCCCCGGGCGTTGGTCAGGGCGGAGCGTTTCGGATCATCGCTCGAAACCGTTACCAGTTCGAGCGGCCGGGAATCCTCCCGGTCTTTAATGGCGATAACCTGAGCGTAGCTTTTCATACAGCCTCCCAGCATTACCCAAAGAAGTAAGGTTTGTTTCATACCTGAATGGTTCGTTTCACAAAAATCGGGACACACGCATTCCGGTTCGGGTAAGATCGTTACCCTGCCGAAACTTAAAAATCCGTCATGTGAAACGACCCTTCGGGCGGAGGCAGCGCCGGGGCAAGGGAAACCGTGAGAGCCAACGTTTGAATGCGGCCAGCCGCCAACTGCCGGTCATGCCAGCCAATAGCCAGCATTGACCAGGAAGCAAGCTCCTGACAAAGAAAAGGTTGCAGATACGGAAACCGTTCCGTCGAATGCTCGTCCTGCTGGCGGTCTTCTTCCTGGTAGCCCGCCAGCGTTTCCAGATGATGGTTCAAGCGGGTTTCTTCCTGATCCCACCAGCACCGGTAAAGCACACTGTCGCCCGTGAGTATGGTTTCGACCACGTCGTACATCTGCCCCCGGTATTCGAATTCGCGCTCGTGTTCCCAGCGCAACTGGGTTTTGACTTCCGAAACCGCCAGTTTCAGCAGCACCAACCGGCTTTCGTTTTCGCCCGCGGCAAGCCGTTCGGCAACTTGCTGCTTTACCCGAAATTTTTGGACATGCAGCAAGCTGTAGGTTCCCCAGAAAGGCAACCCTAATGTGAACAGGAGCAATATGAGCAGCGACGTTCTCAAGCTGGCAGAAAAACCGTCGGCCGGGCGACATTCCGCAAATCCGGCTGCGGAAAAAACAGGTAAACCAGCCAGTCGGAAACCGCATTCCGACTGGCTGGCACGATGAATGAATGCTTTGTTTTACAGACTTTTAACTGCTTTATTTTTCAGAATCGATTCGAGTTCGCCCAGGTGCTGATCCAGTTCGGCGGAGAGTTCTTCGTACACTTTGTACGACCCAGCCGTCGGTTTGGCATCACCGGTTTCTACGCTGCGCCACAGCGACGCCAGGCGGTTGTTGAGCTTGATCGGAAAGTTAAGCGGGTCCTGACCACTCTGGTTCCGGACCTGGTACAGGTTTTCCTCCACCACACTCAACTGCTCGATCAGTTTTTTATTAGCGGGCGTGTTGGTTTTCGCCAGTTTTTCTTTCAAATCCCGAATCTGCACCACGGCATCGTTGGCTTTGCTGGTTTTGTCGCGGATCTTCATCGCCAGTTGAAACTGTTCCTGGATATCCGACTCCTTCACGTCTTTCAGGCGCGGGTCGAGTTTGATTTCGAACGGCTGCGTAAGGGTTTTGCCCGCCGTCGTCAACCGGATCTGGTACTTCCCGGCCGGAGCCAGCGGCCCCATCGTCGGCCGGGCGCTCCACATAATCATGCCCTTGAATTCGGTGGCGCCGGGGTAGCGCAAATCCCACTCGAAGCGGTTCAGACCGGCCAGTTTGGTCGGCGGTTTTACCCGGGGAGCCCGTGGGTTATCTTCTTCCATCTCGGGCGCAGCGGTTTTCTCGCCGGATGCGGGCTGGTCGACGCTTTCGAAGCTGCGAACCAGGTTTCCGGCGGCATCCAGGATCTCGACTTTCACCTTGTCCGCCGGTTTGGCCAGGTAGTATTGAAAAACCGCATTCTGCACCCGCCGAACCGCGTAATACGGTTTGAACAGGTGAACGTCGGCCTTGGCCACTTCGGGCGAAAACTCGCGGACCGGGGCCACATCGTCCAGCACGTACATCGACCGCCCGTGGGTGCCGATGACCACATCCTTTTCCGTCACGATCAGGTCGGAAATCTGGGTATCGGGCAGGCCCAGTTGCATGGGTTGCCAGTTGTCACCGTTGTTGAACGAGACATAGACGCCGTGTTCAGTCCCGGCGTAGAGCAAACCGGGTTTCGTCAGGTCTTCCCGAATGGTATGGGCGTAATGCCCGGTGCTGATGCCATTGACGATCTTTTTCCAAGTTTTGCCGTAATCGTCGGTTTTCCAGAGATAGGGCGCGCGGTCGTCCATCTGATACCGTTTGGCCGCGATGTAGGCCGTTCCCGGCTTATGCCGCGAGGCATCGATGATGCTGATGCGGGTGTGTTTGGGCAAATCCGGCGGGGTGATGTTCTGCCAGGTTTTGCCGTGGTCGCGGGTGATGTGCATCAGGCCGTCGTCGGAACCGGCCCAGATCGTATTGACATCGTGGTAGGAAGGTGCCAGCGCAAAAACCGTCGCGTAGATTTCGGGGCCGTTCATATCCATCGTAATCACCCCGCCACTTTTACCGAGCGATGCCGTATCGGCCAGGGTGAGGTCCGGGCTGATTTTCTCCCAGCTCTGCCCTTCGTTGGTGGTCATCCAGACGTGTTGCGAACACACGTACAGGCGGTTTGGATCGACGGGCGAAAAAACAATCGGGTACGTCCACTGCCAGCGTTCGGGCAGGGCGCTGGACGGTTCGCCGGAGAAAAACCGGGGGTACACCTGCACATCGCGAATCTGGCCGGTGGCCCGGTTGTAGCGGGTCAGCAAAGCGCCCTGGCTTCCGGCGTAAAAAATATCCGGGTTTTTAGGGTCCTGCGCAATGTAACCGCTTTCGCCCCCGCCCACGTCGTAGTAGCGCTCCGATTTTTTGAGGGAGTTTGACCGGGCTTGCATGTGATTCCAGCCTTCGCTGGCCACCGCCACCGTCGAGTTATCCTGCTGCGCCCCGGCAACGTGGTACGGGAAATCATTCGTGACCGTTATGTGGTACAACTGGGCCGTCGGGAAATTCTCGTCCGTCCAGGTTTTCCCGCCGTTGACCGAAACCGATCCCCCACCGTCGTTGGAGGTCACCATGCGCAGCGGGTCCGCCGGGTCGATCCACAGATCGTGGTTATCGCCGTGGGGCACCGTAATTGTTTTATCAAACTTAACCCCGCCATCGGTCGATTTAAAAAAACCGACATTCAGGCAGTAGACGCCGTCTTTATCCTTCGGATCGGCGTAAATGCGCGAGTAGTAGAACGCCCGCTGGCGAAGTTTTCGCTCCGAATTGACGTACTTCCAGGTCATGCCCGCATCGTCCGACCGGTAAACCCCGCCCTCGTTGGCTTCCACGATGGCCCAGACCCGGTTGGGGTCGACGGGCGAAACCGTCACGCCGATTTTCCCGACCGGCCCTTTAGGCATCCCCGGTTTGCTGGTCAGTTCCGTCCAGGTGTCGCCCCCGTCGGTGGATTTGAATAATCCGCAGGCACCACCGCCCCCCCACATTTTCCAGGGCGTGCGGTATACCTGCCAGATCGACGCGTAAATAACCTTCGGATTGGTCGGATCGATGATGAGGTCGGCGGCCCCGGCTTTGTCGCCTTTGTACAGGACTTTTTTCCAGGTAGCGCCCCCGTCGGTGGTTCGGAAAACGCCCCGTTCTTCGTTCGGCCCGTACGGATGGCCCAAGGCTGCGACATAGACGGTGTTCGGATCGGTCGGGTGAACGCGAACCCGGGCGATGGCCTGCGTATTTTTCAGCCCGATGTTCTTCCACGTCTTACCCGCGTCCGTCGATTTGTAGACGCCGTCACCCTGCATGATGTTCCCCCGAAACTGGGTTTCACCGGTTCCGATGTAGACCACATCCGGGTTGGTTTCCGAAACAGCTACGGCCCCGACCGAGGAGCTTTGAAGCTGGCCGTCGGTAACGGGAGCCCAGGTATTCCCGCCGTCGACGGTTTTCCACAAGCCCCCACCAACGGCCCCGAAATAGTACTCCAGTTTACGCGCCGAACTCCCCGCCGAACCCAGCGAGCGCCCACCCCGGTTGGGGCCGATGTTGCGCCAGGTCATGCCTTTGAAATGAACGGTGTCGACGGCCGTAACCGGCGAAGGCGACTGAGCAGCGGCTGGCTCGGTCAGTAGAATCCCCCCTAAAGCCGCCAGGGTAAGACAAGGGTAGAATTTCATAGATAATGCAATGGTTTTTCGGAGAAAGTAGGGTTTATCGGTAGCCTTCGTTCTGAGACAGGTTCTTGTTCGAATCAATATCAGCCAGCGGAATCGGGAACACCTGCCGACCGGCATTGGTCAACGAAATCGGGGGGCCATTTTTCCGGACCACATTCACGAGCCTGGTCAGCGCCTGGTTGGTCCGCACCAGATCGAAAAACCGGTGTCCTTCAAACGCCAGTTCGATTTTCCGTTCCTGCCAGATGGCCTGAAGGGTCGGCTGCAAGCCCGTCACGGTCGAAGCCGCCAGCCCCGCCCGCGTCCGGATCCGGTTCAGATCGGCCAGCGCTCCGGTCAGGTTGCCGGTTTGGGCCAGGGCCTCCGCCCGGTTCAGATACACTTCGGCAATCCGCAGGATGTGTACATTATCGATGTTACCCGCTTTCTGGTACTTCGTGGAATAATACACCCCGACCACGTTGTCGCGGGCCGTCATCTTGCCCCGCACGTCGCTGGCGTTGGCGGTCAGTTCGGTGTAAAACCCTTCGTGGATGGCAATGTCGCCCCGGCCGCCCAGGCTGGAGGGAAAATACCAGTTTCGCAAACCGCTCTGATCGGTCGATCCGAACGCCAGTTCGAAGATGGATTCCGTGGAGAAAGCACCCGAAAAA
This sequence comes from Larkinella sp. VNQ87, assembly GCF_049445795.1. Taxonomy (NCBI): domain Bacteria; kingdom Pseudomonadati; phylum Bacteroidota; class Cytophagia; order Cytophagales; family Spirosomataceae; genus Larkinella; species Larkinella sp. VNQ87. Next base: position 25,868 of record NZ_JBMSDT010000002.1, read on the forward strand.
ATGGCTTCGTACGAGCCCAGCAGGGCGTACTTGCTATCGCTGATTACCTGGTTGGCGTACTCGATCACCTTGTCCGGCTGGTTGGTATACAAATACAGGCGCGACAACAGCGCACGGGCGGTTCCTTTCACAGCCTGCGACCGGGTTGCGGTGATGTTGGCGTGGGTTTCGGGCAGCATTTCCAATGCCTTCAGCAAATCACTTTCCACCTGGTCGTACGATTCTTCCAGGCTGGCCCGGCTCGGAAACAGCGTGTCGTCGACCTGTTTGGAAGGCGTCAGGACCAGCGGAATCCCTTCTGTCCCGACAACGCCCGGCACCCCGCCGTAGGTGCGGGTCAGGTCGAAAAAGGACAGGCCCCGGATAAAATACGCCTGGCCCAGAATGGAGTTTTTAGTCGCATCCGGAATATCGGAAAGCGTTGGCACGGCTTCGATGAGGGTGTTGGCGATGTTGACCGCCCGGTACGCACGGGTCCATAGGGCGGCATTTTCGCGGTTGGCCGGGGCCGTGACGTAGGTGTCCATTTCGCGGTAAAAATCCCAGGTCCCGACGCTTTGGGAAATATCGGCCGCCACATCACCCATCAGGACAAAGTTGCGCCCGTAATAATTGCCGTCCTGAAGCTGGTTATACATCCCGGCCAGTGCCGCATTGGCTCCTTTCAGGTTGGTGACGGCCACACTTTCCGATACTTCGGCCTGCGGAGCCTGATCCAGAACGTCACAGGCCGTCAGAAAACCGCAGATCGTTATCGCTAAAAAAACAGGATTAAGTCGTTTCATGAGGTCAATGTTTGATGAATGCTTTCTCATACGGCGTTTTTCGGCTTAGAAGCTGACATTAATCCCGGCCATGTACACCCTCGGCTGCGGCATGGTGTAGAACTCGATGCCCTGCGTCAGGTTGGTGGAGGCCGTGCCGGTCAGCTCGGGGTCCAGTCCGGTGTACTTCGTGAACGTCAGCACGTTCTGCCCCGACACATACACCCGCGCACTCGCCAGATTGATCTTACTCAGCAGCGCGGAAGGCAGGTTGTAGCCCAGCGAAATGTTTTTCAGACGCATGTACGAGCCGTCTTCCAGAAACCGCGACGGACGGAGGTTGCCCGAATAATTGGCCGCCGTCATCTTGGGAATCATCGTTTCGTCACCCGGTTTTTGCCAGCGGTCCAGTTGGCTCGTCATGAAGTTGGTGTTGCGCGTTCCACCGTGTTCCTGAAAAAACCGATTCCAGTGCAACTGCATGTTGCCGTACGAATACTGAAAGAAAAACATCAAATCGAAACCCTTGAAGCTCAGGTTATTGGTAATACCGCCGAAGAAATCCGGATTGGCATTGCCCACAATTTTCCGGTCGACGTTGGCATCGAACGTGCCATTGCCATCCACGTCCGTGAAGATGGGTGCCCCCGTTTCCCGGTCGACTCCGGTTTGCTCGTGGAAATAAAACGAATACATTGAGTAGCCTTCTTCATACCGGTAAATGTCCCGGTTGTAAACCGTAAACGGCGCGGCCAGTTTGGTCAGCCGGTTGGTGTTGGTCGCAATGTTGAAGTTGGCATTCCAGTCGAGTTTATCGGACCCGCCCCGCAGAATATCGGCCTGGATGCCCAGTTCGAATCCTTTATTCTGCACCGAACCGTAGTTCTGCACCAGCGTGTTAAAGCCGGACGTACGGGGTACCGGTACCGCCAGCAGCAAATCGCGGGTGTTTTTGACGTAATAGTCGGCGGTAATTTTCAGGCGGTTTTTCAACAAACCCAGATCAAGCCCGGCGTTGATCTGCTCCGTCGTTTCCCATTTCAGGTTGGGATTGGCCAATTGCACCGGCGCTGTTCCCGGCAAGTTCACATACGCCGACGAACCGGAAGCGGCTCCCAGGTCATTCAGGTTGCCGCCCCACAGGCCCAGGGATTGAAAATCGGTAATTCCGCTCTGATTCCCCGTAAAACCGTAACTCGCCCGCAATTTCAGCACGTTGACAGCCGAAACCGACTTCATAAAATTCTCTTCGGAAAGCAGCCATCCGACCGCTACCGACGGGAAGGTCCCCCAGCGATTGGCCACCCCGAAGCGCGACGAACCATCCCGCCGAACATTGACCGTCGCCAGGTATTTGCTTTTATAATCGTAAACCAACCGGCCAAACACCGACGCAATGCCCCAACTGGAACCTTCCGACGTGCCGGTTTGGACAGCCGCCGAGATGATTTTCCGGAAGTCGTTGCTGGGGAACTGCTGCCCCGTGGCCGACGTCCGGTCGAAAACCGACTCCTGCACGGAGGTACCGACCAGGGCGTTGATCGAGTGGTTCCCGAAGCTGCGCTGGAACGTCAGGACGTTTTCCTGAATCCAGTTGTCGTCGCGGGTGTTGACCGAGCGGGCCGAGCCGTTTACGGCAGCCCCGTTGTTCAGAAACGTATCGTCGTACAAGTCCTCCTGGATGTTGCTGTAATCCAGGCTATAGCTCGACCGCAGGCTCAGGCCCGGCAGAATGTCGTACTGGGCGTAAACATTGGCCAGAAAGCGGTTGGTCGACATGGTGATGTCGTTGTGTTCAATCGCGGCCAGCGGACTTTCAAAGGTTCCAAACTTGGTGTAGGAGCCGTCGGCCTGATAGTACGGCAGGTTCGGTGGCAAAAAGAACGAACCCTCCAGGGCACCCGAAATGTTGTCGTCGTTCCGAACCCGGTTTCGGAAGTTCCGGGAAAACAGAATGCTGGTTCCGACTTTCACCTTGTTGATAGGTGTGAAGTCCAGATTGACCCGGCCGCTGGTGCGTTTGAAATCAGAACCCCGGATCACGGCTTCCTGAAAAAAGTTATTGACCGAAACCAGGTACTGAATTTTTTCGCTGCCGCCCGTGATGGACAGATCGTGGTTCCGGAGCAGGCCATTCTGGAAAACCGGTTCCCGCCAGTCGGTGTTGATGGTCGTCGCCGGATTGGCGTAAGGTGCCCGTTGCCCGTTATTGACCGAAGCTTCGTTGATCAGTGTTTCAAAAGTCGTTCCGTCGACCACGGCGGGTTTGCGCCAGAGGTTCTGCGTACCGACGTAGGTACCGAAGCTGATTTTTGCTTTCTTGTTGGCCCCGCGTTTGGTGGTGATCAGCACAACGCCGTTGGCCGCCCGGGCACCGTAAATGGCCGTTGCGGAAGCATCTTTCAGGATTTCCATCGAGGCAATATCGGCCGGGTTGATGTCGGCGATGGGGTTGGTCGTGCTGCCTCCCAGACCGATGGCCGACAGGCTCCCTGATTGGATTGGAATCCCGTCGACGACGTACAGCGGATCGCTGGACCCGTTGATCGACGTCGTGCCCCGCACCCGGACCATCATCCCGCCCCCCGGCGTGCCGGAGTTGGCGCTGACCATCACCCCGGCAGCCCGCCCCTGAAGAAGCTGATCGCTGCTCGGGGCCGGGATGTTTTCAATGGCTTTTCCGGTGACGGAAGCGATCGAACCCGTGATCGTTTTCTGAGCCTGTGTCCCATAGCCGGTCACGATGACTTCCGACAAAATTTTGGTATCCGACGTCAACGCCAGGTCAATTTTAGTCTGGTTACCGATCACCACTTCCCGGTTTTGAAACCCGATGGACGAGAACACCAGGGTTCCGCCTTTATTTCCGATGTTGAGTTGATAGGCGCCGTTGGCATCGGTGGTCGTCCCGATGGAGGTGCCTTTAAGCACCACGTTTACGCCAGGAATACCTACGTTTTCATCCTGACTGATGACCGTTCCTTTCAGGATGCGATCCTGAGCGAACAGGCAATGGGCGTAGAAAACAAGAAACAAAATAGTAGTAATTCGCTTCATAAGTCGATTTCATAGTTTGGGATGATAGACTACGGCAAGTGGTGGACGATGGACATACCTTCCCCGGTCTGGCGGTTTAGCCAGCGGGGGCCATTCTGTCACAGCAGGTTAAGCAATTTCCGGGTACGCGGTTATTCGGCCGGTACGGATACGAAGCAAATCAACGCAGAGTCACGGTCAGCCGCTCCGGGTTAAGACGGTCGTTGCTGAGTGAACTGGCAGACGTTGGCCAAAAAAGTAGAAGTCATGGTATTTCCGGGTTAGAAATGAACAATCCGTCTGAATCGGTTCCAAACGGCTACTTTCTTGCTTGAGTGGAAGGGAAATTACGAAGACCGTTCTTAACCGGGCTTCACTTACGAGTCTGAAGAGTTACGAAGAATATTCTTTGGCAAATTTAGAAGAATACCAATTTTAATTCAAAATAAAAGTACAATAATATTTTCTACCATTATACCATTTTTCAGTATTTTTTACTGCACAAATCCAAATAGCTCTATTAGTTTAGTTACAGATAAGAAATTAAGCGGAATAACCAAGACTCGAAAAGTGGCAACTTTATATCTATAAAGATTGGTATTCCACGAAATTAGCAAAACTTCCCAAAAGCGATTTTGCACTTTTCTTTTATATTGTTTTTCATATCTGTGATATTTAGGAAAAAACAAAATTAAATCTCCATTAAACTTGACATCCGTTGAAGAGATTTCAATATTTGAGCAGAGTTTACGAAGTCATTACCGGTCTTACAGGCAGTCATTGCATCCAGCCGCACTCGAAGCAATGGCTCGAAGATCAGCCAAAGAAAAGGCTGTATGGAGTTGTCTTTGACAACTTTCTTACCCATATCGTATCCATCATTTTGGTTATTGACCTTGCCGGGTTCGTTGTTTTCGTGGCCATTCAGGAAGGGAATGGTCAGGTTAGCTGCATGCAACCTGTTCTGGGGATCGATCAACCACAAAAGCTTGCTTGATTGGACATACCGGCCCGACTACCTCCGGTCGAGGAGTTATGTGCGGCCTGACTTCGGCGTATCCGGAGCGGTCGGTGCCCGGTGTGTAATTCTCCAACCTGCCCCAGCGTCCCGCCGGGGTACGGCCGAACACTGACCTTGACTGTATGAAAATCCCTCTATTGTTTTCTTTTTTTCCGGCCCGTCCCCTGCTCGCAGGTGCCTGGATCGTCCTGAGCCTGCTTGGAAATTCCGATCCGGCTTTTTCGCAACGAAAACCAAAAACCGGCGCAACGCCAACCGCCAAAACCGTCTCCGACAGCCTGTTCAACGGGCTGCGCTGGCGAAACATCGGCCCGTTTCGGGGTGGCCGGTCGCTGGCAGCCGCCGGTCATGCCGACCAGCCCCTGACGTATTACTTCGGCGCGACCGGCGGGGGCGTCTGGAAAACCGTCGATGGGGGCGCCAACTGGACCTGCATCTCAGACAGCACGTTCAAGTCCAGTTCGGTCGGTGCCATCACGGTCGCCCCCTCCGATCCGAACATCCTCTACGTCGGCATGGGCGAATCCGATATTCGCAGCAACATTTCGTACGGCGACGGCGTCTACAAATCGACCGACGCGGGCAAAACCTGGAAACACCTGGGCCTGAAAATGGCCGATGCCATCGGCAACATTGAAGTGCATCCCCAAAACCCCGACATTGCCTACGTGGCGGCTTTGGGCAATCCGTTCGCTCCGAACAAAGAACGGGGCATTTTTCGCACCACCGACGGCGGAAAAACCTGGAAACACATTCTGGCGAAAAACGACAGCACGGGTGCTGCCGTGGTAGAACTTGACCCCAATAATCCCTCTATCGTGTATGCCTCTATGTGGCAGGCCTATCGCAACAGCTACATGATGAGCAGCGGGGGGCCGGGCTGTGGTTTGTACAAATCGACCGACGGGGGCGACACCTGGACCAGCCTGCACGACAAACCGGGTATGCCAAAGGGCTTGCTCGGCAAAATCGGAATAACCGTTTCACCGGCCAACTCGAACCGGCTGTATGCCATGATCGAGAACGCCAAAGGCGGTTTATACCGCTCCGATAACGCCGGCGAAACCTGGCAGTTGATCAACGAAGACAAGAACCTGTGGCAACGCCCCTGGTATTACATGATGCTGGCGGCTGACCCGCAGAACGAAAACGGGCTGATCATCCTGAACGTCAACGCCTTGAAATCGTACGATGGCGGAAAAACCTTTAGCCGGATACCGGTTCACCACGGGGATACGCACGACATTTGGTGGAATCCGAAAAACCCGCAGAACTTCATCATCGCCGACGACGGCGGAGCGGAAGTCACCTACAACGGCGGGGCAACGTTTTCGGATATCGACATTCCGACCGCGCAGTTTTACCACGTTTCCATCGACAATGACTTTCCGTACAACCTCTACGGCGCGCAGCAGGACAATTCCGCGATCCGGATTGCCAGCCGGACAACGGATTTCTCGATCGGCCCGAGCGCCTGGTACCAGGTCGCCGGGGGCGAGTCGGGCTATATCACCTCCGATCCGAACAATCCGGAAGTTACCTTTGGTGGCAGTTACGATGGGTTGATTACCCGTTACGACAAGGCCACGGATCAAAACCAGCGGATTAACGTCTACCCGGATTACAGCATGGGTGCGCCCTCGGCCGATCGGAAATACCGCTTTCAGTGGACCTTCCCGATTGTCTTTTCTCCTCACGACAGCAAGGCGCTGTATGTAACGTCGCAGCACCTTCACCGCAGCTACGATTACGGCCATTCGTGGGAGGACCTGAGTCCGGACCTGACCCGTAATGATCCGAAAACGCAGGGCGACACAGGCGGGCCGATTACCAAAGACAATACGGGGGCCGAAACGTTTCCGACGATTTTCACCTTTGCCGAGTCACCCGTCGAGAAAGACGTCTTCTGGGCCGGTTCGGACGACGGCCTGATGCACATCAGCCGCGACGGGGCCAAGACCTGGCAGAAAATTACGCCCCCGACCTCGCAACTGCCCGAGTGGGCCATCATGAGCATCGTTCATCCGTCGGACCACGCGCCGGGGAAAGCCTATCTGGCCGCCAAACGGTATATGTCGGGCGACCGAAAACCGTATTTATTCAAAACGACCGATTACGGCAAAACCTGGACGACGATTACGACCGGCATTCCGGCCGATGAATATTGCCACGTCATTCGGGAAGACCCCAACAAAGCCGGTTTGTTGTATGCCGGTACGGAACGCGGTATTTACGTTTCGTTCAACGATGGCGCGTCGTGGCAACCCCTGAACCTTAATCTGCCCATCACCCCCATCCGCGACCTGCAAATTCACAAGCGCGAAAAAGACCTGATTGTCGCCACCCACGGGCGGTCGTTCTGGATCATGGACGACATCACGCCCCTGCACGAGATTGCCGATCAGCAGCCGAAAGGCAATCTGGCTACCAAACCGGTTCATCTGTTCAAACCGCGTCCGGCCTACCGGATGGATGGCGGGGCGGAAAGCCTGCGGGGCGGACCGGCACTGGACGAAGGCGAAAACGCTCCCAACGGGGTTCTGGTGCGGTATTACCTGAAAAATAAACCGGCGAAAGAGTTGAAACTGCTCTTCATGACCACCTCCGGCGATACCATCGTTACCTACTCCAGTACCAAAGATAAAAAGGGACAGCCGCTCAAGATCGCGAAAGAGTTCTACGACGATGCCACCGCCAAAAGACCCGGCACGGCGTCGGCCTTGCCGGGTATGAACGTCTTTGTCTGGGACATGCGCTATCCGGATGTGACAGCCGTGGACGGCATCAACGTCATGTGGACAGGCCGGGGCACGGGGGCCAAAGTGGTTCCGGGCGTGTACAAAGTCCGGCTGTTGCTGGGCGATTCGCTGGTGGCCGAGCAGCCGATTGAAATTCTGAAAGATCCCCGCCTGAAACTGACGGATGCCGATTACAAGGCCCAGTTTGACCTGCTCACGAAAATTAACGGTAAATTATCGGAAACCCACAAGGGCATCAACCAGATTCGCCAGATCCGCAACCAGGTCAGCGGTTACATGAAGGACGTGAAAGACCCAGCGGTGGCGGCCAAATTCAAAAAAGTGACGCAGCCCATGCTGGAAACCCTCGACAAACTCGAATCGCAACTGATGCAGCCCAAATCGAAAGCGCAGCAGGATGCGCTGGCGTATCCGATTCGCCTGAACGATAAGCTGGCGGGGGTTAGCTCCGTCGTTTCCTCGGCCGACACCAAACCCACCAAGTCGTCGTACGTCGTGTATGAGGCTCTGGAAAAACAGGTCGATGGTTCGCTGGCCAAGCTAAAAGAGGTGATCACCCAGCAAGTGCCGGAATTCAATCGCCTGGTCACCGAACAACGGATTCCGGCTATTACGCCCTAAGCCGGTTTTTGCCGTTCAGGTGTTTGCCTGGCCGGAACGTATTTATAAGTCGAAAGAGATGAGACAAAGCCTGCTTACACCGGGTCTTTCGTCTCATCTTTTTTTGTAGCTATTGAGCGCCCGAACGGGTCCCGTAAGTTATCCGCTGAATAGCACCGGCTGTTCGGCAGGACCGCCCTATCGTTCATTGTTCCTCGCCCCCCGGTTTTTTCCATTTTACATTTACGGCGTTCGTCACGATTCCACACCATTTACTCTTGAACGCCATGAAAAAATTTACCCTCTTGTTTGTTGTATTCGGTTGCTGGCTTGGCTTCTTTTCGGCCCACGCCCAACCTCTATCTCTCAAAAGTTTTTCCGGTGGAATTACGGAAATCGTCAACCTGAACGGCACGTTGATTTTCAGCGCCAGCGACGGAGCGACGGGCCTGGAGCTTTGGAAAAGCGACGGCACGGCCGCCGGGACGGTTTTGCTGAAAGACATCAACCCCGGTGCGGCTGGTTCGTCACCGGTCCGCCTGATTGTGGTCAACAACACCGTCTTTTTTGCCGCCAACAACGGCACCCACGGCGTTGAACTCTGGAAAACCGACGGAACCGCAGCCGGTACGGTGATGGTCAAAGACATCCGCACCGGCGGCTACGACTCCACCCCGGCCTGGATGACGGACGTCAACGGGACGCTCTTCTTTCGCGCCGACAATGGCACGAACGGTTCTGAAATCTGGAAGAGCAACGGCACCGAAGCCGGGACGGTTTTGGTCAAAGACATCAACTATGGCTCGGCCCACGGCGATCCGCAGTACCTGATCAACGTCAACGGCACGCTCTTTTTCAAAGCCACCAACGGCACCAACGGGGCGGAACTCTGGAAAAGCGATGGTACCTCTTTCGGGACAGTGATGGTGAAAGACATCAATCCGGGTGTCAACGGGTCGAACATGGCCTATCCATCCAACATCAACGGCACCCTTTACTTTGCGGCCTGGCAATCGGCCACGGGCAGCGAACTCTGGAAAAGCGACGGCACATCGGCCGGAACCGTGATGGTGAAGGATATTTATCCCGGAGCCTCTCCGTCCGAAGTGTCGTTCATTACCAATCTGAACGGAACCGCCTATTTCAAAGCGTATGCTCCGAACTCCGGAACCGAACTCTGGAAGAGCAACGGAACGGCGGCCGGAACGACGCTCCTCAAAGATATCTGGCCCAGCCCGGATGCGAACGGCATCCCCGGTTTTCTGACCGTCGTGGGTAACCAGATTTTCTTTACGGCCAATTATTACGACACCGGCCGCGAGTTGTGGAAAACCGATGGCACCGCGGCCGGGACGGTGTTGGTGAAAGACATTGACCCCGGTCAGAATGCCTCTGAACCCACGAGCTTCGCCGAAATGGGGGGCGTTTTGTACATGAGCGCCAAAACGGCCGCCAATGGTTTTGAACTCTGGAAAAGCAACGGCACCGAAGCCGGGACGGTTTTGATCAGCGACCTCAACCCCGGCGCGGCAGACGCTTCGCCGTATGAACTGACGCCGATCAACGGCGTGCTCTACTTCGCGGCCACGGGTCCGAACGGTTCCAAACACCTGTTCCGACTGAACCCCTGCGTTGCGCCACCCGCACCGAACCTGGGGTCGAACGGCCAAAACAAGGTGACGGTTACCCAAAACGCTCCGGCGGTGGTCCTGACGGTTTCGAACTGCACCGGCACGCTCAACTGGACCGGCCCCGGCAATGCTTCCGGAACCGGCAACATCACCGTCCCGACTTCGGTCACCGGCACCTTCGTTTACTCGGCCACCTGCAACGTGAGCGGCTGTGTCAGCCCCGCGTCGAGTGCAACGGTCATCGTACAGCCCGTCGTTAACAATCCGAATCCGGGCGATCCGGGACCGGTCGTGAGCGGAAATTTCGAAGGGTACCTCGATAAAGTGGAATGCAGCAGCATTCGGGGTTGGGTTTGGGACAAAAACAAGCCCAATACCGTCCTCAAGGTTGAATTCTTTGCCAACGGCAACTCCATCGGCACCGTCGACGCCAACATTTTCCGGCAGGATCTGAAGGATGCGGGCAAGGGCAACGGCGTCCACGCCTACAGCTTCCCGACGCCCCAGAGCCTGAAAAACGGGCAGACGTATTCGATCAGTGCCAAGGTCTACAACAGCAATTACACGCTCAAGTGGGCACCCAAAAACCTGACCTGCCCCAACGGCAGCCGCGTGGCACCCGAATCGGCCGAGACGCCAAAACCGTTCGAAGTCGTCGTGCTGGGCAATCCGATCCAGGGCGATCAGGTAACGCTGGAGGTGCGGGGCGCGGAAGGCGAACGGCTGCGGCTGTCGCTCACCGACCTTCAGGGCCGGACCGTCGCTGAACGGCACGTTGAATCGGCGGGGGCCATCGAACGGCAACAGCTCCCGGTTCACCAGACCGCTCCGGGTGTCCTGCTGCTCCGGGTAGCCACGCTCCGTGAGGTCCAAACAATTAAGCTACTGAAAGCCAATTAACCACCGATTCTGAATACAACCTAAAGTAAGCCCGACCGCTGGTCGGGTTTTTTCTTTTTTTAGCGTAAGCGACCACTGGCTTACTTTCTGAAAGAAAACCGGAAGCGACCAAACTGACTACTAATTTGGCCAAGACCTGAAACCGGATGGCTCGGCAACAGCTTCACTGCTTCGCCTGCAAGGCTTCCAGCGCCCCGGCCAGGTACACCAGCGGAGCGTTCCAGTTGATGGCAATTTCGTTGGAGGCATACGAGCACGACGCGTCGATGAACATCTCGTCGGCCGAGGTCGCCGTGTAGCCCTCGCACTTGTCCTGCTTCGGCGCGTTGCCGTTGGGTCCGCCCGAGAGTAATCCGGGTACGGGCGCTTCAATGCCGTCGGCGACCGAGGGCCGGTGGTGTGGATTCATGACCGGTTTGTCGCCAAAACCGGTGACGAAGCAGTAGCCGGTGGCATTGCGGCCCAGCAGGTAATCCAGGTTGGTCAGCGCAGCCCGCAGGTAGATTTTGTCGCTGGTGAGCCGATACGCCTGAATCAGCGCAATGCCCTGGTTGGCCGCCACCGCGCTGCTCCCCCAGATGTAGTCCTGCGCCGATTTTCCCATCACGGTCTGGTAAGCCTGTTTGTCGACATCGAGAAGCAGTTCGTTGGCAAAACCAGTCAGCCGTTGCTTGAGTTGTGGAAAATCTTTTTTCCCCGCAGCCGTCAGGCTTTTTTCAAACCGGGCCAGGGTGTAATACCCCAACAACCGAACCTGCGCCCAGGACGGCAGGGGTGTTTTCTCGTCCGGAAACAGGTTGACCGCCGAATAATAGGCATCGTCTTGGGTCGTAACGTACAATTCTGAAGCCGCCCAGATCCACTCGTCGCTGGCGTCGCGGTCGCCGTATTCGCCGGTGCTGACATCCGGGTCGAATTTTTCGTTCATCACGCTCTGGCGGTACAACGCATCGGGATGTTGTTTGGCCCACTGCCAGGCCCGCTTGGCTGCGGTCAGGCAGGAGTCGGCCAAACCGGGTAACTCGCGATTGAACGGTTTGAAAATCCGGCTAGCCTGTGCCATCACGGCCGCAAAATCCAGCGCGGCCGTCACGCTTTTCTGGACCACATACCGCTCTTTCGTGGCCTTGTCGGGCATCACCATGCCGTCGAAGCGGGCATTCGTTAGTTTGTGGTACACCCCGCCATCGGCCGGGTCCTGCATCGTTAGCATCCAGCGCAGGTTCCAGAGCGACTCGTCCAGAATATCGGGCAGGCGGTTTTCGCTTTCAGGAATATCGGTTTTCAATGTCTGGCAAAATGCCGGAAAATCTTCGTACAGCGACAGCAGCGTACCCATCGTAATGCCCGAATTGACGATGTATTTGTTGTAATCCCCGGCATCATACCAGCCCCTCGGAGACGACAGAACCGTTCCGGCCGGACGGCCCGGCGAAACCGCCGACGGATGCACCAGCACCTGCGTATCTTCCTTTCCATGGCCCGCCGGGCGAGCCCACTGTCCGGCAAACCGGGCGGGCAGTTCGGTAGAAACCCGCTGATAATAAAACCCTTTCAGTGATCCGGCGGCTACGGCGCGGTGAACGTCTTTTTTGATCTCAAACGGATACGACTGGCCAAGGCCCGGAATTTGGATCACAAACGTACCGGCGGTTTTTAGCGCCGAAAAATCAGCCGTCCGGGCGGTTTTTCCGGAAATGGCGTTGGTCCGGGCGGGGCTGAGCGTTCCCCGAAAAACCACCTTTTTCAAGTCCGGTGTCGTGATCTGAAAGTCGCCCGAAGCATCACCGACGACAATGGCGACTTTCGGCGCATTCGGGTAATAGCCGATCTGATTCAGGCGAATTGAAGACGTCAAGGGCTGCGCCTGGCTGGCGGCTATTCGGAAAAAACCGTAAACACCGAAAAGAAGAAAAATCAGAACAGGTTGAGGAATACGCATAACGGTCATGTTTCGCCAAAGCTACGACGATTTCGGCGGTTGCGTACTTTCCCGGCAGGTAAATTCCGATGCAAAGGCTATCCAATGAAGGTGTCATGCCTGAATCTGATTCGTCTAATCACTACAAGGAATTCGCCTGGTCTGAAACTTCTGTTGTTTTGCAACAAAACAATTCATACATTAACCCACGAAGCAGGTAAGCATGACTCCCAGGCAGCAACTGATTGTCCATATACGAATGCAGCTCGCCGTTTTAAAGCAAGTCTTGCGAGATCAAAGCAACGAATTGACTGAGGAGGAGAAAAATCAATTGCTTGACCGAATCGCGGAATTATTAAAAATCTTATGGGTAACTGTATGGAAACAACATCGAAAAAGAACATCCAAGAGCTTCTGGCCGACTCTGACCGGTTAATTGAGCAAGGCAAACGGTTTCTTCTAGCGGAAGGAAAAGCGCTGGATCTGACCGAATGGGTTACGATTCAGGAATACACGAAACGGCACCAATTAAAAAGCACGATGGTGGTATCAAACTGGATTGCCCGCGGAATTGTACCGCCTGAAAACGTGTTCGAAATTGACGAACTAAACGGTTTGAAACTCATTCTGGATAAACCGTACCGGAGATAAACGCTGTCTCTGATCAGTCAAACCGCCCCGACATATTCTCTCAGATGAGAGCGCAGCGCCCGCAGCGACTGCATGATGTGGTACTCGACGGTTCGCTCGGGGATGCGGAGCGAAGCCGAAATCTGGCGAACCGACTGGTTTTCGAGCCGGTTCAGCCGGAAAATCTGGCGGGTTTTGTCGGGTAAATGAGCCATTCCCTTTTCCAGCGCCTGTTGCAAATCAGCATAGGCCAGCCATTGCTCGGTTTGGCAGTCAAAATCCGTCAGGACAGTCATTTTCTGGTTTTCATATCGTTGCCGGATCAGGAGTGCCTTGATATGGTTGAGAATCTTATACTTTACTGCGCCAAACAAATACGTCCTGAGTTCATCAATCTGCACGGTTTCATGCCGTTCCCACAAATCAACAAACAGATCCTGAATCAACTCTTCGGCGCTTTCCGGCGAATACACCTTCCGGCGGGCCACTGCAAAAAGAGGCTTCCAGTACCGCCGGTAAATTGCCTGAAAAGCCGCTCTGTCGCCAGCCTGGTAATAGGTTACCAGTACGGCATCGCTTAAAACCGAGTATTCCATAAAAAGGTCAGCAAGTGGGTTAGGCCTGCCCTCCCGAAACGTTCCGGAAAAGCATAAGTCTTTCTTGTAAGATTTACATTTCATTAACGGATGCTATCCTGCACTTACCTGTTTATGAGCGTGCTATTTCCCGGTTTTCTTCTATCGACGGGCTACCCAGGTCATTCCACGTCGATTCATTGCCTTTTGCATTACTTCTACAGCATATGACATTATAAAGATTCTGTACGAATGGAAACGGTTGCGCATAGTATTATTCAAGTATTTTCCTAAACAATTTGCGGTTTTGATGCCCTGAGTTGACATTATATCAGAACGATCTATTTTCGGTCGGATGGCTATGTTTTTTCCAGAGGATGCTAACGAATCGCCAGGAATTTTTGGAAGTGCTGCAACGCTACCTCGAAGGTTCGTGCTCCGCCGGAGAGAAGCAGATAATGGACTACTGGTATGGCTTGCTGGACCAGCAACAGAACCCAAACCCCGACCCGGACGAGGAATGCCAACGGGAAGACCGGCTTTGGGCCGCCATCCGGCAACGCACCCAAACCACCCCCGAACCGCATCCGAAAAACCGCATCTATTGAGAATGGATGCCGGATACCTTATTCTTAGAACCTATTCCTTAACTCATTAACCTTTTATTTTATGACCGCGACAAACCGCCTAACTTAATTGCCGGGTACGTTACCGCTACCCTTTTTCCCGCCTTTCTACCGGGCCGTCACCTTGTTCAGCAGGCCACTGTGCCGCTGATTCTCTGCCAATCACATTCTCTGGTTCTTGTTTCTAACACGACAATCATGCAAAAACTCATACCCTTCAACCCGCTGCCACAGGTGCTGAAGAGGCTTTTGGCCCTTCCGCTTTGGCTGCTTTGGCTGCTTGTTACCAGCCTGTACGCAAATGCTTACACTGTCCTGGATCGCACGGTGACTGGTCTGGTCAAAGACGAAAAAGGAGACGGCCTGCCGGGTGTCAGCGTCGTTCTGAAAGGCACAACCCGGGGCACGACCACGACCGCCGACGGAAGTTACCGCCTGGATGTGCCGGAAAACAATGCCACGCTGGTCTTCTCCTTCGTCGGCTACCAGTCGCAGGAAGTTAACGTCGGATCGCGCACCAAAATCGATGTGCAACTGGCCGTCGGCGACCGCTCCCTCGACGAAGTCGTTGTCGTCGGGTACGGTTCGCAACGCAAACAGGACATTACCTCCGCCGTTTCGGTCATCAACATGAAAGACATCGGCGAACAACCCGCCAACAACATGAACCAACTCCTCCAGGGCCGGGCACCGGGTGTGGTCGTGAAGCAGAAAAGTGGGACGCCCGGCGGGGTTTTTGAAGTTCGCGTCCGGGGGATCAGTTCGCTGGGTGCGGGTAGTAATCCGCTCTATGTCATCGACGGTTTTGCGGTCGGCACCAGCGTCGGGCAAAACCTCAACCCGAACGACATTGAAAGCATCTCGGTTTTGAAAGATGCGGCTTCTACGGCCATTTACGGAGCCCGGGGGTCCAACGGCGTGGTGCTGATTACGACTAAAAGTGCCAAAGAAGGCAAGGTAAACGTCAATTTTGCGCTGGACTACGGGGTTCAGAACGTGCCGATGTCGCGCCGGGTGAAAATGCTGAACGGGGTCGAATTTGCCCAGTTCAAGAAAGACGTGTTCATGGACCAGATCCGGATTTTGCAGGGCCGCGAACCGTCGATTGAAGAAGTGCCCATCGGCTACCGGTTTCCGGAACAGACGAAATATTCGACCGACTGGTTTGACCTGATCATGCGTAAAAACGCCCCTTATTCCGACGCTAACCTGACAGTTTCGTCCGGGGCGGGGCCGATCAAGGCCCTGCTGTCGGTCGGCTATTACAAGGAAAACGGAACGATCAAGGAGACGGATTACGACCGGATTTCGGTGCGGGCGAACCTCGGCGGTCAGGTCAACAAATTTATCAACGTGGGCCTGAACATCAACGGAACCTACACCCGTCAGAATGTAGCCAATACCGATGGCCGGAGCAACCTCGTCGGCGGGTCGCTGCTGATGGACCCCCGCGCCACGCCCTATAACCCGGACGGTTCGCTGGTGCCGTACATCAACGGGGTCGATGGCGTATTCGGCTTCCCGAACCCGCTGTTTGTCCTCCAGAACGTCATGCGTAAACGAAACATCGCCGACCTGCTGACGAACGGTTTTGTCGAAGTGTCGTTCCTGAAAGATTTTAAGTTCAGGACCTCGGCCAACGTGAAGCTGAACAACAACACGTACCGCGAGTTCGTGCCGTCGACGATCGGCTTGCCGGTGGCCAACGGAACCGCCGGTGCGCCCCCGCGCCTTGCGACGGCCAACAACACCACCGAAGAGTTGACCAACTACTCCCTGGATCAGTTGCTGACCTACACGCCCAAATTCGGCGACAGCCACACCGTTGAAGCGCTGGTGGGCTACACGGCCCAGCAGGAAACCGTACGCGGTATTTCCGGCACCGGCAACACCTTCCCGGATGACCTGGTGCCGTACCTGGGTGCGGCCTCGATCCGGTCGTCGAATTCCTACGAATTTGGCTGGACGATGCTGGCGTTTCTGAGCCGGGTCAACTACTCCTACAAAGACAAATACCTGCTGTCGGCTTCGTACCGGCGCGAAGGCAGCTCGCGGTTTGGGGCCAAAAACAAATACGGCGATTTCCCGGCGGCTTCCATCGGCTGGCGGATTACCGAAGAACCGTTTATGCCCAAAACGTCCTGGCTCAATGACCTGAAACTCCGCGCAAGCTGGGGCGTTACGGGAAACAACGAAATCGGAAACTACCCGAGTCTGGCCTTCGTCACGGCCAACAACTACATCCTGGGCAACTCGTTCGCAGCCGGAAAAGTGGTCAGTTCGTTTGCCAATCAGGAGTTGAAGTGGGAAAAATCGAACCAGTTAGACATCGGGATGGATATCGCGCTGTTTAACAACAAGCTGTCGCTGAACCTTGAATACTACAACAAGATTACCAACGACATGCTGCTGCCGATCTCGATTCCGGCGGTTTCCGGGTTTACGACCAGTTTGGCCAATATCGGCAAAGTCGAAAATAAAGGCTTCGAACTCGGCGCGGAATTCCGGACGAACATCGGCCCGGTTAACTTCCGGACCAGCCCGAACATCACGTTTAACCGGAACAAGATTCTGGCCATCAAAGGTGCCAACGACATGCTTTGGTATGGCGGTTTCTACGGTGGCTATAACGTGCAGAAAGTAGGCCGCCCGATCGGGATGATTTACGGCTACCGGAAACTGGGCATTTTCAACACCCAGGCCGAAATCGACGCCTGGCCGAAGCAGGACGGCGCGATTCCCGGCGCGATGAAGTTTGAAGATACCAACGGCGATGGCGTGATTTCGTACGATACGCAGGATATGGTCGAAATCGGCAACCCCAACCCGGCCTTTACCTGGGCCTGGACCGTTGCCGCCGATTACAAAGGATTTGATTTCAATATTCTGTTCGTTGGCGCGCACGATTTCGACGTCTACCGCAACATTGAAGCCTCGACGATGAACATGGACGGTGTATTCAACGTCCTCGACAAAGCGAAAGACCGCTGGCGCTCGCCCGAAAACCCGGGTTCCAACCCGAACGCCAAGAACTCGCAGGGCGGAACGAGCTACTTCAAATGGTCACGCGAAAGCAGCGAGCGGTATGTGTACGATGCCAGTTATGTCTGGCTCAAAGCCATCACGCTGGGCTATACCTTCCCGCGATTCAAGTCGATCCTGAGCGATGCGCGCATTTTTGTGACCGGCAACAACCTGTTCCTGTTCACCAAATACCCCGGAAACAACCCGGATGCCGGAGTTCGGGGCGGTACGGAGCTGAACAATGACGACGAATCGTATCCGGTTCCGAGAACCGTTGCCGCCGGGATTAAACTGAACTTCTAATCTTCACGAAAATGAAAAAAATAACCGTAATCGGGACTCTCCTTCTTTGCCTGTCTCAGTTTTCGTGCAAAGATGATTACTTGGTCACCACCGATCCCACCCGGATTGGTTCCGACCTGTTTTACCAAAACGAAACCCAGTTTCAACAGGCCCTAAATGGTGTGTATGGGCAATTGCAAACCATCACCAACACAGCTTACATTTTTCAGGAATTTCCGTCAGACAACACGACGCTCGACTTCAACCCGCTCGACCGTGGGGGAGCCGCCGGTTGGGAAGCCTTCGAATTTTCGACCGTCAACCAGGGAAACGGTGAGATTTCTAACGTCTGGAACCAATATTATTCGGCCCTGTACAACACCAACTACACGCTGGAAAAACTGGCCACCAGCACGCTGGATGCCGCCGTTAAAGCTCCCATCGAAGGGCAATTGAAATTTCTTCGCGGGTATTTCTATTTCAATCTAGTGCAGTATTTCGGTGATGTCGTACTCGTCACGTCGACGCTCGACAAACCGGATGCGGCTTTCGACCTCGTGCGGTCTCCGCAGGCCGACGTCTGGGCGCAGGTGGAAAAAGACCTGAAAGAAGCCGTTACGCTACTGCCCGCGACCTACCCGACGGCTCAGGCTGGCCGCGCCACCAAAGGAGCCGCTCTGAGCCTGCTCGGCAAAGCGCAGTTGACCCAGAAGAAATACGCCGATGCCGTCGCAACGCTCAAGCAGGTAACCGGGTATTCGCTGAACCCGGTGTATGCCGACAACTTCAACCCGGCCCGCAAGAATGGCCCGGAATCGATTTTTGAAGTACAATACCAGGGTGGCAACGATTTGGGCGAGTGGAGCAACTTTGCCTATGTGTTTGCACCCCGGCTGTCGGCCGGAGCCATCACGGGCTTTGCCAACACCGCCCCCGGTGGCCGGAACATCCCGACCAACGACCTGATTGCGGCTTACGAAACCGGCGATGTGCGGAAAGATGCCTCGCTGAAGACCAGCTACACGCTGAACGGCACGGTAGTGACTATTCCGTACATCACCAAGTTCACGTATCCGCACACGATTTCGGGCCGGACCGACAACAATTGGCCGGTTTTGCGCTATGCCGATGTGCTGCTGATGCTGGCCGAAGCAATCAACGAAGCCAGCGGCCCCACCGCCGAAGCGTTCGATTACCTGAATCAGGTGCGGAAGCGGGCCGGTCTGGCTGCCAAAACCGGTCTGGACAAGGCGGCCCTGCGGGATGCCATCCTGAAAGAACGCCGGGTCGAGCTGGCCTTCGAAAACCACCGCTGGTTTGATTTGCGCCGGACCAAAACCCCGGCCGAGCTGACGGCTTTCATGAATGCCTACGGCGCGAAAGAAAAAGCCAAACCGACCGTCGATCGGGGCGGAATCGCGTTCAACGCCCAGGATTACGTCTATTCTGATTTTGAATACGTTCTGCCCATTCCGGCTCCGCAGATTCTGATCAATGCCAAATTGACGCAGAATCCAGGGTACTAGCGGAAAGTGCAGGATAGTTTACGCTGAAAAATGCACCTTATTGGATGGATTAAGGTTAAAGTAGGATTGATCCATGCTTTAAGGTGCATTTGGTGCTAGTGATTGCTCAACTAATCCTTTATTACAAAAAGTGACCGTTTTAACTGAATCGTTTTGGCTTTGGCAATTTCTGGGTCGGCTGCACCCGCTGATGGTTCACTTTCCGGTGGGATTGCTCTGCGTGGCCTTGTTGTTGGAAATCATCGGCTGGTCGCGTAAATCGACCGACCTGCGGGCCGGGATTACCGCCCTGCTCTGGATTGGGGCCGGTAGTTCCGTCCTGGCCGCTGTTTTCGGACTTATTCTGATCAACCAGGAGGAATACGGGGGCGATACCGTTACGGTTCACCAGTGGTCGGGGCTGGCCACGATGGCGCTGGCCATTGGAACGGTTTTGGCCCTGCGGTCCGGGCGTGTGGCGCTTTACCGGAGTTTGCTGTTCCTGACGGTTTTCGGCGTCACCATTGCCGGGCATTACGGTGCGCTGCTGACCCACGGCGAAGATTATTTAACGAGCGTATTGCCGTTTGGCAAGGAAAAAAGCCCCTCAACCACCGACCCCAACCTGGCCTTCATCAGCAACACCAACCAGCCGCTTACCGATAAACAAATCGAAGACCTAAACCTCGAAGTGCGGTCGATTCTGGCCCATAACTGCTACAGTTGCCACAGCGCCACCAAAACGAAAGGTGAACTCCGGCTTGACAAGAAAGAACTAATCTTCAAAGGCGGTGAACACGGCGAAATCCTGAAACCGGGTCATCCGGAAGACAGTGACCTGATCCGCCGGGTGAAACTGCCCGCAGGGCACGACGACGCCATGCCAACCAAGGGCAAACGGCTGACCGACAAGGAAATTGCCGTGCTCGAATTCTGGATCAAACAGGGCGCACCCTGGCCGAGCGGAACCGAAAAAAGCATCTACCGCGTGGCCTCGCTTGAACCCCGCATGCCCGCCGTTCCGGCCGCCACCGGCGACCTGACCAATCCCATCGACCGGTTTGTGAATGTCTATTTTCAGCAGCACAAAATCACCTGGAAAGCCCCGGTCGACGACCGGACGTATCAGCGCCGGGTGTACCTGGACGTGATCGGGTTGTTGCCAACGCCGGACAAGGTGAAGGCTTTCCTTGCTGACCCCCGGCCCAACAAGCGCGAATTGCTGGTGACCGAACTGCTCAACCGCAACGAGGATTACGCCCAGCACTGGCTGACGTTCTGGAACGATGCTCTGCGCAACGATTATTCCGGCACCGGCTATATCACCGGCGGCCGTTTCGACATTACGAAATGGCTGTACACCTCGCTCAAGACCAACAAACCGTACAACCTGTTTGTCAAAGAGTTGATTAGTCCGAACAAAGAGTCGGAAGGTTTTATCAAAGGCATCAAATGGCGCGGCACCATCAACTCCAGCCAAAGCACCGAAATGCAGGCGGCTCAGAACGTGTCGCAGGTATTGCTGGGGCTGAACCTCAAATGCGCGTCCTGCCACGACAGCTTCATCAGCGACTGGAAGTTGGCCGATGCCTACGCCTTTGCTAACGTCTTCTCGGACACGACGCTCGAAATTCACCGCTGCGACAAACCAACGGGCAAACTGGCGGGCCGGGCTATTCTTTTCAAGGAACTGGGCACGATCAACGCCAACGCTCCCACGGAAGAGCGGCTTCGCGAACTGGCCAATTTCCTCACCCAGCCCAAAGACGGCCGGTTGTACCGGACGCTGGTCAACCGGGTTTGGGCGCAGTTGATGGGGCGCGGCCTGGTTGAACCCGTCGATGAGATGGACCGCGAACCCTGGAGCCAGGATTTGCTCGACTGGCTAGCGGCTGATTTTACGGCCAACGGCTACGACATCAAGCGGCTGATGGCGCAGATTCTGACTTCCAAAACCTACCAACTACCGTCGATCAGCATTAAAGACCCGGCCCTGCTGACAGCCCCAACTTTTGTGTTCGAGGGCATGGTACGTCGCCGGATGTCGGCCGAGCAGTTTGCCGATGCCGTCAGTCTGGCCTTCAACCCGATTTACGGCGATTCGTCGCTGGCCGAGAAACGGTTGCCCGAAACCATCAAACAGGAAATGCCGTTCCCGCGCGCTTCGCTCGTCAAAAACGACCCGTTCCTGACGGCTCTCGGACGCCCGAACCGCGAAACCGTCAGCACCAGCCGGGCCTCACAGGCCAATCTGTTGCAGGCGCTGGAACTGACCAACGGGGCCAAATTCAATGCGGCTCTTAAACAGGGTGCCCAAATCTGGAAAGCCAAATACCCTACCTCCGACAAGCTGGTGCATGACCTGTACTGGAAAGCGCTCGGTCGCGAACCCTTGCCCAAGGAGCTGGCCGTAGCCGAAAAAATTGTAGGCAAAACACCGAACATTGAGGGCATTCAGGATTTGGTATGGGCCATTAGTCTGCATCCTGAATTTCAATTGATTAACTAGAAATACCCCAATCCCCTAAAGGGGGCTGAAACATCCGGATTTGAGAGCCCGGCACTGGCCGCCCGGCCTTTAGGGGGTTGGGGGTAAAAAGAACGAAAGCAATATGAAAACCAGTTGGAACCGACGGGAATTTCTGCAGCGCACCAGCGCGGCAACCCTGGCCGCGATGGCGGCCGGTGCTCCGATGGCGAGCCTTCTGTCGGGCTGTAAAACCAAGAAAATCGGCCAGACCGACGGAACCGCCGACACGGTGATTCTGCTCTGGATGGCGGGCGGTATGGCACATACCGAAACATTCGACCCGAAAAAGTATACGCCCTACGAAAAAGACATGGAGGGCAACCGCGTGCTGAGTACCTTCAAATCCGTGCCAACGGTTCTGGATGGCATTCACTTCTCGGAAGGCCTCGAATCCATTGGGAAGGTGATGGACAAGGGCACGCTGATCCGGTCGTATGTTTCGGCCGATTTGGGCCATATTCTGCACTCGCGGCACCAGTATCACTGGCACACCTGCTACGAACCACCCCAAACCGTGGCGGCTCCGCACATCGGTTCCTGGATTGCCAAGGAACTTGGCCCGAAAAACCCGGTTATTCCGGCCTTTATCGACATCGGCCAGCGGTTTACGGTGGGCGAAGCCGAAGAACTCAAGGCGTTTCACACGGCCGGTTTTCTGGGCAACGAGTTCGGCCCCTTCTTCATTCCGGACCCTAGTCAGGGCCTCGAAAGCGTCCGACCGCCGGTCGGGATGACGGCCAGCCGGTTTGAGCGCCGAAACCAGTTGTACAACGAGCTGATCAGCAACAGCCCCTTCGGCGAGTTCGGCAGTGATTACCAGAAAGAATCGCTCCGGCGGTCAATGGAACAGGCCTATAGCCTGCTCAACTCGCCGGAAGCCAAAGCGTTCGATCTAAGCCAAGAACCGAAGGAAATTTACGACATCTACAATACCGGCCGGTTTGGACTGGGCTGTCTGCTGGCCCGCCGGCTCACGGAGCAGGGTGCGCGGTTTATCAGCGTCACGACCGAATACGAACCGTTCAAGGGCTGGGACACGCACGAAAACGGCCACACGCGCCTGGTCGACATGAAGAAGTTGATCGATGGCCCGGTGGCGCAGTTGGTGAAAGATCTTGACAAAACTGGTCACCTCGACCGAACGATGATCATTCTGGCGAGCGAATTCAGCCGCGATATGATGGTGGAAGGTCGCCCGGACGAGAAGGTCAAGGAGCAGGTCAACCAGCCGGATATTCTGTCCGATATGAAGTTTTACGGCATGCACCGGCACTTTACCGACGGCAGTTCGGTGCTGATGTTCGGGGGCGGCATCAAGCGGGGCTTCGTGTATGGCAAAACCGCCGATGAGCGTCCCTGCAAAACGATTGAAAATCCGGTCCGGATTGATGGCATTCACCAGACCATCTATCACGCGTTAGGTATCGCTCCGGACACGCAGTACGAGATTGAGAAGCGACCTTTTTACACAACGCCCGACGGAAAAGGAAGGCCAGTATTGGATCTATTATCTTGACTACCAAGGATTTGATATTAGCTTAATCGAATAAACAAAACTTTTTTAAAAAAAGCAGCAGAGTAAAGGACAGTCCGAACGCTATCTTTTCCTTAATTGAATTTATTTTACAATAAATAGAAATTAAGCAATACCCTATTTCTAGTGCTTTCTGACCTCCCGAAGTCGCCGGCACGCCAGCAATACAACCTAAAAACCCTTGAAGCATTTACCCTTAACCCTACTTCAACCTATGTTGTAAAAGCCCATCCGTTGAACCCTGATCCTGATCCAAACTGACCAGGTTCATCCAGTGATTGGCCGTCCGGACGCCGTTGTGTCCACCGGCCCTATTTCCTAAACCCTTAGCCATCTTTATGTATGAACCAACGCATTACCACTTGGGGTAATCCTCATTTCAGTGCGAAACAAATCATCGGCTCGTGTCTTCTTCTTTCCTTATTAACCAGCCCGACCTGGGCCGATTCTGCTGACGACAAAAACCGTCTGGCACGAAAAGCAACGATCCATACTACTCCCCTGGCCATCGATGTAACGGGCCGTGTCACCGACGAAAGCGGGGGCGGCTTGCCGGGTGTCAACGTTGTGGTGAAAGGCTCTACGCAAGGTACCACGACCGATGCCGATGGCCGATTCAAAATTTCCGTCCCCGACAACCGGGCCACCCTGGTCTTCAGTTCGGTCGGCTACCTCAAACAGGAAGTGGCTGTCGGGAGCCAAACAACAATCAATATAAAGTTGCTTCCGGACGACCAAACGCTGTCGGAAGTGGTCGTCGTCGGTTACGGGAGTCAGTTGAAGAAAGAAGTTACCGGCGCGGTACAAACCGTAACGGCCAAAGAACTGAAAGATATTCCGGTTTCTCAGGTGACGCAGAAACTCCAGGGTCGTCTGGCCGGGGTTCAAATCAACCAGACGACCGGAAAACCGGGTCAGGGCATGTCGGTCCGGATTCGGGGCCAGTTGTCGGTTTCGGCCGGTAGCGAGCCGCTTTACGTCGTCGACGGTTTTCCGATCACCGGCAGCATCGGTGCCATCAACCCCGACGAGATTGAAGACATTTCGGTGTTGAAAGACGCTTCGTCCACCTCGCTCTACGGATCGCGGGCGGCCAATGGCGTCGTGCTGATCACGACCAAACGCGGGAAAGCCGGGCAGACCAACATCAGCTTCAACGCCTTTGCCGGGGTGCAGCAGGTACCGGAGCGTGGCCGGATCAAAATGCTGAACGCCGTCGAGTTTGCGCAGTTCAAGAAGGAATTCTACGAAGATACGAATCAGCCGGTTCCGGCCGAATTCCAGAACCCCTCGCAATACGAAGGCAAAAACAACGACTGGTACGGCGCGCTGATCCGGCAAGCCCCGGTGCAGAGCTACAACCTGACCATCACGGCCAATACCGAAAAGTCCCGGACGGCCATCGTGGCTGGGGTGTTCAACCAGGAAGGGGTGATTTTGAATAACAAATACATCCGGTATTCGCTCCGGATGAACACCGACTACGACATTTCGGAGAAAGTACGGGTCGGTTTCAACGTGGCTCCGCAGTATGTGTTCGACAACACGCCCCGCACCGATGGCGACCGCGGAACCGGGATTCTGTTCAACGCCCTGCACACCTGGCCGGTGATGCCCATTTACGACGCCAACGGCGAACTGACCAAGTTCAACCAGTTTCCGGGTAGCACAGGGAACATTTTCGCGTATCCGAACTGGGTGCGCGCGGCTGAAGAACTGGTCAACGAAACGAAGCAGACCAAAATCCTGAGCAATGCGTACCTGCAATACAGCCCGATCAAAGGGCTAAACCTCAAATCGACCATCAACGTCGAGTTTGAGAACAACAAGTTCTTCTTCTTTAACCCGTCGACGGCCACCAGCGCCATTAACGTGCCGATCCCGACCATCGCCGTCTCGATCCGGCAGGCCCTGGAAAATGTGGGCTGGCTGAACGAAAACACGGCAACGTACGCGCGGTCGTTCGGCGACCACAGCTTTGAATTGCTGGGCGGTTTTACCAACCAGCGGTATCGTCAGGAATTCTCCCGGATTCAGGCCGACACCTACGCCGACGACCGGCTGCCAACCATCCAGGGGGCATTGAATATCAATCGGGGGGGCACGAATAACGGCGTGAACGAATGGACGCTGACCTCGCTGCTGTCGCGGTTGAACTACAATTACAAGGGCAAGTACCTGTTCACGGCGGCTATCCGGCGCGATGGTTCGTCGCGGTTCGGGTCGGCTAACCGCTGGGGTACCTTCCCCTCGGCCTCGCTGGGCTGGGTCATCTCCGACGAAGATTTCCTGAAAGGGACGCCGGAGGTTTCGTTCGCCAAACTGCGGGCCAGCTACGGGGTGATCGGCAACAACAACATCGGGAACTATACCCAGTATGCCCTGGTGAACAACACGGTGAATGCGGTTTTCGGAAGTACCGTCGCTACGGGTGCGGCCGTAACATCCCTGGCGAACAGCAACCTGGGCTGGGAGACAACCAAACAACTCGATTTGGGCTTAGACCTGGGCCTGTTCAACGACCGGATTCAGTTTACCTACGATTACTACACCAAGCGCACCACCAACCTGCTGTACGCTGTCCAGATTCCGCAGGAAGCCGGTTTTAGTAACTTCAACGATAATATCGGTGAAATCAAGTTCTGGGGCCATGAATTTGCCTTGAACACCCGCAACACGGAAGGCAAACTGAAGTGGACCACCAACGCCAACATTTCGTTCAACCGCAACAAGGTGATGGAACTGGCACCGGGCATCGACCGGGTGTACGGATCCTTCCACATTACGCAGGTCGGACAACCCTTCGGGCAGTTCTACGGCCTGGTGAAAGAAGGCTTCTACCGCAGCGCGGAAGAACTCGCCAGCTCACCCATCATTCCGGGCCGCTCGGCCATCGGAACCGTCAAAATGCGGGATGTCAACGGCGACGGGGTGATTACCTACGGCGGGGATGCCGACGACCGGACGATCATCGGTACACCATTCCCAAAATTCACCTACGGGATTGTCAACAACCTGACCTATGGCAACTGGGATTTCTCCATCGTGGGTTCCGGTTCCTACGGCAACCAGCTCTGGGTACGTCACCTGTACAGCACGGCCAACCTCGACGGCGTATTCAACATGGTCGCCGGGGTGAAAGACCGCTTCCGGGTTAAAAACGATCCGGTGACCAACAAGCCGACGACCGTTATCACGGAAGGAAGCGGCATGTTTGGTGCTACCAACGGCGGGGGTAACTTCACCGGCGTAGAACGCGACTGGAACAGCTCACACTTCCTGGCCGATGCCTCGTTCTTCACGATCAAAAACATCACGCTGGGCTACAACATTGGGGCGGTGAACAAATTTTTCAAATCGGCCCGCCTGTATGCCTCCGTTCAGCAGGTGTATGTTTTCACGAAATACTGGGGTGGTCCGAACCCGGAAACCAGTGCCCAGGGCGACGGCAACGGCGACGGCGGCAACCTGAGCCAGGGCGTCGATCTGTCCAATTACCCGGTCCCGCGCACCTACACGATCGGTGTCAACCTGAATTTCTAAGCCTGATATCCTCTCCTTATTAAGCAGAACACGCATGAAGACAAAATATATAGCCACCGTGCTGCTGGCCCTGGCCCTGACCGGTTGCAAAGACGATTTCCTGAATGTCGTTCCCGAAACCGCCCTGAGTTCGGCCACGTTCTTCACCAAAGAAGCCGACTTTCAGCAGGCCGTCAATGCCGCCTACGCACCGCTCCGGCAAATGTTCAACGAACGGGCGTGGGTCCTGGAGGAAATGCACTCCGACAACACCTATTACGCCCGGAACATCCTGTACGGAGCCGTTGACAACACCGAGAACGTTGCCGACTTTGCCGTTCCGTCGGCCAACGGGGTAACGGCCAATGACAACGTGCTGGTGCAGTACCGCCTGAACTACCAGATCATCGCCCGGACCAACCAGATCTTGGCAACCATCGACAACGTTGATTTTGGTGCCGAGTCGAAAAATAACCTGAAAGGACAGGCGCAGTTTCTTCGGGCCTTCGCGTATTTCGACCTGATTCGGCTGTTCGGAAAAGTGCCGCTGCACCTGACGCCGGTCACCAGCCGCGAAGATGCTGCCCTGCCGCTGTCGACCGCCGAGCAGGTATACGCCCAAATCGAAAAAGATGCAACGGATGCCAGTAAGGGGCTGCCCAACAAAGCCAAGCAGGAAGCCGGACGCATTACCTCGGGAGCGGCCAAAACCCTGTTGGCTAACCTGTATATCACCCAGAAAAAATGGGCGCAGGCCGAAGCCTTACTGAAAGAAATCGTCGCTAACGATGGTTATTCGCTGATGCCCGATTACAACAACGCTTTCTCGTTTACGGGTACCAACAAGAACAACGCCGAGTCGGTTTTTGAAGTCCAATACATGGAAGGCTCAGCCGGTTTCAACGGGAATCAGATTTACCGGTTTATTCCCTCGCCGATTACCGCTGACGAAATTCGGCCGATCACCGGAACCGCGAACGCCCAGCCCACTTCGCAGGAAAGTAACAATGTTCCGACGCCGGACCTGATTGCGGCCTACGAAACCGGTGACAAACGGAAGGATATTTCCATCGGCTACGTAACGCTGAGCCAGGCGCTGACGGAAAACAAAACCTTTCCGTACATCAAGAAATACGCCCGGACGCACGCGCAGCACAACAACACCGGCCAGAACTGGCCAGTTTACCGTTACGCCGAAGTGCTGCTGTTCCTGGCCGAATCGCTCAACGAACAGGGCAAAACCGCTGAGGCTGCCACGTACCTGAATCAGGTGCGGGCCCGGGCCGGACTGGCGGCCACCACGGCCACCACCCAGGTCACCATGCGCGAAGCCATTTTCAAAGAGCGTCGCGTGGAACTGGCCTTCGAAAACAAACGCTGGTTTGACCTGACCCGCACGGGCCGCGTGAAGGAAATCATCGGAGCTTATGGGGCCAAGGTGAAAGCCAATCCACAGGCTTATTATTTCCCGAAAGGGGCCGTTCCTCCGCCGAACGCCTTTACGAACCTGGAGGATTATTACCCACTCCCGGCTGTCGAAGCGGCTCTGACTCCGCATTTTTAATCCGCACGCCCGGCCGGTTTTCTGAACCGGCCGGGCTAACCCCTTACCGGATGACGCATGCTTTACCTAAGTTCCCGTGCAGGCCATCAGTAGGAAGGCTTTTCTTTTGCTTTTTACCGTAAAAACCCAACTAACTTATGTTTTCTCCGTACCGATCGGTTAAGCTCTTTTTATCCGTTTCTGCACTGGTGCTGGTCGGGGCCTCCTGGGTCACGATGCAGGTGTCCGGAACCGATAAGAACCTCGCCGACAATTCCAAAATCGACAAGCTAAAGCTGCTGCCCGGCTTCAAAGCCGAACACTTGTACAGCCCGTCCGAGAACGGCCAGGGTTCGTGGGTTTCGATGACATTCGACGATAAAGGCCGTATGATTACCTCCGACCAGTACGGTGGCCTGTTCCGACTGAAAATTCCGGCGGTTGGGTCGGGGCTCACCAAGCCCGCCGTCGAACGGCTTAAAGTGGGCCAGGATACACTCGGCATGGGCTACGCGCAGGGACTGCTGTATGCCTTCAACAGCCTGTACGTGATGGTCAATAACCGCTCGAATCCGCGCTTTCCGAAATCCAGTGGTTTATACCGTTTGCAGGATACGGATAATGACGACCAGTATGATAAGGTGACACTGATCCGGGAACTCAAAGGCGAAGGCGAACACGGTCCGCACAGCATTGTGCTCTCGCCCGACAAACAATCGCTGTACGTGGTCGCCGGAAACCATACTGACGTTCCGCAAATGGACGCCTACCGGTTGCCCTCCAACTGGAAAGAAGACAACCTGTTCCCGTTGATTAAAGACCCCCGCGGCCACGCCAACGACCGCATGGCCCCCGGTGGCTGGGTTGCCAAAATCGATCCAGAGGGAAAACGCTGGGAACTGATCGGTGCCGGTTTCCGGAACGAGTTCGACGTGGCTTTCAACGAAAACGGCGACATGTTCACTTACGATTCGGACATGGAGTGGGACTTTGGAACGCCCTGGTACCGCCCCACCCGAATTTGCCACATCACCAGCGGAGCCGAATTCGGCTGGCGCACTGGCAACAGCAAATGGCTGCCGGGCAATCCCGACAACCTGCCGCCCCTGCTGAACATCGGCCAGGGCTCGCCTACCAACGTTTTCTACGGAGCCAATGCCAAGTTTCCCCAGAAATACCGCCAGTCCCTGTACGCATTCGACTGGAGCTTCGGGATTATCTATTCCATCCACTTGAAACCGAAAGGCGCTACGTATGAAGGGGAACGTGAAGAATTTATTTCGGGCTCACCGCTGCCGCTGACGGACGGAGCCATCGGCCCCGACGGTGCCATGTACTTCCTGACCGGCGGTCGCCGGCTGGAATCCGATCTGTACCGGGTCACGTACACGGGCACCGAATCGACCCCAACGACTCCGCTGGCCGCTAACGCAACGGCTGAGCATAAACTCCGGACCAGCCTGGAGCAATACCACCAGGGAGCCAATCCGGCCGCTATCGAAGCCGCCTGGCCGCACTTGAGCCACCCGGACCGGTTTGTCCGGTATGCTGCCCGGATTGCCGTTGAACACCAGCCCGTCGCCCAGTGGCAGGACAAGGCACTGGCCGAAACCAACCCGCAACGGGCTACGCAGGCCATTGTTGCTCTGGCCCGGCAAGGCAACGAGTCGGTGAAAAGCAGCGCCCTGAATACGCTGCTCAAAATCAACTTTGCCCAGCTTCCCGAATCGCAGCAATTCGATGTACTGCGGGCGTTCGAACTAATTTTTCTGCGTATGGGTGCGCCCGATGCCGCCGATAAATCCAAAGTGATTGCCTACCTCAACCCGCATTATCCGGCTAAAACCGCTTTGGTCAACCGGGGTCTGAGCAAAGTGTTGATCTACCTGGAAGCACCGGGGGTGATCCAGAAAACGCTGGCCCTGATGGACAAGAAAGAAGAACCGGGAATGAACGCCCTCGACCTGACACCAGCCACGGCTTCGTCTGACCTGATTCTGCGTAACCCGCAGTACGGGCTGGATATTGCCAAAATGCTCGAAAAAGTACCACCGCTGCAACAGACGTACTACGCTGTCATGCTGAGCCGCCAGGAAACCGGCTGGACGCCCGAACTCCGCGACAAGTATTTTACCTGGTTCGGCAATGCCTTCAAGTACCAGGGCGGACGGAGCTACGTCGGATTCATCGACCGTGCCCGGAAACTGGCGCTGGCCCATGTGCCGAAGGACCAGTTCGAGAAGTACAACAAACTGTCGGGTGCCGAACTGCTGACGACCTCAGGGAACGACATTGCGATGGGCTACTCACCGAAAGGTCCCGGTCGGCGCTGGCAACTGGATGATGCCGTGGCCGCCGTGGGTAACGACCTCTCGGGTCGGAATTTCGAGCAGGGCAAGAAAATTTACGGTGCGATTCTCTGCAGCCGCTGCCACTCGATCCAGGGTTCGGGCGGTGACGTTGGTCCGGATTTGACCCAACTTGGAACCCGGTTTTCAAACAAAGACATGCTGGATGCCATCATCAACCCCAACAAGGCGGTTTCGGACCAGTATGCCTCGACCATCTACACGCTGAAAAACGGGCAGTCGGTCGTGGGTCGCCAGCTTTCGGAAGACAAGACGAGTTACACGATTTCGCAGAACCCCTTTGCACCGGATCAAACCCGCAAAATTCTGAAGAAGGACGTTACCGGTACCAAGTATTCGTCGGAATCAATCATGCTGCCAGGCCTTATCAACAGCCTAAATCCCGACGAGTTGAAAGATCTGATGGCGTACCTGAAAGCCGGTGGCAATCCGGACAACGAAGTGTACAAAGCCAGCGGTGGTGCCGCTAAAGGCAAATAATTGTTATATACCCCTAAATCCCGAACGTCGGCCCGGCCTAAAAGGGACTTCTGGAACCGACAAAGCCGTGTCCAAGTCCCCTTCAGGCCGGGCCGACGTTCGGGATTTAGGGATTAAACCAACCCAAAACCATATGTTAAAAAAAGCAACTTTTAAGCTTCTGCCGACCGGATTGCTGCTGGCGGCTTTCCTGACCAGCAGTGTCACGACGGTTTGTGTCGGTCAAAGCAAGAAGAAAGATAAAAAAGACGGTTTTGTGTCCATCTTCGACGGGAAATCGCTCAAAGGCTGGGACGGTGACCCGACCTACTGGCGGGCCGAAAACGGCGTACTGGTCGGGGAAATTACGCCCACGACGCTCCTGAAAACCAATAACTTTATCATCTGGAAAGGTGGTCAACCGGCTGATTTCGAGTTAAAAGGCGAGTTTAACATTACCGAATCCGGCAACTCCGGTATCAATTACCGCAGCGAACAACTCACCGATATTCCGCACGCTTTGCGCGGTTATCAGGCCGACATCGACGGGAAGAACAATTATACCGGCCAGAATTACGAAGAACGCAAACGGACCACGCTGGCGTACCGGGGCCAGAAAACCACCATCAAGCCCTACGACGGTCCCGCGACCCCGGAAGGAATCCGGGCCAATGTCGCCCGAAATGCCTGGAAAGGCCTGAACGTGACCGGTTCACTGGGTAGTTCGGACTCGCTGAAGACCTTAATCAAGAGCAACGATTGGAACAGTTTCCACCTGATTGTGAAAGGCAACAAATTACAGCATTACATCAACGGCGTGCTGATGAGCGAAGTCACCGACGAAGATACCGTCAACGGAGCCGCCAAAGGCTTTCTGGGCATCCAGGTCCACGTCGGCCCTCCGATGAAAGTGCAATACCGGAACCTGATGATCAAGCAGTTGTAACCCGTACCCACGGACTTTAGTCCGTGTGAGCTAACCCATTTCTAAGTTGATACCAACAACTGAATCATAGAAGCTCACACGGACTAAAGTCCGTGGGTACGGAAAAATAAATCTAATTTGACACCCACAACCTGGCACAACAAACTCTCCCACCCGGCCCAATGGGGCGGCATTGAAACGGCGGTTCTCGACAACGGCGCGGGCCGGGGCACCCGGATTGCCTGGATCAATACCGGAACCGGGCTGCGGTACAAAGTCGTCATCGACCGGGCAATGGACATTGCCGACGCGTTTTACAACCAACACGGTCTGGCCTGGATCAGCCAGGTCGGAATTACGTCCCCGCAACCATTTTCGGATCAGGGCATCGACTGGCTACGGACGTTCACCGGCGGTTTGCTGACCACCTGCGGCCTGACGCACGTTGGTGGTCCCGAATCCGATGAATACGGCCAGCGCGGGCTCCACGGCGAAATCAGCAACCTTCCCGCCGAAATCGAATCCATCCTCCAGCCCGATCCGGCGCGGGGGAAATTCGACATGAGCATCACCGGCATCATCCGGCAAACGCGGGTTTTCGGCCCCAGCCTGGATCTGCGACGCACGATTTCGGGCACGCTCGGCCAGCCCATCATTCGGATTCAGGACGAAGTCATCAACCGGGCCAACACGGCAGCTCCGCACATGCTGTTGTACCATTTCAACTTCGGCTGGCCGCTGGTCGATGAAGGCACCGACATTGTCTGGCAGGGCGACTGGCGCCCCCGGCATCCGGATCAGGAAAACAAAATTTTTGTCGAAGGCAACGACTTCCGGAAATGCCCCGCCCCGCTGGACGATCACAGCGGTTTTGGCGAGGAAGTCGCCATCATTGACCCGACACCCGATGCCGACGGTCGCTGCACCGCCGGTTTGTACAACGACAACCTCGGTTTTGCCCTCGCCTTACGGTTTCGGAAAGAGCAGTTGCCGTGGCTCACGAACTGGCAGCATTGGGGCAAAGGCGAATACGTGACGGGCATCGAACCCGGCACGCATCCGCCGATCGGGCAGGCTGCCGCCCGCCAACAGAAGACCCTTCTGTTTCTGGAACCGGGGGAAAGCCGCACCTACGAAGTTGAAATCGAAATACTGAGTAAGGAAGACGCCATTCAATCCTTTTTAAGAAAATAAGTGTAAGCCGAATAAAAGTACTCCTTCATGGAAACAACCGAAAAAATAAGTTTAGCAGAGAAAGCCCTTGAACAAGGCAAAGGCATTTTGCGGCTGGCCCCCACCTGGGTTCCCCGCTCCTTCTGTGTACCCGGACGTCGAATCAAGTTACATCCGGATGATTATTACGTCCTGGGCGGTGAACGCGGGGGCATCGACGAACGCTGGCTGTCGTCCACGACGCCCGCTAAAAACGGCCCGCTGACCGGCGAAAACGAAGGGCTGAGTCAGGTTGTTTTCCAGGATGGCGATCAGGAGGTTCAGTTTCTGCTGAAAGATGCCGTTGACGAGTTGAAAGGCGCGCTGATCGGCGACCGGCTGTGGGATCAGTACGGAAGCTGGCCGATGTACTCCAAGTTCTTCGACAACATGGGGCCGCTTCCCCACCACCTGCACCACAATGACGAGCAAGCCGCGCTGATCGGGCAGTTGGGCAAACCGGAAGCCTATTACTTCCCTCCCCAATTGAACAACCACGGCGGAGATTTCCCGTATACCTTCATCGGTATTGCGCCGGGCACCCCTAAGGAAACGATCAAGGAATGCCTGAAAAATTTCACGAAAGGCGATAACAAAATCACCAATTACTCGATGGCATACCGGCTCGAACCGGGCACGGGTTGGGATGTGCCGCCGGGCCTGCTCCACGCGCCGGGCAGCTTGTGTACGTACGAACCGCAGAAAGCGTCGGACGTGTTTGCCATGTACCAATCGCTGGTGAACGAAGCCATTATTCCGGAAGAACTGCTCTGGAATGGCACGCCCAAAGACCGCATCGGCGATTACGACCAACTGATGGAAGCCATCGACTGGGACTTGAACGTCGATCCGCAGATGATGGCCAACCGCTTTATGGCCCCCAAACCGGTGAAAGATTCGGCCGAAATGGCCGCCGAAGGCTACAGCGAAGTCTGGGTTTGTTACAAATCCGACGCCTTCAGCGCCAAAGAACTGACGGTTTTCCCCGGCCAGACGGTGACCATCAAAGACAGCGCGGCTTATGGCATCATTGTGATGCAGGGCCACGGTAAACTGGGCGTCTGGGACATTGAAACGCCCGCCCTGATCCGCTACGGCCAACTGACGAACGACGAGTTTTTCATCAGCGAAAAAGCCGCCACGGAAGGTGTCACCATCGTGAACCCGTCTTCGACCGACCCGATCGTGATCCTGAAACACTTCGGCCCCGGCAATCCGGATTTAGTACTATAACGTACCCACGGACTTTAGTCCGTGTTTAAGGAGCTACCTGTTCCGATAAGCTGGCTTAAACTAATCACGGACCAAAGTCCGTGGGTACGATACCGAAAACCTTAAACCAAAATTTCATCATGAGCACGAATAATTTCCCGAAACTCCACAACGCCACCTGGCCGGGTGTGGTGGGGAAAGGACCTGATTCCGAACCCCTGATTCCAATCGATACCATGCTGGAACTGACGGCCGCTGCCGAGGTGGACGGGGTGAAGTTCGACGGCGTCGATGTCGGGCTTTTCGATCCCAGCATTGACATCAATGACCCCAAAGAAGGGGCGAAGAAATTAGCCGATAAAGTAGCCGCCCACAACCTGGTGATCGGTTCGCTGGTGGCCCCGATCTGGGGTGGGCCGGTATTGGGCAGCAAAGAAGACCGAGCGGTGTTCATCGATATGGTGCGCAAAGCCTGCGAATACGGCCAGCTTCTGAAAGAAATCGGCATTCGCCCCTACGGTGTGATCCGGATCGACTCGGCCAGTTCGCCCGAAACCTGGGCCAAAGATCCGGCGGGCAATACCAAACTGATTGCCGAAACCTTCCGCGAAGCCTGCGACGTGGCCGCCGACTACGGCGAAAAACTGGCCGCCGAAGGCGAAATCTGCTGGGGCGGCATGCACAGTTGGAAAACCATGATCGACACGCTCGTAGCCGTGGATCGCCCGAACATGGGTTTTCAGGCCGATATGTCGCACACGCTGCTGTACATGCTGGGCTACAACAGTCCCGAAGACCGCATTCTGCCCGCCGACTTCGACTGGAGCGACCGCGCTGCGCTGGATGAAGGGTTGAAAAAAATGACGGCGGCCCTGCGTCCCTGGACCATCGACTTCCACGTGGCCCAGAACGACGGCACCGTGCACGGAACCGGCTCGCACGACAAAACCGGTCGGCACTGCCTGGCCACCGACCCGAACGGCAAACTCGACATTGCCAAAGACGCCGGCTACTGGCTGCGCGACGAAAACGGCAACCTCACCAAAGCCTTCAAACACATCTGCTGGGACGGCTGTATGTTCCCGAACGAGGTCATGTATAAACAACAGACCTGGAACGACATCCTGGCCGCCCTGGTCAAAGTCCGCGATCAGCACGGGTGGACAGAATAAAGAAGTTCAAGGTTTAAAGTTTAAGGTCTAAGGTTGCTGACGCATCAATTGGCAATGGTCGGTA
This sequence comes from Larkinella sp. VNQ87, assembly GCF_049445795.1. Taxonomy (NCBI): domain Bacteria; kingdom Pseudomonadati; phylum Bacteroidota; class Cytophagia; order Cytophagales; family Spirosomataceae; genus Larkinella; species Larkinella sp. VNQ87. The sequence continues at coordinate 61,684 of NZ_JBMSDT010000002.1, forward strand.
TTCATAAACCTTAAACTTTAAACTTTAGACTTTAAACCTTAAACGTTAAACCTTCCAATGGCAGCTAAAAAAGAAATACGGATTGGATTGATCGGAACCGGTTTTATGGGCCGGACGCACTCCAACGGTTATAATCGCGTACCTAATTTTTTTCCTGAACTGGCCTACACGCCGGTTTTGAAAGCCGTCTGTTCGCGCAACGCCGAAAAAGTACAGGCCTTTGCCGATCAGTGGGGCTACGAATCCATCGAAACGGACTGGAAAGCGCTGGTCGCCCGGGACGACATCGACGCCATCGACATCTGTACTCCGAACGATACCCACGCCGAGATTGCCATTGCAGCCGCCGAAGCGGGCAAGATGATCCTCTGCGAAAAACCGCTGTCGCGCAACCTGGCCGAAGGCGAAAAAATGGTGGAAGCCGTCAACAAGGCGGGGGTTGCCAACACGGTTTGGTACAACTACCGCCGACTGCCCGCCGTCACGCTGGCGAAGCAGATTGTGGCTTCCGGCAAACTGGGCCGGATTTTCCACTACCGCGCCAACTTTTTGCAGGACTGGACGATCAATGCCGATGTGCCCCAGGGTGGTACGGGAACCTGGCGGATGGACGTCGAAGCCGCTGGTTCGGGCGTGACGGGTGACTTGCTGGCGCACTGCATCGATACCGCCATGTGGATCAACGGCGGGATTACGGATGTGTCGGCGGTGACGGAAACGTTTGTGAAAGAGCGGTTTCACCAGATCACCGGCAAAGTAGAACCGGTCGGGATCGACGACGCCTGTATTTTCCACTGCCACTTCGAAAACGGCTCACTGGGTCTGTTTGAATCAACCCGGTATGCGCGCGGGCACAAAGCCTTGTACACGCTGGAAATCAACGGCGAACACGCTTCGATCCGCTGGGATTTGCACGACCTGAACCGGTTGGAATACTTCGACCACAAGGACGAGTCGGTGGTGCGCGGCTGGCGTTCGATTCACGTTACCGACGGCGACCAGCCGTACATGGACAAATGGTGGGTGCCGGGCCTGGGTATTGGCTACGAACACGGTTTTGTCCATCAGGTGGCTGATTTTCTGAAAAGCCTGGAAACCGGCGAGCCCTGCTCGCCCACGTTCAAAGACGCGCTGGAAACCCAGAAAGTCTGCGAAGCCGTCATCAATTCCGCCAAATCGAAAAGCTGGCAGGATACCGGCGTCGAGTGGACGGAGAAATAGTTTTAGATCATCATAGCCCATGGTTTTAACCGTGGGATTTTGTATTCGAGGGTTCACCCCTTTCCAAACCGTTTTAACGGTTTCCACGCCCGGAAAACCGTTAAAACGGTTCTTGATTTAATCGATTATTCCCGTGTCCCCCGGTTAAAACCGTGGGCTGAAATTTTCCTGAAACCAGCCGTTTCCATGCATCCGGATTCCCTTCTCACCGTTCGTGGACTGACCAAAACCTTTTCGGGCGTCAAGGCACTGGACGGGGTTCAGTTGGACCTGCGAAAAGGCGAAGTACACGCGCTGATGGGGGAAAACGGAGCCGGAAAATCGACGTTCATGAAGATTCTGGTTGGGCTGCACAAACCCGACGCGGGCGAGATCTTCTTCGAAGGCCGCGAATTGAACACCCGCGATGTCAGCGACGTGCTGAAAAAAGGCATTTCGATGATTCACCAGGAACTGCTCGTGGTGCCGGAACTGACCGTCGCGCAGAACATTTTCCTGGGCCGCGAATCAAACCGGGGGCTGTTTGGCTGGATCGATGAAAAAAAACTGAATCGGGAAGCGGGGGCGCTGCTGACGCAAATGGGTGTGACGATTTCGCCCACAACCCCCATCAAATACCTCAGCGTGGCCGAAATGCAGATGGTGGAAATTGCCAAAGCCCTTTCGAACAACGCCAAGGTCATCATCATGGACGAGCCCACGTCCGCGCTCTCCGACAAAGAAGTGGCCACACTCTTTGGCCTCATCCGGGATCTGAAGCAAAAAGGCGTCGCCATTATTTACATTTCCCACAAAATGGACGAGATTTTCGACATCTCGGATACCATCACGGTGTTGCGGGATGGTAAATACATCGACACCAAACCCGCGATGGAACTGGATACCAACACGCTGATCAAGCTGATGGTCGGGCGCGAAATTGAGAACCTGTTCCCGGATTCGGTCGTGAAGAAAGGGGCCGAAGTGTTGTCGGTGAAAAACCTGCGCCGGAACGGCAAATTTTCCAACATCAATTTTGCCGTTCGCGCCGGGGAAGTGCTGGGGCTGGCGGGTTTGATGGGGGCCGGACGCACCGAAATCGCCCGCGCCATTTTCGGGCTGGACCCGCTCGACGGGGGCGAAATCTATTTGCACGGAAAACAACTTATTATCAAGACTCCACAGGATGCGATTCAGCACGGAATTGGTTATGTTAGCGAAGATCGCAAGGGATTGGGATTCATTCCCGGTATGTCGGTGAAACACAACATCACGCTGGGCAGCCTGCCGAAGCACGCCAAGGGGCCGTTTATTCAGGACCAAAGCGAAACCGCTGCGGCTGCAACGATGATTACCGACCTGCGTATCAAAACTGCCGGTCCGGACCAGAAAGTGACTTTTCTGAGCGGTGGCAACCAGCAGAAGGTCGTGATCGGCAAAGTGCTGCTGTCGTCGCCGGAGCTGGTTATGCTCGACGAACCGACGCGGGGCATCGATATTGGGGCCAAATTTGAAATTTATAAATTGATCCGCCGTCTGGTGGCCGATGGCATCGCCGTCATCCTGATTTCGTCCGAACTGCCCGAAATTCTGGGCCTGAGCGACCGGATTCTGGTGTTGTCGCAAGGCCAACAAACCGCCCTGCTCACCAAAGAAGAGGCCACGCAGGAAACCATTATGCGGTATGCGGTGCATCATTAATGACGCTTGACAACCCGAATGAAAACCCTTTTTAAACCTGAACCCCCTGTTGCTGAAAAACCGTACCGAACGCGCCTGCGGGGCCTCGGCCAGTACGGAATCTTTATAGCTTTCCTGGTCATTTGCATCGTTCTCTCGCTGATTACGCCCCGGTTTCTGACGGTTTCCAACCTGCTGATTATCGTTACGCAGGTGTCTATCAATGCGTTACTGGCGTTTGGGGTCACGTTCGTCATCATCACGGGCGGGATCGATTTATCCATCGGCTCGACGGTCGCCGTGACGGGCGTGGTGGCCGCTCTGTTCGCCCATCCCGACGATTTTCCGGTGATCGTGCCGCTCGTCGCGGGACTCGCTGCGGGCGTTTTGCTCGGGGCTTTTAACGGCTTGGTGATTACCAAAAGCAAAGTGCCGCCGTTCATTGTCACGCTGGGCACCATGACGATTGGCCGTGGTCTGGCGCTGATTCTAAGCAAAGGTCGCCCGGTTTCGAACCTGTCGGATTCCTTCAACTTCATCGGCGGTGGTCAACTCCTGGGTATTCCGACGCCCATTCTCATCCTGATTGTGTTCTTTATCATTTGCTCGGTGATTCTGAAAAAAACCGTTCTGGGTCGCTACATGTACGCGGTCGGCGGGAATGAACAGGCCGCCAAAGCATCGGGTATTCAGTTGAATAAAGTCAAAATGGTGGTGTATACCCTGTGTGGCGGGTTGGCCGCGCTGGCCGGGATTCTGCTGACGTCGCGCATCACCACCGGTCAGCCGAACGCCGGCGTCGGTTTTGAGCTTGATGCCATTGCCGCTGCGATCATCGGCGGCACCAGCACCTCGGGCGGCACCGGCACCATGACCGGCACGCTCATCGGGGCCTTATTGATCGGCGTCATCAGCAACGGACTGGATTTGCTGAACGTCACCTCGTATTACCAGCAGGTCGTGATGGGCATCATCATCATCGGCGCGGTGGTTTTGGATAGTCTCAACCAACCGAAAAGCTAGATATTTTAAAACCCCGGAGGGGTTTGAACTGAATCAGTTTGATAGAAATCAACTTTATAAACCTTCAAGGAATAGGAACAGTAAAACAAGATGAAACGAATCACCTTCTTTTTTATTTTTGTTACCTTCTTCACTACCAGCCTATTAACGGGCTGCAACCAATCTTCATCGGGCGAAAAAACCGGCGAATCCGGCGGTAAAAAGTTGACCGTGGGCGTCACGATGCTCAGTATGCAGAACGAGTTCATTGTGAACGTCAGCGACGAAATCGAGAAAAAAGCGAAGGAATCGGATGTCGAACTGATTACGGTCGATGCCGAACGCTCGGCCCTGAAACAGATCGAGCAGGTGGAAAGCTTCATTGCGCAGGGGGTCGATGCGATCATCATGAATCCCTGCGAGGTCGAGGCCAGTTCGCCCGCCGTAACAAAGGCGTTGGCAGCTAACATTCCCATCATCAACGTCAACTCCGAAACCACCGCCAAACCGTCGGCCTTTGTCGGCTCCGACGACGTGGAATCCGCCCGGATTGCGATGAAATTCATTGCCGACAAACTCGGCGGGAAAGGCAACATTGTGATGATGCACGGTTACATGGGCCAGGCCGCCCAAATCAAACGGGAACAGGGCGCTCGGGAAATCCTGAAGCAGTATCCGGGCCTGAAGCTTATTGCCCACCAAACCGCCGAGTGGGACCGCGCCAAAGCCATGTCGCTGATGGAAAACTGGATTCAGTCGTACGGCAACACTATCAACGCGGTTTTTGCCCAAAACGATGAAATGGGCCTGGGGGCCGTCAAAGCCCTGACCGATGCTGGTTTGAAAGACAAAGTCATCGTGGTCAGCATCGACGCCATTCCCGATGCGTTACAGGCGGTTCAGAAAGGCACGCTCGACGCGACGGTTTTCCAGAATGCCGAGCAGCAGGGTGCACAAGCCATCGAAACCGCCATCAAAATTGCCAAAGGCCAACCCTACGAGAAGGAAGTATTGATTCCGTTTCAGTTGGTTACCAGGGAAAATTTAGCTAAATTCATGAAATAATTATACATTCCATGCTTACCCCCCTATTCCGAAAGCCCTTTTACTGGATGATTGCGTTGGTGGGTCTAGGTGCGATCGGTCAGTCCTGCCGAACGGATTCGGCGGGTCACGGCGATGACGCCCGGCTACCGGAGGTGGTCAGCTACAACTTTGACATCCGGCCCATTTTGTCGGACAAGTGCCTGGCGTGCCACGGTCCGGATGCGAACAAGCGTGAAGCGGGTTTGCGGCTCGATGTGGCCGAAAGCGCCTTTAAAGCCCTCGAAGAAAATCCCACAGCCCACGCGCTGGTGGCAGGAAAACCGGAAGCATCGCAGGCGTTTCTGCGCATCACGACCCAGGACACGTCCCTGCTGATGCCCCCGCCCGCGTCCAATCTGAAACTTTCCCAACGGGAAATCAAACTGATCGAGAAATGGATCAAACAGGGCGCGAAGTACGAAAAACACTGGGCGTTTGTGGCTCCCCAAAAACCGGCCTTGCCGGAAATCGAGCAGAAGGAGTGGCCCAAAAACGAAATCGATTATTTTATACTCCACAAACAGGAACAGAAAGGCTTATCGCCCAACGAGGAAGCCGATAAAGAGCGTTTGCTGAAACGCCTGAGCCTGGATTTGACCGGTTTGCCCCCGACCCTCGACATGATGGACCGGTTTTTGGCCGACAACAGTCCGCAGGCCTACGAAAAAATGGTCGATCAGTTGCTGAAAAATCCGGCCTATGGCGAGAAAATGGCGCTGCACTGGCTGGATTTGGCCCGCTACGCCGACTCCCACGGCTACCAGGACGACGGCTACCGGACGCAGTGGCCCTGGCGCGACTGGGTGATCCACGCGTTCAACCAGAATATGCATTACAACGATTTCGTGACCTGGCAGTTGGCGGGCGATCTGCTGCCCGGTTCCACGAAAGAGCAACTACTGGCGACCGGTTTTAACCGGAACCACAAAATCACGGAGGAAGGCGGGGTGATTCCGGAAGAATACCGGATCAGTTACGTCACCGACCGCACGGATTTGTTTGGAAAAGGCTTGCTGGGCGTGACGATGGAATGCGCCCACTGCCACGACCATAAGTACGATCCGTTCTCCCAGAAAGAGTATTACCGGCTTTTCGCTTTTTTCAATAACGTGAAAGAAGTTGGGATTGAATCGGTGATTGGTGGCCCCGAAACCTACGCCAAAAAACCGTTAATGGAAATCAGCGACGACGACGTCAAAAACATCCTGACGTTTGTCAACAAACCCGACACCAACCGGCTGATCGTGTCGGTGATGGGCGACATGGACCCGGATACGATCCGCAAAACGTACATTCTCAAACGGGGAAATTACGATGCGCCGGGCGATGAAGTGACCGTTGGAACGCCCGATGCGATTTTACCCTTCAACCCGAATTATCCGAAAAACCGCCTGGGTCTGGCGCAATGGCTGTTTGACAAGAAAAACCCGCTGACCGCCCGCGTGTATGTCAACCTTCTCTGGCAGGAGTTTTTCGGCAAAGGCATCGTCAAAACCTCCGGCGATTTCGGGATGCAGGGCGATTTACCGACGAACCCGGAACTGCTGGACTGGCTGGCCGTTGATTTCATGAGCCACAACTGGGACATCAAACGGCTGGTGAAACAGATGGTCACCTCGGCTACGTATCGCCAGTCGGCGGTCGTTACGCCAGAAAAACTGAAAGCCGACCCGGATAATGTGTACCTGGCGCGCGGCCCCCGGTACCGGATTCACGCCGAATTTGTGAAGGACCTGGTGTTGTCGAGCAGCGGTTTGCTGAACCGGAGCATCGGTGGCCCCAGTGTCAAACCGTATCAGCCCCCTGGTTTGTGGGAAGGCGCAACCTCGGGCCGGGGTTTGCTCTCGACCTACGTGCAGGACCACGGCCCGAAACTCTACCGGCGCGGGATGTACACGCTGATCAAACGGACGGTGCCGCCCCCGTCGATGGCGATTTTCGACGCCAGCAACCGGGATTTGTGCGAGGTCAAACGGCTGAAAACCAACACGCCTTTGCAGGCTTTGGTGATGATGAATGATCCGACGGTTTTGGAAGCGTCGCGCGTGCTGGCGGCCCGGTTGTTGCAGGAACACAGCGACGCAAAAGATAAGATCACGAAAGCTTTCCGGTTGATTGTGGGCCGAAAACCGAAGGACAAAGAAGTGGACCTGCTGACGGCCTACTACGAAAAAGAAGCCCGGGAAATCAAAAAACCGGTCGCCGAAAAAGCGTTATCGGTCGGTGAGTACCCGGTTCCGCAGAATGTCGACAAAACTAAACTGGCGGCTTTGATGCGGGTTGTCTCCACGATTTACAACCTGGAGGAAACCATCACGAAGACCTAATGTACCCACGGACTTTAGTCCGTGAGCGCCTTAATTAATAAAGGGACTTTAAAATACGGAATAAGCTTTGTCCAAGTCCCTTTTAAGGGATTTAAGGGCATCAAGCGTAATTAAAAACACGGACTAAAGTCCGTGGGTACGTGAAATGGAAAAAGAAATCTTAGAACACGGCTTCAATTTCAACCGGCGCCGTTTTTTGTCCCGGTTGAGTTTAGGCATCGGCAGTGCCGCGTTGGGCTCGCTGCTGGTTCCGGATTTGTTCGGCGGCAACAACGCCGACGACGAAAGCTTTACGCCCGGTATTCCGCATTTTGCGCCCAAGGCCAAACGGGTCATTTATCTGTTCCAAAACGGAGCGCCTTCGCAGCAGGAGTTGTTCGATTACAAGCCCAAATTGCGCGAAATGCTGGGGCAGGAAATACCGCCGTCCGTGCGTGGCACGCAGCGGCTGACCGGCATGACCGCCAACCAGTCGTCGTTTCCGCTGGTGGGTTCCTTTGTCAATTTTCAGCAATACGGCCAGTCACGGGCCTGGGTCAGCGATTTGTTTCCCTACACGGCCAAAATCGTGGATGACCTCTGCATCGTTAAATCGATGTACACGGAAGCCATCAACCACGATCCGGCGCTGACGTTTCTGCAAACCGGTTCGCAACAGGGTAACCGGCCCAGCATGGGCGCGTGGCTGAGCTACGGACTGGGCAACGAAAACAAGAATTTGCCCAACTTCACGGTTTTGCTGTCGCGGGGCGTCGGCAACGGACAGGGGGTGTATTCCAAACTGTGGTCGAACGGTTTTCTGGATTCCATTCACCAGGGCGTGCAGTTCAGCAAGGGCGAAGACCCGGTTTTGTACCTGCGCGACCCCGAAGGCATGGACCGGCACGCGCGCCGGGCGATGCTGGATAACCTGGCCGAACTGAACGACATGGCCTACCAGGAATTCGGCGATCCGGAAATCTCCGCCAAAGTGAAGCAATACGAAATGGCGTACCGGATGCAGACGGCGGTTCCGGAAGTCATGGACCTGTCGAAAGAGCCGGACGACATCATTAAACTCTACGGCCCCGACTGCCTCGTGCCGGGAACCTACGCGGCCAACTGCCTGCTGGCCCGCAAGTTATCCGAAAACGGGGTGCGGTTTGTGCAGTTGTATCACCAGGGTTGGGATCAGCACGGGAACCTGCCGTTCGAAATTGCCAGGCAGGCCAAGGACGTCGACCAGGCGTCGGCGGCTCTGGTGACCGACCTGAAACAACGCGGTTTGCTGGACGAAACGCTGGTGATCTGGGGCGGGGAGTTCGGTCGGACCAGCTACACCCAGGGCAAACTGACCGCCGATAATTACGGCCGCGATCACCACCCACGCTGCTTCACGATCTGGATGGCCGGGGGCGGCACCAAACCGGGGATTGTCTACGGCGAAACCGACGAACTGGGCTACAACATCGCCCAGAATCCGGTGCACGTGCACGATTTTCAGGCCACGGTGTTGCACCAGTTGGGCCTGAATCACGAAAAACTGACCTTTAAACACCTCGGACGCCGGTACCGCCTGACCGATGTGTCCGGCAAAGTTGTCCGGGATATTCTGGCCTAACCCGCCAACCCTGCATTCCTAAACCCACTGGATTGATTGTCTGATGACTAGAAAAGTCAGGAATCTGGCCGAGCAGGCTTTGTTTGCTTCCGCCATTTTCATTCTGTTTCTGCTTGTTTTTGAAAGTAAACTGGTGCTGCCAGTCTGGTTGCAGTCGGTCGGGCGGATGCACCCGCTGTTTCTGCATTTTCCGATCGTGATTCTGCTGCTGGCGATGGCGATGGAAATGCTGCGCTTCAACCCGACGTATGCCGCCAACGAGTTTTACCGGGGTTTTCTGGCGAATCTGCTACTCGTCGGGGTGCTGTCGGCCGCCGTTACGGTGATCATGGGCTTGTTTCTGTCCAAAGAAGAGGGCTATTCCGGCGAGGTGCTGCAATGGCATAAGTGGTCGGGCATCATTCTTTTTTACCTGTCCTGTTTTATTTACTGGAGCCGGGACAGGACGTGGTACAAGGCTCCGGTTGCCCGATCAGGGGCGATTCTGGCGGTGTTTTTTCTGGTAGGCGCGGGGCATTATGGGGCGGTGTTGACCCACGGCGATAATTTTATTTCGGGGCCGATAGCCAAACAGTCCGAAGCCGAACCGGTGACGCTCGATCAGGCCCTGGTCTACGATCACGTCATCCAGCCGATTTTCGAACAAAAGTGCGTCAGTTGCCACAATCCGGAGAAACTGAAAGGGCAACTCAACCTGGCCGATGTGGATGCCATGCTGAAAGGCGGCAAATCGGGTAAACTTTTCAAAGCCGGTTTTCCGGACGCGAGTCTGCTGCTCCAGCGGATTCATCTGCCCGAAGACGACAAAAAACACATGCCGCCCAAAGGAAAGACGCCCCTGACCGCCGACGAAATCACGCTGCTGGCCCTGTGGGTAAAAGGCAAACCGGATTTCAAAAAGAAAGTGATCGACCTCCCTCCTTCCGATTCGCTGCGCCAACTGGCCGTCGGCCGGTTTAAAACCGCCGGACCCACCGAAGCAACCTTCGATTTTGACGCGGCCGACGAGGAAACCGTGCAAAAGCTGAACAACGATTACCGGACGATTGCCCCGCTGGCAAAGGAATCCCCGGCGCTGGCCGTAAACCTCTACAACCGAAGCACGTATTCGGTGGAAAAACTGGAAGAACTGAGCGACATCCGGCAACAGGTCGTTTCGCTGAGTCTGAACAAACTCCCGGTAAAAGATGCCGATTTGAAAGCCATCAGCCAGTTTGAAAATCTCCAGAAGCTGGATTTGAATTTTACCGACATTACCGGCAAAACGCTCAACGAACTGACCGCCCTGCCCCACCTCAAAAGCTTGGCCCTGACCGGCACGAAGGTTACCTATGCCAACTTACAACCGCAACTCCCGAAGTTTAAAAACCTGCAAACCGTCTCGCTCTGGAACACGCCCGTCACACTGGCCCAGATTCAGCAGTTGCAGAAAGCCCATCCGCGGATTGCGTTCATTGCCGGTTTTAAAGACGACGGCAAGAATCCGCTCACGCTGAATCCGCCGGAGGTCAAAAACCCGTCGATGGTGTTTGCGCAGTCGCTGCCACTGGCGCTGTACCATCCAATCAAAGGCGTGCAGATTCGGTACACCACCGACGGCACCGAGCCCGACAGCGTTCATTCGCCTGTTTTTACAAACAAAACCGTGCTGACCGGCATGACCACCGTCAAGGCCAAAGCCTATAAAGACGGCTGGTACGGCAGCAACGTCGCCACGTTCGACTTTTTCCGGAGCAGCTACAAACCGGATAGCATCCAGTTGTTGCAACCGCTGAACCGCGTCCACCAGGCCGAAGGCCCCAAGTCCTTTTTCGACGGAAAACTGGGCACCTTCAACGCCAACAGCCCGGCCTGGGCCAACAACTGGACCGGCGTTCGGAACAACGACATGGTGGTGTTGTCGGAATTCAAAAAACCGGTCACGGCCTCGTCGGTTTCGCTCCGCATCATGGTCGAGGAAGCCACCGGGATCTTCCCGCCGGGCGTGGTCGAGATCTGGGGCGGTGACAGCCGCGACAACCTGAAACTGCTTTCGACCGTGAAGCCCAGGATACCGGTCAAAGGCGAAGAGCACACGCTCCAAACCGTCACGGGTCGTTTCAAACCGCAATCCGTCGCTTTTTTAAAAATTGTCGCCAAACCGTGTACGCTGCCCGACTGGCACGGCAACAAAGGCAAACCAGGGCTGGTGCTGGTCGATGAGTTGTTTGTGAATTGAAGAAAACCCATTGACAAAAAATCTATTGTTAGAAAAGATGACAATAGATTTTTTGTCCTCTTCGCAGGGCTTTATCTCAGTGTAGGCAGAATTTTGTCTAACTGCATTTTGAATTGATATTTCAGATTCTCGATATCGGTGTAAGAAGTTGGAAAATGTCCTAATCCTTTTAGCTTTTTTTCAAACGCAAATTTACTTTTGACGTCAGCCTCTTTAACATCGCTCATATTGATTGGTGCATTTTTAAAGTAAGTATAAACCAGCGGTTTATCGGTTTCCTTAAATTGTTTTAGAGCAACTGTAAATTCTTCTGCCGTATACTTTCCGACCTTTGTAAAAAACAGGCTAACAAAAATATCGCACTCCCGAATCACTTTATTATATTCATCTTGTAAACGGGTTTGGGACATGGCGTCGATGAAATCTTCCCAGATGTTGAGTTCCAGAAATACACCCTCTTTAATTAGCAGCTTATTTTCCCGGTTTATAAAAATCTCGAATTGTTCCCGATCTTCTTCTAGTTCGGAGGAGGAAGCCAGAAAAATTTTGATGGTTTTCATCTTCGGTTCGTTAGTTATTTTTTCCTTTGGCTTCTCCCCAAAATGATCTTCAGGCTTTTCTTGATATACACCAAACAAATAAGAAAAATTACTGATATTCAACCAATTATTTTGCTTCGATTTCAATTTAGATACTTGGTTCAGACTTTCTTGTAGCTCACCAATTTCAAAAAAATCCGTGCCATTAATAGAAATTTCAAGCTCACTTTTGTAATCACTGAGCTGCCAAAGTACCCCAAATAATTCTCTGGCTACTTGTCGTGTTTCTGGTTTATCTTCAATAGTTATCCGGATTTGACGCTCAGAAAATAAGCATTCAGCAACTATCCGATACCCATTTTTCAAAAGTGCAATCCCGTATTTCCAATACACATCTTCTGCCAGATTACCATATCGAACCATAAACTGCATAAACACGCTCTTGGGCATGAAGCGAGGAAAATGAAGAGTAAAACCAATTGCAGATATGGGTTTAATTAGCCTTATTGCTTTCTCATCGTAGCTATCAGGTAAATATTGAGGCACAATGTATGTATCTGGAACATTCGGTTTTTCAAAAATGAGTTCAAACCGTTCGGCTTTCATCAGTTCTATAAATGTATCAGTCATGAATTTCATATTATTCTGAGATAACACATTTTCAACGTGGGACCGAGAAAACTCCCCTTTGTGTTTCTCCTGAATATCATAACTCAAAATCTCATAGATCATAGAGCTGACCCACTGTGGATTCAGAAAAACGATATTTTTCAGCTTAGAATTATTTTCGTAATGTATAATAGTGCTGGCTGACCCGCCTAGATAAATCATCAGCCCTTTCATTTCGATCGTCGGATCAATGTAACGGCAAAAATCTTCGAAGTCCTTATAAAAAACCCAATATTCACCGGGAGGTTTTTGACGGATTGCATCCCGGACTTTGATCCAGTTAGTTCCGATTGGGTATTTGGCAGCATCATTCTGTAGAACCTCAAGGAGTTCAGCTTCAAAGCTTTTGAAGACCAACCAACTCTTATGGTTTAGATTGGCTTTATGTTCATAAGCCTTTTGCACACTAACTTGGTAAATAGGAGGCCGAACACTGTAAGGTTTTTCGAAATAGCGCTGCTCTACAGATTCGGGCAAGTTTTTATCGATTTTGGTCTGCACCATTAGTACTGTACTTTCAGGTGCATAATACCGCACATTGTCTAGCCAGTAGCTGTACGGAAAATACTCAAGTGGCAACAAATACGGTATCCCTGCTAGATAAATTTCGTTTTCCTGTACACCTTGTCTGTTCGTTTCTGTTTCCCAAACTATCAGATAAACGGCATGATCATCCAAAAATAATCGATGGGTAGCATGGTAATATTCCTGTCCTCCAAAGTCCCAGACATTAACATTGAGAGCTAACTCGCCGTTCGATGCAAGCCAGCGCTTCAACGAAATACCATGTGTAGAGCTTTGCGTCGTTTCGTATTCGCCCTCTTGTAGAAAACGGGTCAAAGAGGTTTTCCCTGCTGCTGTATTGCCAATTATTATAAGCTTAACTTCTTCATTTTCAACACGCCCTTTCTCCAAAGAAGCAAAATAATCAGATAAAGCAGGTAGTACGTTCTGGTATGTTTCATAGAAAATTTCTTTAGGAATTGTAACAATTGGATTATTGTACAATAACAAAATATGCATGTCAGGCCATGCTTTCAACATATTACTTGTAAACTCGCTGAGTTGATTGTAGCTCAAATCCAAAGTCTTTAGCCTAGTCAGATTTGTGAGAGAACGGATATCATTGGCATGGTTGGAGCTCAGATATAGATTTTGCAAATCCGTTAGATTCGCTAAAAAACCAATATCACTAATTCGGTTAGAGCTAAGATTTAAAGATTTTAGCTCATTAAGATTCGCCAGAACACTATAATCACTGATCCGGTTGGAGCTCAGATCTAATATTTGTAAATTCGTCAGACTTGACAAAATACTAATATTAAGGATTCCATTGGAGCGTAAATATAAGGCTTGTAGTTTCTTTAGATTCGCCAGAAAATCAATATTGTTGATTCCGTTGGAACTTAGATCTAAGGTCTTTAAATTCGCCAAATTCTCCAGAACGTTATAATTATTAAATCGATTGGAGCGCAAATACAAGGTTTCCAGCCTTATTAAGTTAGCCAGAAAATCAATATTGCCGATCCCGTTATGACGTAAGTTCAAAGTCTGTAACTCAGTCAGATTTGCCAGAATATCATAATCGCTGATTCGATCGGAGCTTAAGTCTAAGTACTCTAACCTCGTTAAGCTCAGTAGAAAACTAATATCACTGACCTGATTAAAGCGCAAATTCAATTTTTTCAGTTCTGCCAGACCCTTAAGAGCATTATAATCGCTAATCTGATTACAACTAATATCTAAGAATTGTAACCTCTTCAAATTCGTTAGAGAACTAATATCAGTTATCCAGTTATAGCTCAAGTCTAAAGCCTGTAACTCCGTCAAATTGGCTAGAAAATTAATGTCAACAATTTGATTAGAGCGCAGATATAATCTTTTTAGTTTTTTAAGGAAGCGTAACGCATCATTAGAGAAATACTTTATTTTGTTCCTTAAATCACTATTCTCTGTTTGGAACCACTTATTCTGATTACTATTCCAATACCAATCTCCTAGATTTAATTCTTCAAGCCACTCGCACTCAAGCAACTCGGCGGGCAGTTTAGTAAGCCTGCAATTACCTAAATCCAGAAAGGCAGTTTTCGTTCTCTTATTTTCTTCAATTAACTGGAGGGCTCTGTCACTCATGAGATTGGGCAAGAGTAATAATGTCGGAAAATCGGAAAAAATAGAATAAAACGCATCTTTTTTCCAACTAACGGCAAAAGAAAAACCGCCCATTCTACAGGCGGTTTCCATAATGCATCTGTCACCCAATCACTCTACCACCCACCGTCCCAAATTATTATACCGCCCTTCGAGCACGATTTTGTAAAAACCGGTCGGGAGTTTCGAGACGTCGAGGACGGCTTTTTCGGCGTTGGCGGGTACTTCGTCCATCAGCAGGTAGCGGTCGCTTTTGCCTTCTTCGAAGTGGTTGGTGGTCGAGAGCCAGATTTTGACCGGGCCGTCGGGGTCCAGGACCTTCCAGGTGAGCGTGATGTTGCTGCCTTCTTTTTTCACGGTCGGCTCCGTCATCGACAGCTTGCCGGTCAGCGGAATGCCGTCGATCTCGAACGCCTGCTCTTTCGGAATCGTCAGGTTCAGGTGCCGGGCCAGCGTCGGCATGATGTCCACCACGCCCGGTGTGGCTTGTTTGAAATATGAATTCAGGCCCTTCGCGTTGGTCACCATCCAGGTGCTGCGCTCGCGGTCCGACTGCCCGCCGTGGTTTTTGCCCGTGTCGGCGCTCCGGCCGTGGTCGGTCGTGACGAACACCTGCCAGTCTTCGCCGAAGGTTTTTTGCCGGTATTGGACGGCTTTCCACAACCGGCCCATCTGGTCGTCCATCAGCCGGATGGCGTTGTGAAATTGTTCGCTGTCGCCGTATTTATGGCCCATGTCGTCGGTGTATTCCAGGTAGACCCACGACAAATCCGGGCCTTCCTGCCGGAGGTAGGCAGCCGCTTCATCGGTCACTTTTTCGTCGATTTTCCGGATGTAGTCCGATTGTCGGTCGTGCGGAAAATGGAGCGTGTCCAACTCAAACCCATCGAAGGAATAATCGAGCCGCAGGTTCCCGGTGGCCGGAAGCCCCTCGCCCACCAGCTTGGTCCGGTTGTCGAGCCAGGTCGAGAAAACCGCCGTTTTCTTGTGCGGATACTGGCTTTCGAAAAACCGGAAAATGGTCCAGTACTGGTAATTCGGAGCCTTGATGCTGTTGTCCCAAACGTTGTGCTTGTTCACCCACGTACCGGTCAGCAGACTGTTGTAGCCCACCGCCGAAATGGTTGGCGTTTGGGAATACGTGCCTTTCTGCCCGCCCACGTAGGCCCGGGCATAACCGCCTTCTTTGGCAATGGCGTCCAGGTTCGGTTTCGGGATTTTCTCGATCACATCCGCCGAAATGCCGTCGACAATCACAAACAGGGCTTTTTTCTGGCCCGACTGGCCGTAGCTCAACGAAACCGAGAGGAAACCGATGAGAAGCAGGAACGGGATTTTAACAACGTGCATGGTGATAACTAAAAAACCGGTCAATAAGAATGCGGAAAATAGGTATTCGTGACGGAGCCGTCGTCGAACAACTCCAGAATAGCGTAGCCCGGCGGAGTTTCCTGGTAATAGTTCGGGGCCGCTGATTCAGCATCGCCTTTGCCCCACCAAAAACCGCTCATGGCTCCGTTGCAATAATACTGAACGCCGTTGTAAACTGCATGGTCGAGCAAGTGCTGGTGACCGCTCAGGCATACTTTCACCTTGTCGCGGTGCTGGTAAAAGAGCGCTTTCAGGGCTTTGAAATCCGAATGCCCACCACCGACGAGATACGGCGTCACGCCCAGAATCGGGTAGTGTGACATTAGCAAAACCGGCGTTCGGGCTGGTAGCTGCGCCAGTTCGTTTTTCAGCCAGTCCATCTGCTCCGCATCCAGCGATACGTTGGGGTTGTTGCCGTCGAGGATGATGAATTGCCAGCCGTTTCGCGAAAAACGGTAATAGCGGCCCGGAATTCCGAGCCGCTTCACCACGTAATTTTTGCCGTACATGCCATCCTCCGGCGTTGGAGCCGCCCACCACGGATCATGATTTCCGATGCAGCTATGCACCTCGTACGACCCAATGGTTTTGCGGCAGTCGTCCCAGAGCGCCCACTGCGCCAGCATCTGCTCGCGGGTTACGTCCTTGTAATCAGCCGCGTGGATGGAGTCTCCGCCGTTCAGGAAAAAGTCGACCTTGTGCTTTTTGATCTCTTCCAGACACTTCCGAAACCGCTCCGGGGCGCCGTCGCCCTCGCGGATGTGTACGTCGGTAATGTGCGCCACCGTCAGCACGGGTTTGCGGTGGCGCGGTTTTGTCGATTCCGGGCTGGTCAACGCGACCAGCCCGGTTTGTTTGAGCCAAAGGCGTCGATTCATAGCACGTTGATTACCAGCCGAAAATCTGCTTGAGCGCCGGATTGAGCAACACCTGCTGCTGCGGAATAGGCCGGTAATAATATTTGGGATCGTCAAATTTCCGGGGCGTCGTTTCGGTCACCATCGTGCCGCCGTTCGTGCCGTTTTTCAGATAAACCGTCACGTCGTCGGTGCTGCTGCCCGCCCGGTAATAAATCAGCGTCACGCCCAGCGCATTCTTTTCTTTTCGCTCCTCGGTTGGAATCGACGCGCTCTTGTCGATCAGGATGATGTCTTCCACACCGTCGCCGGTCAGGTCGTATTTGCCCAGACCGGGGAAGTACATGCCCTCGGGAATATTCGTCAGCAATTTACCGGCTTTCCAGCGCATCAGGTCATCGTACCGCGAATTTTCGAAGGCAAACTCCACGCGCCGTTCGCGCCGGATTTCGAGCAAAACACCCCGATTGGCCCCGCTCAGGTTCGGGTATTTCGACACCATGAATGGATCGGGCGTCGCGTTGGCTTTTGCCAGATCGAGGTTCGGAAGGCCAGCCCGTTTCCGCAGCAGGTTCACCGACTGGTCGAGATCGGCCTGGGTCAGCTTGCCGAGTTCGGCCTGGGCTTCGGCGTAAATCAGCAGGGCTTCGGCGTAGCGGTATACCGGAAAATCGGCGCCGTTGACGATGATGTTATTCGTGCTGTTGATGTAGCCTTTCAACTGGTGATAGCCCGTGAAGTTCTTATTCAGCCGCTGGATGTAGGGTTGCGCGTCGGGCTGGCGCACCCAGCCGGGATAAGCCACGGTTTGCATCAAACGCGGGTCACGGTTCTGGAACTCCTTCACAAAACCGAACTGCTGGTAACCGGTCTGGCCCGAAAAATACGAACCGTCTTTCATCAGGTATGTCTGCACCAGGTCGCGGGCGGGTGCCTGCTCGTAGTCCCCAAAAACCGTCGAGTTGACGCCCCCGTTCCGTTTTTTATCCACATCGTACGCATTCGTCAGGATCACTTCCGGGTTGGTCAGCAGGTTCTGGCTCGAAAACAGGGCCGCGTAATCTTCGTTCGGTTTTCCGGTCGAATAAATCGAAAACTTCTTCGACGCCATGATTTCGGCCGAAACCGCAGCCGCCGTTTCCAGAAACCCGTTGGCTGTGGTTTGCAGATTCAGTTCGTCGTGGTATTTGCGGTAAGTACCTTCGTAGAGTGCCACCCGGGCCTGCAACAGCTTGGCGGCCCATTTGCCGGGCGTTCCGGTCGGCACCTCTTCGCGCACGTTGGCAGCCGCAAACGCCAGATCGGCCATCACGCTGTCTACGACCATCGTACGGGGGTCACGCGGTTTGTACAAATCCGGATCGTCGGGGTTCAGCGAGCCCGAATACCAGGGCACGTCGGAATACCGCTTCACCTTCTCGAAATAAAACTCCGCCCGGTAATACCGCGCCAGGCCCGCGTAATGATTCCGGACGGCCGGGGTCACGTTGGCTTTCCGGTAGTTGTCCAGAAAATAGTTGATGTTCCGCAACCGCTCCCATGTCCAGCCGCCGGTGATGTTCTGGGCAGTGGGCGTGCCGGTCATGATGGTTTTGACCTCCACGGCACCGGTCGTGGCGGCATTGTCGGTGTTCTGGTCGTTCAGGTACGACCCGGTCCCCGGCAGCGAGAGCAGGCCGTTGACGTACAATGCCAGGTCTTCTTCGGTATTGAAAAACGCTTCCGGCGCGATGGACGTTTGCGGATACCGGTCCAGAAAATCGTCTTTACAGGACGTGGCCCCGACCAGCAGGCCGAAAAACAGGAGATAGAAAGTCTTTTTCATGATTTCGAGCGGGTTAGAGAGCCATTACAATTCAAAATTCAGGCCCACGGCCATTTTCCGCTGGAACGGATACGCCCAGCCATTCCCGGTGTTGATCGCTTCGGGATCGGTGTACTTTTTGATTTTCGAGAACTCGAACAGGTTTTCACCGCTGGCAAACACCCGCACCCGGTTAACCTTGATCCGGCGGGTCAGCACCGGGGGCAGCGTGTAGCCGATGGTCACGTTTTTAACCCGCACGTAAGCCGCACTGAGCAGGTATTTGGTCTGGGGAATGTCCAGCCCGGAACCGTAGTTGGCATCCGCCAGCCAGGATTGCAAAACCGGGAATTCGGCATCGGTATTGGCATCGGCCAGCCCCGCCTGGAGGTACGAAGCCGAGTGCTTCGCGCGGTCGGCTTCCGGTTCGGCCGTAGCCCGGTAGAAGTCGAGGTTCCAGGGGTAAACGTTGGCGTAAGGCTGCTGGTAGGGTCCCCAGTAGAGGTAGTGACGCGGGTAGTAGTCGGCTTTCCCGACGCCCTGCAGGAAAACTGCTACGTCAAACCCATGCCAGTTGGCGTTCAGGTTCAGGCCCAGCCGGTAGCGGGGCGTCGAGTTACCGATGACCGACAAATCCTTCGGATCTTTCGCCGACAAGCCCTGTTCAATCTTCCCATCACCGTTCAAATCCCGGTAGCGGGGCCAGCCCGGTACAATCGACAACGCCCCCCAGGGAATGATGGCCGTCTGGTCGATCTGCTTGATTTCGTCTTCGGTCCGGAAAAAACCGTCGTTGGTTAACCCCCAGATTTCTCCCAATTCCTGCCCGACGCGGTAGCTCGAGAATAATTCCTGTTCATTTTTAAACTTCGTAATGAACGAACGCGAATCGGAGAGAATGAATTTGGCGTCGAAGGTGAGCGGTTTGGCTCCGACCACGTACGAATCCCGGTAATTCAGCGTCAATTCCCAGCCTTTCGTGCGCAGATCGGCCGCATTCTGGCTAGGCACCGTCGTTCCGAGCACGGCTGGTAACTCCTGCCCCGCCGTCAGCATCCCTTTCGTGTTCCGGATGTAATAGTCGAACGACAGCAGTACTTTTTCTTTTAGCAGGCCCACATCCGCCCCGAAGTTCAGGGTCGAAACCCGTTCCCAGGTGTAATTGCGCGGGTCGATCCGCAACGACGGCGCGCTGGTGATGACGGTTTGCTTGTTGCCATTGATCAGGTAGCCCGATAGGTCGGTGGGCAGCGTCTGGATGTAGTTGAAGTTACCCACGCTCTGGTTGCCCAGGTCGCCGTACGAAGCCCGCAGTTTAAGGGTCGGCACGTAGGGTAACATGTCGCTCAGGAAAGGTTCGGCGCTGGCCACCCAGGCCCCCGAAACTGAGGGAAAGAAGCCCCAGCGGTTGTTCGACGGAAACCGGGATGAGCCATCGTACCGGCCGTTGGCTTCCAGAATGTACCGCTCTTTGAACGTGTAGTTCAACCGGCCGAACAGGCTGCGGGTGGCAAACGACTGGTAGGTCGGGCGGATGAAGCCGTCGCCGGTCGTCAAGCCAATGTACGGCAACGAGGACGAAATAAGCACATTTTTCTCAGCTTCCAACGACGAATACACGTAGCTTTCCTGGTTGTAACCCGCCAAAGCCGTCAGCGCATGGTTCCCCAGCGTTTTCGAGTAATTGGCGTAGAGGTTATACACCGTGTTGGTCAGCGTACCGTTGCGCTCGATGACGTAGCCGTTGCCGCCCTCCTGCCGAATGTCGCCGGGGCCAAAACCGATGCTGAATTTGCGGGAATCCCAGTTGTATTTCCACTGCTCGCGTTTGAAACTCGCGTCACCGGTTATCTGCAAAGCGTCGTTCAGGAACGACCCGACAACCCGCGTAATGTTCTGAAACCCGAACATGCTTTCGGTATTTTTCCCGCCATCGGTCAGCCGGGCTGCCAGCCGTCCGGCGGCCGTATTGGCCCACGAACCGTCCGGATTTTTTGCCACATCGGTGGGTTGCAGAAAATAGGTATCGATAATGGATGATGTCGGGTCCGCGCGTTCGGTCTGGTAAATCGTTCCGTTATTGTCGACTTTCAACCACTTCAGGGGCGCAAAATTGAAGCGGCCCCGGAGCGTGTACCGGTTCCAGTAATCGTCGGTCAGCTTGTTGAGGCCGTTTTCCTTGTTGTAATCCGCCGACAGATAATACCCGATCGGCATTTTATCGGCACCGGCGCTGCCCGACATCGAAACGCTGTGGTTCTGCGACAGACTCGACCGGCGGTAAAAATAATCGTACCAGTTGTTGCTGCCCATGTAGGCCCATTTGGTCGGGTCGTTCGGATTTAGCCGCACATCTTCCACCGCCGGGTTTTCGGAGCGTTCCTTCGCCCAGCGGTAATGCTCGTCGGAATAATTGACGTAATCCCAGGGCGTGTTGTCGGTGGCGGTTTCGAGCACCCGCGAAAAAATGTACGGGTCGGTGATCGGCTGCGGCAGCACGGTCGATTTTCCCCAGGCGAAAAAGTTGTTGTAAACGATTGACTGACGGCCTTTTCCGCCCTGTTTGGTCGTGATCAGTACGACGCCGAAAGCCGCCCGCGCGCCGTAAATCGACGCCGAGGCCGCATCGCGCAGCACCGAAAACGAGGCAATATCCGACGGATTCAGGCGCAGCAGATCATCATTATTCGTCGACGGAATGCCGTCGATCACGATCAGCGGCTGGCCGCCATTGATGGACGTAAAACCCCGGATGTTGATGTTTGGGATTGTGCCGGGCCGCCCTCCGCCGTACGTAATGTTCAAGCCCGGACTAATGCCCTGCAAGCCCTGCAAGACATTGGCGACCGGCCGGTTTTCGATATCCTTCCCGGCAATCTGGTCGACGGCCCCGGTAATGTTGATCTTCTTTTGGGTGCCGTACCCCACCACCACGACTTCCTGCAAATTGGCCGCATCCTGTGTGAGGTTGATGTCGATGGCGGTGCGCCCGTTGACCGGTTCTTCCACACCCATATACCCGATAAACGATACCGCCAAAACCGCGTTGGCGGGCACATTATTCAGGGTGTAGCGGCCCTGCCCGTCGGTCGTGACGCCCTTTTGGGTGCCCTTGATCACAATATTAACGCCCGGCAGCGATTCCTTCGCAGTTCCGCCGGTGATCAGGCCGCTAACCGTGACACCCTGCGCAACAACCAGGCCGTTGGCTAGCAGGACCAGCCCCCAGAAAACACCCCAAAACCGGGAAGAAGGCAGCCGATTGGAAAAAACATGTGGTAGATTTTTCATCATACACAATGGTTAACTGTGGAAGAGAAGAGATTGAAAATCAACTTTTTTCATAGAGCGACTTGGTCCAGTCAGGTTGATTGCAAAGGTAGAGTTTAGGGTCTCCAACGGACGTTAACCCAGTGTTACAAAATTGTTAATTTTGTTTGAATATTCATTCAATTTATTTAAAATTTACCCATTGTTTTTTCCCGTATATTTGGGACTTTTAATCCGTTGATTGATGCATCAGTAGAATGGGAAGAAAAAGCCTTAAAGACACCCGGCGGCAGGAAATTATTCAGATGTTTTACCAGGTTGCCAAAAAAGAAGGGCTGGAGAACACCTCAATTGCCAAGATCGCGGTCGTGATGGCAATCAATCCCAGCCTGATCATGCATTATTTCCAGACGCGGGACGATTTGATCAGCGGGTTGATTGATTTCATGCTGGATAAATACCAGTTGATCTTCGACATCGCGACGCAGCGCCACGATACTCCCGAAGCAGTTTTGCTGAAAGTCATCGACCGGTTGTTCTCCAAAGACTGGAACCACTTGTTCGACGACGGCCTGTTTTACAGTTGTTATTCGCTGACGTTTCGGAATGCAGTGATTCAGGAGAAGTATAAAACGATGCTGGATTCGCTGCGTCACAAACTAGCCCGGCTGATTCAGGATTGCGCCAACGCCGGGGCACTGCAAACCGCGGATGCCTACCAAACCGCCGACCTGATTTTTGTCCTGGTCGACGGCGCCTATTATTACTTAAGTCTGGTCAGCGACAAAACCGAGTACGAGCAAAAACTAGGTCAATACAAGCAACAGGCGCTCACCTTGCTTGATCCGTCAAAAGCGCTGAACGGGCCGGTAATTCCGGCAGATCGCCCATAAACCGATGAGCAGCCAGGCGACGTTGACGACGATGCTCTGATGGTCGTGCGTGTGCATCGAATTAATAATCAACCCGATGGCTCCGAGGACATTCAGCAAATGGAAAGGAAGCCTGTCCGCGCGCACCAGCCGCAGGGTCAGCAACAGATAGGCAAGCAGGTAGAAAAAAACGCCCAGCCAACCGGCCAGTTCGATCCAGAAAAGCGCCATTACAGTTCGAAGTGACTCCGGTAAGAACGCTCTGAAAATACGGATAATTTACGGTAAACCCCGCCGGGGACTTTTCTTAACAAAAGAATTACATACCAATGAGCCGCTGTCAGGACGGTTCTCGACGCTGACAGGGCACATCCGGGTTTCATTCCGCCAGATAATTTCCGATCCCGACAATGACGGTCGAGAATACTACCGTGGCAATGCCGAGCGTGATGGTACGCATCGTCGGGCGGTTGGCTCCGCGCCACTCGTGCAGGTACAGCCCCCAGAAACTGCTAAAGGCAATAATGAAGGCCATGTGCAGCGTCCAGCCCGAAAACCGGTATTCGCCCATCTTGCTGTCGCCCATGCCGTAGAAGAAAAATTGCAGGTACCAGGTGACACCAGCCATCGCACAGAAGATGATATTCCGCACTGCCGGAGCCGACACGTTGGCGTAGTCCGAGTAGGTTTTATTCTTGATATTGAGGTAGATACACCAGATGGCGTTGGTGGTCAGACCACCTAGCAGGATGAACACCAGCGGGGCATTGTTCATGTACAGCGGATCAGCCCCGTTCTGCACGGCCAGTTCGGCAATAGGTTGTCCGGCGGTGAGACCAAAGGAAAAACAGGCGCTCATGATGCCGGAAAAAACCGCCACCAGAATGCCTTTTTTCAGATCGAATTCGGCAATGGTTTCCTTCTTTTTTTCGTCGGACATGGATTTTTCCTTCATCATCCCAGCGATGCCGCAAATGGCAATGCCCAGCACGCAGACGCCCAACCCCAACATGATGACCTGGCCAGAAAGCGTACTCATCAACGCTCCGAACTGCCCGAGCCAGATCGGCGGCACGACCGTTCCGAAAACCGCACACAGGCCCAGCACCACGGCCATGCCGAGCGACAGGCCCAAATACCGCATCGTCAGCCCGAACGTCAGCCCACCGAAGCCCCAGAGGACGCCCCAGAAATACGACCACCACATAGTTTCGGTGGGGGCCGCTGCCAGCACATCGAACAGGTTGGGTACAGTCAGTAAACCGAACAGAAGCGGAGCGACCACCCAGGAGAAAATACCGCCCACAAGCCAGTAACTCTCCCAGGACCAAACCTGCACTTTTTTATACGGTAAATAAAAACTGCCGGACGCGAATCCGCCCAACGCGTGTAAGACAACTCCCCAAATTACGGCCATCGGTTTTAAAAAATAAACGCGAATTTTTCACCCCCAACCCCCTAAAGGGGGCTCTCAGATCCGGGTATTTAAGCCCCCTTTAGGGGGTTGGGGGTGAAGTCTCCAAGTACGCAGTATAGCGCTTTTTCAACAAATCTGTGCAATTTATCAGGAAAGACCTTCCTGTTCTCTCCTGAACCTCAAAGCACAAAAACCGCCCGGTCTAACGATCCTGTCCGCCAACATTTTTCTTCTTTGGCGAAGGCAGGAGAGTACGGCATAGTTAGATCTTTCCGATTAAATACTTTTACTACGTAGAATACTATTTCATCATAGGTTAGTAGGATAGGCCCGTTGGATTTCTAATGGGCTTATTTTTTCTCCCAACGCCCTCCGGCACCCGTTTTCCGGCCTAAATTATTCTCCCGGTTTTTTCTAACCTCGACGTTCACTTTCGCGTTGTGGGGAATATGAGCAAATTCACCGAAAAGAACATCCTGATCGTCGGCGCATCGTCCGGGATTGGTCAGGCCGTTGCGCGGCAACTGGCCGCCGAGGGTGCCACCCTGTTTACGGCCGGTCGGCGCAAGCCCGAAGGCTTTTCCTCTACCCATCTGACCTGGGATGCCACCCAGCCCGACGAAACCGCCCTGAACGCCCTGCCTGGTACGCTGCATGGTCTGGTCTATGCCCCCGGAACCATCCGGCTGGCTCCCTTTGGCCGTCTGAAAATGGAGCATTATGAAGAAGATCTGAAACTGAATGTGCTCGGGGCGATTTCGATCCTAAAAACCGCCATGCCCGCGCTGATTCAGGCCAAATCGGCCAGTGTGGTGCTGTTCAGTACGGTAGCCGCTCAGCTCGGACTGGGGCTGCATTCGTCGGTCAGCGTCGCCAAGTCAGCCGTCGAGGGGCTGGTCAAATCGCTGGCGGCCGAATACGCCCCGCACTACATCCGGTTTAACGCCGTGGCACCCTCGCTGACCGATACCCCGCTGGCACAAGCCGCCGGACTAGTAGCCCCCAACCGACTCGAAGCGGCCGGAAAACGGCATCCGCTGGGCCGAATCGGTACGCCCGACGACATCGCCGGGATGGTCACGTTCCTGCTGTCGGACGAATCCGCCTGGGTCACCGGGCAAGTTCTCCATATCGACGGCGGGATGAGCACCCTGAAATAAGCCAAAAAGCTTTCATATATGTAGCTATTCGACGTAATTTGTATAGATTCACCAGCCCTATACAATGAAACGAATACGCTATTGCATCGGCGTTCTGAGCCTGCTGCTTACCCACCTGGCCTGGTCGCAGGCCCAGCTTGTCGAAACCGTCAACCGCAAGGACGGTGAACTGATCATTCCGTACCAGAAGTACGTGCTGTCCAACGGCCTGACGGTGGTGGTGCACGAAGACCATTCCGACCCGATCGTTCACGTCGATGTGACGTACCACGTCGGGTCGGCCCGGGAAGAAATCGGCAAATCCGGTTTTGCCCACTTCTTCGAACACATGATGTTCCAGGGCTCCGACCACGTGGCCGACGACGAGCACTTCAAACTCGTGACCGAAGCCGGTGGCACCCTGAACGGAACCACCAACCAGGACCGGACCAATTACTTCGAAACCGTCCCGAGCAACCAACTCGAACGGGCGCTCTGGCTCGAAGCCGACCGTATGGGTTTTCTGCTGGATGCGGTCACCCAGAAAAAATTCGAGATTCAGCGCGCAACTGTGAAAAATGAGCGCGGCCAGAACTACGACAACCGCCCCTACGGCCTGGTGAGCGAGTATACGGCCAAAAATCTGTACCCGTACGGCCACCCCTACTCTTGGCTCACGATCGGCTACATTGAGGACCTGAACCGGGTAAACGTCAACGACCTGAAAAACTTTTTTCTCCGCTGGTATGGCCCCAACAACGCGGTGCTGACTGTGGGCGGTGACGTGGACCCGAAGCAGGTGGTGCAACTGGCGGAAAAGTATTTCGGCAGCATTCCGAAAGGCCCGGAGGTGACCAAAACCGTGGTGCCGACGGTCGTGGTCGAGAAAGACCGCTATGTGTCGTACGAAGACAACATCCGGTTCCCGATGCTGCGGATGGTGTACCCGACGGTGCCGCGTTTCCACCCCGACGAAGCTCCGCTGGATGCGCTGGCCGAGATTCTGGGGGGCGGTAAGAGCTCCCTGTTCTACAAGAATTTTGTCAAAGCCGAGAAAGCCGTGCAGGCAAACGTCGGCCATCCGGCCAACGAACTGGCGGGCGAGTTTACATTCACCGTATTGCCCTTTCCCGACAAGCGGCTCGACAGCACCGAAGCCATTGTGCGCAACACGCTGGTTGAATTTGAAAAACGGGGCGTTACCGACGACGACCTGGCGCAATTTAAAGCCACCCGCGAAGCCGATATGATCAACGCTCTGTCAAGCGTGGCCGGAAAAGTATCGCAACTGGCTTCCTTCCAGACCTTTGCGGGTACGCCGAATTATTTACCGAAAGAGTTCAAACGCTACCAGGACGTGACAAAAGCCGACATTATGCGGGTGTACAACCAGTACATCAAAGGCAAAAAAGGCGTCATTCTGACGGTGTATCCGAAGGGCCAACAGGCCATCGTGGCGCATCCGGACAACTACACCATTGCGACCGAAGGCTACAAAGCGCCCGATTACGGCTACGAAGGCCTGAAATACGTGAAAGCCAAAGATTCGTTCGACCGAAGCAAAAAACCGGGTTCGGGTCCCAGCCCGGCCCTGAAAGTGCCACCGTTCTGGACCGACAAGCTGCCGAACGGCCTGAAAATGATCGGCACGAAAAACGATGAAATACCGACCGTGACGATGCTGTTTTCGGTGAAAGGCGGTCACCTGCTCTCGGCCAACGACCCCTCGAAAGCCGGGATTGCCCAGCTCACGGCCTCGTTGATGAACGAAGCCACGCAGAATTACAGCAACGAAGAGATCAACGCCAAACTCGAAAAACTCGGCAGCAGCATTCAGATTTACGCCGGTACGGAAGAAATCGGCGTTTCGGTGTCGTCGCTGACCAAAAATCTGGACGCCACGCTGGCGCTGGTGGAGGAGAAACTCTTCCGCCCCCGGTTTGCGCCGGAAGACTTCGAGCGGCTGAAAAAACAGCAGATCGAGCTGATTGCCAACCAGAGCACGCAGCCGGTTGTGATTGCCAACAAGGCGTACAACAAGCTGCTCTACGGCCCTGACAACATCCGGGGCATTTCGTCCAGCGGCACGATCCAAACCGTTGGCAACATCACGCTGGACGATGTGAAGGCGTTTTACCAGAAAAACTTCTCGCCCTCGGTGACCAACCTCGTCATTGTCGGGGATGTGGAAAAAACCGCCATCCTGTCCAAGCTGGATTTCCTGAAAAATTGGGCGGCCAAACCGGTCAACCTGCCGAAAGAACCCACGCCGAAAGCCGTCGATAAAACCCGGATTTACCTGGTTGACAAGGACAAAGCCGCGCAGTCGGAAATCCGGATCGGCTACCTGACCGACCTGCCGTTCGACGCAACGGGCGAGTATTTCCGGACCGGTCTGGCCAACTACATCCTCGGCGGAGCCTTCAACAGCCGCATCAACATGAACCTGCGCGAAGACAAAGGCTGGACGTACGGGGCCCGCTCGGGATTCGGCAGCACCAAAACACCGGGGCCGTTCACCGCCCAGGCCGGGGTCAAAGCCACTGCGACCGACAGTTCGGTGGTGGAGTTCATGAAAGAAATCACCAACTACGCCAAAACCGGGATTACGGAGGACGAACTGAAATTCCTAAAAAGCTCGGTCGGTCAGCGGGATGCATTGCGGTACGAAACCTCGTTCCAGAAAGCGCTTTTCCTGAACCAGATCGCGGAGTACAACCTGCCCGGTAATTTTGTGGAGCAGCAGAGCCAGATTCTGCAAAAGATGACGAAGAAGGAAATCGACGCCATCGCGAAGAAACGCCTGCCCGTCAATAACCTCATCATCACGGTGGTGGGCAACAAAGCCGCCATCCAGCCCGGTTTGCAACGGCTGGGGTATGAAGTGGTTGAACTCGACAAAGAAGGCAACCCCGTTACGGCAGCGGGCGCTTCGTCACCGGCCTCGCTGGGTGGCGCGTCGTCAACCACGCCCCGGAAGTAAGCAAACGTACCCACGGACCGGGCCGCGCAGGCTTTAGTCCGTGTGATCCAGCATAACCGTTGAGTTGATATTAACTACTGGATAATAATAAGCTCACACGGACTAAAGTCCGTGGGTACGTTCGCGACGCAGTGCGTTAACCAGGTTGTGCGTCCGGCGCGTGGGCTCGGGAATCCGGCGGCCACCGTTGCAGCGCAACGTCAGGTCGATGGCGGTCTGTAAATCAATTAGATGGCCGGGTGAGACATAGACCGGATTGACCCGGTTTTTGGTCCGCAAAGCCGCCCCGATGGTTTCGCCATAGTGCTTCATGGGCGACCACGCCCCGCGTTCGGGCGCGGGTTCGTCGTACTTCCCGACCAAAACCGATTTGCCGCAACCGAAGGTTGGGCGGTTCAGAAACAGGCCAGCGTGCGAGGCAATGCCGATCCGGCGCGGGTGTGCGGTTCCGTGCCCGTCGAACATCACCACATCGGGCTCGGTTTTCAGCTTCGTCCAGGCTTCAAGCAGCGACGGAATTTCGCGGAACGACAGCAAACCCGGGATGTACGGAAATGTCGCCGAACTCACCACGCCCACTTCTTCGATCACCTCCAGCGTGTCCAGTTTCAAAACCACGATTCCGGCATACACCGTCTCTTCAAATTTGTTGAACGAAATATCGCAGCCCGCAATCGTCTCGACCGGTTTGGTAAGCGGTTCGATGCGGATCTGGTGCCGCAGTTGCTGTTGCAGGGCCACGGCTTCGGTGGGCGATACGGTCCAATCGTGGAGCAGTTGATATGTTGCCATTTTTTACGGGATTGCAACAGGCTAACGCCAATTCCTGTCCTGAAGTTTAAGGAAACAAGCCTACGACGGTTTTGGGCTTGCCAATCCATTTTTTTCGGTTAGTTTTGACCACAAACCTTTCCCCTCAAGTCATGAAAAAAGCCATCCTGACCTTGCTGATCGTGCCCGCCCTGGCGCTGAGCGCGCTGGCTCAAAGCACACCCTCCGCCGAAGAAGTCATCGACAAGTACCTGACCGCCATCGGCGGCAAGGATTTCCTTGCCAAAGTAACCGACCTGGATGTGCAACTTTCCACCGAAATGCAGGGCAACCCGATGGTGGTGATGCTCAAGCAGAAAGCGCCTAACAAGTTCTCCCGGGTGATGGTCGCCAACGGTATGGAAGTCTTCAAAATGACCAGCGACGGCACCAAGATTGCCTCGGGCGGGATGCGTGGCGGCAACCGCGTACTGGAAGGAAAAGATGCACAACTGGGGCTGATTCAGGGCATGCTATTTCCCGAATTACATTTTGCTGAACTGGGTGTAAAAAGCACCGTGGAAGGCACCGAAAAAATAGCCGGAAAAGAGGCTTACAAAGTCAAACACACGACCTCGGACGGGGCGGCTTCGTGGACGGATTTTTACGATACCGCCACGGGGCTGAAGGTGCAATCCAGCTCGATTCAGAAAACACCCCGGGGCGAGATGGAGCAAAGCATTCAGTATGCCAATTACAAGGATTTCAAAGGGCTGAAATACCCCACCTCGCTCTCGCAGGGCAACGGCCAGTTTCAGATGGAAATGACCGTCGACAAGGTCAAAGTCAATGACGGCGTGAAGGATTCGGAGTTTGTGATTAAGTGATCAAAATGAGCGATCAACCCTGTCAGGGCCGGGGCCACTGGCAGGGTTTTCGTTATAATCTCTTCGCCACATGATCGCCATTCTGATGAACGACCACCTGCGACACCTTCCCGCTGGCGTCTTTGTGAAAGGTCAACCGGGCCTGCACGGTTTTTAGAAAAAATTCGGTTTCGTTTTCCGCAAACACTTCAAACTTGGGTTGCCCGGTTACCTGTAAAAAGAGCTTACCGGCTTCCAGCGTGATCGCCAGCGTTCGGTCCGGCGCTAGTTGATACCGGCCCACGTACTGCCGCAGCACGGTTTCGCCCACCGCAACAGCCTTTCGGTTGACGGGGAGTTGGTACGGTTCGTTGTAGAGCAGTTTCACCAAATCCAGTACAATCGGTTCCAGCGTCGTCAGGTCCGACGCATCGTCGACGTTACAAAGCAGAATGATCACCACATCGTCGTCCGGAATCTGGACGTAAAAAGTGGCAAAACCGGGAATGTTGCCATTCTGAAAAATGAGCTTTTTGGTATCATTAAAATAATTGACGCCCCAGCCGTAGCCCCAGTTGCCCCGGTTGGGGGGCGTCAGGGCGGCTTCCCAGGTTTCGGGTTTCAGCATCCGGCGGTTCTGCACCACCCGCGACCAGCGGTACAGATCACCGACCGAACTGTACATGCCGCCAGCCGCGTAGGCCACCGTTGAATCGACCGTCGGTACCGCCACCAGCCGCGAATCGTTCCGGAAGGTGTAGCCCGTCGTCTTGCCCCGGTTTTTCGTATTGATAAAATCAAAACCGGACTGGGTAAGCTTTAGTGGGCTAAAAAACCGCTCCCGAACGACGGTTTCAAACGGTTTTCCGGTCAGTTTTTCGACAATCAGGCCCAGCAAATAGTAACCCGAATTGGTGTAATGGACAGCCGTTCCTGGCTTGGCTGCCAGCGGTTTGTCCTTAAACTGAGCCACAACCCATTCCTTCGAAACCGGCCGCGTCACGGTGGCGCTGTCGGGCCCGTACAGAATGCTTTTGAAGTCATAAATGCCGGAGGTGTGCCGAAACAACTGTTCCAGCGTAATCTGGTCGCCCTGCGGGTACTCCGGAAAATACCGACTCAGTTTGTCGGTCAACGACAGCTTTTTCTCTTCCTGTAGTTGCAGAATAACGGCCCCCGTAAACGTTTTTGTAATCGAGCCCAGTTGGTAAATGCTGTTCGTATCATTGGGAATCTGACGCACGGCATCCCGCCAGCCGTAGCCTTTCTGTAGTAAAACCGCCCCGTTCTGCGCCACCAGCGCCGTTCCGTTGAACCGGTGCAGCCGGGCGGACGTTGCCAGGTATTCTTCCAGCTTTTCGGTGGTCGTTTTGGCCCCCGGCGCTTGCTGCGCCAGGGTGAAGGAGGTCGCCAGCACCAGGGCGGCCAGGGTATTCATAAGTGTTCTCATAGGGTCTGTTTGTTTGGGCAAAACTGACTCTCAATGTGGTAGGAAGCTATTCAAATCCGGATTTGAGCGGTTATTGTTTGACGATCTGCGGTTCTTCCACCTCCACGCGGACGTAAAACCGGGTTTCGTCCACCTCGAAATCATCGATCGTCATGTTGGGCAAGGTCATCGTCTGCCAGTCCGTTGTAGGCATGATAAAATTGAACTGCTCCGGTTTTTTGGTGACGGCAATCGGCATCCGGAAATTCGGCACGTCGGCTTTCCAGCGGTACTTCACCACCAGCGACGAGCCTTTTTCCAGCAGTTGAACCTCCAGCGTGGGAATGGATGTGTAGTTCAGGTATTGATCGAAAAACCAGGTGTAATCCGTCCCGGTTTTTTCGTTTATATAACCGACAATATCCTTCGTGGAAACTGTTTGCAACCGAAACCGTTGTTGCATACCTTTCAATATATCGCCCCAACGTTGATCGTCGTTGAGCAGGTGTCGGAAGGTGTAAAGCACCAAAGCGCCTTTGGCGTACATATCGCCGATGTCGTAGTGGATGTGGTTCACGTCATAAACGCCAATGATGGGTTCTTTGCCAATGACCTGCCGCGGCAAGGACGCGATGTAGCCCAATTCACCCTCCTCCGGAACCGCCGAGTCTAAATAAAATCCTTCCGAGTACGTGGCAAAGGCTTCGTGAATCCACATGTCGGCCATGTCGCGGCAACTGACGTTATTGCCCCACCATTCGTGCGACACTTCGTGCCAGACCAACTGCATGTGCCGTAGCGTATCGGCCAGCGTGAGCGGCCCGGCGCTGTCGTTCGGCATTTTGCCAAACGAGACGGCGCTCTGGTGTTCCATCGGATACAGCGATTCCATCAGCGTAAAACCGTCGCGCGGAAACGGGTATTTGCCGTAGTGTTTCTCCAGGATCGCCAGCATCGGTTTGACGCCATCGAAAACCCAGCGGAATTTTTCCTGATGATACGGCATGCAATAGTAATCCAGCGTCAGCGAATCCGGGCCGTACATTTCCCGCCGATGGGCGTATTTGCCAATGTTCAGCGTCACGTTATAGTTGTTGATGGGGTAACTCACATACCACTCATATTCCGTCCAGTTGCCGGGCAGGGCGGTTTTGCGCAACAGCCGTCCGTTGGAAATGTCCATCAACCTGTCGGGCACTGTCACGCGGATACGCATACTGTCGGGTTCGTCGGAGAGGTGATCTTTGTTGGGCCACCACAAACTGGCCCCCGAGCCCTGACACACCACCTGCACCCACGGATTGCCTTCTTTGTCTTTGTCCCACAAAAAACCGCCCACCATCGGCACCGAAAAATCCGGTACCTGCGGTTTTCCCGAATAGTCGATTTCCAGTTCCTGCTCACTGCCCGGCTGGAGTTTTTCGGGAAACTGCACAAAAACCGCATTGAACTCCCGCGTGTAGGCCAGCGATTTTCCGCCGTACCGAATCTGGTGAATCGTCATATTAGCGTATAAATCCACCTGAAGTTTGTCCAATGGGGCCAAAACCTTAAACCGCATCCGGTTTTTACCGCTAATGGCCTTGTTTTCGATATCCACCTTCACCGCCAGGTCGTAGAACGTCACGTCGTACTTACTACGAAGCGGACTGAGCTTGCCCCGCAGCGTATCAGCGCGGGTAAATCCGTTCTGCCGGTTACCTACCCGGTTTTTCAGCGGGTTCGACGGTTGAGCAGTCGGAACAACCAGCGATTTTTCCGAAACCGTATCGGCTGAAACGGGTCGCTGGATGTTGTAATTCTCCCAGAAATCCGGATCGTTCTGTTCCCCGATCAGGGTGCTCATCGAGTTGCGGTTTTCAGCGATATCCCCTTCCGCAAACGGGGGAATGCCTTTTGGGCCGACTTCGGTCACCGTAAAGCTGGTCGAAACTTTCCAGGTTTTATCAACCAGGTTGCGGGATTGGCTGTTGATCGTGGCCACATACCGTCGCTCGACATTGCTCAGATGCCATTTGCCTTTGTAGGGTTCATATGTAATGATTTCGTAAAAATCAGACATCTTCAGGTTGAGTTTGTGCACAATGGAGGCCATTTTTTTCAACAGCCAGTCGCGGTTATTTTCCAGATCCAGCCCGGCTTGTGTAATCCGCCATTCCGATCGAACAAAGGCGAGCGTCTGGGCATCGATGTAGAATTTACCCGTCAGGTACGCTTTCCGCTGCCGTTTTCCGGGTTTGATGTCGATCACGTAGGTCATGCGGTCGCCCATGAGCGTACTCAACGTAAAGTCGTAGTACTTGAAATTCCGTTCGTTCAGCAGGCTGTTCTTGTGAATCGGCTGTTTGAGGTAATCCGCCATGAGGGAATTCCGGGCCCCGTTGCTGAGGTTGATGAATGAGGGCAGGTTGTGTTTTGAGCGATCAAATTCCTTCTTTCGGCCTTTGATCAGCTTCAGTTGGTCTTTCGCGTCCGGCTTCCCATAGGCCGCTTTGTAAACCGACAGCACGGCTTCGTTAAACGCCACGGGTTGGTTCTCAAACTGGGTGTCTTCCCGGTAAAAAGCCGTCATCTGCACCGAGGTCGTGTCGTAATTGCGCGGAATCGCGGCCACAGCTTCCCGCAAAATATCGACGGCTGTTTTCCGGCGGGCCTGTACCCGCACTTCGTCCAGCGTCACCGCTGCGGCTTTTAGCCGAACCAACTGGTTTTGGACACTTGTAGCCGAAATTCGTTGCGTAACCGATTGATAACCCACGCTGGAAACCTTTACACTATCGTTGGCATAATCGCCCGGTATTTTCAACAGAAAGGTACCAACCACATTCGACACGGTGCCGATGCTTCGGCCCACCACCGTAATACTGGCAAATGGAACCGGTTCGCCGGTTTCCTGATTGATCACCTTGCCGGAAAGTGTCAGATAACCCGGCTGCGCGGTTGCGCCAACGGCAAAAAGAGTAAAAAGAAGTCCAGAGAGGAATCGTTGAAAGAGCTTGGCTGAATACGGCATGGGCGTTGTGGTTTGCTCCAAAACAAGCCGAAAACAAGACCGCAGTCTGCTCAAATCCGGATTTGAGAGGAAATTAAACACCCCAACCCCCTGAAGGGGGCTTTCTACCTCCGATTTTAGCCCCCTTCAGGGAGTTGGGGGTTATACAACCTGCCGGTTCAGGTATTCTTTGGGTGAATACCCGGTCATTTGTTTGAAGGTGCGCTGAAACGTCGCCTGGGAATTGAAGCCGCATTCGAAGGCAATGCCGGTCAGTGTCAGGTTCGAGCGGGTCGGGTCAATCAGCCGCCGTTTGACTTCTTCCAGCCGGTATTCGTTGACAAACGTATTGAAGCTTTTGCCGAGATGCTGGTTCAGCACGGCGGAAATGGTTTTGGGCGATAGCTGCAAATGCCGCCCGACTTTCTCGACGGTCAGTTCGGGGTCGAGATAGAGTTTATCCGTTTCCATCGCCCTGACCAAACCGGCTGCGGTTTCCTGAATCAACTCGTCGGGCAAAACCGCTGCCGTAGTTTTCCGGATAGGTTCGGGTGAAACCGTACTGCGTGAGTGCAGATACCCGCCCAAACCGAACCAGTAAATCATGATCGCAATCGGAACATAGAGCGGATACCAGCCGAACGCATCCAATAACGCATTACTGGTTTGGGGAATGATATACGGAATTAAATGAAGCAGCCAGATCGTTTGAAAGACCAGAAAAACCGTAATGAATTGCCGAAGCCACCGCCTATTCGCCCGTTGAGGTTCCGTCGTATCCGGATTCGATTGCTGAAATCGGTGAAGCCAGCGGTAGGTTACAATCACATAAGCTGTTACCGAGATCCAGCGCGGAATATCGGCATACTTATCGTACTCGTCCATCAGCCAGCCCACTTTCCGGTTATCCCCGTGTTCGAATGCGCCGAACAACAGGCCCAACAGGAATATCCAGGCCATGAGTCGGCTACCGAAGTCGATAATTGTCGGCCAGAAATGCCGCCGTTCCCGTTTCCCCAGCCGAAAATCGGGGTCCAGCACCGAACGGGTGTAGAAGTAAACCAGCGGCCCGACCGGCATCACGATGATCAGCGGAACGAAATCGACAAACAGATTGATCCACGGGTTCATGATCGGAATCCCGACCGCTAGACTTGCCGACGCCAATAACCCGACCAAAAAGGCCAGCAAGCGGTTCGATAACCGCCGACCTTTGCGGTTAAACCACAGCAAAGCCGCCAGGATAAACCCCTGCGCGGTTCCGAGTAAAAGAATTAAATCCAGCGGTGGAATCGTCATACGGCAAATTACCGAAAAGATTAACATCGCTCAATGGGAAACCGGGCTTTCCCGCAAAAAAGTAAACCCGTCCTCTCTGGAGAGAAGACGGGTTGAACTTTTACTCAGGTAACTTACCGACGGCCATACACCGGACCGCGGTTGGAGCGGCTGGATTGTTGGAAAGCAATCCATTGCTGCAATTGTTTTTTATTCAGCACATCCAGCATTTCCTGCTGTTTCTGCGCCTGCAAACGTTGGTACATGTGCGGATTCCGGCGTTGCATCGTCACCAGTTCCATGTTGTCGTAGCGGTCTTCGATGCGTTTCAGTTCTTTTTCCTGTTTCCGCGACAGATCGACGATGGCGTCCAGTTTATCGATTTTGATGTCTTCTTTCACGTCGTCGAAACGCGAACCGGGTTTGGGGTTGTTGTAGGGTGCATTCGGCCGGTTGGCGTTCGGGTTATAGACGCGTTGCGCCATGGAAACACCAGTGCTTAAAAGGGCTACAGTGGCGAAGGCGATGATGGTCTTTTTCATGGTTGTCAGTGTTTATTTGTTCGTTTCTGAAGGTTAGAAGCCCAAACCGCAGCTGCGTTTAATGCGCTTTTCGTCGGCTCGACCGGGAGCCGGTTTTTACCGATCAGCCGGACGGTTTTACCGACCAGTGCCCTGCGAGTTATTCGTACGGCACGTTAGTTGTTCATTCCCGACCACAACTTGCCAGTTCCCGCACCGGCTTTTCCGATCGATGTGTCAACTTTAGCCTGGAAAATTGTCAGCGACACTAACTTCCCGTATCTTGGAACACCCTGACAAACCGCCACTTATCCCACAACAAATACACTGAAACCGCTTTATGGAAGCGTTCTTACTGATCATCGTCCTGGTGTTGCTCGCCATTCTCTACAACCGGTTTGGCGATATGAAGCAACTGATCCAGCACCAAAATGAAGAAATGGGTCGGCTGCGGGCCGATTTCCGGGAATTCCGGAGCCAGTTCGGTCCCGACGCAGGCCCGGCCCCTGAACGGCCTTACACGATCCTCGACGAACGGGGTGCCGTCATCGAGGTTCCTGAAGAACCGGCTCCGCCCCTGGCTGTTCAGCCCGAGACCGTTCAGCCCGAACCCATTCCATCACCGACACCCCCTGTTCTGGAACCGGCGTTTGATCCGGCCGGAACCCTGCCCCCGCCAATTCCCCGATCCGTTGAAGAACCTGTAAGTCCGGTTTTGCCCACTTCCGAACCCGTTCGCGCCGAGCCGCAACCGTCGTTTTTTCAGCGTTTTTTGCGCGACAACCCCGATCTGGAGAAGTTCATCGGCGAAAACCTCATCAACAAAATCGGGATCGGCATTCTGGTGCTGGGCATTGGCTATTTTGTCAAATACGCCATCGACCAGGACTGGATCAACGAACTGGGCCGGGTATTCATCGGCATTCTGGCGGGCGGGGCGCTGATCGGCGTAGCCCATCGGCTGCGGAAATCGTTCGGAGCGTTTAGCTCGGTGCTGGTCGGGGGCGGTCTGGCGGTGTTGTACTTCACGATCGCCATTGCCTTCCACGATTACCATATTTTCAGCCAGTCGGTAGCCTTTGCGTTGATGGTCTTGATCACCGGTTTTTCGGTTCTGCTGGCGATTTCCTACGACCGTGTCGAACTGGCGGTGGTGTCGCTCGTGGGCGGTTTTGCCACGCCGTTCATGGTCAGCACGGGCGCGGGCGACTACCGGGTGCTGCTGACGTATATATTGTTGCTGGACCTCGGGATGCTCGTTTTGGCGTATTTCAAGAAATGGAAGCTGGTTCACATTGTGGCCTACGGTTTTACGGTCTTGCTCTACGGTTTCTGGCTGTCGGATGCGGTTTTGGAGAAAAAGCTGCCGGTGGCCGGGGCCTTCCTGTTTGCAGCCCTGTTTTATGCGGTTTTCATGGCGATGAATTTGATCAATAACCTGAAAGAAAAAGCGCGGTTTTCGGCCCTGGAAATCAGTTTGCTGCTGAGTAGTACGGCCTTCTTTTTTGCCGCTGGGATGGTGATTCTGGAAAACAGCGGTCACAAAGAATACCAGGGCTTGTTTACGGTGGCGCTGGCTGTCGTGAACTTCGGGCTGGCAGCTTTCCTCTACCGCCGGGAAGCCGTGGACCGCACCCTGATTTACCTGCTGATTGGGCTGGTGATTACCTTCGTCAGTCTCGCCGTTCCGGTGCAGCTGGACGGCAATTTCATCACCATGTTCTGGGCGCTGGAAGCCGTGCTGCTGCTGTGGCTGGCCCAGAAATCCGGTTTGCGGTTTGTAGCGGCTGCTTCGGTGGTCGTTATGGGTCTCATGCTGATCAGTCTGAGTATGGACTGGATGGTTTTGTATGGCCCGGCTTCCACCGAAACCCTGCCGATTTTGCTCAATAAAGCCTTCATCACCGGTTTGCTGGCCGTGGTCGGGTTGGTGAGCACCCGCTGGTTATTGAAAAACCAGACAGAACCTATTTTATTCTGGGTGGGTCAATTGCCGGTGGCGTCGTACCGATCGCTGATTACCTACCTGACCGGGTTGGCCCTCTACCTGACGGGTTTGCTGGAACTGGATTACCAACTGGCGCAGCACGTCGGTTTTGGTCCCAACCGCATTATTCTGCTCGGCTGTTACAACCTGCTTTTTGCGACCGGTTTGGTGTTATGGGGCCAGCGGATCGGCACCCGAAACAGCCTCTGGAAAGCCGTTGGCGTCGGCCTGGTTGGCATCGTTGCGTACCTGTCGACCTACAGCCCGGCGACCATGAACCTGCTGAACGACTATTTTCTCAGCAACGAACCGAGCCTGGTCGGGTTTCCATTTCATTACCTGAGCCTGGTCGGTACGCTGCTGATGTTGTGGCTCATCGATCGGAATAAATCACGGCTGCAACCGCTGCCGCCGGTTCTGCTGCGGCTCTGGCCCTGGTTCATGAGCTACGTCATCGTGTATGTATCCACTTCGGAATTATTCGCCCACGTCATTTATTTTAGTTTCACGGGATCGGAAACCGGTCGGCTGGCTAGTCAACCCGCTCTGGTCCGTTTCGACGAACTGCTGATCCAGATCAACAAAGTAGGTCTGCCGATTCTCTGGGGCCTCTGCGCGTTTGTGTTCATGTGGGTGGGCCTGAACCGGAAAAACCGGCAGCTCCGGATTGTGTCCCTGAGCTTGTTTGCACTGACGATCGGCAAGCTGTTCCTGTACGACATTCAGGGCATTTCGGAGGGCGGAAAAATTGCCGCGTTCATTTCCCTGGGCGTTCTTTTGCTGATCATTTCGTTCATGTACCAGAAAATCCGGAAGCTCATTCTCATCGACGATGCCCATGCAACGCAGGACCCGATTGCTTAAGCTGACTGCCTGTCTGCTCGTTCTCTGGCAGGGTAGCCCAGCCCAGGACTTTCAATTCCGTGCGGAGGTGCCCGCCGTGCCGCAACCCGGTTATTACCGCATTCTGCTGCTGCCCTCGGTGCTTGGGCGGCTGAATGCGGCCCAGACTGACCTTCGGCTGTACGACGACAAAAACCGGGAAATACCGTACCTGCTGACGAAAAATCAGCCCGTTCAGCAAACGCAATTCAAAGCCTACGAATTGATTGGCAAAACCATCACGCCCCGCGTTGCCACAACGCTGGTGCTGCGCAATCCGGCTAAAAGTCCGATCCATTCGCTCGGACTCGTGATTAAGAATACGAACGTCCGCAAAAAAGCGCGGCTGAGCGGGAGCAACGACGCCAAAACCTGGTACGGTATCGAAGACGAGTACGAGCTGGAACCCGTCGCCAGCAGCGCCACGACCTCGGAAGCCAAAATCCTCGATTTTCCGCTGAGCGATTACGAATATTACCAACTGGAAATCAACGATTCGCTGAGTGCTCCGCTGAATATTCTCCAGGTCGGTTATTATACCGCGACCGCCCGCGCGGGTCAGTATGCGGAGATTTCGGGCGTTTCGTTTGCGCAGCGCGACAGTTCGAATCGGAAAAGTTACGTACACATCCGCTTTCCGACGCTGGCCCGACCGGACAAGTTGATGATTTCGGTAAAAGCTCCCTCGCAATACCGTCGGAGCGCCGAACTGGCCCAACGGCGGGTTCGGAAGCGGAAACGGGCGGTTTCATCACCCTTTTTTGAAACTGTTCAGGGCTTTGAACTGAACTCGAAAGACAGCCTGCACCCGGTTTACGTATCGGACCTCCAAACACGGGATTTGTATTTGATTATCGAGAATCAGGATAACGCGCCACTGGCCCTCGAAACGGTAAAAGCCTACCAGGCCGTCACGTATGCACTGGCCGAACTGAAACCCGACCAAGCCTATCACCTGTCTTTTGCCAATCCGTCCGTGGGACGTCCGGTGTATGACCTGGTCTATTTCAAGGATAAAATACCGGCCAATTTGCCCATCGTTCAGGTGCGTGAACCCGTTGCGACCCCAACCGCCGGTGTTGCACCGCCGAGTTTCTTTACGAATCGCTGGCTGATCTGGGGGGCGTTGGGGGTGGTGATTGTCCTGCTCAGTTTCCTCTCGTACCGCATGGTCAATGAGATGAAAAGCCGGTAACGGGCTTTTCATCCCACGCCGAAACGTTCTATCAATCCGCGCGTCCGAAAAAGCGGTAAGCTGCAGCCGCAGCCAGCCCACCGATCAGGTACCAACCAATCGTCATGGCGGCTGTTGTCCAGCCTGCAATTCTATCCTATATAGGGCTTTCGTTTTTACCCCTAAATCCCGAAACGTCGGCCCGGCCTGAAAGGGAGTTTTTGCTCTGGATGTGCAAGCCCCCTTATTGATTTACACGACCTAACGGCTGAAAAGCATGTTTACAGCCCACGGCTTTAGCAGGGGGCTAATAAGCCAACTTAGTAATCCGGCGGTTAGGTCGTGTAAATCAATTAAGGAATTCAGGAGTAAAAGCAAAAGTCTTTTCATTGATATTATATACCCAATTTATTGTACCTAAATAATTTTAAATTCATTATTAATGAATTAATGACCAATATTTATTAATCATATCTCTTTTGCAATGCGTTCAAAGGAAGTCAATAGAATCAGTTAATAAAACTTTTTTTATAAAATATCAAAATTAATTTTGAAAAAACCGCTAAATACCGTAGCCTTGCAAGGTAATTATTCCTAATTCATAATTCAATATAATTGAATATTATGAAACCCTTAATCATCTACTGCAAGCGAATCGGATGGCTGCTTTTGGTCAGCGTCTGGCCTGTCCTGAGTTGGGCGCAGGTAACCATTTCGGGGAAAGTCACCGAAGAAGGCGGCCAGGCACTACCCGGCGTAACGATTATTGAAAAAGGCAGTACCTCCGGCACCACCACCCAACCGGATGGCACCTACAGCCTCAAAGCGAATTCTTCCCAATCGGTCCTGGTTTTTTCCTTCGTCGGCTATACGTCCAAGGAAATCGCCGTCGGCAACCAATCGATCCTCAACGTCGTGCTGCTGCCCGACACGAAGCAACTGGGCGAGGTGGTGGTGGTGGGTTACGGAACCCAGCAAAAGAAAGACCTGACCGGTTCGGTCGCGTCGATTTCGGCGAAAGACATTCAACGGCTCCCGGTTTCGGGCCTCGATCAGGCCCTGCAGGGGCAGGTTCCCGGTTTGCAAATTTCCACCACATCGGGTGCGCCGGGCGGTAATACCAATATTCTGGTACGCGGGATTGGCTCGGTGTCCGGCGGGGTCGAGCCATTGTTTGTGATCGACGGTTTTCCAATCAACAATTCGGGCGTCGGCAACCCCCTCAATACGATCAACCCGGCGGACATTGAATCGATTGAAATCCTGAAAGACGCTTCGGCAACGGCCATTTACGGCTCGCGCGGCTCCAACGGCGTCATTATCGTGACCACCAAACGGGGCAAATCCGGTCAGGCCCAGATCACCGTGGATGCCTATGTCGGGATGCAGCAACCCGCGCGCTTGCTCAAAATGATGAATTCCCGGCAATTTGCCGAGTTTGTCATCGAAGGGCACAACAACGGCTGGCTCGACAACGGCGGTCCCAATGCCAAGATTACCGATCCCAACAGTGTCCGCTCGACCTCGTACCGGATTCCGGAAGCCTGGCAGGACCTCAACAACCTGCCCAAGGTGGACACCGACTGGCAGGACGTCATTTTCCGCACCGCCCCCATCCAGAATTATCAGGTTTCGGCCACGGGCGGCAATGAAAAGGTCCGGTATTCGCTGTCGGGCGGTTATTTCAACCAGAAGGGCATTCTGATCAGCTCGGGTTTTGAGCGGTATTCGGCCCGGCTGAACCTGGACGGCCAGTTGACCAAACGCCTGAAAGTGAACATGAATCTGGCCCCGACCTACACCCGAACCGACAACGTACCCTCAACCGGTCACTATGGTGATTACAACATCGTCGCCGAAGCGTTGTCGATGCCGCCCATGATTCCGGTTTACAACCCCGACGGTTCTTACGGCAATACCTTCGACCTGACGAACGTGGGTATGGGCGCAATTGCGAATCCCGTTAAAACCGCCAACGAATACAAAAGCAGCAACGCCCAATTCCGGCTGCTGGGCAATATGTTCGGCGAATACGAATTGCTTACTGGTTTAAAACTGAAGGTCAGCGTCGGTACCGATTTCAATTATTACAACACCAATACCTTCAAACCGTCAACTTTGTCGGGGAGCGCTTCGCTGTCGCCGGCCACGTCCAGCATCGTCAATACCGCCGACATCAACTGGCTGAACGAGAACACGATCAACTACCGGCGCACGTTCGGCAGCCACTCCTTTGACGCGCTGGCCGGGTTCACCATCCAGAAATCGACCACAACGGCGACGACCACTTCCGCGACCAATTTCGCCGACGATTTGCTGGAAAACATCAACGGCGGTCAGATTACGGGCGGTAGTTACACCATTGGCCAGTGGTCGTTGCTTTCTTATTTAGGCCGGATCAATTATGGCTACAACGACCGGTATTTGCTCACGGCCACGATCCGGACCGACGGATCGTCCCGCTTCGGATCGGCCAACCGCTGGGGGACGTTCCCGTCGTTCTCGGCGGGCTGGCGGTTGTCGGAAGAGCCGTTCATCAAAAACCTCAACCTGTTCGACGACTTCAAGATTCGGGCGGGCTACGGTCTTTCGGGCAACAACGCCATCGGCAATTACCGCTACCTCGGCTTGCTGTCGGCGACGAACTACGTGCTGGGCAACACCCAGGTG
The DNA here is from genome assembly GCF_049445795.1 of Larkinella sp. VNQ87. NCBI lineage: Bacteria > Pseudomonadati > Bacteroidota > Cytophagia > Cytophagales > Spirosomataceae > Larkinella > Larkinella sp. VNQ87. The sequence goes on from NZ_JBMSDT010000002.1 coordinate 104,418, forward strand.
CCGGGGCTCGCCCAAAGCAGTTTCACCAACAATGATTTAGGCTGGGAAACCAGCAAACAGATCGATATTGGGCTGGATCTCGCCTTTTTCAATAGCCGACTCCAGTTTACGGGCGATTATTACAACCGCCGAAATACCGACATGCTGCTCAACAAGGCCATTCCGTCCGTGACGGGTTATACGACGGCCTGGGTCAACATCGGTGAACTGGAAAACAAGGGTATCGAACTGGCTTTGTCCGGCAAACCTATCGCAACGCGCGATTTCCAGTGGACGAGCAGTTTCAACATCACCTTCAACCGCAATAAAGTGCTGCGGCTCGGTTCGGACGGCGAACAGCTCTTCTCCGACGGCGGACGGGGCGATGTCAGCATTACGCAGGTCGGGCAGCCCATCGGGAGTTTCTACGGCCACGTTGTCGAAGGAATTTTTCTGACGCAGGAGCAACTTTCCGGCCATGCCACCCAGGCCGGTGCCAAACTGGGGGATTTCATGTACAAAGACGTAGACGGCAATAACGTCATCAACGACGCCGACCGGACGATCATCGGTAACCCGCAGGCCAAAGCGTTTTACGGTTTCAACAACACGTTCAGTTACAAAAACTGGTCGCTGAACGTCCTGCTCAACGGCGTCCAGGGCCGGGATGTGTTCTGGGCCGGGGCGGTTTTCGTGCGCGGCTACCACGGCGTCCAGAACAACCTCGCCGAAGTGATCGACAACTACTGGAAATCGCCCACGAACCCCGGCGACGGCCAGTCGCCCCGCATCATTCGGGGTGCGTTGAACAACAACCTGCGGTACAGTTCTTTCTTCAATTTTGACGGTTCCTACCTGCGGGTTCGCAACGTCACCCTGAACTACAATCTGCCGACCGGGCTGGCCCGGCGGCTCGGGATGCAAACCGGCCGGGTGTACCTGACGAGCAACAACCTCTTCACGTTCACAAAATACCCCGGCTACGATCCCGAAATCAGCAACTCGGGCGACAACATGCTGGCCGCCGGTATCGATTACCTCGGGTATCCGCCCGCCCGCACCTTCACCCTTGGTTTAAGTCTTACCTTCTGACCGAACCCGAACCATGAAAGTCAAACGCATTTTTCTTTCGCTTATCGCTTTGCTTGCGCTCGCTGGTTGTCAGGACGATTTCCTGGCCCTTTCTCCGGCCACCGACCGCAATACGGTTAATTTTTACCAAACCGCAGCCGATTTCAACAATGCCGTCGTGGGAACCTATGCGTCCCTCAAGCAAAGCGGCACGTATAATACGTCGTTGTACTGGATGGGCGAAGTCTCAACCGATAACACCAATTATGGGGTGACGACCCGGCAGGCCGTCAACGTCGATAACTTCCAGTTTATCGATCATACCTACACCTCGCTCAACGACATTATTTACGCGGCCTGGCGCGACCACTACAAGGGCATCAGCCGGGCCAACGCCATCCTGACCCGCATCGAAACCGCCGGTATTGCCGACAACCTGAAGACGCAGTATAAAGGCGAAGCGCAGTTTCTACGGGCCTTGCTGTATTTTAACCTCGTTCGGCTGTACGGCGATGTACCGCTGGTCACGACGGAAATCACCACCGCCGATGGAGCCAGCACCCTGACCCGGACACCCGCCGAAGACGTCTACAAACTGATCATCAGCGATCTGCAAAGTGCCGAGCAGGCATTACCGGTTTCTTATAGCTCGACCGATGTGGGCCGGGCTCCGCAGGGCGCGGCCAAAGCGTTGCTGGGAAAAGTTTATCTGACCCGGAAAGAATGGGACAAAGCCGCGACCAAACTCAAGGAAGTGATCTCGTCGGGCAAGTTCCAGTTGCTGCCCAAATACGCCGATGTGTTCAGCTTTGCCACGCCGACCAACGCCGAAATCCTGTTCAATGTCCAGTACAAATCGGGCAATACGGGTCAGGGCAGCGGTTTTGGACCGGTTCAGGCCAGCGAAGGCGCGCGCATTACCGGTGGCAGCATGCGGTATGTCACCGCCGACATGGAAGCCGCCTACGAGCCGGGGGACCTCCGCAAGGCATTTTCGATGAAATCCTCGTACATCGACGCCAATGGCCAACCGATCAACCAGCGGTACGTCAGTAAATATGTCCAGTTCGGCGCGCTCGCCAATGATTCCGACATCGACTTTCCCGTCATTCGGTACGCCGATGTGCTGCTGATGTACGCCGAAGCGCTGAACGAAGTGGGTTTCAATCCCGAAGCCGTGTCCTCGCTGAATCAGGTGCGCCAGCGGGCCGGATTGCCTGCCACGACGGCGACAAATCAAAGTGCTTTTCGGCTCGCCATCGAGCAGGAACGACGGGTAGAACTCGCCTTTGAAAACCACCGCTGGTTTGATCTGGTCCGGACTGGTCGGTACGTCACCGTCATGAACGCCAAAGGACTGAAAGTCCAGGATTTCCACACGCTCTACCTGATTCCACAGCGGGAAATCGACCTGAATAAAAATCTGACGCAAAATACCGGGTATTAACGGCCGGAGTTTGGCATTTAGGGGAAGAACACGATCGTTCGATCATCACTCAAACCCCTAACCCTTAATCACCTTGAGCTATGAAATACCGAATAGTTCTCCTGTTTTTTCTGTTGATCAGCGCGGCTCCGTCGCTGCCCAGGTTATACGTCATCGGCGACAGCATTTCGATGCGATACGGTCCATTCCTGGAAAAATACGTCCAGGGCGTTTGGCAATACGACCGGAAAAGTGACGACGGACAGGCCGCTAAAAACCTGGATGTACCGGTGGGCGCCAACGGGGGCGATTCGCGCATGGTGCTCGAATTTCTGAAACTGAAAACCGCCGACAAAACCTTTCAGCCGGACGTCCTGCTCCTGAACTGCGGGCTGCACGACATCAAACGGCTCCCGGAAACCAACGCCATTCAGGTGGATTCGGCCAGTTACCGGAAAAACCTGGAGGCTATTTACCAACTGCTGAAAAAACACAACATTCCGCTGGTCTGGATGCGGACCACGTCCGTCGAAGATGAAAGGCACAACACCCGCTCGAAAGCCTTCAAACGGTACGCCCGCGATCTGGACGACTACAACCGGATCGCCGATGAAGTGATGCGAAAACACGCCGTTCCGGTCATCGACCTGTACACGTTTACCCGGAGTCTGGGCAGCGAGCATTTTGTCGACCACGTGCATTACGACGAACCAGCCATGCAGTTGCAGGCGGCTTACCTGGCCGGTTTTTTACAGGCTCATCGTTCCCTAATTCTAAAAAGAAAATGAAAGCCTTATCTCCTTTCTTTCTGGTTATCAGCTTGTTTCTTATTAAACAAACGGCTTCGTTCGCCCAGGCTCCTTTGGCGAGCAGCACGGTTTTAGAACCGAAGGGTTTCCGGGAAGTGGCGCAGCTTCGACCGCGCTCCACGAAAGAAATCAAGTCGTCCACCTGGTCCATCGGGGGCGAAACCCTCGACCGGGATTATACCGACTACCAATCGTACAAACCGTATTTGGGACCGTTGGGGGCCAAGCGGATCCGGTTGCAGGGCGGCTGGTCGAAGTGCGAGAAAGTGAAAGCGGAGGGCCGCCCCAGCCAGTACGATTTTGCCTGGCTCGATGCCGTTATTCCGGATGCTTATTCGCGCGGGGTGGCGCCCTGGGTGGAATTGTCGTACGGCAATCCGATCTACCCCGGCGGTGGCGAAGCGAAACTGGGCGGGCGGATTCCGACCTCGGAGGAAGGGCTGGCGGCCTGGGACAACTGGGTGCGGGCGATGGTAAACCGGTACAAAAATCAGGTCACCGAATGGGAAATCTGGAACGAACCCGACCTCAACAAGCTGAATACCGGCGAGGAAGTAGCGGTTTTCTACATCCGAACCGCCAAACTCGTCAAATCGATTCAGCCCAACGCCAAACTGATTGCCCTCGGAGTCGCGGGGGTTCCGGCAACGGCCTTCATGCGCCCTTTTCTCGATCATTTGAAGAAGGAAAATGCGCTGGATTTGATCGATATCCTGACCTACCATGGTTACGCGCCGAACCCCGACACCTCGTATCCGAAGATCGAAGAAATGCGGCAACTTGTCTGGAGCTATAATCCCAAAATCACCTTCATGCAGGGCGAAAACGGAGCGCCTTCGACCGCCAGTGCCGTCACGATCGGAGCCTTGCGCCAGTGGGACTGGACCGAACTGAGCCAGGCCAAGTGGGACTTGCGCCGGATGCTGGCCGACCACGGACGCGGCATTGCCACGAACCTCTTCACGATCAGCGACATCCACTACGCGGCTGGGGATCACATGACGGGCGTCAACACGAAAGGTCTGCTGAAAACCAATCCCGACAAAACCATCGAACGGCCCAAAATGGCTTACAAAGCCGCCCAGCACGTTTTCTCGACCTTCGACGACCAGCTTGAATTGCTTTCTCAGTCCAAACCAACCGTCAGTCAGGCTACGGTTTCGGCGTTTCAATACCGCCACCGGAAAAACAGCGGGAGCCTCGTGACGCTCTGGAGCGCCGAAGCCCGGCCCGCCGAAACCTACGACCCGAAACCGACCGATGTAACCATCCAGGGAAAATTCAATCAACCGGTTTTTGTCGATCTCGTGTCTGGTAAAGTGTTCGAAATCCCGAAAAACCAGTGGAAAAAGTCGGGCAATACCTACACGTTTACGGCGATCCCGGTGCCGGATTATCCGGTTTTGATTGCCGACCAATCCGTTTTATCGCTCGTAAAATAAGAACGAACCATGATCGAAACACCCGGTTATCAACGCATTAAACAATCGGCACTGCGCTTTGTAGAAGCCATGAAGATCGGCAATACGCCCGGACTTTACCGCAAAGAGCGGGGCGAAGGCGAAAGCTTTTACGGTTCTTACCATGCCGCCCACGTGCTCGATTTGTTCGGCGAATTGCAAAACCGCCCGGCCGCCGAGCTCGACATCTGGGCCGAGCAGTTTCAGCGTCGGCAAACCGAGCAGGGCTATTTTTCGGGAAAACCGGCCGAATTCGGTCGCATCCGGACGCTGGACGAACTCGAACCGGTCTGGCATTATACGCGCGGCAACCTCTGGGCCCTGCGGGTGCTGAACCGGAAACCCGAGCGGGAACTCCGGTTTCTGGAACCGCTGCTCGATGCCGACCGGCTGTATCGCTGGGTCAAGCATTACGACTGGCGCAATTCGTGGGCGGCTGGCAACCAGGTGCTGGCAGCCGCGACGGCGCTGTTTGCCTTGCGGGACTGGTTCGGCGCAACGGACGTGGACGCCCTGATGGAGAAAGCCGTGTTCCCGGCCCTCGAAGAATTGCAGGACGAACAAACCGGTTTCTGGGGTACGCAACTCGGTGCCGACCGGGACAATGGGCTTTTTGGCACCATCCACGTCGTCCCGATTTACTTCGCGCTGGGCTGGCCGCTGCGCCATCTGGAACGGTCCATCGACTCGACGCTGGCCTGCCAGTTGTCCGACGGTTCGTTCTGGCCCGGCGGCTCGGATTGTCCCGACTTCGACGGCGCTTATCAACTGGTCAACCTCGCGACCCTGACCGATTACCGCCGGGACGATGTCGAAGCGGCTTGCCGCCGGTATCTGGCCCACGCCCTCCAGCACGAAAGCCCCGACGGGGTCGGTTGGTTGTTGCACCGCCGGGATAGCCAACCCGCCGACTGGGTGCCGCGTCCGCACTGGATCTGGCAGGAAGGGGCCACTACGGCATCAGCCGAACTCCGCGACGAAGACCCGAACCGCACGCACATCATGCTCGGCTCCTGGTTTTATCCCCTGTCCATTGCGTTGGTCAGCCACCTGCTCGGCGATACCGGCTACGAGGGTCCCTACCGCTTCAACGGCCATTCGCTGCACGTCTGCAATGTGTTCAATGAACCGTTGAGTTATTCTTAACCCCTGAAAGACAGCCTCATGATGGAAAACAACCGCCGTGAATTCCTAAAAATGGTATCCATTCTGCCTTTTGCAAAGGTACTGAAACCGGGTTCCGAACCTTTATCTGTTGGTCAGGAACCGGCCATTGCCCTGAAAAAAATCGGTTCCGTCCGCGTCAAAAAACCGTCCGAGATCAAAAGTTCACCTTTCGGGATTGGCTGCGAAACGCTCGACCGGGATTTGTGGAAACCGAAAGAGGTGTATCCCTGGATCGACAATTTGCCAGTGAAATGGGGCCGTCTGCAAACCGGCTGGGGCCGTGTGGAACGGGAAAAAGGGAAATACGACTGGGCCTGGCTCGACGAAAGCGTCGATGGCCTGGTGAGCCGGGGCGTGAAGCCCTTTTTCAACGTGGGTTACGGCAATACCCATTACATGGCCGGCGAGGTTGGCTATCACCCGCTGGACGTTCCGACGGCCAACGAAGCCTGGAAGCGGTACGTAACCGCTTTGACCCAACGCTATAAAAACAGAATCAAGCATTACGAGATCTGGAACGAACCCAATCTGTCGGGTTTCTGGGGCCCCGATAAGCCCAATGCTAAAAAGTACGTGCAACTGGTCCGGGAAACCGCGCCGATTATTCGGCAAAATTGCCCCGATGCCGTCATCGTCGGCGGGGTGGTTTCGCGCATGCCCGCCAAATTCATCCGGGAGCTGTTCGAAGCCGGTCTCGCCGATCTGATCGATATTTTTTCCTTTCATCCTTACACGACCCTTCCCGAAAGTTACTCGGAGCGGACGTTGGCGCTGCGCAAACTGATCGATCATTACAACCCGAAAATCAAGATCTGGCAGGGCGAAAACGGCTTTCCGTCGGACCCCAATAGCACCGGTTTTTCGGGCGAAGGCCCGTGGACGGAAACCATTCAGGCTAAAATCATGCTGCGCCGGTTGCTGACGGATTGTTCGCTGGATTTACCGATGACGCTGTGGTTTCTGATTGTCGATCTGCACGATTATCCGAAGGGCTCGGGCAAAGTCAATTACAAGGGGATTCTGCGGCAAAAACCGGACATCAGACCCAAAATCGCTTACAAAGCCCTGCAACATCTGGGCAGCCTGATCCACGGGGAGGTGCGAACCCGGGGCTCCATTGTTCATGCGGTGTCGGGGAAAGAACCGGTTGCGGAAAAAGACTACCAGTTGTTTGGCGATGGCACCAAAAAGAGCCTCGCGGGCCTCTGTTCGGCGGTGTTGAATACCGACAACGGCCCGGTGCTGGCCTACTGGTCAGGCGAGAAAGCAACCGATAGCAAGCCAGCCGACAGCATCCATCTATACCACTGGGACTGGGAAGGTTCGGGCTTTCAGGAACCGGTTCTGGTGGACTTGCTCACGGGCGACATTCTCGAACTGACCGGCCAGGAAAAACTCTTCGACAACGACAAATACCGCGTCGGATCGGAAGCGCAATTGTTCCGGCAACTGCCTTTGCAGGATTACCCGATGCTGATTATGGAGAAGAGTAAGGTCTAACGTACCCACGGACTTTAGTCCGTGTGAGTGACTTGATACCAGATTCTTGTATAAACTACTTCCTGACTCCTCTGTATGAGGAAGATATAATAAAAACACGGACTAAAGTCCGTGGGTACGGATATGAAACGACTGTTTTTCCTGCTGGCACTCGCAACCACCGGTTTGGCCCAAAAACCGTCCGGGGTTTGGGATGTGTTCGCAACTGGCGCGAAAGGCGATGGCAAAACGCTGGATACGAAAGCCATCCAGACGGCCATCGACCGCTGCCACGCGGCCGGGGGTGGCAAGGTGTATTTGCACAATGGTCGGTTTTTGTCCGGAACGCTTTACCTCAAAAGTCACGTCACCCTGTACGTCGAAGCCGGGGCTACCTTGCTGGGCAGTGAAAAGGCTACAGATTATCCCGACCAGGCATCTGACTACCCAACCTACGACGAACATCCGCTAACCAGCAAGGCCTTTCTTTACGCCGAAAACAGTCAGAACATCACGATTGAAGGGCGGGGCACCATCGACGGACAGGGGAGCGAAATTGACAAACGGGGGCTGATGGATCCGTACCTCCGACCGTCTTTTAAATACCGGCCCCGCATCATTCACCTGCGGGGGTGCGAGAACGTTCACATCAACAACCTGACGCTGCAAAATTCGGCGTCGTGGGTGCAGACGTACCAGGCGTGTAAGAATCTGGTCATCAATGGCCTTACGGTGGATAGCCGGGAAAACAAAGACATTGAAAAACCGCGCGAAACCACAGCCCGGCACCGCAACAACGACGGCCTGGATCTGATTGATTGTGAACAGGTTCGCATCTCGAACTGCTTCATTAACAGCGGTGACGACGCCATTTGCATCAAGAGTTTTTCGCCCGACCGGGCCAGCCGGGACATTACCGTGACGAACTGCGTGGTGAGTGCCAACGCGTCCGGGATCAAGATCGGCACCGAAACCGCGGGCCGCTTCGAAGACATTACGATCCAGAACTGCACGGTATTCGACACCCGCGGGGAGGGCCTGGCGGTAATGACCGCCGACGGTGCGCGCATCGAACGAATCAACATTTCGAACATTACGCTACGCAACATCAAACGGGGCGCGCTCTTTATCCGGCTGAATACGCGGAACAAAAAATACGGCGCCAACACAGTCGTCAACAAACCGGCGCTGAAAGACATCATCATTGAAAATATTCAGGGAACCCGCCTTGCCTCGCTGGGCTGCTCGATCACCGGTCTGGCCGACTATCCACTGGAAAATCTGCTGCTGCGCAACCTGAATTTTGAGTTTGAAGGGGGCGTCATGGCCGGTGAGGCACCAAATCCCATCCCGGAAAAACCGGATGCCTACCCGGTCGGAACGATGTTTGGTCCGGTGTTGCCCGCGTACGGTTTCTACGTCCGGCACGTCAAAAACAGCACCTTCGACCAGATTCAACTGCGTTTTGCGAAGGACGATCAGCGTCCGGCGCTGGTGCTGGATGACGTGGATCAGGTGGTTATTGATCGGCTGACCGCGCAAAGCACGGATCAAACCCCGACCCTGATTCAGTTGCTCAATGCCCGAAATACGACGATCACCAACACCCGGCCAACCACGAAGATTCCCATTTTTGTCAAAAACTAAACCCAACGACGCGTGCAAACCCTTCAAACTTTAGACTACTGGGCCATTGCCATTTACATGCTGTTGATGGCGGGCATCGGGCTGTTTTTGGGCAAGTTTGTCAAAAACATCGGCGACTACTTCAAGGGCGGCAACGCCATTCCGTGGGTGTCGGGGGCCATCAGCAACTTCATGACCAAATTCAGCACGTTCATGTTCGTGGCCTACGCCGGGATAGCCTACCAGCACGGGCTGGTGGCCCTCACGCTCATCTGGAGTACGGTCTTACCGGCCCTGATCGGCGTAGCGGTTTTTGCCAAGCGGTGGCGTCGGGCGGGCATCCTGACGCCGATGGAATTCCTCGAAACCCGCTTCAACGCGCCGGTTCGCCAGGTGTTTGCCTGGGCCGGGGTGTTGTTCAAAATCCTGGACAACATGGTGCGGCTTTACGCGCTGGGGCTGTTCCTGAAAGCCTCGACCGACATGAGCCTGGAAACATCCATCCTGATTTGCGGGGTCATCGTGGCGCTCTACACCATCGCGGGCGGTCTGTGGGCCGTGGTCGTCACCGACGTGGTTCAGTTCATCATTCTGATGGTTGCGACGCTGATTCTGGTGCCGCTCACGGTGCAGGCTGCCGGGGGTTTGCCCAAAATGATGGCCGACATTCCGGCCCATTTCGACCCCTTCAACGGCCCCAAAGGCACATCCCTGTATCTGTCAGTGTATTACCTGATGATTCTGGTCAAATACAGTGGCAACTGGACGTTCATCCAGCGGTTTTACAGCGTCCGCGACGAGCGGGCCAGCCAGAAACAGGGGATGCTCACGGCGGTTTTCTTCTTTCTGTTTCCGACCATTTTCCTGTTTCCGTCGCTGGCCGCGCGCGCCATCATTCCCGACCTCGAAAACCCCGAAATGGCCTACGTCAGTGTTTGCCTGAAACTCCTGCCCGAAGGCATCATGGGCCTGATGGTCGCGGCCATGTTTGCGGCTACCATGTCGGTCCTGAGCGGAGAATACAACGTCACGGCGGGCGTGCTGACGCGGGACATTTACCAACGGCTGTTCAACCCGAACGCGACGGACAAGGAGACGCTCTGGGTTGGGCGGATGATGACGCTGCTCCTGGGGGCTACCATCACGGTCGGAGCCTTGTTTGTGGGCGGTTTTGGCGGAGCCTTCGAAGCCAACAAACTGTTTACCGGCCTGTTTGCCATCCCGATGACGCTGCCGCTCGTGCTCGGCATTGTGCTGAAACGCCCGCAGCCCTGGGGCGCGCTGGCGACGGTGCTGGGCGGTATGGGCATCGGTCTGGCCCTCAACGCCACGCCTAGTATTTCGTGGGAACTTGCCACGCTGATCGAAATTGTGGCCTGCATCGCCATCTTCCTGTTATCTGGCCTGGTAGAATCGAAAGATTCCGCCTATCGCCATCGGGTCGAAGCGTTTTTCCTCCGACTGGCAACGCCCCTGACCGAAGCCGAAAAACCGAAGGAAAACCCGGTTTTCATGCGGTCGATGAATCGGCTCTACGCCGTGGCCCTGGCCGTGACGGGTGGGTTGTTCATGGTCATGAGCATGCCGTCCATCGGCCAGACCAGCGGCCAGTTTGCCTTCGGGGCCGGGATCATCTGCCTGATTCTCTGCGCCGTACTCTGGTACTGGACGCGCGAACCAAAACCGGTTAAAGCTGACGAAAAATCCACCGCCACCCCGCTTTCACAATCATAAAATGGATGCTGGATGAACTGGATACTAGATAAAAGAGATTAAAACGGAGATTAAATTTCTGATAATCAACAGCTTGCCTTCTACCCTTTTATCCAGCATCCAGCATCTCTTGTCCAGTATCTAGTATCCAGTTCATCCAGAATCAAGTATCCAGCATTCAGAATCTAGCGTTCACTCAAAACCACCATGAATTACCTCGAAAACAAAGTCATTTTCATCACCGGAGCGTCGGGCGGTATTGGGAAAGCCACGGCACTCCGGCTACTCGAGGAGGGCGCGCGCGTGTTCGATTTCAGCCGGACGCACAAGTTGGCCGATGCCATCAACCACGAAAACCTGCGGTCGTTTCGGGGTGATGTCAGCCAGGAAGCCGATGTGCAGGCTGGTTTTGCGGCCTGTGTGGACGCCTTCGGAACCGTCGACGTGCTGATCAACAATGCCGGAATGGGGGTACTGACCACCGACCTGTCCGCCACCGACCTCGACACCTACGAGCAGATGGTCAACATCAACATGCGGGGCGTGTTTCTGTGCAACCGCGAAGCCCTCAAACTCATGAAACCGAAGCAACAAGGTCATATTGTGACGGTTATCTCCATGGCGGGCCAGCGGACAAATCCGAACGCCCCGGTGTATGCAGCCTCCAAATTCGGGGCGCGGGGCCTTAGCAGCGGCCTGGCCGATCAGGTGCTGAAAGAAGGCATCAAAGTTACGGACGTGAACCCCGGCCCGACCGACAGCAACTATTGGGGCGACCGGAAAGTGGCCCGGGAGAAATTCCTGAAGGTGGACGACGTCGCCAACGTCATCGCCTTCGTGTTGAACCAACCGGACTACGTACTGATTCGGGAAATCAATTTTGACAACATGAAATTTTTAGCAGGATGATTCAGGAAATTCACACCAACGGCAAAGCCGCTACCCAGTTACCCCAGTACCCGGTTCCAATTACCGAGATGCGGGAGCGTTACCTGCGATTGTACACCGGCGCGGTCAACGACGTGCTGCGGTTCAACTACAAGCTGCAAACCACCAGCTTACCGGCCCATTTCGCCCCGCTGCGGGAAGAAATGAAACTCGCCGGGTTGGCCTTCACCGTCAAAGGGGCGCCCGACATCACCACCGAAGGCGAGATGGAAACCCGCGCCCAGATGCTGGAAGCCCTGCACGAGGACAGCGTCGTGGTCTGGGATTGCACCGGCGATACGATCACGTCGCAATGGGGCGAAGTCATGACAATGGCGGCCAGGCGCATCGGTTGCCGGGGGGCCATTGTCAACGGCATCCGCGACACCAACGCCATTCTGGATCAGGGCTTTCCGGTTTTTTACCAGTACAAAACCAATACCGGCATGCTGGGGCGGTTTCGGATGTACCACTACCAGAAACCGGTACTGATGGGGGGCGTGGTGGTCGAACCGGGCGACTGGATTTTTGGCGACATCGACGGCGTCATTTCGATTCCCCGCGCCATCGCCTACGAGGTGCTGCTGGCGGCTGAGGAAATTGTGCACAAGGAAGCGGGCATCAAGGAAATGGTGGAAAGCGGGATGCGCCCCACTGAGGTCGTCCGCAACGGAGGGTATTTCTGATGGAAACCGTACAAACACAGCGGGTTTTTCTGACCGACGCCGAAAAAGAAGCGGTTTTAACCAGCACAGATCCGGTATTGAAACGGTTTCGGAAAGCGCTCGAATTGCGGGTTGCTGACCGGCTGACAACCCCCGGTTTGCGGGCCGAAAATCTCGGATGGTGGTATCCGGCGGCTGAATACCTTTCGGATGCCGCCCTGCAACACGCCCTGGCCCCAACCGAACCGCTGGCGGCCTGGTTGCGCGGCACCATGCTGCACCTGATCCGGTTGCCCGTCGGCGAGTGGGTCGGGCCGTGGTTCCGCGATCATGCCGAACCGTTTACGGGTCATCTGGAAACCGCCCACCTCTGCTGGGGCATCGCGGCCGTGCTGGACCTGGCCGGTGAGGTTTTTACCGAGTCCGAACGGCACGAAATCCGAAATGCGCTGCACGATAAAGGCGTTGTCCTCTGCCGCCGGTGGTTGCAGAAAAACAGCCACTTAGCCAACTGGCGCGGCATTCTGGCGTCCGGGGCGCTGGTGGCGTCGGCGGCTCTAAACCGCGAGGACTTGCTGGACGAATTCGTGCCGGAAGTGGCCCGGATGGCGCAGGCTTTCCAGCCCGACGGCTCCTACGGCGAGTCGTTGCAATACGGCAATTACCTCGCCAACGCGCTCATGCTGGCCTACGAAGCGCTGTTTCGGACGTTTCCGGATCAGGCGTACCGGCTCGACGTGGAAGCCTACAGCCGGGGCATGGCCTGGATGGCGCAGAGCATGTTGTACCAAAAACCGATGAGCGGCTGGGGCGACGAACCCCGCGCCCGGGCCGTCAATTTCAACGATTCGGCGGCTCTGTTTCGGCCGTCGGGCGATTTGCTGCTGCACGTCGCCGTTCGGTCGGCCGATCCGGTGCGGGCCGGTTTGGCGCGGGGGCTGTTTCAGGAGTACTACGAAACCGTGTCGACGCAGGGACCGCACGATCTGGCGACGTTCGGGATGCGCAACGACTGGGGCTTTCTGACCCTGCCGCTGCTGACCAAAACCGTCCCGGCGCTGCGTCCGGAACAGGCGAATTTACCCCTGACAACGGCTTTTTCGAACGGCAATACGCTGGTCCGCGACGCCTGGAACGGCAAATCGGTGCTGGCGATTCAGGGCGGAATCAACGACGGCTGCTACGCGCCGGGCCATTTGCAGGGCGATCTGAACAGCTTTATGCTGGTCTACAACCGCGAACGGCTGCTGGCCGACCCCGGCCACAGTTGCTACCGGAATCTGATTCACGGCCTGGAATGTTCGACGCAGACGCACAACACCTGCACGTTTCTGGTCGAACAGGACGCACTGGGTTTGCAGGAAGATTTATCAAAAATCAAGCTCATCGAGCAGCGGAATGTGCTGCCCCGGCGGCTCATCCGGGCCGACGGCAGCGTGGGGCCACCCGTCGAACGCGGGGGGCGGCTGCGGGCGGTGTTGCGCGAAGGCCCGGTTTCGCTCGTCGTGTCGGAAGTCGCGGCTGCGTACGGTGCCCCGATTCAGGAATTTACCCGGCACTGGCTTCAGGTGGGCGAACACCTCACGCTGGTCATCGACCGCATCCGGGCCAGCGAACCCGTCCGGACGGTCTGGAACTGGCTGCTCAACAACCGCGACGGCCAATCGACCGTTCGGACCTACGGCCCCCACCTGACGCTGTACCGCAACCAAACCGGGTTGAAAATCTGGTCGGCGGGGCAGGCTACGCTCGGCGGACCGGTCTATGCGTATGTGCACGATGCCTATCACCCTGAACCCAACCAACTGGGCGAAGGCCGACCCGGCAGCGGTTTGCTGTTCCGCCACACGGATGGGACAAAAACAACGGTCGTCAATCGGCTGTATGCGCTGGTCGCCGACGAGCTGGCCGACATCGATGCCTGGACGTTCGAGTCCGGCGAATCGGCCTGGACGCTCGGCAAACCCGGTTTTAAGGTGCGGCTTTCCGGCACGTTCACGGACGGTTTAGACCTAAAACTGGCGCACGAAGGGAAAACGTACAGTATAACCGGCGATGCTTCGGGTTTTTCGGTAAAAACGAACCCATGAAAACACTCGGTAAAACCGCCTTTGCGGCCCTCCTATTCGCTGTCCTGTTCGCGTTTCGGCAGGACGTGCCGCCCCGTTTGCGGTTGTTTTTGCTCATTGGACAATCGAACATGGCCGGACGCGGAACGCCCGATGCCGAAAGTGAGCAAGTCCACCCGCGTATCTGGATGCTGACGAAAGCCGAAACCTGGGTTCCGGCCCGCGACCCGATGCACTTCGACAAACCCGCCGTAATCGGGGTCGGACCTGGTCTGGCGTTTGCGAAGCGGCTGGCCGACGCCTATCCCGAGGAAAACTTCGGGCTGGTTCCCTGCGCGGTCGGGGGGTCGGGCATCGATGTCTGGCAACCGGGGGCATACTACGAACCGACGAACTCTTATCCATACGACGACGCCCTGCGCCGAGCCAAAAAAGCGCTCGAAAACGGGCGGCTGGCCGGTTTTCTCTGGCACCAGGGTGAATCGGATTCGAACCCGGCTAAAACGACGGTATACGGCGATAAGTTGGTGGCCCTCGTCCAGCGGTTTCGGACGGATCTGAATGCGCCGGATGTGCCGTTTGTCGTCGGAACGCTGGGCGATTTTGTCGTCAGCCGCAATCCCGACGCGGGTGTGATCAACGAAACATTGCAAAAAACCGTCAAAACCATTCCAAATGCCTATTGCGTACTGGCCGAAGGTCTGGTTCACAAGGGCGACTCCACCCATTTCGACACGCCTTCCGCCCGGACGCTGGGCCAACGGTATGCCGACGTTTTTATTAACCAAAAACTCCTCAAAACGAGCCCATGACTGCATCCCTTTTTAGGGGCATCGATCACCCGGCCGTAGCCGCCGACGATGTGGAGGCCCTGGCCGACTGGTATTGCCGCGTGCTGGGCTACCAACGCTGGTTTCGGCACGACAAGCCCGTCTGGATGTTGATCGCGCCTGATCAGACATTACTGGAAATCATGCCCAAAGACCAGACGCCCCGGCCCGAACGCACAACCTGGACGCCCGGCTGGTCGCACCTGGCCCTGCGCGTGACCGATCTTGACCAGGCCGTAGCCTGGCTCGACAGCCAAAATGTGGTCTGGGGCGGAGAAATCATCAACGCCATCGGCGGGGGCCGCGTCCGCAACCTCTTCGACCCCGAAGGCAATATGCTCCAGATCCTCGAACGTACCCACGGACTTTAGTCCGTGAGAGTTAGTATAAACATCCAGAATAAATTACCCCCAAAACACGGACTAAAGTCCGTGGGTACGACTATGAAAGCAGCTTATTACACAGGAAATCAACATTTTGAAGTAAAAGAAGCGACGCCCGAAGCCCTCCAACCCGGTTTTGTTCGGTTGAAAGTGGCCTATTGTGGCGTCTGCGGCACCGACGTGCATATCTACCACGGTAAAATGGATCAGCGCGTCCGGATGCCGCAGGTGATCGGGCACGAAGTCGCGGGCAAAATTGCCGAACTCGGGCCGGACGTCACCGGCTGGCGGGTGGGCGACCGCGTGGCCGTACGACCGTTGCAGCCGGGGGCCGACGATCCGTCGGACAATGAGCAGCGGCACATCGGCAAGAACCTGAAATTCATCGGCATCGACACGGCGGGCGGGATGCAATCGTACTGGAACGTCCCAGCTTATACGCTGCACCGCCTGCCCGAAAGCCTGCCGTTGCACCTCGGCGCTCTTATCGAGCCGCTGGCGGTGGCCTGCCACGACGTGCGGCTGGGCCGGTTGCAGGCCGGGGAAAATGCCGTCGTCATCGGCGGGGGGCCGATTGGTGTGCTGATTGCGTTGGTCGCCCGGCAAACCGGTGCGAACGTGCTGCTGTCAGAACCGAACCCGAACCGGCTGGCGCTGTGTGCGTCGCTCGGCTTGTCGGCGGTCAATCCGCTGGAAACCGATCTGGTGAAAGCCGTGGAGACGGTTACGAACGGCGCGATGGCCGATGTGGTGTTCGAGGTGTCAGGCGTGGCCGCCGGGGTGCAGGTCATGACGCAACTGCCCCGGGCGCGGGGCCGGATTGTGATGGTCGCGATTCATAGCGAGCCCAAACCGGTCGATCTGTTCCGGTTTTTCTGGCGCGAACTGCAACTCATCGGCGCGCGGGTATACGAACCCGAAGATTTCGACGAAGCCATCCGGCTGGCTGCTTCCGGCGACCTCCCACTCGACGCGCTCATCACGCAGATTTCCCCCCTGGAAGCCGTTCAGTCGGTCTTTGAAACCATCGACAACAACCCGGCGGGGATGAAATACTTGCTGCAATGCGATTAATTCAGCGTACAGAAACCGCCACAAAACCGTAACTTGGCGGCTGTTTCGTTCCTGAACCATGCAGCGCCTGTTTCCCCTTTTCCTGTTTTGCCTGATCGCCGTTTCGGCGCACAGCCAGCTTGTCAGCGATTCGGTCCTGATTGAAGGGTATTACCGCACGTTTCATTTTCTGAAACCGGCCCGTCCGAAGGCATCGCTGGTGTTTGTGCTCCACGGTTCGGGCGGCAACGGGCTGGGCACGCGGAACGGAGCGGCCAAACTGGAAGCCATTGCCCCCGCCGAAAACATTTTGCTGGTGTATCCGGATGGGTACAAAAAGTACTGGAACGAATGCCGGAAAACCGCCCAGTCGGCAGCTAATCGGGAAAACATCAACGACAACGCGTTTTTTGACGCCATGATCGGGTATTTCCGGAAAAACTACCGGATCGATCCGCAACGCGTTTTTGCGGTCGGCACCTCGGGCGGGGGGCATATGGCCTACAAACTGGCGCTCACCATGCCCGAACAGTTCCGGGCCATCACGGCGCTCATCGCGAACCTGCCCGACACCAACAACCTCGACTGCCCCGAAAAACGCGTAGCAATTCCGGTCTTGATTGTGAACGGCACCGCCGATCAGGTGAATCCGTACGAAGGTGGGGAAGTCAAAACCAACGGCATCAGCCTGGGGCTGGTGCGCTCCACGGATCGCACGTTCCGGTATTGGTCGGAACTGGCTGGCTATCAGCGGGAGCCAACGAAAGAGCTTTTACCCGACACCGACCCGACCGACGGCAAAACCATCGAGCGGTATACGTACAAAGCCAGCGGAAAACCGGAAGTGACGCTGCTGAAAGTGCTGGGCGGCAAGCACGACTACCCGAACGACATCGACGTGTACCTCGAAGCCTGGGCGTTTTTCAAGCGTCAGAGATAGGGAATTCTTCCTCAGTTAGATTTAACTGGCTAACCGCCGGTTGATCTGCCCGGCGGTTTCGCGCACGGCCTGGAGAATGACCGGGCGCCGGGCCGCCGTATACCGGCTTTCGGGCAGAAACACGCTGAGGCTGGCGACCACTTCTCCACCCCGCCGGATCGGCACGGCAATCCCGACGATGTGTTTCAGCGAACGCGTGATCACCAGTTCCTCCCCGCGAATAACCGCCAGCGCCTGCCCTAACTGCTCCCGGGTTTCGATGCCGGGCCAGACGGTCGCGGTCGGCAAACCGATAGCTTCGATCAGCGCATCGCGTTCTTTTTCCGGCAGAAAAGCCAGCAGAATCCGGCCCGTGGCTGTCGGATAAATATCGGATTCCGTACGGCTGCGAACCTGCAAATCCTGATCGCTGTTGACAATGTGCAGCAAAAACCGCCGGTTGTTGCGCAGAATACCGAGCAATGACGTTTCGTTGAGCTGGGCCGTCAGGTGTTCCATGTAGTCTTTGGCGGCCAGTACCAGGTGCTCGTTGTAGGCTACGTTGTCGGTCAATTGGTAGGCCATGATGCCCAGCCGGTAGCCTTTCCGACGGCCCACATGGTCGAGGTATTTTTTTTCCACCAGCGTCTTGACGATATTGGCGCAGGTAGGCTGGTTCAGGCCGGTGGCCGCAGCCAGCTCCGTCAAGGTCGTCGGTTCATTGTCTTTTTTGGCGACATATTCTAATAATTCCAGGGCACGAACAACAACCTGAATCATCGGCAGTTAACGATTTGGGGACTTTGAGCCGCTAAGGTAATCAATCATTCAACTATCCTGACGTTTTGTGAACAATCCGACACCCACCCGCTCTGCCCCTACCACCGGTTCCTCCCTCCGTTCCCTGGCCGCCCGCGCCGGTCTCGACTGGTTTCTGTTGGCCTTGCTGGGCATGATCGGCCTGGCTTACCTCTGGCCCGAACCCGGCATTCAGGAAGGCCCGTTTTCGCTGTCGAACCTGGCCAACCTGGGGGTATCGGTCATTTTCTTTTTCTACGGGCTGCGGCTGAGTGGCGATAAACTCCGGGCGGGGCTAGGCAACTGGCAACTGCACCTGACCGTCCACCTGACCACCTTCGTCCTTTTTCCGCTGATCGTGCTGGCCGGTTTTTCGGTTTTCGAAACCGGCGAAAACCGGTTGCTATGGCTGGGCGCTTTTTACGTAGCAGCCTTACCCTCAACGGTTTCCTCATCCGTCGTCATGGTTTCGCTGGCGGGCGGCAACATTCCGGCGGCTATTTTCAACGCCAGCATTTCGAGCCTGATCGGCGTGTTCATTACACCTTTATGGATGGGTTTATTCCTCTCGACGGGTTCCGGTCAGTACGACTTAGGCAGTGTCATCGGGAAGCTGGCGTTGCAAGTGATCGCACCGGTCATTTTAGGAATTTTGCTCAACCGGTGGCTGGGCCGCTGGGCCGAACAGCACAAAAAAGCCCTGAGTAACTTCGACAAAGTGGTCATTCTGACGATTGTCTACACTTCTTTCTGCGAATCGTTCGAGCGCCGGATGTTCCAGAGCCTAACCGCTGCGGACCTGCTGGTGCTGGGTGCCAGTATGCTCGGCCTGTTTTTTCTGGTTTACGAACTGGTCAACCTCGTCAGCCGCCTGCTGGGGTTCAACCGCGCCGACCGGATTACGGCCCTCTTCTGCGGTTCCAAAAAATCGCTGGTGCAGGGCAGCGTGATGGTAACGGTCTTGTTTCCCGACAATGTGGTCGGCATCGTGCTGCTGCCCATCATGATGTACCACGCCCTGCAACTCATTGCCGCCAGCGTACTCGCGCAGCGCCTGGCCCGGCAGACGGTCTAGCGGTTTTCATTTCTGAAAAATCACATCCGCGAAATAGTGTTTGCAATCGGTCAGCCAGCCGGTCAGTTGGAAGCCCGACTGTTCGGCCAATTGCTCGACGTCGGAGCGGGTAAACTTGCGGGAAATCTCGGTGTGAATGATTTCGCCGTACTGAAACGCCACCCGGAGGTTCAGGTCCCGGATCGTCACGGTTTGCACCTTCTGGCTGACCAGGTAACTTCGGGCTTCGCCGGTTTCGGGGCTGTAGGTTTCGTAATGATCGAAAGCCGAAACGTCAAAATCCGCGTCGAGTTCGCGATTAATGCGCCGGAGCAGATTCAGGTTGAAGGCTTTCGTCAGCCCCTGCCGGTCGTTATAAGCCGCGTGAATAACCGCCGGATGTTTCTGTAAATCAAAACCGGTCAACACCAGATCTCCGGGTTGCAGCGACTCATTGATTTGCCGAAAAAAGCCCACGGCTTCGTCCGGGGCAAAATTCCCGATGTTCGACCCCAGAAACAGCACCACCAGCCGGGGCCGTTCCACTCCCGACCGGTTTGCCAGCCGCTCGATGGCCTCAAAATATTCGCCGTGCTGTGGTTCCAGCTTCATGTGGGGCCATTTTTTCCGCAAATCAGCCGTCAGGTTTTCCAGGGCCGAATCGGAAATATCGACCGGTGCGTACGTAAAATCGGCCTTTTCGTCCCAGAAATGTCCTAGCAGCAGTTTGGTTTTCAGCCCGTCGCCCGCGCCCAACTCGACCAGTTCGAACGGACGCCCGTCGGCCGAAAACCGCCGGAGCAGTTCCTGCTTGCTGGTTTCCAGAATTTCGTATTCCGAGCGCGTCAGGTAATACTCGGGCAGGTGCATGATTTCGGCGAACAACCGGCTGCCTTCCGCATCGTAAAAAAACCGCGAAGACAGGCGTTTGGGCGTTTTCGTCAGTCCCTCCAGCACTTCCCGCGCCAAATCGCTCAACCCATCCGGACCAGTATTGTCAGAAATTAATTCAGCGTTCAGGATTGAATCAGTCGGATTCCGGTGTATTGCCATCGTTTGTCAGGTTGAAAAAAATTGCGGTACGTCGGTCGGCTGTGGCCCTCGGGCGTGACTACCGAAGCGCCCCGCAACACCATTTGCCCGCTCATGAATTTGCCGTTGTATTCGCCCACGGCCCCTTCGGCGGTCGTAAAACCGGGGTACGCCAGGTAAGCCGAAGCGGTCCATTCCCAGCGCAGGCCCCAGCGGAACGGGTTTTCGCTCAAAGCCGCCGACTCCCATTCGGCTTCGGTGGGCAACCGCCCTCCCCGCCAGCGGGCGTAGGCATCGGCTTCGTAAAAGCTCACGTGGCAAACCGGCAAGGCCGGATCGACCGGCTGCAACCCGGCGAAGGAATACGAATACCACCGCCCGTCGATTTTGTACCAATACAAGGGTGCTTCGATCTGCTGCGCGTTAACCCACGACCAGCCGTCGGACAACCAATGCCGAAATTGCTGGTAGCCACCGGCTTCGATAAATTCCAGGTACTCCGCATTGGTCACCAGTTGCCCGCTCAGCGTCACATCGTTCAGGTAAACCTTATGGGCGTTCAGCTCATTATCAAAGCAAAAACCGCCCGATTCGTTCCGAAAACCGATCGTGTAGACGCCTTCGGGCAAAAAAACCGCCGGACCGGGTTGATCGACAGCCCGTTCGTTGACCGGCATGTCAATGGCCGGAAAAAGCGGGTTGTGGCCCAGGATGTATTTGATGTCGGTGGCAAGCAACTCCTGGTGTTGCTGCTCGTGGTTCAAGCCCAATTCGATCAGGCTCCGGAGTTCGGTCGTGAGCAGCTCGCCGGACAAAAACCGGGTCATCGCTTCGTCGACATACGCCCGGTACTCATAAACCTGCTCCACCGTCGGGCGGCTCAGATTCCCGCGCTGGGTCCGGAGCACCCGGCGGCCCACCGACTCGTAGTAGCTGTTGAACACAAAGCTGAAATCGTCGTGAAAAGCCCGGTAACCCGGCGCGTGCGGCAGCAGCACGAATTGTTCCCAAAACCAGGTCGTATGCCCCAGGTGCCACTTCGGCGGGCTGACATCGGGCGTGGGCTGCACCACGTAGTCCTCCGTTTCCAGCGAGGCACAAAGCCGCTTGGTCCAGCTCCGGACCTGGCGGTAAGTATCCGGTAGAATTACGGTTTTTGGTTGAATAATCTCCTGAATCATAATTGGTTAATCAAGTTGAGCGAACAGGTTATTGAGTGCTTCCGCCAGCGTCGGGTGGGCAAAAACCGCATCCCGGAGTTGCTGATACGAAAGATTTCCCATCATCGCGATCTGGATCATCGCCATCAATTCTCCACCCTCCATGCCCAGCATGGCCGCGCCCAGCATCTGCCCGGAATCCGCATCGACAACGACTTTCAACAAACCGTTGGGCTGGGAGGTTTCCAGGGCGCGGGCGACCCGACTCATTGGCATCGACGCGATGCTGACGTTCCGGCCCTGCTTTCGGGCCTCACGCTCCGACAGCCCGATTCGTCCCAGTTGCGGATCGGTAAAAACCGTGTACGGAACCGGGCGGTCCGTGATCGCGGCCGAGCCGCCTTCGAGCAGATTTTGCCGGACAATCCGGAAGTCGTCGTACGAGATGTGGGTAAAAGCCGGTCCGCCTTTGACGTCGCCCAGCGCATACACCCCGGGTTGGGTGGTTTCCAGCCGCTCGTTAACCTGAATGTAGCCCTCCGCATCGGTTTTAATCGCTGCAGCATCGAGTTGCAGCACGGCGGTGTTGGGCGTGCTGCCGGTGGCGACCAGCAAGTGAGAACCGCTTACGGTTTTGGCCCCCTGACCGGTTTTCAGCAACAGTTCAATCCCGCCCGCATCGTTCCGGCTCACCTGTTCTACGGTCGAATCCAGATGAATTCGGATGCCTTCTTCGGTGAGAAAAGTGGCTATCTCGCTGGCAATTTCCTCATCTTCGTGACTCAATAGCTGGCTCCCACGCTCGATCAGCGTGACTTCGCTGCCCAGGCGCCGGAACAACTGCCCGAATTCCAGTGCAATGTACCCACCGCCCAGAATGAGCAGGTGTTGCGGGCATTCGTCCAGGTCCATCAACGTGGTAGAGGTAAGCCAGGGGACGGTTTCCAGGCCGGGCAGATCGGGTTGGCGGGGGCTGGTGCCGGTATCGATAAAGATATGGTCGGCTGTCAGCGTTCGGGTGTTGCCGTCGGGCTGCGTGACTTCCACCTGTTTTGGACCCGAAAACCGGGCTTCTCCCCGAATCAATGTCAGGTTGTCGGCTTCGTCGAAGCTTTGCTGAATCCCGTTTCGAAACTGTTCAACGATCTGGTTTTTTCGGCGCTTTACAGCCGGATAATCCACCCGAACGTCGCCGGTCAGGATGCCGTACTCGCTAGCCCGCCGGGCCTGGTGGGCCACCTGCGCTGACGCGATCAGCGTCTTGGTGGGCGTACAGCCGTAGTTGATGCAGCTTCCACCGACAAATTTTCGTTCAATGACAGCCGTTTTCCAGCCTTTCTCCGCCACTGTCAGTGCCAGCGGTTTGTTGGCCTGCCCGACCCCAATCAGGAGGGCGTCGAAGTGTTCAGAAGTTGTGTTGCTCATAAAGACGCTCCTACTCAATGATCAGACGGTTTACTTTCTTAACCACCAAAGGCGGCTCCTGTTCATTGAATAGCCAATAAAAGGGCTTATTTTTGAAATGAGCTGATTTATGGCACAAAAAAAGCGCATTCCGGGCGTGGAAAGCCCAAAATGCGCTCGTAATCAGCAACATTTTTTATAAAGTTAGTGCCGCTGTCACGACTCCGCCCCTCCCGTCGGATGGCCAGATGCCCGGCCCTGGATAAAACGCGGGCCGTTTCGTGAAATAGGATTTGTCCAGCACGTTATTCAGACTTCCCCGGATCAACAGGCGACGATGCGCCTGCCAGGTTGCCATCACATCAAGCAAACCGTAGTCCGGCACCAGGCCCCGCGCCCCATTGGCCGACGGCAGGGAGGTATTGAACGCATCGGAGAACGTTTTTCCGACATAACTGTACAACGAGGTGAACCGGATCCGGCGGTATTGGATGGTAATCCCGTTTCGGCTGGTCCAGACCGGCACCGATTCAACCCGATTACCGTCGATGATGACATTCTCTTTTCCATTCGAGAGCGATGCCTTCCGGTAACGCGCGTCCATGTAAGCCGTTGAGCTAAAGAACTGAATGCTCCAGCGACGACCCCGCATGAGTGTCGCTTCCACCAGGGCTTCAAGTCCCCGGCTGCGGCTGTCGCCTACGTTCGAACGCAGCACCAACGTCGGTCCTGCCGAATCGCCGGTCAACAGGTTCCCCATTCGGTTGCGATACAGCAATTCGAACAACGAGACGTTCCACCGAACGGTTTTCCACTGTCCCTCCAGCCCGATTTCGGCGTTATGGCCCCGGGCGTCTTTCAGGTTGTCAGCCACGCGCTCGTAAACCGAGGCCGGAATGAGGTCCTTAAAAATAACCGGACGATACGCCTGCGACCAACCGCCGTAAAGCCGAGTCGCCGGGTTGAAGCGGTATTGCGCATTGAATCCGAACAGCACAAACCGGTGCCGAACAAGGGCGGGAACATTCTCCAGAGGATCATTTCCAATCGTGCCGCTCATCCGGCTCGCGCCATTTTCGGCCCGAAAACCGCCCGCAAGCTGGAGACGGGGCGTTACCTGAACCTGGTTTTCGGCAAAAAACGCCCCGTTGCGGGAGCGCAAATGCAGGTCACGGCCCCAGACCGGATTGGTCAGGCTCAAATCAAAGTCTGAACCGGTGGTTCCTTTACCCACCTGTTGCCGGTGCAGATCGTTGTTGATGCCCTGCATCCCAAAGGCCAGCGTCGCCTTCAAACCGGCCAGTTGATAGCGGTGCAGCAGGCGCAATTCCGAGGTATAGCTGTTAAACCGGTCGATGTCGACCTGCCGGTTTTTGTAAAAGCCAGTTTGTTCGTCAACGGCATCCGGCACGTTGGCAAAAGCGTCGAACTGAACGCTGTTGCGGGCACCCAGCACGGCCGATGTAGTCCAGCTCAGTTGAGTTCGCCCGGAAAGCCGCCAATCCAGCCGGACCGACGGCACCCAGATATCCGGGTTGAAGTAATTCCGGCTTCGGGTCGACTGACGCGGGTTCTGAAGAAATAGCGAGTCGGTCAGCGGCCCCGGAATCTGGTGCCGGTACGTCGAGCGGCCCACCTCCGCCCGCCATTCTACCCGCTTCGAAGCCCGGAACCGAAGGCTCAGAAACTGGGTCTGAGCAGTCGAGCGGCTGTTGGCCCGGTAGCCATCGCTGGCGCGCCGGTAATCGTAAGTGTAATAGGTCCATTTTCCAATCCGCCCACCGAGGGCGTTATAGGTGCTTCGCAACCCGAAAGAACCGATGGAATTGGTCGTTTCGAAGCCCAATCGCCGGGTCGTATCGGCGGTTTTCGTGACGTAATCGATCATACCGCCGAATTGTGCGCCGTATTGAAGCGAAGCCGTCCCCCGCACCAGTTCCACCCGCTCCATACTTTCGAGCGGGGGCGAATAATGGCTGGCGGGATAGCCGTACAGGTCCGAATTGATGATGACTCCGTTCTGGCGGCTGTTCAGTTCCCACGACCGGTGCGGGTCCAGCCCCCGGGTGGCAATGTTAATCTGGTTGCCGGTGCCGTCCATGTCATAAACGAACACGCCGGGGATGCGGGCGAAAAGCTGGCGGCCGGTTTTCTCAGCCACATTGGCGTCGATACCGGCCAGCCGAACAACTTCGCTGCGTTTACCCGCCATCAGGTACGTGCCCTGTACGTCGGGCAGTGCCTCAGTGTGGTTGAGCCGGAATCCCCGAACGGCCACTTCCCGGAGTACCCGCGCCGAATCGGCTGGTGGATTTCGGTTCGGGTTGGATTGGCCCCAAAGACCGACGGGGAGCAGACTCAGCAACAGGTGCAGCCCATAGTAAAGCGTCAGGTGTAAGCGGTACTGCGTTTGCACGGTTCATTGTATTTGTTGTTGTGAAAAGGGTAAAAGTTCCTCCGGTAGCGCCGGGCGTACCGGAGGAAGGCCCGGATCAGGCGGTTTATTTCGCCGACACCGAAACCGGTTTCAGGTAATTGTCGACCGTCCATTGGCCAATTTTGCTACCCAGATCCAGACCGGCGTCGCAGGAGAACCGGAAGTGAATCCCGACCATGACCCGCGAGTCGGCATTTTCCTGAGCCGCCTGGCTGAAGCTTGTAAAGCTGCGTTTCGGATGAGCCGGATCGGCGGTGAACGACGTCATCGTAAAGGGCGTTTTGTCGCCCAGGACCTGCGCCAGCACCGTAGCGGCTGCTTTGCCCAGCGTACTGTGCGTCGACGGATAATCCTGCACGGGGGGCGTCGGCATCAGCGGTTCCCAGGTAGCGTCGGGGGCGGTTTTGCTGTTGCCGTCGTTTTCAGCCGCCCGGATGGCCGTCAGCGGCCGCCAGAAATTGTAGTGAAACTTCGAATCCCAACCGGCAGTGTAGGAGTCAGCCAGGGCAATGTTCACCAGGGCAAACAGGCGCGCCGTGGTCAGCAGGTCGGTTTTCCGGTCGGCGGCAACGGTGCGGGTCACGCGGTTCCAGCCAATTTCCGAAAACTCATACCAGAACATCCCGTAAACGGTTTCTTCGGCCGAACGCGTTTTGCTGTCTTTCTTCCCTTTTTCTTTCACCTCCTGAAAGGCTTCGGCATACGCCGGGCTGTTCAGAGCCGGTTGTGGCCCCACCCGAAACTGGTCCGGTTTGGTCAGGCCAAACGGTTTCATGTCTTTCCAGAACGGCGCGAACACGAAGGTAAAAGGCTGAACCGTCTGGTAAACGCCCGGTTGTGTCGAGGGCGTTAGGGCCGCAATCGGGTCCTGCTGGGCACCGTCGTTCTGGCGCAGGCTCAGAATGGCCGTAGCGGCTTCTTTCCCTAACGCCTTGCCCCGGTTGAGCCGTTCGCCCGTCGGCAGCGTCTTCAGCGATTGCGTCAGCGCCGAATCCAGACTGGTTTTCTTATCGGGAAACGAATTGACCAGCACCTCATAAGCTGCTGTGGCCGCAGCCGCCACCGGATCGGCACCTGTATCCGAACGCTTGAGTGCATACGTTTGGTAAGCCGGAGCAATGGCGTTCAGGGCGTCGTGCATCGCCAGGTGAACCATCGCGTTGATGCGGGAAGCCAGCAGCGAGTGCTGATACGAGGTGCCACCCATGGCTTGAAACGCCATTTGATTCCAGTCCAGAATAACCTGGTTGGAATAGCCTGCCAGCAGCGGTTTCTTTTCGTTTTCACCGGGGTTGACCCCATTTGAAGGGTTGCAGGCGAAGAACAGAACGGCTGCCAGAATAAACGCGAAAAAAGATGTTTTTTTCATGATGATAAGCTAGTATTTGGTTTACGGCTACAAAGTAACTACCTGCTTATCAGGGCCCGGATATGCGAAAAGGATTACGACTTATGCCAAACGTATTTATCTGGAGAGAGTCAAAACCGGGTGAACTGCAAACAGAAACGGCCCGGATACTGGTGCATCCGGGCCGCCGTCGAGCTGTAAAATTGGGAACAAAAAATCTGTCAATTCAGGACCAGCGCCTGTTCTTTGACCTGCACCGGTGAACAACCAAACCGACGTTTAAAGGCCACACTGAAATTCGAATAGTGGTTATACCCAAGCTGGTCGGCCACTTCCAGCACATCCTGCTGGCTGTCGAGCAGAAGCCGCCGGGCGTACTGCATTTTCTGGTCGTCGATGTAACGCATGACCGAGGTGTCGAATAGCTTTTTAAAACCGTATTTCAGTTTGAAGGTGTTCAAGCCGAAGTGGCGGGCAATTTTCTCCAGCGACAAATCCTCCAGAAAATGCTGTTCTAGATACTGTTTCAGGTCGTGCAGGGCCTCAATGTCGCGCCGGGTCAATTTGGTGTCAGCCCCATTCAGATGCACCCGGTTTTCCCGAAAAATCAGAAGCTGTTCGATTAGCAGCAGTCGGACCAGCGAGTCCTTGTAGGTTTGCGCAAACTTGCCTTTGTAGGGGCAATTCACGAGTTGGCGCACAATCTCAGCGAGTTGGGCCCCCATCGGACGGCTTTGCCTGATGGTCGAAAACGGCTGATCGCCATCTTCGAGCATGCGTTGCCAGTCGTCGTCCTCCATGCCTTCCTCCAGCAACTGGGCAGCCGCCACCTTCGGATCAAACTTAATCGCCAGGCTCTGCATCGACTGGTTTTCTCCCACCACAAATTTGGAAAGCAGGATGGGCAGGTAACACAGGGAATGATGCCGCTCGGGCACCCATACATCATGCTTCAGGCTAAACCGGCCGTTCCCCCGGAGCTGAAAAAACATGAGCAGCGTTGCCTCGGGTCGGTAAAGCCGAAATTGCAACCGGCTCTCTTCCGTGATGTAGGTACTCTGGCTCAGCGAAGCACCGCTTAATTCTTCGATTTCAACGACCACCTGGCCTAAACCCGGCTGTTCGAGCCGGAGCGAAGCCGCCCGGTTTTTCCGGTACGCTTCATTGACAGTGTGTTCAATTTCTTCGGTTGTCAACATGCCTGGGCCTGTCTGTTTGCAACTCACGCCCTAACAACCAATTGTATGGCGTGAGACATACGTTTAGCAAAAGTAACCGGGTGGCCCTCCCCTGACCAACAGTTCTTGAGTATCCGGTTGAATGTCTGTCTAAAATTCCCGTTTCACTGCCTGAACTTTCCATTTTACGGTCTAAAGTTCCCGAGCGGCCGTCTGCCATCCCGTGTCTCCCGATGCCGGTTTGAGGGGTTGCAAAGTTGAAGCGGTTTATCGTTTTTGCAAGAAAATTGAAGAAAAACGCGGGCTTATGCGGAATGTAACCCGTGTACAACTTCCATTATTCATTATTGGTTATTCGCTATTAACCCTCCCAAACCGCCCCGTACATGAGACTTCACCTTTTCGGCGCATCGGGCAGTGGCGTCACCACGCTGGGGACGGCGCTGGCGGCTCATTTGAACCTCCCCTACTTCGACAGTGACGATTATTTTTGGGAGAAAACCGACCCGCCGTTCACCGTCCGATGCCCGCCCAACGAACGGAACGCCCGGATTTCAGCCGACTTGACGGCTGCGAACGATTGGATTCTGGGTGGTTCGGTAATCAACTGGGGCCAGGCGGTTTTCCCGGTTTTTGATCTGATTGTCTTCCTCTGGATTCCGCCCGACATTCGGCTCGAACGGCTGAAAAATCGGGAGCTGGAACGGTATGGTTCTGTCATTCAGACCGATCCTGAGCGCCGACGGCAGTTTAAAGACTTTTTGGCCTGGGCCGCTGACTATGACCAAGACACCGGCCTGGCGAACCGGACGCTGAAGGCCCACGAAGCCTGGCTCCGCACCCGCCCGGAGCCGGTACTGGAGTTACGCGGGGATCTGAGCACAGCCGAACGCCTGGAGCGGGTGTTGGCGAACGTTAAGTAAGCGAATATTCATCCACACTTCCTCAGCAGTGAATAAAAGTGCGAACCAAAAGCTCATACCCGATGCTTGACTTACCCCAAAAAGAGACGGAAGAATTCCTTCATATCGCCCGGAGAAGGATAATTAATAAACACGATTTTTTCATTCTTAATGGAGATATTCCGCAAAAAGTAGGCTACGTATTAAGCGGCCTTTTCCGGTACGTTTATTTTGACGCATCAGGCGATGAGTTTACGAAATCATTAATTCCGGAAGCTAATTTTATCGTTTCCTACTCGGCCATGATTAACGGACATGGCTCGTACTTTGCCATTCAGGCGCTGGAGGATTCAACCATTTTAGAAATTGATTATCAGCAATGGTTATCCTTAAAAGAAGAAAATCCAGTTTGGAACCTTTTTTTAGTCAACTTACTGGAAAAGGCTTTCGCAATAAAAGAGAAGCGGGAAAGGGACTTGCTACTGCTTGATGCCGAAACCCGCTACCAGAACTTTCTGGAAGAATTCCCGCAGATGGAAAACCGGGTAAAGCAGCACATTATCGCTTCCTATTTGGGGATAAAGCCGGAATCATTGAGCCGGATAAAGAAAAAAATCGTCTCTTAACCTAGGTCAATGCGGCTGTAGACTGGCCGAAATACATTTGTTCCGAATCAGAAACAAATCGTATTTTCAAATGGACTACAGGAATCATAAAGTCCTGATCACGGGAGGAAGCTCCGGCATTGGGCTGGAATTAAGCAAGCAGTTACTTGAAAAGGGAAACCGTGTAATTATCTGCGGCCGAGATCAGGAAAAGCTTCGGGCGGCCTGCCAGGCCCACCCAACCCTGGAAAGTTACCCGTGTGACCTTGCCGACCCGGAACAATGCCTTCAACTCTGTGACTGGATCAAAAAAGAACACCCCGACACAAACGTTCTAATCAACAATGCAGCCATTGTCCATACCATCCGCTTTCTCGACGATACCGACAGCGTAGAAAAATGTCAATCCGAGATTGACACCAACCTTTTGGCACCGATCCGGTTAACCAAGGCTTTAATCCCGGTTTTGATGCAAAACGAGCGTCCGGCAGTTATTAACATCACGACCGGGCTCATTTATGCGCCCCGGGCTGACTATCCTTTTTACAATGCAACCAAAGCCGCTTTGCACGCTTTTACACAGGTTTTACGCATGCAATTGCGCGCGACCAATCTTAACGTCATTGAAGTGATGTTTCCCGTTGTCGACACGCCCTGGCACAACGGAAAACCGCCTAAAATTGCGATTTCTCCCCAAAAAGCGGTCCAGAAAATGCTACTGGGGCTGGAAAAAGACCGACCCGAAATCAGAATTGCCGGCGTACGGTTTTTATACTTGTTATCGAGGTTATCTCCGCAGTTAGCCATACGAATAATCAATAATTTACAAAAATAACTTACTGTCGTTCAGCCGCTTGTGGCATGTTACCTTCTTTTACATGTACCTGATGCAGGGCATTCCATCCAGTTTTGCCCTGACGGCACTGGCCAATTACCTGACCGGCCGGGGCGTTTCAACGGCTCCTGCGAACCGGTAACGTAAGCAAATAATACACAACAAAAAAAGGAAAGCGAACTGGCTCGCTTTCCCGGATCAAGAAACGGTGGGTAGATTGGGTTACGGGTTTAGAAAAGTCAGTACGTGTTAAAAACCGACTCACCATGAACCGACCGGTCGGTTAGTACCGGCGACCGTAGTAGCCCCGATCATTCCGGCGGTATTGTTGCTGGTAGGCAAACAGTCGTTCGCGCTGGAATGGCGTCAGGACAGACATCATTTCCTGGTTTTTCCGACGTAGTGTGTATTGGTACGCCCGCGGGTCGCGCCGGCGAGCGGCTTCCATTTCGCGGT
Organism: Larkinella sp. VNQ87; assembly: GCF_049445795.1. Taxonomy (NCBI): domain Bacteria; kingdom Pseudomonadati; phylum Bacteroidota; class Cytophagia; order Cytophagales; family Spirosomataceae; genus Larkinella; species Larkinella sp. VNQ87. Next base: position 135,203 of record NZ_JBMSDT010000002.1, read on the forward strand.
AGTCGTAGCGGTCTTCGATACGTTTCAACTCCCGCTCCTGCCGACGCGACAACCCGACGATGGCATCCAGGCGGTCGATTTTAATATCTTCCTGGAAATCGTCGTAGCGTTGCCGGTCTTCGAAGCGGTCAGAACGCCGGTCGTCATAGCGCGGATCAGGGTACCGGTTATCGTACCGTTGTGCCATTGCGCTACCGGTTCCTAATACAGCCAGGGTGAAGAGAGTGATGATGGTCGTTTTCATGGTTGGTCGTGTTAACTTGTTGTTTTATGTCTCTTAGAGGACCCCGCCACGCCAACGTTTAATCCGGTTTAATCTTTTTTTTTCACCATTCGCAGGAGCTTTTCAAAGCGGCTCACTGGCATACTCCAGTACGCTATGTTGCCCGTCAACTAGGCCCTGCGGCTAGGCTGATTGCCCAAATACGGTCCGGACGCAACGAAACACCTGAACGATCCGAAACCGACCTGGCTCGGCTCCGAATCATTTGGGCAAAAAAAAGCCTGGAGAATACTCTCACAGGTCTTTTTTAGTGGACAATTCCGGTAAGTCTTCGTTTGCCCAAGCAGCCTCAACTCGAACGCCCTACCCTCTCACCAAATAACTAAGTAATAATAACTAAATTAATCTTAAAACAAATAAGATACATTAATTCACTTCATTAGCGGTTCGAGTCCAATTTCTGCCGAAAATGGTGTCGCAGAGCTTTCTTTTGGGCCTCGCAGCCAATACTACACATTACTTAGCCAGTCCAACTGATCATTTGACGGATAAGCCTGGCAAAAGTCACACCCAGTTTGCACAAAAAAATTACCAGTAGCGAAAATAGTCAATCCGGTCCGTTTGTTACTATCGTTAGCACGTCATCCTCCTGTGAAACTTTAGTCAAGCTTTCCGGTTCCCGTACGAATCGCTCCGTGTTGTCTAGTCGGCCTTCCCCGGTTTTCACCGCCCACAGTCCATGCATTTGACCCTGAACACCCCGCGCAGGGAAGAAGTCGATACGACGGGCGGCAATGACGCCACAAACAGACCGGAGGACTGCACATCGAATGTTCCCATGATAACCCCGTATTTCATATGGGTTGCTTTGAGCGAACCCGGGCTGACGACCGGTTTTTTATCCACCACATACAGATGCGCATATTCCGTTACTGGATCCGGCCGATAAAGGATACCCGGCAGGGTTTTGCCCCAGGGATAAATGCCGAGCGCATCCGTTGGTTTGGGGCCAGCCTCCCATTTTAGATTCACCGTCTTTTGACCATTTTCCCCGTCGATTCCTTTGACGGTCCCCCTGAGGTGGGCACCGGCTTTCGGAAAATGAACCCAGTCGCCCCCGCCCGCCTGAATCGACAGGCCTTCTTTCACCACATAAATCGTTGAAATCAGTTGTGCCACCTCTTTCCCCGGCGAGCCCAGGTGCGCAACCACCCGCACCGGGTTCGTATTCGGTAGCTGGCCCGGCGACTGGTAGGTTACTTTCTTTCCGGTGCCAATCACCTGGCCTTCGCCCTGCACTTCCCAGCCATTGATGTAATCAACGGCGTGCGGTTTGGGCAAGGGTCTTTCCCGTCCTTTGGGAAAATCTTCGAGCAACCAGTTGATGGAGCCCAGGTCGAAAAGTTCGATTTCGACGGATTGCCCCGGGTCGATAGCGGTTAGTTCGGGTTCCAGATAGACGTACTTGAAAAACGTAAAATCCGTAAAGTGGTTGACTTCAATCGAAACCGTGTGGCTGTTCGTGTCGACTTCGGTGCCACCGACAGCCATCCAGACCCCTTTGTCGTTTTGGTAGGCAATCCCGAAGGCTTTGGGAAAGCTCCGTTTTCCTTCTTCATCCGTGTATTTCACGCTGACGGTGACGGACTTGGCAAATTGCTGACCATCCGGCAGCATCCGATAGGCATTGCCTACCCCAGCCTGATTGGTATTCGTGATGGGCTGCACCGAAATGGCCACGTTCTTGTCGAGCGCCCCGGCCGGAATTGTCACCGAAAACCGCTCTTCTTCGTCCGTGATGGTTCCTCCGGCCGGACCGATTGTTTTGATGACGGCGGTTCCCGACGGTGTGCCGACGGGCAGAACAGCCCCGGTTTCGGTAGTCGGCGGATTGGGCAGTTCCGGGGCAGAGTCGCCGGGAGTCGGATCAACCGCATTTTTACAGGCGGCCATAAAGAGCAGATAAACCCCAATCCAGAGTAAAAAGTACGTAAAACTTTTCATGGTGATTCAGTCAGTAGTTGTTGTCTTTTGAAATTTTAGCCGAATATGCCTCCATTGCGCCCGGAAACGGTTTTCGGTTTTCAATCAAGCGCAGGTTTCGGACGTTCAACCGGATAAAACCGCCCGCCAAACGAACGGTTGGCTCAGAAAAACCGCAGACTGCCAACATTCCCGTTACGCGGGTGGTTGATTAGCGATAGACTGAACCTGGCAACGACATGAGTACATTCAACAATAACCGAATTGCGCTATGGGGACTGGCAGGCCTGGGGGCCGTGCTGGCAGTAAAGACGCTGATGAACCAATGGCGCAAAATTGATTTTCAGGGAAAAACCGTCGTCATCACCGGCGGATCGCGCGGGCTGGGGCTGGTACTGGCGCGCGAATTTGCGCAGGAAGGGGCCAACCTGGCGATCTGCGCCCGCGACGAAGACGAACTTGAACGCGCCCAGGCCGATCTGGAACTAAACGGCGGACGCGTTTTTACGTACGTCTGCGACCTAACCGATAAAGGCCAGGTAACGGCTTTCATTCAGACCGTTGAACAGGAATTCGGCCCCGTCGACGTGCTCGTCAACAACGCCGGAACGATTCTCGTGACGCCCATTGAACACGCCACGGAAGAGGATTTTCGGGAAGTGATGGAGGTCAACTTTTGGGCGGCTTTTTACACCATTCAGGCGGTGTTGCCGCAGATGCGACTCCGGCGGGCGGGTCGCATCGTCAACATTGCGTCGTTTGGTGGCAAGGTATCGTTTCCGCACCTGCTGCCTTACTCGACCAGCAAATTCGCGCTGGTGGGTTATTCGGAAGGCTTGCGGGCGGAGCTGGTCAAAGATGGTATTTACGTCACCACGGTCTGCCCCGGTCTGATGCGCACCGGCAGCCCGCGCAATGCACAATTCAAAGGTCAAAACGAGAAGGAATACGCCTGGTTCAAGATCGGCGATTCGCTGCCGGTTTTGTCGAAAGGAGCCGTTGAGAGCGCCCGGCAGATTCTGCATGCCTGCCGGTATGGCCAGGCTGAACTGATCATTTCGCTGCCTGCCAAGGTAGCATCAGCCGTGCATGGGCTGGCTCCGGGCCTGACTTCGGAGGTCTTGTCGGCGGTCAATTTGCTGCTTCCCGGACCGGGCGGCATTGGGGAACAACGGGCGCTGGGCAAAGACAGTGAAACCTCCGTCACGCGCTCGGTTTTCACCACCTGGACCGACGATGCCGCCGAAGCCAACAACCAGTACCAGTGGTAAGTGCCGTCCCATCAGGGGTAATTTAAAAGAGCGAAAGAACAAAAGAGTGAAAGAGTGTTGCAGGAAACCGGCATCTGGCGAAACTATATCGCTCCACTTCGGCGGTCCGATTCCGCTCTTTCAATCTTTCGCTCTTTCGCTGTTATAATAAATTCTTCGTTTCCGGTTGCGGGGCTGCATCCCATTGGCGAACTTGGTGGGATCAAAACGTTTGTTCATGCTCCAGCCCAGCACGCTCCGGTTTCTGACCGATCTGAAAGCCAATAACACCAAATCCTGGTTCGATGCCAACCGCCCGGCCTACGAAGCCGCCCGCGCTGATTTCATCCAGCTCGTCACCAGGCTGATCGAAGGCCTAAGCCAACTTGATCCGGCCATTGCTGAAACGCCCTTGCAAGCCAAAAGCTGCATCTTCCGGATCAATCGCGATGTGCGGTTTTCGAACGATAAATCCCCCTATAAAACCAACTTTGGTGCCTGGTTCAATGCCGGAGGAAAGCCCGCGGCAACGGCCGGTTATTACCTCAACATTGCGCCGGAAGGCAGTTTCGCTGCGGGCGGTTTGTACATGCCCGACGCGACGGTTCTAGCCACTATTCGGCAGGAAATCGACTACAATTTCGGCGAATTTGAGAGCTTGATTACCCATCCGACCTTCACCAAATCGTTTTCGGGCCTAAGCCGCGAGGACGCATTGAGCCGCCCGCCCAAAGGCTATTCGGCCGACAACCCGGCTATTGACTACCTGAAACTCAAGAGTTTTACGGCCTCGCACCCGTTGTCGGATGCAGCCGTGACCCAGTCGGATTTTTACAACAGGGTCATGGCAGCTTTTGGCGGTTTGCAGCCGCTGGTAGCCTACCTGAACCGGGCGGTTTTGAGCTGACTTTAACCCGGCTTGCAGCGTTTCGGTTCGGGGCCTGGTGTAGGAATTACAGCATTTCCGTTGATACGGAGGCCCAACATTCAAATTTAGCTAGATGGTAATCGAAGCACGTTTGCCCGCCTGACGTAAAACCCATGGTGTTGGCAGGCCTGTTTTCAAGGTCTGGCGGTAATTTTACAGTCCTTTTTTCCCCTCCAACCAATAACCTTGCGAATGGATGCTTCCCTGTGTTTTGGCCTTCAATACTTTTCTGAATGTCTGCACGGATTTTACATTTCCTACAAGTATAAAATTTGCGGTATTCCATTCGTCTGTCCTGAACAATGGCAAATCGCTAATCCATTTTTCGCTTCTGAATGAATTGTTTCTTATAAATACGATAAAATTCTTTAAGCCCAACAAGGCGGGAACATTTTTGTTTTCTTCGTCCAGCTCAAAGTAAAATTGAAACTGATGGTTGTTGCTTTTCAACAATGGAAATAAAGCGACCGCAACACCTAACGAAGTTTCATCGCCAAAAATAAATTGTTGCTTTGCTCTTTTATTGTATACTATTTTACCTCTGGAAGGTCCAATAAATATTTCATCATTTGTCCTTAACGCATCGAAATAACGACTTCCAACGCCATTTCCATGTATATGGACTATAATGTCTATTATTCCGTTTTTCTTGTCGTGGTAGGCTGCCGTATAATTTCGATAGTCGGTTTCGCTTACACGGATAACATTGGCGTAGCCAATTTCAAAATTCTTTTTTGAAATATCGCCTTGAAAGCGTATTTTTTTTATCTGTGAGCTAATGTAAGAAGTTTCTAAAACTTTTGCATTCGGACGAAGCGAATTTGCAAATAAATCGCCAACCCATTTTGGTACGCTTGAGATCATTGCCTTTTATTATAAAATTTACGGCAAAGTAACTGCGAATAAAAAAGCAGGGCAATGCGAATTCAAAGTAAGTATTGGACTAATCGAGGTTTATGAATGCCTGTTAGTTTTTTAAGGTATTGATTGCGGTTTTGCGCCGGAACGTGATAGCCGTCATTCCGGTAACTTTCGTAAATAGTCGTGAGAAATAAGGATAATCGTCATAACCCAATTCGGTCGCGATTTCTTTCACTGATTTATCGGAATGATAAAGTAAGCGTTTGGCTTCTAAAACAACACGTTGTTGAATATGATGTGAAACTGAAAAACCTGTTGTGTTTTTAACGCATTCATTTAAATATGGTGTAGAAATATTTAGTTTCTCTGCATATTCGGATGGACGTTTCGCAGTAGCAAAATTTTTTTCCAGGATTGCCCTAAATGCTTTGGAAATAATTCCAAATCTTGAAAGCGTATAGTTTGATTCCGCCTTATCCAAATAGTTCGAAATCACAAATCCAACCCATGTATTGAAACTATCTTTTAGTATTGAATGGTGAAGCTTTTTTTTATTCTGCTCAAACAACGTTATACAAAGCGAGGAAATTTCGGAAATAACGGTAAAGTCATCCTGCTTTAATAGCAAAGGGCTTACAGGCACCATTTCTTCTAACAACTTCAGATATTCGGGATTAATATGCTCGTTACTGATGGCCAAAAAGCTAACCGTTGTATTTTGAAGATCAATTAATCTATGCACTTGATTTGGATGAATATAAGTAACCGTAAACGGCTTTATTTCATGTTGTTTAAAATCAATTTCAAGGGTCGTTGTGCCACGCTCCTGTAAAAAAAATAAATGATATTCATCCCGATGTGATTGTTTTATTTTTTCAAAAGCAAGATAGTCACTTTTATTTAAACTGTGACTATCTTTTATTGAACCTTTCCCAATGAACATACCTGAACGAAGTTCGTCAGTCATAGGATTTGTGGAAATGTTCTTGTTTTTAAGCATTTTTTATCCTTCTAGACGCTGTCAAAGATAGTCATTCTTGACGGGTAGTGGGTAGTTGGCTTTATAAAGATTGGGAGGTGTCAAACACGGGATTAACTGCTTAACCGACCCCGGTGTGTGGGAAATAATCGTTGTAACGCCCAACGCCAATACGCGGTATTTCGCAACTTTCTACTTCAACTCCGTCACCACCAGCAACTGGGCAGACTCCGGAGCGACGGAACGGGTCAGCCATATTGACAGCCAAAAGCAGCCGTTACATCAACCGGACGCCGAATGTATTCCGAAAAAGGTGTTGTCATTTTTCCCGGAATACCTCTCGTTCAAGCCGCTGAAACGTCGGTAAAACCGCATGAAAAAGCCCGGCACACGTTCGAAAACAGGGGCCGGGCTTACTTGGTAGAGAAGACTTAACGCGTGGAATCTTTCGCCATTTCCCGGTATTCCTGCCGGGATGAGTCGAGTTCTGCCTGCTCTTCGCGCACCTCGCTGGTATCGCCTTCGCGCTGCGCTTCAATGACATCCTTATAATCCTCGCGTACTTCTTCGGATTTTTCCTGTGTCTTCGACTGGCAAGCCAGTTGCGTGGTAGCCGCCAGCAGGGCCAGTGAAAGCCCGCATAGCCATTGTTTCGTTTTCATAACGCCGTGTGTGAATTGCTTTCCTGAAATAACCGCCGAATGCCCGGTTTGTTTGTAAAGTTGTCTTGCCAGAGAACGGTTGACAGATAAAGCTTTTTAAAAAAAGAGGACGCTTTCTGTCCAAAAACCGTTTTTTAACGTAGTTTTGCGCCCTTTTTCTCCAAAAACCGACGCGCATGACCACCCTTTCCTGCGGAATCGATTTCGGCACATCTAACTCCAGCGTAGCATTGGCTAATCAGGGTATTATCAGCCTCGTTCCGGTTGAAAATACCCACGCTACCATTCCAAGCGCACTCTTTTTCCCACAACCCGACAACCGGCCCATCTACGGCCGACAGGCCATCGATACGTTTTTTGCCCGAAAACCGGGTCGTTTTATGCGCAGTCTGAAGCGGGTATTGGGCACGTCCCTGATGAAAAACGGCACGATCGTCAACGGCACGATGATGAACTTCTCCGTTATCATTGCAGCTTTTCTACGGCACATCAAAGAAAAAGCCGATGCCACAGCCGGGCATACCCTCGAACACGTGGTGATGGGACGACCGGTGCATTTTATCGACAACAACCCCGCTGCCGACGCCCAGGCGCAGGATGAACTGCGGGCCATTGCCCAGCGAATCGGTTTTCGGCACATCGAGTTTCAGTTTGAACCGATTGCAGCCGCGTTCGCCCACGAAGCCCGGCTAACCGGCGAAAAGCTGGCGATTGTGGCCGACCTCGGCGGGGGAACCTCCGACTTCACAGTGATCCGGCTCTCCCGGCAATATGCCCGCAAAGTCGACCGTTCGTCGGACATCCTGGCTAATACCGGGATTCGGGTAGGCGGCAATGATTTCGACAAAGACCTGAGTCTGGCCGCCATCATGCCCGAAATCGGGTATAGAAGCACGTACGGCGATAAAAAGCTGGAAGTACCGCTTAAACCGTTCCACGATCTGGCCGAATGGAGCAAGGTAAACTTTCTGTATACGCCCAAGCTGATCATGCAGACCCGGCAGTTGCTGCATCAGTCGCACGACAAAACCCGGTACGGAAGGCTCCTGAAGGTGCTGGAGAACGAAACCGGCCATACGCTGCTGGCCACCGCCGAAACCGCCAAAATGGCGCTGACCGATCAGGAGCGGTATGCGGCTCCCTTTGCCTTTCTGGAAGAAGGATTAGTTATTCCCATCGAACGGGAGCGGTTTGAAACGGCCATTCAGGGCGAGGTAGCCAAAATTTCGGCCTCAGCGCGACAATGTTTGCAGGAAGCTGGGGTGACAAATGAAGCCATCGACCTCGTCATTCTGACCGGAGGAACCACCGAAGTACCTCTCGTTCAAACGGAGTTCAAAAAACTTTTTCCGAAAGCCGCCATTGCCGACGAAAACAAGCTTTCGAGTGTCGGATTGGGTCTGGCCTACGACAGCCTGTATAAATTCGGACAGCCTGCCCGGGCCGAATCCTAACTATTCTGCGTTTTGTTAAAAATGGCACACGGTCCCAGCGAGGAAACCAGACCCCGCAGCGGGGCAGACCATCCACATCAGATAGATTACAACTATCTGTCTATCAACAAATTAATAACTGGTACAAGGTTTGAAAATCCGTGGTTGCAAATCATTTTTCAACCCATTAATCTCATACCAGTATGGCATCGTTCACGGATCAGTTAGCGAAATTTTTTGGCACGAAGGATACGGACACCTCACTGCGTGAATTGTTCATCAGCGAATTGAAAGGCATTTACTATGCCGAGAAACAAATTGCGGATGCCTTGCCAACCATGGCCGAAGCCGCTACCACCGATGTGGTACGGGACGCTTTCAGCCAGCACCTGGCCGAAACGCAGAATCAGATTCGGCGGATTGAACAGATTTTCAACCACCTGGGTCTGGAAGCTGACGAAAAAACCTGCAACGCGGTCGACGGTCTGGTCGACGACGGTGAGATCGTGGTAGCCGATACCGATAGCGGTTCGCTGACGCGCGACGCCGGTTTGATCATTGCCGGACAAAAAGTCGAGCACCACGAAATTGCGGCTTACGGTTCGCTCCATTCGCTGGCCCGCCTTCTGGGTTATCATGAAGCGGCCCAATTGATTGAGCAAAGCCTCGAGGAAGAAAAGAATACGGACAAAAAACTGACCGAAATCGCGGAATCGTTCATCAACGAACGTGCTAAAATGGAATCCGATTACGATGATGATACCGATCGGGATAGCATTCGGGGACAGATGCGCGATACGGTTCGGGAAGGCGATTATGGCACAACTGGAGGCACGTACCCATCAGGTAGCAGCTATTCGGGCACAACCGGTAGCGGTACGGAAGAAACCGCTGGTGCCGGAGCCTGGCGCAGCGATGAATCCAATGTAGCCAACCGGAACTGGTCGTCCGACGACGACACCCGGTCTACTTCAACCGGCTCCGGTTCGTACCGGCGGTCGGATTCAGACCCCACGCTGGGTGGCCCGAGCGGCATCTAAGCGAACGTATTTTAGTGAAATAGCGGAGCCATCCCTGGTGGGATGGCTCCGCTATTTTTTTAACAGGTTGACCCCAATCTGGCATGACAGGCAGCGTTTTTTCAGACAATAGTTCTTATACAGTTCAATGGCGGCCTGTGAATCGAAAGCCGACCGAACCGGTACGGCAACCTGTTGCCAGAGACGGGTAATCCGGTTATTTTCGGCGGGTAATTGTTCGAGCAGCGAAATGGCCCGTTCCCGGTATTCCGGCAGATCTTTATACTGCGAATAAGCCACCAGCAAAGGTAAAACCGCGTTGATCAACAGATTCTCAGCGGCTGTGGCCCCCAGGATGGGTACGGTTTTTGGCGATGCTTTGCCAAAACGATAATGCGTTTGCCAATACACCGAAGGGGTTACCTGAAAAAACCGGAGCCAGTGCTCACTGACGTCCGTTGCCAAAAACATCGATAGCAAACTTTCCCGGTGAGTCAGCAGTTTGGCGAACTGCGCCAGCCGAACCGTTGGAAAATTGGCTGGGCGCAGTTTCGACCATTTCCAGACATGCGGTGGGAGTTGTGTGTCATTCAGTTGGTACTTGGCCGCCAGAAACCGGTACTCGCGTTGCAGTTCAGCCTCGTAGGCGTCGGGTTCATCATGGCCCAGCAACCCTGCCGTACCAAACAGCAAGGCTTCCAGTTGGAACAGACTATCGCGGTGTTTTTGCAGAATTTTCAGCGGTACCTGGCGGCTCAGTTGCCCAAACGGCTCAGCATTGACCTGAAAACCGAAGGCCATTGCCAGGTGCTGATACGTCGTTTCCTCCCAATCCTGACCGGTTTGTTGCAACAACGTCAGCACCGCCGTGGCTTTACGTTCCAGGCGTTGCAGCAGCACCTTGTCAAACATCGCCATCCGGCGCATCGGCTCCACATCGCCCAACCGGCCCGCGCACGGAATAGCTCCCGACTCAGCCAGCAGAGTCTCATAGCGGTGGAGCAACGCCAGATCGACGCGTTCGCTCAGACACAGTGTTGGGATCACCGAACCGTCGGAACGCCGGAGCACCGCCGGTTCGTTAGACCAGACAATATGCAGAATGACATTATCGTAAGCCCGGTCGTATTGATGGCGGTGAAGCAGCCAATCGGTAGCCCGCACATGCGCTTCGACCGTGCCGACCCACTCTACATCGCCCACGAAAAGCCGGGCCTGTGTAAAATCCGGTCCGGCATCCGGATTGCGGTAACCGGGATGAATCACCCGAAGCGTTTCCCCTTCCGCGGTCCGCAAACCGTCGGCCCGGAAGTACTGAAACTGCCAGATAAAGTAGAGAAAATCTTCCGCCAGCACAGTTAAGAGTTAAGAATAATGAGTTAAGAGTTAGAAGGAAAACCGTCTAAAAAGTCACACTTCCACCCAAAATTCTTCTCTCTCCCTTAACTCTTAACTCTTAACTCTTAACTCCAAATACGTTGCCATTTCGCGCTGCAAGGTGCGGGCTTCTTCGGCGGCTTTTTGGGCAAAATCCGTTCCACCCGACGCGTAGAGAATGCTACGGGAGGCATTGACCAGCAACCCGCATTGATCATTCAGGCCGTAGCGCGAGACTTCGGCCAGGCTTCCGCCTTGGGCACCGACGCCGGGAACGAGTAAAAAGTGGTCGGGGATGATCGTCCGGATGTGGGCCAGTTGATCGGCCTGCGTGGCACCAACTACATACATCATCCGGTCAGCCCCCGCCCAGGTTTGCGACGTTTTGAGCACCCGTTTGTACAGTTTTTCGTCTCCCACCGATAGCTGCTGGAAGTCGGCGCTGCCGGTATTGGATGTCAAGACCAGCAGAATGACCCACTTGTTCGGAAATTCCAGGAAAGGTTCTACGGAGTCCTTTCCCATGTAAGGCGCTACCGTCACGGCGTCGAAGTCAAGCCCCGACGAAGCCGGGTCAAAGAACGTACGGGCGTATAACCCGGAGGTATTACCGATATCGCCCCGTTTGGCGTCGGCGATGGTAAAGCAATTTTTCGGAATGTATTCGAGGGTTCGTTGCAAACTCTCCCAGCCGCGCGGCCCCTGAGCTTCGTAGAACGCAATATTGGGTTTGTAGGCAACGGCATAGTCAGCTGTGGCTTCGATGATTTGTCGGTTAAATGCCGCAACCGGGTCTGGTTCGTGCTGAAGGTGGGCCGGTATCCGGCGACGATCGGTATCCAGACCGACGCATAAATACGATTTTTTTGCGACGATGGCCGAATACAACTCAGAAGCTGTCATACGAGAATGGCTGGTGAATGAACCCTCAAAAAAGGTCAGTGCCAAAATTACGGGATGTAGGCAGAGTTTCCTAACTTTGCCCACGGTGCCGGACGAACCGGCGTAAAGCTCAAATTGTGTTGCATGCAGGTCATTAAAACGTCGATCGAAGGCTTGGTCGAATTACGCCCTCAAACCTTTAAAGACTCCCGGGGCAGTTTCCTGGAAACCTATAACCAACAGGTTTTCAGCACACTGGGACTACCGACTCATTTTGTACAGGACAACCAGTCGTTTTCAACGAAAGGCGTGTTGCGGGGTTTGCACTTCCAGAACGCACCCTTCGCTCAGGGAAAACTGGTTCGGGTAATTACCGGCAAAGTGATGGATATTGCCGTGGACCTGCGCGAGGGTTCGCCCACGTTTGGCCAGTACATCTCCTTTATCCTCGACGCTGAACGTAACAATATGGCGTACATTCCGGAAGGCTTCGCCCACGGTTTCGTTGCACTGGAAGACAGTATTTTCAGTTATAAATGCACCAACATTTACAACAAAGCTTCTGAATCAGGGATCATCTGGAACGATCCGGATCTGAACATCGACTGGGGTATCGACAACCCTATTGTGTCTGATAAAGACCAGCAACTTGCGCGCTTTCGGGAGCTCTTTCCGCAATTTGTTGCTAAATAAAAGTGGTTTTTGAGCCAAAGGCAACCGATTATCCTTATATACCTCCGTTTACTATATTAGGCTGGCTGTTGACAATTCTGGCACGATTCATGTCCATTATTTCAAGACATTTGAGTCTCCGGTGCCAGTTTGCCGACCGGTTATTCAGCCCACGTAATTTCACCGGTATCCAGAACAATGCCTTTCGGTTTTCTGACCCGCTCCCGCAGAAAAGCAGCCCGGATCGACGCATCGACTCCGTCGGCTGAGCTTTGTGTTGACGTTCATGCCCAATTGCTGCCCGGTAATCAGGACGGCACCGATTCCGTTGAGCATAGCATCAGCCTGCTCCGCGAGTTGTCTGCCCTGGGTTTTCAGAAGGTAATTGCCACCCTCCACATCATGGATGGCTTCTACCAGAATACATCTGATAGTATTTATGCCGCAGCCTCCCTGTTGAAGTATGAACTACAAAAAGTGAAGATCAACATCGAAGTTGAAGTAGCCGCCGAATATTTCGTCGATATCAATTTATTGCGAATACTTTATTCCAATGCCGATCTGCTGACGTTCGGGCAAACCACCGAACGTTACTTGCTTTTTGATACGAGTCTTGTAAAAAGACCGTTCGAACTGGATAAAGTTATTACGGCCATTCAGCAGCGGAATCTGGTCCCGGTTATGGCTCATCCAGAGCAATACATCTACCTGCAAAAAAATCCGGAAACGTTACGAGAGCTTCATTATCAAGGTGTTCGCTTTCAGCTTAATCTGCTTTCTCTGGCCGGGCAGCCCTCCCGCGAAGCTCGTAAACTGGCCGAATGGATGATTGATCAGCGGCTGGTGTCCTTCGTCGGAACCGATATTTACCATGAAACCCAGTTGCCTGCCATTAAACAGGCGCGTAAGCTCCCCTACTACGAAAAAGCGGTTGCCAACGGTCTTCTGAACAATTCCCTTTTGTAATACTTTATTTCGCAAGGCGGGCTATTGAGACGGCCTGCTCTGTCAACGTTTTCCCGAATGCAGTTTTGCTCCTCTATGAGCAAGACCGCATCCAGGTACGAAACGATGCGTTTTTGGCCCATGCACCACAAATATTAATCTCGATTTTAAACCAATTAAAATTCTATTATTCTAAGTAAACACCTTCATATCGTTTTGATTATTTTCCTATTTTTGAGAGAACCGTACTGCGAACTTGTAAAAAACCTATTAGTATGAAAACCGTTTCCTACGAGTCGATCAAGGCCGACCAGGCCTGGCTTACCGTGACTCAGCATCTGCAACGCCGGAGTCAGCTTCTGATCGATGGCGTCTCTTTCCTGGAAAAACACCCCAATGACCATACGCTGGCCGGCCGTCTGGTCGTTATTCAGTACCATTTACGGGCTACAATTCGACGTCTGGCGGATGAGTCGTCGGTCGCTCCCTCGGCCACCCATCCGCAACAACAGATCAAACGACAGTGGCTTATGGTGCATCAGTTGCATTTTTTGCTGCGCCAAATCGACGAGGAACTGAGCAAATTGGGGTTGAATAGCGCTGCGTTTCGTGCGTGGATGACCAAAAAGCAGCAACGGTTTACTTATAAAACCGCTTCTCCGCTGTATCTGAATTAATGTTGCACGCTGAATAGAGAGTCAAAAAGCCATCTGAATTATCAGATGGCTCATTGTAATCTGCCGTCGTATAGACCTTTAGGGAGTAAGCTGGGCTACTCGCTGGCTCAGGGCATCATCGGAAACGGCACCGGATGTAATCAGCACCTGATACCGGAAGGTTACTGATTTCCCGGCAGGGAGGATATAATTCATCGCCTTGTCTTTTCCTTCGCTCATAATGCTGGGGGCCAACGGGTTGGCTGCATATAAACCGTATCCCCGCGAGTGCCAGTAGGTCGGATAGCCCAGATTTTTGGGGTTATCGATGATGGCAACGGAAACGTTTTCGCCATTGATTACCCCGGTCAGGTTCATCCATTTGGCCCGCGTTCCCCAGACTTTCTCGCCCTCAATGCCTTCGCTGCTTTTGTATTTTCCCGTTACACCCGCGTTGTCCATCTGTGCGACTTTGGTAGCAACGCCACTTGCATCCGTAAAGACTTCCGGTTTGTTCGACGGGTGTTCGAGCTGACGAGCCAGCCGAATGGCAATCATGCCTTCTTTGTTGTCTTTAAACGTCACGTCTTTGTCCAGCGCCTTCAGCGTGGTCGTGCGTCTGATCGTCCGGTCTTTGGCTGTTCCCTGGAAGACGAACGTAGTCGTTTCCTGCAACAGTGGTTTACCATCCTTATCGAGCCAGTCCGCCGTAACGGTCAGTTCACCCTGATCCTTACCGCTTTTCATCGATTTGATGCCCGTATGCACGATGGTCCCAAACGGACCGCCGTGCCCTTTGACATCGTTGGAGTTGTTCCAGAAATCGTGGCCGTTCACATCGCCGTAATTGAACCACATCCCGACGTGGTGCGGATGATCGACGCGCTCACCCGGTCGAGGATCCATCGGCCAGCCCCGTGTGATGAAGTTGCCGCCCGCCGACCGGATCGGATACAAAACCGGTTTTTTGAGCACATCCGGACCGGGATAGATGTAGGCCGTAAACGGTTTTCCATCAACGGTTACTTCTACCCGTTTCTGTGCTTCATCGTGTTTCAGTTGTACCCCTTTTTGGGCCATTGCACCGGAGGCAATCAGGCAACAATAAAGAATTAGTTTTTTCATAGTTAGGGCATATCGTACCCACGGACTTTAGTCCGTGAGTTGCTAGTTACTCGATGAGCTAGCCAACACTCACGGACTAAAGTCCGTGGGTACGGGTTCCTTAAACCTTGACAATTTTTCCGCTGGCCAATACTTCCTGCTTCGTACTGTCGTACGTCACGCGCTCCCCGGTTTGGTAGGCGATGGTCGACATGATGCTGGCGACCGAGTGGTTGTAACCGGCCCGGGCGGGGGCATTCGGCTCTTTCCGGCTGCGAACGCATTCCATCCAGTTACGCATGTGCCGCGAGGTCATCGGGTCAGCGCCGGTATTGGCCGACGTAACCTGTTTCTCGCCGGTCGTCGCCAGTGTTTGCTCCTGCAACAGGTTGGGCTTCATACCCATTTCGGCAGCGGCTCTTGCTTCCAGCCCTCCTTCGGGCGTGATTTTGTTCGTATCCAGGTTGATCATCCCGCCGTTCGAGTAGTACAATTCTTTGGTACCACCCGCTTCGTTGGTCATGCGGGAGCTGTACAACACCTGAAAACCTTTGCTCTTGTCGTCGTCCGGGCCGTAATCGAACACCGCCGTGAACGTATCCGGATTAATCCGGCCGTCTTTCCAGACGTAAATACCGCCGTTGGCAACCACCGAACGCGGATGGTCAAAACCGCTGAACCAGTGTACGGTATCGATCTGGTGTGACATCCACTGGCCCGGAATCCCCGAGGAATACGGATAGAACAACCGGAACTCCAGGTACTTACGCGGATCCCAGTCCACCATCGGACGGTTCATCAGGTAGCGTTTCCAATCGGTATCCTCTTTCCGGATTTCGGAAACGAGCTTGGCCCGGCGCCAGCGACCTGGCTGGTTCACATTCCAGGTCATTTCCACCATCGCAATGTCACCGAACTTGCCGGATTTGATGAACTCGTTGGCGGCCCAGTAATTCGGCGTACTCCGACGCTGCGAACCCACCTGAACAATTTTCTTACTTTTTTCAACGGCTTTCAGCGCCTTACGGGCATCGTCGAGCGATTCGGCAAACGGTTTTTCCACGTACACATCCCGGCCCGCTTCCACGGCTTCGGCGCAGTGCAGGGCGTGTTGGAAATCGGCCGTGCTGATAATCACGGCGTCCACATCCTTACGGTCGTAAAGCTCGTCGTTGTTGCGGCACTTTACGAAATTATCCCCGCTGATAAAACCTTTCTGCTTCAAATAAGCCTCCGCTTCGTCGCGCCGACGGCTCCAGATGTCGGAAACTGCAACAAACTCAAAGTTGAGTTCTTTGGCATGCGAAGCAAAACTCGGCGCCAAAGCGCCCCGGAAGCGGTCGGAGAATCCGACGATTCCTACGCGAACACGGTCGGCCGAGCCGAGAATCCGCGCGTAGCTGGCGGCCGAAAAGCTCATGCCCAGCCCGGCCAGTGCCGATTTTTTTATAAAGTCGCGACGATTTTCCATATGGTTATGTCGTTTAGTTGTTAGTATATACGCCTAAAGATGAACAAGAGACCATTGACGTAAAGACTTATTTATCAAAAGTCTACTGATGTTCGGTGGTAACGTACCCACGGACTTTAGTCCGTGTGAGTTTATATTACCAAAATGATGGGATTAACTCACACGGACTAAAGTCCGTGGGTACGTCACCCAAAACATCCTACAGTTGCTTGATCTTCATATTCCGGAACGAAACCCGGTCGCCGTGATCCTGGAGCAGGATGTGTCCTTTGGGCGCTTCGCCAAACCGCCCGTGGGCGTTGTACGACGACGCTTTGTATTTGCTCTGGGCCACCAAATTCCGGAAAGCCTCACTTCCCCGCTCGTATTCCACCACTTTTTTCCCATTCAGCCAATGTTCCACGTGACTGCCTTTGGAAACAATCCGGGACTGGTTCCATTCGCCGATCGGATTCACTTTCTTGTCTTTGGCCGGAATCAGGTCGTAGAGCGATCCCACGGTCCGGTTGCCATCCCGACCCATTTTCGCATCCGGGTGTTTGTCGTCGTCCAGTACCTGGTATTCCAGCCCATAGGCCGATCCCGACGGTTTGGGTTTGTGTTCTTCGACGAAATACTTGAGTCCGCTGTTGGCTCCTTCGGTCAGCTTGAATTCAAACATCAGGTCAAAATCGCCGTACTCGCCTTCGGTCACAATGTCGCCGTAGTGCGTCGACTCCGACCCGTCGGTTTTGGTGATCGACAGCGTTCCGTCTTCAATCACCCAGCCTTTGGCCGGGAACGCGTCTTTGTAAGCGCCCCGCCAGCCTTTGGAGGTCTTGCCGTCGAACAGTAATTGCCAGCCTTCTTTTTTTTCCTTCGCGGTCAGCGTGTTGGGGGCCTGCGGTTTCTCAGCGGCCATCAGCCCAATCCCTAAAACCGCCGTTATCAAGAATGTTTTCATAGTTGTAATTCCCTGATAACCTCTGATGTACTCTGATTAACCCTGTGGAATAACACAATAAGCTGTTACACAGAGTTGATCAGAGTAAATCAGAGAGTATCAGAGTGGGAAATTGAGTGTTTTGGTGATGTATTCTTTGTTGATTTGCGCGCATTGCAGGGGTGTTTTGTTCGGGTCGGGAACCCCATCGAGTTCCACCACGCCCCAGCCTTTGAACTTGATCTTGTCCAGAGCCGCAAACACCGCCGGAACGTCGACGTTGCCCTGCCCCAGTTCGACGAATTTGTACGCTTTTGGATTATCCGGTTTTTCCGGCAACGGGCTTTTCGTGTCCTTCAGGTGCAGGGTGTGCAGGATGTCTTTGTATTGCACAACGGCTTTGGCCGGGTCGCCCCCGCCCTGCTTGTAGTGCGCAATGTCGAGCAGTAACCGGACGTACTTGGGGTTCATGGCCTGTACCAGCACATCGACCTCCTCGGGCGTTTCCCCCCACTGGTTCATGTGGTTGTGGTAGGTGGCCTGCACGCCCAGATCGGCGGTTTGTTTGCCGATTTCGTTCATGACCTTTGCCAGCGTTTTCAACTCGTCTGTAGTAGGAGCCTGACCGCCTTTGCGCAGGCTGTTGGTCATCTGAAACGCCGAACCGCCCAGGGCCTTCACAAAACTGGCGTGGGCCACGTGCATATCGACCGTACTCTGAAACTTCGCCGGATCTACTTCCACGTTTCCACTCGAAAACATCGCCAGTTGCAGCCGGTGCTGATCCAGCAGGGCTTTAAGCTCCGACGGTTTGGCTTTGTAGGGCCCGAAGGTATTCGCCCGCAATTGAATACCTTTATACCCAAGGGACGAAATATCCTCAATGGCTTTGACGGTTTGCGCATCGGCATTCCCCCAGGTAATGCCCGAATAGCCGATTTTCAGGCCCGATTTTTTAGCGGTTTCGGCCAGCAGATTGGTTTTTGTCGATAGAGCGAGCGCGGACAAACCGGTCGCAGCAAGAAACTGGCGTCTGTTTACGGTATTCTTTATCATTAATTTGTCCAATTGACAGCACGTTTTATAGGTGAATGGTTTCCATGTAAGAAGAAGGCATCCTGATGAATCTACTCAGCGGGTCAACAAACAGACAAGCCCCGAACCGTCTTACGTGTTCGGGGCTTGAATAATATACAAGGTATTTTAATAGCCAGGATTCTGAGCAAACACTGATTTACCGTCCGCACCTTTCGCACTCCGGTCAATCTGGGTCTGGGGAATCGGACGCAATACGTGATAATCCTTGATATTGACGGCCGCCTGCGGATTGTGTTTCTTCACCCGGTCGATCAACATATTCCAGCGTTTCAGATCCAGCCAACGCATTTGCTCACCGGCCAACTCACGGGCACGTTCCTCCATGATCGTTTCCATCGTCAGGTTTTGTGCCGTTAACAGCATAGCCTCTTTCTTGCCCGGCCAACCCGCGCGATAGCGCACCGCATTGATGGCCGCAACTGCATCGGCAACATTACCGGATTGCAATGACGCTTCGGCCAGCATCAGATACACGTCGGCCAACCGGAACACATAGTAGTCACGGCTACCAGCCTCATACGTTAAATCCGGCCGCTTTGTATCGAAGAATTTTTGCAGCGTTGGAAACAGGGCTTCGTTATACGCGCTGGGCACCAGCACCTGGTATTTCTTGGCCGCCCGCTGCGCTTTCGTCCATTCCACCCCAGGGATAAAGATGGCCGTGTCGCCAGCCGCAAACGATACCTTGGTTTTCGAGTCATCGAACGAGGCCGCATTCAGGTTGGTCCCCGGGTTGTTGCTAAGCCAGGTATCGCGGAATGTTTTCTTGTAACGCGAATCGTTGGTCCGGTCGGCAAAAACCGTATTCAGCAGGTAATTGGTAGGCCGTAGGCGCTTGAACGGACGCCCGTAAAACACATCGCGCTTCATACCCGGCTGAACGTCGTATTGCATTCCAAAGAAAAGGTGCAGGTTGTTGCCCCCGTTAACCGCGCCAGTGTTGTTGGTCAGGTTCGTCAATGGGTCTGACGTATATTGCACCGCAAACACTACCTCCGTATTAAGCTGATTGTTCTCATCGAACACACTGGCAAAATCATCCAGCAATTTGTAGCCATAGGCAGTCGTCACGTTTTTACACAGGGCCGCAGCCTTGGTAAAATCGTCGGCGGCTTTGGAAGTTGAATAAGCTTTTGTCAGGTAAACTTTCGCCAGCAGGGTTTCGGCATGCGGTTTTGTCGCCCGGCCATAGTCCGCCGATTGCGCTTTGGCTTCCAAGTCCGTAATAGCTTCGGTCAGGTCTTTAATGATGGCCGTATACATTTCAGCATCCGTTGCCCGCTTCGTTTCCTTAGTCGGAACGACGGTTTCAGAAAGCCGCAGGTCGACGCCACCCCACTGCATAAACAGCAGGTAATAATAGTGGGCCCTCAAAAACTTGGCTTCGGCAACCCGGAGTTTCTTAGTAGCCTCGGCAATGCCCGTCACGTTGGGAGCGCGTTCGATGATGGCATTGCAGGTGTTGATCCCCCGGTATAACTCGTCCCAGGTGTTGATTAAATAGTCAACCGTGGGGTTCAACTGACCATCGTAGTAGTGAAAGCCTTTGTAGCCTCCATCGGCACCGGTCGCGTAAATATCCGTTCCATACTCAGACATGGTCAGCCCCTGTTGGCTGCCGTAGTAATACCGAAGCGTCGAATAAGCCGCTTTGACGGCATCTTCAAAGCCCTTCGTCGTGTTCATGTAATTGTTGCCGATTCCGGAAACGACTTCTTCGTCCAGCACATCTTTACATGACTGGCTGACTAGCAACATAGTTGCCAAGCCAGCGATTCGTATTGAGTTTTTTATCGTTTTAAGCTTCATTGGTTCTAATGGCTAAAAATTTGGATGTCGGTTTTGTCTTCTGATCAGAAACGGACGTTCACGCCGAAGGTGGTAACAGAAGTGGCTGGCACGATACCGGTTTCGCTCAGGGCCAGACCCGTTGTTTCGGGGTCAACACCGTTATACTTGCTCCGGTATTTCGACCAGATGAACGGTTGCTGAATGCTGGTATACACCCGCAGCGACTCCATTCCCAACTTTTTAGCGATGGCTGGGCTAAAGTTATAGCCCAGGTTGATGTTCCGAAGTTTCACGAACGTTCCATCGAAATACGAGATCGTCGTGTTATAAACCGGAAACTCCTGGTTGCTTTTTGGACGAGGGAATTCGTTGGTCGGGTTGTTAGGCGTCCAGTAATCGACTTTGATTTGCTCATACCGGCCAGCCAGGGCGTTCCGGTTGCGGTGGAAATCGCTCCGAATCAGGTTCCCGAAACGCCCAAAGAAGAAAAACGACAGGTCAAATCCCTTGTAGCTCAAGCGGTTGGTGATACCGGCGCTGAATTTAGGCACATCCGAACCAATGATTACCCGGTCGTCGGCCGTGATTCGCCCGTCACCGTTGGTATCCTGGATTTTAATCTGACCGACTTCACTGGCAAATTGCTTTGCCTGATCGGCTTCCGAAGTCTGCCAAATACCTATTTTTTTGTAGTCAAATACTGTGCTCAGGGGCCGTCCGATAAACCAGCCGTTCCCGATGTCGTCGATTTTTCCGTTATAGAGCGACACAATGGCTTCCGTATTC
The DNA here is from genome assembly GCF_049445795.1 of Larkinella sp. VNQ87. Lineage (NCBI taxonomy): Bacteria > Pseudomonadati > Bacteroidota > Cytophagia > Cytophagales > Spirosomataceae > Larkinella > Larkinella sp. VNQ87. The sequence continues at coordinate 156,245 of NZ_JBMSDT010000002.1, forward strand.
TTCATGAACGTGAAATCGGTCGACCATTTAAAACCGGATGGTGCGTTGATATTATAGGTCGTGAAGCCCAGTTCAATCCCCCGGTTGCGGGTTTCGCCCACGTTGCGCGTTACTGCACCGAATCCGACGGAGCCCGGAAGCTGGTCAGCCAGCAGCAAAGCAGTGGTGTTCGTCTGATACAATTCGAGCGAACCTTGCAGACGTCCTCTCCAGAAGCTGAAATCAAGCCCAAAGTTGAGGGTGGCCGACGTTTCCCAGCGCAGGTCCGGATTCCCAATCGTACTCGGACGGTATCCAAAAGCTGCCGACGTATTCCAGGCATAGGCCGTTCGGCTCAACAGACCCTGAGTTTGGTAGGGAGCCACGGCCGTGTTGCCCACCGAACCATAACCAGCCCGCAGTTTCAACAGGTCGATCCAGGTGATGGGTTTCAGGAAGGGTTCATTGCTGATGTTCCAGCCAAGGGCAACACCCGGAAAATTACCATACTTCGTGTTTTCGCCGAAACGGCTTGAACCATCGCGACGAATCGTAGCCGTGATCAGGTACTTGTCGTTAAAATCGTAGTTAACCCGGGCCATATACGAGTTGATGGTCCACTGCGTCAGTGCGCTGGCCGTTGCCAGGATGGAGCTGGCAGCCCCCAGGTTATAGTACTCCTGTGTTTCGGCCGGTACGCCCTGAACATCCGTCCGGTACGTTTCATAATTGTCTCGCTGGATCGAGTGCAGTAAGGTGACATTCAGGTTGTGTTTCTCCTTGAATGTCTTCGTATACGTAAGAATGTTTTCCAGCGTCCAGTTAAAGCCAAAGCGGTTTTCGTTACTAGCCTGCGCATCACCAAGCTTGCGGGCGTTGGTTTGTGACCCAATAAACCGTCCCCAGCGACCGATCGTGAAATCGGGGCCGAAGTTGACCCGGTATTTCAGACCGTCTATAATTTTCGCTTCTGCATAAATGCTGTTGAAGATGCGGTATTTTTTAGTCTGGTCGATCTGAGCACCGGGTATAATTTCGAACAAGGGGTTGGTAAGCAGTGCATCGTTCGTCGGTGAAAACTTAAGCGTACCGTCGTCGTTGTAGGGAGACGCCAGCGGGTTTTGCTGGATGGTAAACTGATACGGGTTAAGGTTTTCACCATTTCGAACGCTATGCATTACATACGATGAAAGACCCACTTTCAATACGCTGTTGATCTGGTGGTCGATGTTGGCCCGCAGTGAATACCGGGTAAAATCCAGCCCTTCAGAAATCCCTTTATCTTTAAAATAACCGGCTGACACATAAAACTGGGTCCGGTCGCTCCCGCCCTGCACCCCAATGGAGTGATTTTGCATCATGCCGTTTTTCAAAATCAAACTCTGCCAATCCGTGTCGGTTCCGTTGGCAAGGCCATTGGCTACGGCCGGGTCCCCCCCCAATACCGCCACTTTTGAATCAGCGTACGCATCGGCTACTCCCGTGGGAACCGGATTGCCATTGGCATCCTTATAGCCCCCCGTTGCCCGGTACGACTCCCGAACAAACTCGGCAAACTCCGGTCCATTAAACAGTTCGAGTTTGTCCAATGGCCTCGAAACACCGGCATACCCATCATACGATACGGTTGTTTTTCCTTTCTGCGCGCCCCGCTTGGTGGTAATCAGCACAACCCCATTGGCTCCTCTGGCCCCGTATATGGCCGTTGCCGTTGCATCTTTCAATACCTCCATTGAGGCTACATCGCTCGGGTTCATATCTTCATACCCTCCTGCGAGAGGAATTCCGTCGACAACGTAGAGCGGATCGTTACTGGCGCTGAATGAACGACGCCCCCGAATCCGAATGGTGGGTACCGTGCCCGGTTTCGATCCTGTTTGCGTTACATCGACCCCGGCCGCACGCCCCTGCAAAGCCTGTCCGAGGTTTGTGATCGGCATTTCCTGAATCTCCTTCGCTGTAACCTGGGTGATAGCCCCGGTCAACTGACTCTTTTTCTGCGTACCATACCCAACCACGACGACTTCATTCAGCGTCCGGTCATCCGCTTTTAGTGAAATAGTAAGCGTAGTACGCGTACCGGCGGTTATTTCCTGCGAAATAAAACCGACCGATGAAAAAACCAGCACCGCATCATTGCTTGGAATGGCCAGGCGGTATTTACCTTCGGCATCGGTCGTAGTCCCGCGCGTTGAGCCCTTAACGGCGATGTTGACGCCCGGCAGCGGGGTATTGTCTTCTGAGGATAATACCTGACCCGAAATCGTCCGTTCTTGAAGCGCCGGATCGATCACCCGGGCCGAATACCTGAGGGCGTTCGTTGCGTAAGCGGCCAGTGGACCTTCGGCGGCCTGCACGGACAAACTACTTGCCAGCAAACCGGCCAAACCGCAGGCTCCCACCTGGAGCGCGAGCTTGGACCGGCTACGCCGGGCTGCGTGAGAGATGGTAAGTGTCTTATTCATTCTGATAGAGATTGGTTGGTTTAATTTAGACTTATATAAGTAATAGAGATTGGATTGTGCTTTTTTGCAGGGGTGTATACGTTACCCCTAACTCTCTGTTACCAGATGGCCCCCTGTGTTCAAAAACGAGGTTTTGTGCTGCACGGAAAGGGAAGTCGGAATCTCGACAGACTCGCCCGGTTTCATCTCAATTACCTGGGGACGGTCGTTGAGCATCAATTTAATTTTACCGGCAGAAAGGACCACCCGCGTCCCTTTTTTTCGTTGCGATACGTTAAACCGGGTGCCCTGCACTTCAACCGTCAGACTCGTAGTATGAACCCGGAACTTGCTGCCATCGCCGGAACCAGGACGTTCGGCGACCGTAAAAAAAGCTTCCCCTTCGAGCCAGACGGCCCGGGGCACGTCTTCCGACCACACGCGGGCAAACCGGATCTGGCTGTCGCCAATCAGTTTCACCAACGTTCCGTCGGGCAGTTTAACGGTTTTAGCAACTCCGTGTGGGGTCCGGACAGTCTCCATCGCGTGTGACCACTGCATCCAGAGTACCCAGCCAATGAACAGCACGATACCGGCGGCTGCGCTTACCCAGCGGAAAATATACCAGTTTGTCACCCAGCTCTGAATCTCGGGTTGCAGCGGCTGCAACTCCGGCATTTCCTGAATCGACGACCGGATTCGGCCCCACAACGATACCACTTCATCGGCTTCCAGCGGCCGCGATACCGGATTCGACGCCAGCCGAACCAGATCACGGGCGAATTCAACAACTTCAACTTTATCCGGATGGTGAGCTAACCAACCCTCCCAAAACGCCGAAACTTCGGCGTCATCAGGATGTTGAACCCACCGAATAAACAATTCATCAGCGGCTAACTCCTCGGCAGTGTAGGCGGAGAAGTGTTTCATTTAGTATTTTTTGTAGATAAAGTTTACTAAGGCATAAAAGAAGCTCATCGTGGTGTTCTACTTGTCCTATTTTTAAAATTCGATCAGAACCGTTTTTATATTTTGCATTTTATGGACAAAATTTAGACCGTTTTTAAGAACAAAGTAAAAATTAATGTCGATTGATCTACGGGAGTAGATTCCGGGAAGTGGCAGAAAAAATCAACCAATCTGATTCTGGGTGAAGCAACAGTTTTAGGGGCGGGAATAAGAGCAGTCGGGAGCCGGATCGACCAGGTTCATGACCACCACATGGCCCACACGCTGATAACCCGGGATTTTGGTGCAGGGGCTGTAGTCGGCTCGGGTAGACAGGCCAACTCCCAAAAAGCCTTCGCTGGTGGTTGCTCCCCGGTTGTTGTGAAAGCCTTGCCCACCAGAAGCATCCCGGTCCTGAATCAGCAGGGTCTCGCGATGGCCCCAGGCCACGACGGCATCCTGATACAACCAGGAAAAAATGGCCTGTTCCACCAGGAAGGGCGGAAGGGCCAAAACCGGTTTGTCGCTGGCGTAGTAGCAGAACATGTAAATATTTTCGGCCCGCGCCATGAATTCAGCGCATTTTTCACCAAAAACCGACTGAGCCGTAATCCGTTGCAGGGCCGTCTGACCATTATGGCTGGTATGGCCGAAAAAATGATGTGCTGTCATATCCGACGCATGCCCCTGTGCCACGGCATTCAGATGCGTTTCCAGACTTTCCAGCGGAAGGCCCAGTGCTTTTCCAGTCTCGTAACTGACGCCCGCCCGGGCGGTGCGCTCGCTGTTGATCAGCCATAGAGCCCGGTCGGCGGCTGACAGGGTGGTGTAATTCTCCGGGAAGGACAAGACACCCAGCCTATTGGCGGGTAATTTCATCTGCTTTTCCTCCTGCCGCCGGGCAAAGTTGAAGGACATAACCACCTGCGCCGGAGTATCGAAAACCGGAAAACCGTTGGGCGCGCTCGTGTAGACCGGATCCTTCGGCAATTTCACATCAGCCTTCAGGTTTTTCGGCGATTGACCCAATACCAGCGCCGGTAAGAGCGTAAAAATCAATAAAAGCGTCTGCATCATTCGGAGGAAAGCTGCCCGCTTCAAGGCTGACAGTTTTCTCAAAATACAGGGGAATTCATTTAAAAGCAAACCGCCGTTCTACTGACTAACCAGAACTCGCAACACTTTTTGCGGTTCTCGTTGATCTCCCAAAACCCTGATCCAATATAAACCGGCCGGGAGCGGGTGGACGGGGGTAACGGTAACCGAATTTCGGGTCGTTGTCGTCCGAATCGGCAGCTCTGTCCCGTTCGTACTAAATAGTTGTAGGTGTATATCGGCATCGGGAGGTGTCCTCAGTGTAAATCGCCCATTCGTGCTCGGATTCGGAAACACAAAAAACTCGTGATCGGCCGATTCCACCGTAACCGCTACTATCTTAGACAGCTCCGTCTGCCCGTTGCCATCAAGTTGGCGCAACCGGTAGTAATAGGTTTCACCGACCATTACCTCCGCATCCGTCCAGCCGTAAGTATTGGTTTCAAAACTGGTTTCTTTCCCGCTGATAAAGCCCACTTTTTCGAAGGATCGGGCATCGCGACTCTTGAGCACCTCGAATCCCTGATTTCCTTCCTCCCAACTGGTCGACCAGCCCAGAACTGCTTTACCCTCCCGGGATGCGCCGGAGAAATAGAGCAGGTGTACCGGTAAGGCATCCGACGTTGTAAACATACAGCTTGCGTCGGCGGTCGGATCGGCAATATTCATCACGACTACATGACCGGCAAAGCTACCCGGGCAGGTATTGGAGTAGCCCCCCACGGAAGTTGAAGCGATACCGATTCCTAAAAAACCCTCACTGGAAGCACTGCCGCGATCGTTGACATAGCCTTGCAATGGTGCGCTCGTATAAATGTCGGTGTTCTGGATCAATAACGCCTTTCGATGGCCCCAGCCAGCCCCCGAATCCCGGTACAGCCAGGAGAAAATCGCCTGTTCGACCAGGAAAGCCGGCGTAGTGCCTGAACCTGTACAGGCAACGTAAATATTTTCGGAATAGCCCATTCCCGACTGACAGTTGGCCGGGTAGGTCGCATTGACCCGGTCGAAGGAGTCGGAACCGCCCGCACCCGTATGCGAAAAAACATTATTGGCGACCAGGTACGACGCGTGATTCTGGGCCGTGTTGATCAATGCGCTTTCAGTTGCCTCGAGTGGAAGCCCCTGAACAGCCGTAGTTCCCGGATAGGTAATACCCGCCCGCGCTATCCGTTCCTGATTGATGAGGTACAAAGCCCGGTCGTTCGGTGAAAAGGAAGTATAATTAGCCGGAAGCGTCAAATTTCCCAGGCTATTGGCGGGTAATCCCAATTGGGTTTCTTCTGCGCGTCGGGCGGCATTAATGGCCGCAATGATTTGTGCTGTGCTCGAAAAAAAAGCGCTTGGCGCGAAATCTGTCTGGGCTGGAGCAGTCAGCGCGATATTTGTTGACAAATTGGTTGGAGATTGGGCGAAACCGCTGATTCCGAGCGAAAGAAGAAGACAGCCTACGAATAGATACCGGGTCATCTGGAAAGTTCTTTTCATAAAAACACAACTAGTTGGGTAAAGCAGCGCAGAATTATACGCTATTCTTTGTTTTGAGACTGGACTGACCAAAAGAGGTAACCGGTTTATACTGAATAATTTGAAATTATTTCCCTGAAATCCCTCTAGAGCGAAAAATCAGGTACCTACGCTAATTAATTCCGCTTTAACTACAATTATTTCAAAAACAAATACTATTTTACCTTTTTCTTATCGCAGCCTTTATTGATTCACATGAACACGTTACGCTCTGATTTTCAGAAAGGGCAGACGCTGCTTGACTATTTTTATTATTGGGAACGCCAGCAGCCCAATAAGGTCTATCTGCGTCAGCCCATTGGCAGCCGATACCGCGATTACACCTGGCGCGAAGTCGGAAGGCAGGCGCGTACGCTGGCATCGTATCTTAACTCGCTTGGTCTTCCCCCGAAAAGCAATATTGGACTCCTGTCTAAAAACTGTGCACACTGGATCATCGCCGATCTGGCGATTCTGCTCAGCGGCCACGTTTCGGTTCCTCTTTACCCCACCTTAACCGCAAAGCAATTGCGGCAGGTGCTGGATCACAGTGGTTGCCGGGTTATGTTTGTCGGTATCCTGGACAAATGGCCAGAGATGAAAACCGGCGTTCCCCAGTTCGTCCATTGCATTGCGTTTCCATCGACAAAAGCGCCGGAAACGGATCAGAAGCATTGGGATACGATTTTGGGTCAGTACCAACCCATGACGGATAATCCGCAGCCCCATTCGGAAGATTTGTTCACAATCATTTACACCTCCGGCACGACCGACAATCCCAAGGGCGTCATGTTGACTTATAAGGCGATGATCAGCGCCATCGACGCCACGAAACCGCTCATGCGGGTCGATGAACCAGAATCCCGCTTTTTTTCGTATTTGCCACTTTGCCACGTGGCCGAGCGGAACCTGGTGGAAGCCCTGAGCCTGATTACGGGTGGAACGGTGTACTTCGTGGAGTCGATGGCGACGTTTGCCCAGAATCTGGCGACGGCCCGGCCCACGCATTTTCTCGGGGTGCCGCGCGTCTGGTCAAAATTTCAGCAGAACATTCTCGCTAAAATTCCACAAAACCGCCTGGATCGGTTGCTGACGATTCCGCTGGTGAGCGGACTGGTGAAGCGAAGTCTGCGCTCAGCTCTGGGGCTAAACAATGCCCGACTGATCCTGACCGGTGCGGCCCCGACTCCCGTCGCGATTATCCAATGGTTCCGGCAATTAGGCATTCGGATTCAGGAAGCCTACGGCATGACCGAAAACCTCGGCGTCGTATCGGTGATGCCCGCCGACGCCGTGAAAGATGGCACCGTCGGGAAAGTGTATCCCGGAATGGACGTGAAATTCGATCCGGCAACGGGCGAGTTACTCACCCGCTCGGACTGGTGTATGAGTGGCTATTTTAGAGAACCGACCCTGACATCGGCCACGCTGGATACCGACGGCTGGCTCCACACCGGCGACATCGGCCGACTTGACGATGAAGGTTACCTGATGATTACCGGCCGGGTGAAGGAGGTTTACAAAACCACAAAAGGAGAGTTTGTAGCTCCGGCTCAGATCGAAACAAGTCTGGCCGAAAATGCCTTTGTCTATCAGATTTGTGTCGCGGTTCAGCAGCTTCCGGAACCGATTGCGCTAATTGTACTGTCGGAAACCGGTCAGAAAGCCGATAAAGCCGAAGTTTCACAAAGCCTCGAGAAAACGCTGAGTACGCTCAACCCCAACCTGCATACCTATCAACGCGTCAAAAAAGCCGTGATTGTGAAAGACCCCTGGACAGTTGACAACGACATGATGACACCCTCACTAAAAATCAAGCGAAGAATCATCGAATCGCGCTACCAGCCCCACCTCCAGCCCTGGCTCGAACGGGAAGAAACGGTGATCTGGGAAGGATGAAGGGAGTTAAGAATTAAGAGTTAAGAGTTGCGCTGCCTCAATGGAATAGAATGCGTCAGCCAACTCTTAACTCTTAATTCTTAATTCTTTGTAAACGCAGCAAGGCCGGTTGAAAAACCGGCCTTGCTGCGTTTACAAAGTGGACGAGTATTAGCGGGCGAGAGCGGAGAGCCCGGAAGGCTTAGTTCCGCGCCAGAACCACACGGCTAACCTGGGTTTTGATGGCGAATGATTGCGAAACCCGCTCTTTGCCGTAAGAAACTTCGATGGCATATTGACCGTCGGCCAATTGCGACAGGTCGAACACACGGCCTAGCTGGTCTTTTTTGCTCAGCGTACCGTTGTACAATTTGTTGTTCGAATCGTCGACGATCGAAACAACCACTTTCTCATCAACCGGTTGGTTGAGCGTCACTTTGAATTTCAGGTTACCCACTTCCCGGATCGATACCGAGTTGGTTTTCGTTTCGGCTTTCGGGCCGTCCAGCACCCGGGCGTTAGCAGTTGAAGGCGCTACGGCCAGGAAAGAAGTTGCGGCCAGCATCGCCAGGCCCAACGTTACGGTATTGTTAACAAAATTCGCTTTCATAATCTTTCTTAAGGTTGTATTCAGACTCGTTATAGTACAATAAACAATTTGCTTACCCTACTAAACTCTGGTCATCTACTTTGTTGATGCAAAGTTATAGCACATTGAATTCAAGTCAATTACCGAATTAGTAATACCCTAAAAGTTGTTCATTATTTAAAGCTTAAAATTAGAAAAATACAACATTTTACGGATGTTTACTACTAATACTTTAAAAAGTGAAATGCCGATTTTTCCAAATTTTCGACGGCCTTTATCAAAAAGTACAATCCAATCATTCTGAAATGAAAAAACCGCTGATTTTGGCGATCAGCGGTTTGTAAAAAATATTGCACAAAACCAAGAAATTATCTTATTTTATCCAACTTGTCAATTTTTTAGAGAATTAAAAGTAAAAAAACAGTTAGTCAAACCAAGTCTGACCGTCGTTCGCGGAATATTACCACAAGCGCTCCGGATAGTTCCCGCTGTCGTGCAGTCGTTTCAAGGAAGCCTGAACCAGCGGTTTATCTTCCGGATACGTCACCCCGAACCATTCCGACCGACTGCGGAATACCTGGCACTGGCCCTGTCCGCGCTGAATCAGATTCGTCATGATGGTCGGGATGTAAAACTCGGCTTTGGGCGCATTAAAGTTGGCGCGGGCGTAATCGGTAAACTGTTCCAGTACCAGTGGAAATACCGCCGGTTTGAAGCCCCAGAAGTTCATCGAAACCGGGGTATCGGGGGCCAGGGGTGTTAGGCCGTCGGGTTCTTCAAACACAATCTGTCCGGCGTTTTCCCCTTCGTTTAGCCGGTAAATCTTGGTCCGTTCGATCACCGAAGACAGTGTTTCGTTCGGATTCAGATCGCACACGCCCCGCGAGACCGACCCATGCTCCGACAGCGTATTTTGGATTTCGTAGCCCACCAGCGCATGAAGCTGATCGTCGGTGTTGTCGGTCAGAAATTTTGCCAGGATTTCAAAGGCTTCCTGTCCGTAAAAATCGTCGGCATTGATGATGGCAAACGGCGTGTCGGTTTGCTCCCAGGCGCAGAGCATGGCGTGGCCGGTACCCCAGGGCTTCGTTCGCTGCACCGGTCCCAAATCGTCCGGCACGTACGAATTCAGCGCCTGAATGGCAAAGTCTACCTCTAGTTTGCCTTCCAGCTTCGGCAGAAAAATCTCCTCAAAATCCTTGCGCAACTCTTCGCGAATGATGAAAACGACCTTGCCAAAACCGGCCCGGATGGCGTCGTACAGGGAATAATCGATGATTGTCTCGCCGTTCGGACCAAACTGGTCCAGTTGTTTGATTCCACCGTAGCGGCTGCCAATCCCGGCGGCCAAAATCAGAAGTGTGGGTTGCATCAGGTTCGTTTCGTTGAAAGTTTAGTCCCTTCAGGGGTTTGGGGTATTCGCGGGCAAAAATAAGGAAATGCCGTTTGGCGTCTATCATCCACCCAATTTAATGAGGTTGCAAGCCCCGAAATCCGCAAAATCAGATTATAAGAAAAATAATTATTCAAATTGTTCAATAAAACAAACAAATAGCGTTATAATTGTAAGCAAAACAATAGTTAGTAAAACAAGTTTTTAAGATTATACTTCATCAACCGTTATGCCTTTTTACCACACCCTCGGCCGGATTCCGCCGAAGCGGCACACGCAGTTTGAGAAGCCCCCCGGCGCGGATGGCAAAACCGGCTTGTATTACGAGCAGTTGTTCGGCACAATCGGTTTTGAGGGCATGTCGTCGCTGCTCTATCACATCCACCGGCCCACGATGGTGAAAGCCGTGCTGGAGAGCGTGGACGCAACGCCCGTGGTGGCCGTCGACAAAAACATGCTTTCCCGCAAATTGCTGGGCTTCAACCTGGAACCGTCGCCCGGCGATGCCGTGGAAAGCCGCGTGCCGCTGCTGGTGAATAAGGACGTGATTGTCGGCCTGGCGGCTCCGGGCCGGTCGATGACCGATTCTTTTTACAAAAACGCCGACGCCGACGAACTGCTGTTCGTCCACCGGGGGGCGGGGCGGCTGCGGACACTGCTGGGCACGATTCCGTTTGCCTACGGCGATTACCTCGTCATTCCGCGCGGCATGATTTACCAGCTTGAGTTTGACGAAGGCCCGCAAGCCCGGCTGCTGTACGTGGAGTCGCATTCACCGATTTACACCCCCAAACGCTACCGCAACCAGTTCGGGCAGTTGCTCGAACATTCGCCCTTCTGCGAACGCGACATCAAGCGCCCGCAGGAGCTCGAAACACACGACGAAACCGGCGATTTTCTGATCAAAATCAAGAAGCAGGGTGCCCTGCATTCGCTGGTGTATGCCACGCATCCGTTCGACGTGGTGGGCTGGGACGGCTACAATTTCCCGTACGGTTTTTCGATTTTCAATTTTGAACCGATCACGGGCCGCGTTCACCAGCCGCCCCCGGTCCACCAGACGTTCCAGACCGATGCCTTCGTGGTTTGCTCGTTCTGCCCCCGGCTGTACGACTACCACCCGAAGGCCATTCCGGCCCCGTACAACCACTCGAACATCGACTCCGACGAGGTGATCTACTACGTCGACGGCGATTTTATGAGTCGTAACGACATTGCGCCGGGGCACATCACGCTGCATCCGGGCGGGATTCCGCACGGGCCGCACCCCGGCGCGATGGAACGGAGCATCGGCAAGAAAGAGACCCATGAATACGCCGTGATGGTCGACACCTTCCGGCCCCTGATGCTGACCGATGCCGCCTTGAAATTGGATGACGGAAACTACTACCAATCCTGGCTCGAATAACCCTCCGCTTAACTCTGTTTTTCTCCGCTAAACTCTGCGAAACAATCTTAAAAGCTATTTCGCGGAGGTTAGCAAAGAAGAGCGGAGATAAATCAACAAACGATGGAAGCACTTGAAATGATTGAACAGGACGTGGCGGACTTTTTGCCCCTGAACGGAACCGATTACATTGAACTCTACGTTGCCAACGCCCTGCAATCGGCACATTATTTTCAGACAGCGTTTGGCTTTCAGCCACTGGCCCACGCGGGGCTCGAAACCGGCTGGCGCGACCGCGAATCGTACGTAGTGGTGCAGGGCAAAATCCGGCTGGTGCTGACCTCGCCCCTCCACGGCGGCACCGCCATCGGCCAGCACATCGACAAACACGGCGATGGTGTCCGGGTGGTGGCGCTATGGGTCGATGACGCCACGAAAGCCTACGAAGAAACCACCCGCCGGGGTGCTGTTCCGTTTCTGAAACCGACCCGCGAGGAAGACGAACACGGTTTTGTGGTTCGATCGGGCATTCACACCTACGGCGATACGGTCCACATTTTTGTCGAACGCACTGACTACGAAGGTGTTTTCCTGCCGGGGTTTCAGCCTTGGCATCCCGAAAACCGCCCGGCCGACGTGGGATTGCAGTACGTCGATCATATGGTCGGTAACGTCGGCTGGAATGAGATGAACACCTGGGTGAATTTTTACGCCAACGTCATGGGTTTCAAACAGTTGGTTTCGTTCGACGACAAGGACATTTCGACCGACTACACGGCCCTGATGAGCAAGGTGATGAGCAACGGCAACGGACGCATTAAATTCCCGATCAACGAACCAGCCGAAGGCAAAAAGAAGTCGCAAGTGGAGGAATACCTCGATTTCTACGGTGGACCAGGCGTGCAGCACATCGCCGTCGCGACGAACGACATTGTCAAAACCGTCACGGACCTGCGCAGCCGCAACGTGGAGTTTTTGAAAGTGCCGGACGCCTACTACGACGATTTGCTCGACCGCGTTGGGCAGATCGACGAGGAGATCAACGCCCTGCGGTCGCTCGGCATTCTGGTCGACCGCGACGACGAAGGCTACCTGCTCCAGATTTTCACGAAACCGGTCGGCCCGCGCCCGACGCTGTTTTTCGAGATCATTCAGCGCAAAGGGGCCAAATCCTTCGGAAAAGGCAATTTCAAAGCCCTCTTCGAAGCGATTGAGCACGAACAGGAACTCCGGGGAACCCTCTAACTAATTGTGAATGAGCGAATGAGTGATTGAGTGAATAGCTCCGCAGGGAGCAAAAATATGGCAGCGCTATTCACTCAATCACTCATTCGCTCATTCGCTCATTCGTCATGACCCAATCCTACCACACCTACACCCCCGACGACCAGGCCGTTTGGCGGGTGCTGTTTGAACGGCAGATGGTGCAGTTGCCGGGCAAAGCCAGTCAGGCGTACCTCGACGGCATTGAAAAAGTCGGTTTTGTGGCCGACCACATTCCGGATTTTGAACGCGAACTAAATCCCCGGCTCGATCGACTGACACACTGGCGGGTGTCGGCGGTACCGGGCTTGATCTCGAACCGTGAATTTTTCGAGCTGATGGCGAACCGCAACTTTCCGGCTACGACCTGGCTGCGTCGGCGCGAGCAACTCGATTATTTGAAGGAACCGGATATGTTTCACGACACGTTCGGGCATGTGCCGATGCTCTCAAACCAGGCCTTTTGCGATTTTCTGGCCGCTTTGAGCCGGATTGCCCTTGCGCATGTCGATCATCCGGAAGCCATCGAGATGATTTCGCGGCTGTACTGGTATACGGTCGAGTTTGGGTTGATTCAGGAAGCCGATGGATTGCGGATTTATGGCGGGGGCATTCTGTCGTCGCCGGGCGAAACCGTCTACAGCCTGACAAGCCCGGAGCCCACCCGGATTCCATACGATGTCGGGAAGTTGCTGCAAACGCCGTACGTAATCGACCGGTATCAGGACCGGTATTTCGTCATCGAATCGTATGAACAACTGTATCAGTCCATTCCGGCGATTGAAGAAAAACTGGAAGAATTGTTAGTCGCCTAGTTTCCCGTATTTTTGCGGCTGGTTTTGTTGACTTGTTTCGTACGAAGACAAACCGTAACCTCGTTACCAGCGAACGCATGACGCATCCTTCCGATCACCGGGCTTATTTTTTCAAGATCGATACCACCATCAAACGCATTCGGAATGTGCTGCAAAAGCAGTTTAACGAAGCCGGTTTTGACCTGACGGTCGACCAGTGGGTACTCATCGATCACCTGTTTCGCAACCCCGGTATTAGTCAGAATGTGTTGTCGGAACTGACCACGAAGGATGCGCCGACGGTGACCCGAATGATCGATTTGCTGTGCAAAAAGGGCCTGACTGAACGGCGAATGGCCGAGGATGACCGGCGGAAATTCCTGATTTTCCTGACCCCCGAAGGCCAGCGGAAATACGACGAGGTGTTGCCTACGGTGGTCGACATCCGGCGCAAAGGCTGGGGCGACCTGAGCGAAGAAGATTACCAGCATTTTGTCCGGATCATGGACTCGATCTACCATAATTTTACGGAATGACGCTTCCCTACGGCATTTTCAGTACATCCGATTCCGACAAACGCGTCGGTGTCCGGCTTGACCATCAAATCCTTGACCTGGAAATGGTCGGGCGACTCGGTTTTTTCGACGATATGGCGGTTGATCCGGCGGTTTTCAAAAAACCGGTTTTGAACGAGTTCATGGCCCTGGGCAAACCGGTTTGCGGGGCCGTCCGCCATCGGCTGATTGAATTGCTGACGCATCCCGAAAAACCGCTCGACACCTTCGCTGAACTGGTGCTGATTCCGGCCGAACACGCTACCCTTCACCTGCCGATTCGGGTCGGCGATTACACCGATTTTTACGCCAGTGAAGAACACGCCAGCAACGTGGGCCGGATGTTCCGCCCGCAGGGTGATCCGTTGCTGCCCAACTGGAAACACTTGCCGGTGGCCTACCACGGCCGGGCGTCATCCATCGTCGTTTCCGGCACACCCATCAAACGACCCAACGGTCAAACGCTCGGCCCCGATCAGCAGCCGGTTTTTGGTCCCTCGAACGCGCTGGATTTCGAATTGGAACTGGGAATTGTCATTGGTAAGTCATCCCGGCTAGGTGAGCCGGTTTCCATTCACGAAGCCGAATCATATGTATTCGGTATTGTTTTGTTCAACGACTGGTCGGCGCGGGATATCCAACGCTGGGAGTACCAACCGCTAGGGCCTTTTCTGGGCAAAAATTTTGCGTCATCGGTATCGCCCTGGGTGGTTCCGCTCGAAGCCCTCGAACCCTTCCGAACCGATGGGCCAAAACAGGAGCCCACACCCCTGCCCTATCTTCAACCCGCCGGACGCTCGTATTTTGACATTGAAATGGAAGCGGTTCTGCAAACGCCGGACTATCCGACGGAGGTTATTCTTTCCCGCACCAACACCCGCTATCTCTACTGGAGCGTGGGCCAACTGATTGCTCACCACACCGTCAACGGCTGCAACCTGAACGTCGGCGACCTGCTGGCGACCGGCACCATTTCCGGTCCCTCACCCCACAGTTACGGTTCGCTGCTCGAACTGAGTTGGAACGGCACCAGGCCCCTTTCGCTGCCCGACGGCTCCTCCCGAACCTTTTTGCAGGATGGCGATATGGTAATTCTGCGCGGCTGGGCCGGAAACCGGCAAATCGACTTGGGAGAGGTAAGCGGACACATTATCCGTTGAAGCACTGGGCAGGCTTTTGAAAACCGGTTTGGCTTTTCCGAAACCGCAAAATCACTTTTTTAGCCAGCTCGGTTTTGGCTATTGTACTACGTCCTCAAATCGGGCTTTTTTTGCATTTATCAAGTATTCCCGGCGCGATTATTGCATTTTTCTCCGATATACAATACCTTAAGGCAAATCTAAACCCGCTATGACAAAACCTGTTGAAACCTTTCTGGCCGATTACAAGCCGGAAGTGCGTGATCTTGCCCTGAAAGTCAGGGAGTTGGTTCGCACGATCCTGCCCGAAGCACACGAAGCCGTGCACACCGGTTACAAAACTATCTCCTACGGAACCGGCCCCCGGATGTCGGACGAAATCTGTTACATCGCTCCCCTTTCCTCGAGCGTTAACCTGGGCTTTCACTACGGCACGCAGCTACCGGACCCCAACAGCCTGTTAAAAGGAACCGGTAAGTTACTGAGACACATCAAGTTCGAATCACCCGAAGAAGTGGCGAAGCCTGGTATTACCGAATTGTTGGAAGTAGCCAAAAACCACGGAAAATTCTGATTTGAATGATGAGTTATGAATTAACTGCGCTGCGGTAGCTAATTCATAACTCATCATTCATTTCTTCACGCCCATCCGTGCCAGGTAAGCCGCCATGGGTTCCAGGTCCATCTGCTTGCGTCGTTGGTCCAGATTGGCCTCATCTTCAATCGGATACACATCTTTTTCGCCTTTGTTGTTGATGTGAATCTGGGTGCCGTAAATCTGTTTTTCTTTTTTCTGAACCTTCACCTGATCGGTCAGGAAAGCCACCCCAGCCTTGTCGAGTTCGCCTTTCTGAGCGGCTTCCGTAAACATCGGCAGGTATTTTTCGTGAACAGTCCGGTCGGTGCTGTGCTGGATAATCAGAAAAGCCACCTGGTCGAGGGGTTGCCCGACAACACTTTTGCCTGGATAACCGCCCACCTGCGCAATAATTTTCTCTACGTCGGCCAGATGCTCCTTATCCATGTCCTTGATTTTCTGACGGGCGT
The DNA here is from genome assembly GCF_049445795.1 of Larkinella sp. VNQ87. NCBI lineage: Bacteria > Pseudomonadati > Bacteroidota > Cytophagia > Cytophagales > Spirosomataceae > Larkinella > Larkinella sp. VNQ87. The sequence continues at coordinate 172,261 of NZ_JBMSDT010000002.1, forward strand.
CCTGGGCTTCTTTCGCCCCCCAGCCGTATTGCCGCTCGATGGCGTCGTAAGCCGCCCGTTCTTTCTGGTCTTTTTCGTAAATCTGCGTCAGCCATTTCCGAACCTCGGCTGTATTGGCCGCGCTTTTCGGGGTCTGAGCCCACAAACCACTACTAATCAGGCACAGCAGAACAAGAGAAAGGAATTTCGTTTTCATGGTTGTCAATCAATAACTTACTGGGGTGTGATGTGATAAAAACCGCATTTTGTCCACAAAGTTTAAAAATTCCCCCATACCCACGGACTTCAGTCCGTGTTTTTAGAGCAAACTTTATGGGTAAGCCAGCCTATAGGTCTTTTTGTTACCGGTCTTTGAAAAACTTATGCTGTCCGGCTTATGATTTATAGATTAACACCTCAAATTACTTGGAAAACACGGACTAAAGTCCGTGGGTACGTCAGTAACCCACCGAAGTGTTATCGGCCCGGGGGTCGGAGGCTCCTTCGAGCGTGCCGTCGGGACGGCGCAGAATGCAGTCCATGCGGCCCAGCGAATTGGTCAATTGTTCCAGCTTATAACCGCGTGTCTGCAATTTCTGAATGGTTTCTTCCGAAAATGCGCCGTTTTCGAAGGTGGTTTTGTCGGGCAACCACTGGTGGTGAAACTTCAGCGCGTTGACCGACTGCTGCATGGTCATGCCGTGGTCCAGCACGTTCAGAATCGTCTGAAAAACCGAGGTAATGATGGTCGAGCCGCCCGGCGTCCCCACAACCATGTACAGCCTGCCCTCCTGCTCGACAATCGTCGGCGTCATCGACGACAGCATCCGTTTGCCCGGCACGATGGCATTGGCCTGGTTCCCAATCAGTCCGAACATATTCGGTACCCCCGGTTTGACGCTGAAATCGTCCATTTCGTTGTTCATCAGGAAACCGGCTCCGCCGACCACCACCCGACTGCCGTAACCGCCGTTCAGGGTCGTGGTGATGGCCACGGCATTCCCTTCCTTGTCGACGACCGAGAAGTGCGTCGTTTCCAGACTCTCGTATCCCGGCAGCGTGCCGCCCTTTACGTTCCGGCTGTCGGTGGCCTTGGCAAATGTAAAATCCGACCAGCGGTTTTTCAGGTATTCTCTATCGATCAACTGCTGAACGGGCACTTGTACAAAATCCGGGTCGCCCAGAAATTTGGCACGGTCGGCATACACCCGGCGTTCGGCTTCGATCATGACCTGCACGGTCGAATCGCTATTCCAACCCCACCGGCGCAGCGGATACGGCTCGACTAGCCCCATCAACTGCAACAACGCCACGCCCCCGCTCGACGTCGGCGGCATCGTGATGAGTTTGTACTGCCGGTAGGTGCCAACCAGCGGATCGCGCCAGACGGCGTGGTAATTTTTCAGGTCGTTTTCCGTGATAATTCCGCCCCCGCGCTGCATTTCGGTCACCAGCAGACTCGCCGTTTCGCCTTCGTAAAAACCGGCCCGACCCTGCTGCTGAATCCGGCGCAGGGTTCGTCCTAAATCGCTCTGTACCAACAACTCTTCTGCTTTCCAGTCGGCCGTATCGGCTTTCATGAAATACCGCTTGTCGGGATTGACCTGCAAAAACGATTTTTTGGTCCGGTTCAGGCCCAGGGCTTCGCGCTCGGTTAGGATCACGCCTTTTTCGGCCAGATCGATGGCTGGTTGCAGCACCTGCGCCCACGGAAGCCGCCCGAACCGCCGGTGCGCTTCCACCATGCCGTCGACCGAACCCGGCACTCCACTGGCCAGGTGGCCCGTGATGCTCAGGCGCGGAATGACGTTCCCGGCCGAATCGAGGTACATATCCTTGTGCGCTTTTTCGGGCGCTTTCTCCCGGTAATCGAGCGTGTAGGCCGACCCGGTTTTGTCACGATACACCATAAAACCGCCCCCGCCGATGTTGCCCGCGCCCGGATACACCACCGCCAGCGCAAACTGCACGGCCACAGCCGCATCCACCGCATTCCCGCCCGCTTTCAGAATTTCAACGCCCACCCGCGAGGCTTCCGGATGCGCCGACGCCACCATCCCGTTCTTCCCTGTCACGGCCTGCCGATCCGAATAATAAGGGCCTTTGCGGACATGGGTTGTTTTTTTCTCGTTTTCGTATTGATAGACGCCCGTACTCTGGCCAACACCCGGCGATTGCGGGGCTGTCCGGCACGCGCCTAACAGGCCCAGAAATACGATAATTGCATTCTGAATAGATGAAGTTTTCATTTTAAACGGGGTATACGGTTCGGGCGGCCTGGAACCACTAATCTACAAAAACTAACCAAACATCCGCCGAAACCGCCTTCGCTTTCAAATCGTTTGGTAGATTCCGATGGGTCTGATACCTTTATTGGTCATCAAAACAAGGTCGTCCGTGAAATTTCTCCGTCAGACTTTTGAAAGCTTCCGGTTCGCCTGGCAGGCCCTGCGCTCGAACCTTCTCCGAACTACGCTCTCGCTGCTGGGCGTAACCATCGGAATTTTCGCCATCATTGCGGTTTTTACCATCGTCGATTCGCTCGAACGGAACATCAGAGACAGCCTGGCAGGCATTGGCGATAAGGTGCTTTACGTGCAGAAATGGCCCTGGGGCTTCGGGGGTGAGTACCAGTGGTGGAAATACTTTCAGCGCCCCGAGCCGTCGCTCGAAGAATTCAAGTTTCTCCAGGAAAAACTGGAAAATGCCCAGGCCGTAGTGGCGATGGACTTTCGGGGCCAGGTGACCGTCAAGAACGGGAACAACAGCCTTCAAGCGCTGATTCAGGGAACGTCGTTGGATTACAACAAAATTTCAGATGTTCCGGTCGAACAGGGGCGGTATTTCTCCCCGCAGGAAATTGATGCGGCCCGTAACGTCGCCATCATCGGGGCCGACATTGCCGAAACGCTGTTTCCAGGCCAGGATCCGATCGGGAAAGAGTTCAAACTCAATGGCTTGAAATACCAGGTCATCGGCGTGCAGGAACGCAAAGGCGAGAGTCTGCTCAATTTTGGCGGAAACCCCGACACCAAATGCCTCATTCCGATCGGTGCCTTCGCCAAAATGTACCATTCCGTAAACCCCAGCATCGATATTGCCGTAAAAGGTTTCGATACCGACGAAGGACTGCTCGAACTCGAAAGTGAAATCCGGGGGCTGATGCGGGCCCGGCGGGGTCTGAAACCGATGCAGGATGATAATTTTGCCATGAACCGCCCCGAAGCTGCTGCTCAGGCTATTTCGGGCATCTTTGCCGTTCTGACCATAGCCGGTTGGGTGATCGGCAGTTTTTCCATTCTGGTGGGCGGTTTCGGGATTGCCAACATCATGTTTGTATCTGTCAAGGAGCGCACTAACCTGATCGGGATTCAGAAATCGCTGGGCGCAAAAAACTACTTTATTCTCTTCCAATTCCTGTTCGAAGCGGTTTTTTTAAGTTTAATTGGCGGGGGCGTCGGCATTTTGCTGGTTTATTTGTTATCCTTTTTAAAGCTGGGTACCCTCGAAATCATCCTGTCGCCGGGCAACATCATGCTGGGACTGGGTGTATCGAGCATCATCGGGACGGTTTCCGGTATTTTACCGGCGCTGGTAGCCGCCCGCATGGACCCCGTCATCGCCATTCGTTCCAAATAAGGCGCGATTGCAAATTGATTCCGTAACGTGTTCATTTGTGTGCTAAATCACACCAACCCGACAACGATTCATGAGACGCATTGGATTTCTGCTGATCTTTTTACTGTTAGCATTCGGCATTTTTTACTACCTGACGGTCTGGAGTTACAGCGACGGCGAACGAGCCGGAACGATCTCTAAATACAGCCGCCGGGGGTATATTTTCAAAACCTGGGAAGGCGTACTGAACGTAGGCGGTTTTTCGGGCGAAACCGGCTCGCTGACCCCTCAGTATTTTGATTTTTCGGTGAAAGACGATTCGGTGGCGCAACAGATCAACCAGGCCGTTAAAACCGGCCAGCGGGTGACGCTGCATTACGAGGAAAAGCTGGTCAAACTGCCCTGGAACGGCGATACGAAATACTTTGTGACGGGCGTCGAAATTGTCGATCTGCCTTATCGGTACGGGGTGCCGGGTCAGCAATACCCACCGAGTCAGCACCTGCCCCCCGCACAACCCCAATCTTCGGCCCCCGCGCCGATCGATACGCTGCGCCGGGATACGCTCTGACGATGTACCACGGACCGCTGGTCCGTGTTTTTTCTTTTATTTTGAGGAAACAAAAAAAACATGGACCGGTGGTCCGTGGTACATGACATGGTAAAACCGGTCAATCCAACCCGACTTTTTTCGGACGAGTTGCTGGATCATTACCGGCAACAGGGCGACGCGCCCGCCGATTCCGTGATTGCGTCGGTGGCTGGCGAAAGCGGCCGGGACGGCGTCAGTGCGTTGATGCGCTGGCTGGGCGACACCGCCGATTATTCCGTTGCCGCCCAGCATCCGGCCGTGAAGGCATTCTTAAGCAACTATGCGCAGCTTCCCGATTGGGCCGATCCGCGTCGGATGCAAACCGCTATGCGGTTTTTTCAGGCCAATGCTGTCACCATCGGACTTACGCTTGGCTGTTATTCCCTGCCCTACTGTTATGCCGGGGCCGACGGCGCCCGGGTGCTTTGGCTCTCCCAGCGCATCCACAACGACACCCGCAAACGGCTGGAAGAAACCGGCGAATGGGTGTTCGGCGTCATGAAAAAGCGGGATTGGGAAACCGGTAAGGCCGTGCTTCGGACGCTGAAAATCCGACTCATGCACGCAGCCGTGCGCTGGTTTACGCTCCAGAGCGGGCAATGGGACTTGAGCTGGGGTTACCCGGTAAATCAGGAAGACATGGCCGCAACAAATCTGGCTTTTTCCTACATCGTGCTGCGCGGTTTGCGAAAAACCGGGTCGGCGGTGTCGGAAACCGAGGAAGAAGCCTACCTGCATCACATCAACGTCGCGGGGTATCTGCTCGGCGTGTCGGACGAGTTGCTACCCAACAACCTGCGTGAAGCCTTTCACCTCGAACGTTCGATTGCCCGGCGGCAATTCCGGCCTTCGGAGCAGGGCACCGGCCTGACCCGTTCGCTGCTGACGGCGCTCGAAAACTTGTCGCCCCCGGCCCTGCGGAACCTCCCGGCGGCCCAAATGCGTTTCTTCCTGGGCGATGAGCTGGCCGACCTGCTGCACATCCCGGCGGTGACGCTGGAAACGCGGCTCGTTGGCCTGGCCAACACCCTGCCCATTTTCCCAAAACTATTGAATTACACCCCCTAATAAACCCTGATAGTCCCTGATTAGCCCTGATTAATCGTTATTACACAGGGTTTATCAGAGGTCATCAGAGGGTATCAGGGTTTATCACATGGATATTTTACAACAGGAACCGATTGCGGCTTTGGCGACAGCGCCGGGTATTGGCGCCATTGCCGTAATTCGGGTTTCCGGCCAACGGGCCATCGAAATCACCAACCGGCTTTTCCGGGGGAAAGACCTCACGAAACAGGACTCCCATACGGTTCATTTCGGCACCATCCGGGATTACGAGAACACGATCATTGATGAAGTGCTGTTGACTATTTTTCGCAGCCCGGCCTCGTTTACGAAGGAGGATGTGGTGGAAATTTCCTGCCACGGCTCCGAATACGTCATCCGGCAAATTCTGCGTCTGCTGCTTCAGGAGGGCGTCCGGATGGCCCAGCCGGGCGAGTTCACGCAGCGGGCCTTCCTGAACGGGCAGTTCGATCTGGTGCAGGCCGAAGCCGTCGCCGACCTGATTGCCGCCGATTCAGAAGCCACCCACCGGGCCGCCCTGACGCAACTCCGGGGCGGTTTTTCGCGGCAACTCAAAGCCCTGCGGCAACAACTGATCGAGTTTGCCGCACTGTTGGAACTCGAACTGGATTTTGGCGAAGAAGACGTTGAATTTGCCCAGCGCGACGACCTTCGCAAACTGGTTGCAGCCATTCAACGAACCCTTCGACCGCTGATTGACTCGTTCTCGGTCGGGAATGCGATCAAAAACGGGGTTGCCACGGTCATTGCCGGAAAGCCCAATGCCGGAAAATCGACTCTCCTCAATGCGTTGCTAAACGAGGAAAAAGCCATCGTATCCGACATTCCGGGCACGACCCGCGACGTGATTGAAGATGAGTTGTTCATCGACGGCATCCGGTTTCGGCTCATCGACACGGCCGGAATTCGGGAAGCCACCGACGCCATTGAAGCCATTGGCGTCGAGCGAACCCGCCAGCAACTCGACAAAGCCGCCATCATCATTTACCTCTTCGATGTGTCCGACACCACCCCGGCTGAAATCGCCGAAGTTGAGGCCGAATTGCTGCAACGGAACGTGCCGTATCTGCTGGTAGCCAACAAAATGGACAAGCTCACCAGCAATGAACTGGTCCATTGGCAACTGCAATTTGGCAAGGAACTGGTACCGATCCAGGCCAATACCGGCCGCAACCTGGACGAAATGACGCAGCGGCTGACGGCGTTTGTCAAAAACCGGGCAGTTCCCGGCAGCACGGTGGTGACGAACCTGCGGCATTACGAACACCTGATGCAAACCGATGCCGCCCTGTTGCGCGTGCTCGACGGTCTGGACGCAGGAACGACGCAGGACTGGCTGGCCATCGACCTCCGTGACGCCCTCCGACACCTGGGTGAGTTGACGGGCGAGATCACCACGGATGATCTGCTGGCGACGATTTTTAGTAAATTCTGTATCGGAAAGTAAGCGTGTAAGCTTACACCAATACTTTACTTTTTTACTCTACTTTTAAAACTTTTACCGGTTCAATTTGCCCCGCGCGAATGGTTTGGGATAGGACAGTCAGAAGCCCGACTATAGCAACCGAACCAAAGGCTATGCTTATATTTATAACACCTAAATCAAGATAGGTGCCCATTTCTTTTTTTAGTAAATCACCACAAAACAAGCCAGCTGGAACACCAATAAGGCCGGCCATTAGGATAAGAATGCCAAAATTCTTGGTGACTATCCACACCAATTTTTTATCGTTTGCTCCTAATATTTTCCGTATACCCAGTTCTTTCGTGCGCGTTTCTACGGAGTAACTGGCTATGCCTAAAATGCCTAAAGCAGCGATTATCATGATAATTAGGGCAGAGCCTCCAAAAATTTCCATTTCTCCACTGATTTCTCCTGAATAACGATACGCTTTTAAGTTATAAAGATTGGCTGTTTTCTCAGGAAAATGGTCTTTCCATACCGATTGAATGGCCTTGACCGCTTCCATTTCTGTATATGGCTTTATTTTGATGGTCAAGGTGGTTATTTCATTTGGCAAATACCGATAGATTAAAGGGAGTTTTTGGCCAATAATCTCATTGGGTAGGATGCCAATGACTTGTACAGAGGCCGAGTCCAGTAAGAGCTTTTGTCCCACTAGGTTCTCCGATTTAGATGCCAATAATTTTACAGCAGCTTCGTTCACCAACACATATTGCTCAGCACTCCGGGGCATATTTTTAGGAAAATTTTGTCCAGCTAGTAAGCTGATACCTTCTGTTTCAATTGTTCGTGGGTCAATACTTACGTAATTTATCTCCAGCGTTTTATCGTTTAGCGTTACAGAATCTTTACCCATTTTAATGGGCTCATAGTACCAGTTAGTGGCCAAAGTCATTTCTACCTGACTTAACTGACTTATTTCGTTTTGCAGGTTTTGATATTTTTCACCTTTTAAATCCAGTGTCAGAACATTGGATGGCACGGTTGAGCTGATGATTGCGTTGTTTTTTCGATCATAATCGCCTACTATGACAACCAATATCATAAACAGGATGGTCACAGAAAATTGAACGACAATCAACACTTTGTAAACAGCAACACCCCGGAACAGCTTAATATTCTTCATTTTACGCAAAACCTGTATAGGCTGAAACGCTGACAATAGCCATGACGGAAATGCCCCTGCGACTAAGCCTGTGATCACTGCGTAGGTAATCAAGGTTACTAGTAAGGTTATATCCCAGGAGAATGTAACATCATCCATATCGGGTATATAGCGGGCTAAAATAGTAACACATGGCACTGTCAACAACAAAGCAAGCAGGGCAACGAGGGTGGATTCCATTAAAAATTGACCGATAACTTGTCCTCTTGTTGCGCCTATGGTTTTGCGAACACCTACTTCTTGCGCCCGGGAGAAAGCACGCGCCAATGCCAAACTGATATAATTGAAAGCAGCTAAAAGGGTTAACGATAGAATTATGAATAGCTGCGTTTTTACGTCTTCCCAACTAGCGCCCGCATTGGGGTTATTTTTTAGGCCGATTTTTCCAGGGGTGATATCTTCGAGGGGTTGCGCCAAAAATTGAAGATTGGTCTTATCCAATTTCCGATTATAGTTCTGGAGCGTTGCATTAAGTTGCTCTACATTACCTTCTGATTTTAAACGGGCATAAATTGCTGCATTCTTGAAGCCTCCCCAATCTTGTGAAATACTACTGATTGCTCCTTTTTTTTCCAACATTTCAGCAGAACTCATTGATAACATTGCCTCAATGGGCAGATGTGTTTCTAAAGCTGGGTCCTGGATTATTCCCCCAACGGTATAAGAACCCAACTTTTCAAATTGAACCGTATGCCCTAAGACATTGGTGCTGCCAAATATTTTTTTTGCCGTTTTCTCCGTTAAAAAAAGGGTGGTGGAATTATTGGCAAGGCTTTGTGCATTACCTGACAACAATTTAAAGCCAAAAACATCAAAAAAAGAAGGCTCTGAAAATTTTATGTCAATAGGTACATCACCCTTGTCGGTTTGCAGATTATATTTTCCTGCCAGACGTACTTTAACCGTTTTTTCAACAAAGGACACATTTTTCATTTGATTCGCCAATGGCAATGGAGCTGTTGCCCATTTGGTTTGTTCCCCCTCAGTTGTCTCTTGGGTGAGTATCCGTACGATTTGATTTAATTTAGGATGAAAATGGTCTGTATCAAAAGTGGCTTTCAGGCCTGTAAATAGAATAACACCAACCGCCATACTCAGTGACAAGCTCAGTATATTGACTAATGAAAAAAGTTTGTTTTTCCAGAGTATCCGGAGAGCTATTTTTAGAGAGTTCTTGATCATTACTTAAAGTGTTTATTTTTATAAAGCAATGAATTAAGCTGTAATGTAATAATCACTATAATAATAGTCTCCTAGCAGATGGGGAGATAGAAAATAGTACAGGAAAACGCTCTCCTGTACATTAAAAAGTTTACATCGATTTTTGGACACGTCTTGTCTTACACCTTAAATTAATCAAATTATTTGTAATAGCGGAGATATCTAACCCCTTTTACCGCCAGTAGCCTACAAAAGCAAACACTAGTTAGCCATCGACCTGAAAAACGAGTTTGCGGATATGAGTTTGTCTTCGCAAAAGCCGGGGAACATGAAACTCTTTATGAGCGGTATTATCAGACCGAGCGCAAAACTGCGACAGCTTGTCGCAGTTTTGCGCTCGGTGGTAGCCATCGAATTGAAAAATGGCGGTTTTAAGGCAAAATACGTGGGCAAGATGAATCTCTTACTCCGGGTAGTGCAAGGGATATATTACTTTTTAGCCTCCAGCACGGTCGAATGAAGCAACGCTAATTTCCATTCTCCCTTCATTTTTTCCAGCACTGCACTTTCGAGCCATCTCACCTGGCGTTGTTTGTTGTTCCTTGTTATATCGGCTGTATTGTGATAGCTGACCCAGGCGACCGGGCCCCTGACCGTGACCTTTATAAAATCAATGGTGTTGACCCGTTTCATGCCGCTGCCCAGATTGGGTCTTAAGCGGTTTTCCAAGGTATCAATCGTCCAAACCTGTCCATCTTCAAGCAGGATAAAGTCGGGTTGGCAATAGCTTCTCAAGTTGGGTAGGTCGATGTCAGCAATGGCCTGAAAAGCATCCACAATCACTTTCTTAACCTTTTCCTCTTCCCGGTTCTGCTGGCCCAGGGTTGGAAATGTGATTGTGGTCAGGAGTACAAGCAGTAAACACCACAGGTAGTTAAATCGGGGAATAGGCGGGTTGCAGTTAAACGGAAGCATAGCCAGAAGTCTTTACTAGATCATGATTGTCAGGTAACAACAAACAGGAGCAGGTCGAATGGCCCACTCCTGTCGTAACAAACCCAAATTTATGAGTTTAACTAATCTTGGTAGCAACACTCAGAAGTAATTACAAAAACCGGTGTCCTGCGTCATTCGCTGGCCTTCTTTGACTACCGGCAAACAGCCCCAACGCATTTGCTCTAAAACTTCACGACGCCTTCGTAGGCCTTCTTCGGCTGGCCGTTCTGATCGAACAACAGCGGATAATCCTTCCGGCCCGGAACCGGGAAGTTGTCCAGCCACGAATAGCGGTCGGTGAGGTTCCAGAACGTCACGCCCGTAATGGTGTTGCGGTGTTTGCGGAACACCTCAAACAGCATCTGGTAATGAGCGGCCTGTTTGTCGTTCATTTCGGCCGTAAACTCGCTTTTGTCCGTGTCCCGCCGTTCCCGGCGCTCGTGTTCTTTGGGGTATACCGATACGTCCACTTCCGTAAACTGGATTTTCAGGCCCAGGCCGGCAAATTTCGTGATGGATTCTTCCAGTTCTTGCCGGGTCGGTTCGTAGATAGACCAATGCGCCTGAAGACCGACACCATGAATAGGCACCCCTTTATCCTTCAACTTTTTCAACAGCTGGTAAATCCGCTCCCGCTTCGACGCGTTTTCGGTGTTGTAATCGTTGTAAAACAACTGCACCGACGGGTCGGCTTCGTGGGCGTACTGAAACGCTTTTTCGATGTAATCCTCGCCGATGATTTCGTAAAACTTCGATTTCCGGTACAGACTCGTTCCGGTATCGGGGACGGCTTCGTTGACCACATCCCAAGCGTAGATTTTACCCTTATACCGCCCCATGACATCGGTAATATGCCGTTTCAACCGGGCCAGCAACACCTCCCGACTGACGGTTTTGCCGGTTGAGTCGGTAAAAAACCAGCGGGGCGTCTGGTTGTGCCAGCAAAGCGTATGCCCCCGCAGTTTGATGTTATTCTGCTGCGCAAAGTCGGCGATCGCGTCGGCGTCTTTCCAGTTATAGCGGTTTTCTTCCGGATGAATCGGCCCCATTTTCATGGCGTTTTCGGGCGTCATGCTGTTGAAATGGGTTTTGATCAGTTCGGCATCCGGCCCGGGCTGCACCATACGCGGGTTGACGGCCACGCCAATCGGAAAGTAGTTTTTGTAATAATCTTTTAGCCCTTTTTCGGGAGCCACGAACGCGAGAGTCAGCACAAGCAGGGCACCGGAGATTAACTTACGCATGATGAAAAGAAGGTTAGAAGCGGATTACGTACTCAGTTTAGAATAGTTTATGGTTTCTCGTTTATAGTTTATCGTTTAAAGAAAGTGCTTAATTGTCAGTGCATTATCTTGAAATCTATAAACCATAAACGAGAAACTATAAACTACTTATTTGTAAGCGTCAATCGTCTTAATCGTCCCATCCGGATTGTAGGTCAGCTCGGTTACTTTTACGTTCCGCAGGTGCGTTTTCCCGGAGAGCTGAACGTCGTGATAGAACAGATACCATTTCTGGCCCACCTGCACAATGGAGTGGTGGTTGGTCCAGCCGAGCACTGGTTTTAACACAACGCCTTTGTACGTGAACGGCCCGTACGGGTTATCGCCGATGGCGTAGCAAAGGTTGTGCGTATCGCCGGTCGAGTACGAGAAGTAGTACTTGCCGTTGTACTTATGCAGCCAGGCGGCTTCAAAAAACCGCTTGTCGTTGTCTTTCTCCCGGAACGGTTTCCCGTTTTCGTCCAGAATCTGCACTTCGCGCACTGGCTCGGCAAAGCTTTTCATGTCGGCGCTCAGCCTGGCCACGCGCGGTAAATACGCCACCTCATCTTTTTTCTTCAACGCGCCTTTCGGGTTGTACTGGTTGTTGTCCCAGCGCTGCAACTGACCGCCCCAGATACCCCCGAAGAACAAGTATGCCTTGCCGTCGGTATCCTGAAAAACCGTGGGGTCGATGCTGTAACTGCCCTTGATGGGGGCTGGTTCGGCCTTAAACGGCCCGGTCGGGCTTTTGCTGGTGGCCACGCCGATCCGAAAAACATCCTGCTTGTCTTTGACCGGGAAATAGAGGTAATACGTTCCATTCTTGTACGTGGCATCCGGCGCCCACAGTTGACGGCCCGCCCAGGGAATGTCTTTGATATCGAGCGCCACCCCGTTGTCTTTCACCGGGCCGCCAATCTTATCCATCGACAGAACGTGGTAGTCGCGCATGGCGAAGTGTCCGCCTTCATCGTCTTCTTTGACATCCTTTGCGTCGATGTCGTGCGAGGGGTAGATGTAAATTTTGCCGTTAAACACATGCGCCGAGGGGTCGGCCGTGTAAATGTGCGACACCAGCGGCTGCGAAATCGGATTCTTGCCGCCGTTGGTCTGCGCCAGGGTCGTCAGCGAACCACCGATCAGGGCGGTTAGGGTCAGGGCGGTGTACGTTCGTTTCATACGGGGTAGATTCATCATGGTTATAGAGTAAGAAGATAATAAAAAGACTTGATAGGTGAACCCCCAACCGAAACGTCGGCCCGGGCCGACGTTTCGGTTGGGGGTTCACCCTATTGCTTTAGCGCAATGACTTTGTAAAAAGCCGGTTTGGGCTGGTTGTTCCGGTCGAACAACAGCGGATAATTGGTCCGGCCCCGGATGGGCCAGTTGTTCAGCCAGCTATTTCCGTCGTTGACGCCCCAAAACGTCACCCGGGTGACTTTGTCTTTGTGTTTGAGGAACAACTTGAAAAGGGCTTCGTAATCAGCAGCTAACTGCTGCTGAACCGCGTCGGGCAAGCCGTCGGGGTAGGGATTCGACTCGGCGTTGTTCGCCATGCGCTGACTGACATCCGCCCCCTGAAAATTTCGGGGCAACACCTCAATGTCCAATTCCGTGATCATGACTTTCAACCCCAGGGCCGCGTATTGCAAAATGCTTTCCTCGATGTCTTTCAGAGGCACTTTTCCCACATGCCAGTGGCCCTGAATGCCGACGCCGTCAATCCGTACTTTAGCCTCCTGTATTTTCTTGATCAGCGCAAGACATCCCGCCCGCTTGGCCGGTTTTTCGTTGTTGTAGTCATTGTAATATAATTCCGTGTTGGGCGAGGCTTCCTGCGCCAGCCGAAACGCTTCTGTAACGTAGTCTTCACCGAGGTGTTGCAGGAAAACCGTCTTCCGCATCGTGCCATCCTCATTAAGCGCTTCATTGACCACATCCCACGAAAAAACCTTGCCCCGGTAGCGCCCGGCCACCGTTTTGATGTGGTCGGTAAAGAAGGTCCGGATGGAATCCGCACTGCGAATCCCCCGGATAAAGCCCGGCAACTGGCTGTGCCAGATCAGGGTATGCCCATTGATTTTGAGGTTGTGTTTCCGGCCAAATTCGACCAGTTTGTCGGCCATTTCAAAGGTGTAGGTATCCCAGGTCGGATGGAGCAGCGCCGACTTCATGACATTTTCGGGCGTGGCCATGTTGAACTGCCGGACGATGAACTCCGTCGTTTTCGGGTCTCTTTCTTCGAATTGGGCCGGATTCAAGGCGGTGCCAATGCCAAAGTCCTTTTGGAACGTGTCTTTTAAGGACGGAATGCCTTGCGCAAACGCGCCCGGTGTCAAGCCCAGTACGAGCGAAACAACGATACTGCTAACGGTTTTGTCTTTTTTCAGAACCATACCTTTTCCCGGTTTGAACCGGCATTTTATTTGAACAGCACCTGCGAAAAACCAAACAAATCGTGCCGCCAGACCGGCCAGGTGTGTCCACCGGCGTATTTGCTGTACTGGTACTTAATGCCCATGTCGTCAAACTTTTTCATATAATTTGACAATTGGTAACTTTCCAAAAAATCTCCGATTTTCTGGCGCCAATCCATCTAAAAAACTAAAAGTACCATTTAATTGACTGTTTTTTTGCGCAATTAAATGGTACAATTTCCTTACTGCTTGGCAAGCTTCATCTCACCACGTTCACTTTTTATAACTATTTCTTTGTCAGAAACTAACTCGCCAGTGTAACTCATTTTACGGTCGTTGAAAGTGATACTGTACGAAATCTTTTTGCCATCAACAGTACCTTCTTGTATTGGCGACTCTCCAAATTGAGTTTTCCATGTCCCTGTTAATTTGTTGCCTTCTACCTTAAAGGTATAGTTTACTTCAAAAGTGCCGTTTGGTGTTTCACGGCTACCTTTCCAGTTGCCATCAATTGGGCTTTGAGCAAATGCTGCTAGGCTAGCAATTGAGAAGAATAAAGAAAAAAATAACTTTTTCATTGTAATAAAATTGGGGGTTTAGTTAAACATTTATTTAAAAAGTAATTGCGAAAACCCAAACAGATCGTGCCGCCAGACCGGCCAGGTGTGTCCGCCCGCGTACTCGCTGTACTGGTATTTGATGCCCATTTCGTCAAACTTTTTTAGCATGATCTGGCAGTTCTGATGCGCAATGTCTTCCTTGCCGCCCATCGAAATCCAGAACTGCTTCAGGTTGTTGTTGATGGTGCTGGCATTGGTTTTCATGAACTCATACTGCGGGTCCGACAATTTGGGGTTGTTGGCAAACCAGCCCGAACTGAATACGCCCAGCGATGAGAACATATCGGTGTTTTTGATGCCCGCGTACAGTGTCTGTAAACCGCCCATCGACAGCCCGGCCAACGCCCGGTTTTTGGCGTCGGTAGCCACCCGGAAGTTGCTTTCCACAAACGGAATGGCTCCCTGCTTCAATTCATTTTCGAACGCCCGCAGGACGTTTTCGTTAAAACCGGCCAGTCCACCCGGGTTGTTTCCATTGCCATCCAGCATCACAATCACCATCGGTTTGGCCTTTTTCTCGGCAATCAGGTTATCCAGAATCAGGTTCGTCCGGCCCTGCGTCGCCCAACCCCGCTGGTCTTCACCCCCGCCATGCAGCAAATACAAAACCGGGTATTTCTCGCTCGACTGATCGTAGCCCGGTGGCGTATACACATACATTTCCCGCCAGGTATTCGACGCTTTCGACAGGTAGTGTTTGATTCGAATGTCGCCGTGCGGCACGTCTTTCAGCGCGTAATAACCGCCGTCCCGATCCGGAATTTCGATGCCGCTCGCCATCCGGCCCATGCCGTAAAACGTCTCGCTGGCCGGATCGACCACAGCTACGCCATCAATCAGCAGGGAGTAATAATGAAACCCCCGGCTGACGGAATCCGTCGTGACGGTCCAGAAACCGCTGGTATCTTTCACCATCTCGTATTTTTTGCCCAGATCGATCTGCACCTTCTGCGCGTTCGGCGCTTTCACCCGGAAGATGACCCGGTTATCGGGCAAAATTTGCGGGTATTTGGCGGAGCGGATGTTGGTCGAGGCCGGTGTGCCCAGAATCGTGTATTTCGGCAGAGAAGCCACGTCGACGGGTTTGAAAAGAAACTGCGAAAACATGTACAGCCCGTTTTTCCAGACCTTGAAGTCGTGGACGCCCGGTTCGATGTAGTACACGTGCGGGACGTTGTGTTCGTACAGGTAGTCGTGGGTGCGTTTGCTGAACGTAATCAGCCCGTCGGCATCCCCGCACGAAATCCAGAGCAGCTTCAACTGCTTCCGGGCTTCGTCCGGATTCGGCACCAGTTCCTCCGGTTTTTTGGTGTTGGGAGCCGACGAAAAACCGCCCACCCAGGCAAACTTGTTCAGATTGCCCAGCCCGAAGTTCAGCGATTGCCCTCCGCCCATCGACAGCCCGGCGATGGCCCGGTGTTCGCGGTCGGTCAGAACGGAATATTTCTTCTCCACAAACGGAATCAGGTCGTTCAGTAAGTCCTTTTCGAACGTCGCGAACGCTTCGACCTTGTCTCTGTCGAACACATTGCCCACGGCGCGGTCGTCCTTCATGGCCCGGCCGTTGGGCATCACCACAATCATCGGTTCCAGCTTCTTGTCCGCGTACAGGTTGTCCAGAATCACCTGCGGGTGGCCGCCCCGGAGCCACTCTTTTTCATCCCCGCCGATGCCGTGCAACAGGTAAAGCACCGGATATTTCTTCTTTTTCGAGTAACCGGGCGGGGTATAAATCAGGGCTTTGCGGGTCGTTCCAACGGTTTTGGATGCGTACGTGACCGAATCCAGCTTGCCGGTCGGAATCCCCGCCCGGACCTGATCGAAGCCCTGGGGCATTTCCTTGTCGCTGGGTTGCGAATAGGCCGTTGTTCCGATCAACAGCGCAATGGCAAGGGCGATATACACCCTTTTCAGAAATAAATTGTTCTTCATGTTTCAGGTAAGTTTTAGGGCATTTCTGACTACTTAAACAGCAACGGCGCCAGCTCGTGCAGACTGCGACGCCAGGTCAGAAACTCGTGGGCGGTTTTCTCGGAAACAAACGAAACCGCGTTGTAACCGGCCGCTTTCAGGTCCGCAGCGGCTTTTTTGACGCGATCCGGGTTTTCCTTACTACCACAGCTCAAAAAGATCAGTTTGGCTTTTGCCTTGTCTTTCAGTTCATCCGGCGTGTAAATACCGCCACTCAGCAGCGCGTAAGCCCCGAAAACATCCGGTTTATTGAGCGTAATCGTGTGGGTTTCCATGCCGCCCATCGACAGGCCCGCCATCGCCCGGTTGTTGCGGTCGGCCAGCGTTCGGAAGTTGGCGTCCACGTACGGAATCAGTTCGTCGACCAAAACCGTCTGGAAGGGCTCAATTCGGAATTCCTTCATCCGGCCCCATTTTACCTCGTTGGTCATGCCGTAGGTCATCACAATGATAAAGGGCTTGATTTTTCCTTCCGCAATTAGGTTGTCCATGATCAGGTTGGCGTGGCCCTGGTTGCTCCAGGCGGTTTCGTCCTCGCCCCAGCCGTGTTGCAGGTACAGCACCGGGTATTTTTTCGATTTCTCCTTCTCGTAGCCCGGCGGGGTGTACACGAAAGCCCGGCGGGATGTCTGGGTGCTCGGCGACGGAAACAACACCTGCTGCACGTGGCCGTGGGGCACATTTTTCAAGGCATAAAAATCCTGGTCATGCGCGGGAATTTCGATGCCACTCTCCCACCGGACCGATCCGTAGTAGTTCAGCGCGCCGGGGTCGTTGAAGGTGCCGCCGTCGACGGTCAGGTGGTAATAATGAAAGCCTTCGTCCATCGGTCCTTCGGTGGTGCCGGTCCAGAAACCGTCTTCGCCTTTGGTGAGTTTGGTGCCGCCCCGGCCGCCCAGGCCCAGGCTGACCTTCACGCTGTCGGCCTTGGGCGCTTTGATCCGAAACCGGGCGTAGCCCTGGGAGTTGACCTGCGGGTATTCCTGCCCTGGTTGATTTAACGTAGAGGGTTTAAAATCCTCCAAAACCGTTTGGGGGGCCTGCGCCAAACAGGTTGCGCTCGTGAATGCGGCTGCGACGAAAACTGCGATCGTGTGACGAGTCATTGGGAGATTGGTTAAGGTGAAAATAGATGGCTTATCGGATTTTTTTTAAGTTCTCGTCTTTTACCCCCAACCCCCTAAAGGGGGCTCTCAAATCCGGGTGTTCCCTTCAGGGGATTTAGGGGTTGTATTATTTAAAAAGCTGCGGCAGCGTCGTGGCCAGGTAGAGCTTGCAGTTCATCCAGGTGTGGCCGCCCGGTACAATCTGCGTATCCAGTTTCAGACCCTTTTCCTTGAACATGGCGATGTTCTGCTTCACCGGCTCATAGAGAAAATCTTCCGTGCCGACACTAATCGTAAACAGTTTCAGTTGTTTGTTGAGCTGATCCGCGTTCGGCGACCAGTCCGTAAAATTCTTCTTAAATTCCTCGGTGGCCGTGTACGGCGCGTAGGAGCACACGTACGCGAACGTCTCGGGGTGGGTCAGGCCGATGTTCAGCGTCTGGCCCCCGCCCACCGAAAAACCGGCCACCGCCCGGTTTTTGCTATCCTTTAAAACCGGGTAGTTGGCTTCCACAAACGGAATGATGTCGCTGACCATGTCTTTCGTAAAATCCGGCATCGGAGCAGGGCGCACATTGCCGTACGGCATGACAATGAGCATCGGTTTGGCTTTGCCCTGCGCAATCAGGTTATCGGCAATCAGGTTGGCCCGGCCCACCTTGGTCCAGGTTTCCTCCGTATCCGAACCGCCGTGAATGAGGTACAAAACCGGGTATTTGGTTTTGCCGTTGGGGTTAAAACCGGGCGGGGTGTAGACCAGGAGCTGCCGGGTCGTTACCAACGTACCCGAATTGTAGTACCGGTAACTGATTTTGCCGTGCGGCACGTTCTGGAGTGCATGCACCAGCGGCTGGTCGCCGGGCACATCGACGATGCTGCGCTTAAAGCGTTCGTTAGCGAAGATGTAGGTGTTGTTCGGGTCGGCGATCTGGACGCTATCGACCCAAAAGCTGTACGGATAAATGTCCGGTTTGACGGGCGGAACCGTCACGCTCCAGATGCCGGAGGTGTCTTTCGTCAGGACGACCGGAGCCTTCAGAAACTCGCCACTCAGCGTTACTTTCTGCGCTTTTTTGGAAAAATACCGGAAGGTAATGCTGTGGTCGGGATGCACGTCGGGCGAACTGATGGCGGGTGGCCGTTGTTGAGCCATCGCGGTCAGCGAAACCAACAGCAGGGCCGGAAACAGGTAGATAAGGCGTTTCATGGGGATCAGCGGGTTAGCGGAAGAGTAAGGGTGTGGTTTCGGCCACGTAATGCTTGACATTCATCCAGGTGTGACCACCGTCGGTAATCAGGCTCTTGTAATTCACCTTTTTCGCTTTCAGGTAGTCCATGAACTCCACCGTGCCTTTGTAGAGAAAATCATCGCTGCCGACGCTCACCCACAGCAGTTTCAGTTGCTTGTTGGTGTTGTCGGGGTTGGTGACAAGGGGTTTATAGCTCCGCTCCATTTCGTCCGGCGACAGGTACGAACTGTAGGCGCACACCCAGGCGAATTTGTCCATGTTGCTGAAGGCCGTGCGGAGCGTTTGCCCGCCCCCGCGCGAAAATCCGCCGATGGCCCGGTTTTCCCGGTTGGCAATAGTCCGGTAGTTTTTCTCGACATACGGGATGACCCGGCTCACCAGATCCGTCGCAAAATCATTGGCCCTTTTGACCGCATCGGCACCGTCGCGCACTGTCGGGTCGGCGGGTTTGGCCCCGCCTTTCTGCTCGGCCACCCGGGCCGCAATGTTGCCGTAGGGCATGACGATGATCATCGGTTTGGCCTTGCCTTCCGCCAGCAGGTTGTCCAGTATCAGGTTGGTTTTGCCGACCTTGAAGAAGGTTTCTTCCGTATCAGTGGTCCCGCTGATGAGGTAATAAACCGGGTATTTTGTCGAGGGATTCTGGTCGTAGCCCGGGGGCGTGTACACCACCAGCGAGCCGGTGGTGCCTTCCAGCGACGGGTAATATTCGTAGTTGATGGAACCGTGCGGGACATTCTTCATCGCGTGGACCAGGGGCGTGTCGCCGGGAACATCCACCAGACTGGCTTTAAACCGCTCGTTTGGAAAAAAGGCCACGTTGGCGGGGTCCATGACGGTCACGCCATCCACCTGAAAGCTGTAGGGATAAATATCCGGTTTAATAGGGCCAACCGTAACGCTCCAGATACCCTGCTCCCCTTTCGTCATCGCCACCGGCGCTTTTTCAAATTGGGCGCTGAGTTTCACCTCATTGGCCTGCGGGGCCAGGTAGCGAAACGTAACGGTTTTGTCGGCGTTGACCTGGGGCGATACCACCAGCGGCCCACGCGGGGGCTGGGCATTCACCACGCTGGACAGGCAAAGGAGTGCCCAGATAAGCCTCAAACGACTAAGTCGGAATTGATTCATGGTTTCATCAAGGTTAAAAGGTCAATCGTACTAATTTCATTGGGTAATGATGTCAATTTCGGCGTAGCCGGATGCCGAGTCCTCCTGTGTATTTTTCAAAGCCCGTACTTTAATGTACCGGGCTTTGGTCGGTTCAACGGGTTTAGTTTGCCAGGACGGATTATTTTTTATGTTCGAAAACTCGCCCTCGCTGACGGTTTTCCAGCTTGTGTTATCGGTGGAAACCGCAAACTGATAGTGGGTGATGATGCTGGCCTCTTCCCACCAGTTCTGGGGAGGCAGGTATCGGAAACCGACCAGATTTTCTTCTTTACCCAAATCAATCACCAAATCCACGGGCGGCTTTTGGCCTTTGCTTTGATGCCAGGACGTATTGGGATTGCCATCCAATAGCTGATAGGCCGATTTAGCATCGGTACTCAGGATTTTCCAACCACTGCGGGCGATGTCAAATTTCTCTTCACTGACCACACTACTTTGTTTCGTGAACGGATTGTAGGCGATTGCCTTAACGTCGACTTTACCGCTGCCGGTTTTTACGGGCGTCGAGTAGCGGTTCGCAGTTGCCGTTGGCGTGCTGCCGTCGAGGGTGTAATACAATTCTGTTTCGGTATCACCGGGCTTGAGATGTACCGCGCCTGCCTGGTCGCGGGTGATGAGGGGGGGCGTTAGAATCAGCGGGGCGTTGTATACCGCCAGGTTCGAAATCAACGGACACCCTTTGGCATCCCGAATCGTCAGCCGCAGTTGCGTGGCTTCGACGGTCGGAAACCGCAAGATCCGTTTATACCCAATGGTGGTTTCTTTGGCTAGTTCTTTCCAGTTCCCACCGACCAGGGCTTCGACGGTAAACGCCTTGACCCGTTGCCCCAACCAGATGGGTTCCTGCACCAAAAACCGGTTGAACGCCGTGGGTTTGTTAAATTGGAGGGTCAGCGACGCGCTCCGAACGGCATCGTCGGTTGCCCAATAGCTTTCCGAGTCGGCGTCAACGGCTTTTCCGGCGTCGTAATCCGGTTTTTTTCCGCGTACCTGGGAAGCCGTGGCTTTGGAATTTCTGGCCAGATTCACGGCAAAGGCTTCTTTGGTGGCTTTGGCAAACTCCTGTACGGCTTTTTCGTCCTTCTCGTGAATCAGGCCGTTGGGCATGATCGGAAAATTGAGCAGCAACGTTCCGTTCCGACCAATGGAGTTGTAGTACAGGTCCATCAGTTGGGGCAGCGTTTTTACTTTCTTGTCTTCCCGTTCGTGGTAAAACCACTCCGGACGGATGGAGGTGTTGACTTCGCCCGGCACCCAGGTATCGCCGTTTTCGAGGCCGTGGCGCAGCATCTGCTCCGGTACGTCGCCGGTGGCATTCAGCAAACTCCAGTTGGTTTCGCCCACATACCCGGCTTCGGTGCCGACCCACCGCAGATCAGCCCGGTCACCGCCGTCGTTCCAGATGACGATGTTGGGTTGGAGCTGACGCACGAGTTTGTACGTATTCGGCCAGTCGTAATACGTCTTCGCATCAATTTTACGGGTTTCGTTCGCGCCCCCGTAATAGCCCGAACCGCCGTTGGCCCCATCGAACCAGACTTCAAAAATGTTACCGTAGTTGGTCAACAGTTCTCGTAACTGGTTGCGGAAGTAGGTGATGTACTCGGGCTTGCCGTAGTCGGGGTGGTTGCGGTCCCAGGGCGACAGATACACCCCGAATTTCAACCCGTATTCTTTGCAGGCATTGGCCATTTCGCGCACCACGTCACCTTTCCCGTTCCGCCAGGGGGCTTTTTCTACCGAATAATCGGTGTACTTCGACGGCCAGAGACAAAAACCGCTGTGGTGTTTGGCCGTGAAAATGATGCCTTTCATCCCGGCCTCTTTGCAAATCCGGGCCCACTGCCGGCAATCCAGTTGGGTCGGGTTAAACAGCCTGGGATCTTCGTTCCCCAGGCCCCACGCCATATCGGTGTACGTATTGATGGAAAAATGAATGAAGGCATAGTACTCCATTTTCTGCCAGTTCAATTGGTTTGGGCTGGGTACCGGACCGACCGGTTTGGGGGGAGTGGGTTGGGCAAATCCCGCATACTGGACTAGCAGGAGTAAGCCTATCCCTAAAAGTTTTTTCATCCCGTTTTTAGCCGGGATGAAAGCATTCATTTTTGAATCGCCTTGGCGCATGGGTAGTAGTAACTGGTTATCAATCCACCGAAGGTACAGGATAACCCTGTAAGGCCAGCATTTTAGCCGCGTACCGCTTCCCCAACTCCCGGTAGCCGGCGGCATTGAAGTGCAGGTTATCAGCCGCGTCGGTACAGCCCGCCGAGGAAATGACGTGGGCGTTTTTGATGGTTTGCGGGAGCGTCGCAATGATCTTGTTCATACTCGCGCAAATACCGCCCTGATCGGCGTTGACGGTTTCTCCGGCCAGCAGCGGCACTTTTTTCGGGTTCAGGTTCAGGTCGTGCATCAGGTTATCGTACACCACCTTGACCTTTTGGGTCCACAGCGTGTCGCCCGTGTTCGACTCGCCCTGGTGCAGCAGAATGCCCTTGATGACGCCGTCTTTCTGGGCCAGCTTCGCCATCTCGACCAGCCGGGCGTACGGGTTTCCGTCGTACTCTTTCAGGAAATTTTTCATCCAGCCCGGCACATTGGCGGTATAAGCTTCGTAATGGTCCTTGTCGAACAGCTCAATTTTGCAGCCCCCCACGGCCACGTTGATGACGCCCACCCGGACCTTCTCGGGAAGATGCGCGACCAGTTCGCGGCCAAAATAATCGGCGGGAGTCAGGCCGGTCCGGCACCGGCACAGGGGCGGAACCGCCGTATACCAGTGCCCCATCGTCCGGCCTAAGTCCGGGCAATTGACGGCCTCCATCACCTGAAACCGGGGGTTTATATTGACCGTATCCTGCGGCTCAATTTTGGCGTTCCCCTCCATGTTGGATTGCCCAATGCAGAGGTAAATATGAAAGTTTTTGTCTTGCGAAAAGGTATTTCTGGCCATCACAAGCAACGTGACCAGCAGAAAAACAGTAACCTGCGGTTTCATCATCATCAAGGTTTAGTAGCTATTTCATCGGATTTAGGGCAACTTAATTCACGATCAACGCGGCTCCGTTGGTCGGAATGGTCCACTCCACTTCCTGATTCTTCGGAAGTTTGGCGGTGGTTACCTTGCCCGTCAATTGCGCATCGTCGCTGTATTGTTGGTACGAAGCGCCAGCGGCCAGCATCGGCAGTTTTATTTTCAGTTTAAGGGGTTCTTTCTGGGCGTTGATGCCGGCTACGTACCATTTTGTACCCTGACGGCGCGCCAGCACCACGTACCGGCCCGGATAGCCATCGAGGTACCGCACCTCGTCCCAGGTCGTCGGCACGGTTTTCATAAAGTCGATCGCCCAGGCCGGGGCATCGGTGAGGTTGTTGGGGGCCAGCGCAAAATGCTGAACCGCGCTCTGAAACAGGACCGCCGTGGCCAGCGCGTACACGTCCGACGTCACCCGTTTCGAGCCCCGGTTGGGCGTGTTCGTCGCATTGTAAAACTTGTTCAGCGCACTGCCGCCAAAATCCATGCTGCCCACGGTGTTGCGGATAAAGGGGTGCAGGGTGGCGTTAAAAGC
The DNA here is from genome assembly GCF_049445795.1 of Larkinella sp. VNQ87. Lineage (NCBI taxonomy): Bacteria > Pseudomonadati > Bacteroidota > Cytophagia > Cytophagales > Spirosomataceae > Larkinella > Larkinella sp. VNQ87. Next base: position 195,697 of record NZ_JBMSDT010000002.1, read on the forward strand.
CTCATTGTCGCAGCTTCGCTGGGAAAATGCCAGGTTTTCGCTCGCCAAAACCGCTTCGCTGGCTGCGTAGTTGGGGTACATGCGCTCCCAGCCGCGGGGGAGAGTCGACCCGTGGAAGATGCACAGAATCCCGTAGTCGTTGGCGTCGTACAAAATGTCTTCGTAGAGCTTCATAGTTTCCTGTTTATCTCCGCCGAAGAAATCGACTTTGATGCCTTTCACGCCGATCCGTTTCATCCAGGCCATTTCCTTCCGCCGGGCAATGGTATTGTCCATAATCCCGCGCGGGCCCTGCGGGGCGTCGTTCCAGTAGCCGTTGGAGTTATACCACAAATACAAACTCACCCCTTTGCTGGCCCCGTATTTAGCTAATTCGGCGATTTTATCCCGGCCAATCTGGGTATCCCACAGCGCATCGATCAGCACGGTTTCGTAGCCCATAGCCGCGCTGAAGTCGATGTATCTTTTTTGTTCATCATAAACCGTTCGGCTGTCCATGCCGATGATCCAACTCCACGAACCCTTGGTGTACCGGTATTTCTGGGACGCTTCATACCGCGGTTCCACGACATCAAACGGGACTGTCGTTTCGACAATCGGGGCCAGCGTTTCGCCGACCGTAATCGTCCGCCAGGGCGTCTGGCCCGGCAGCGGAATACCGGGGGCTGAGGTTCCGTTGCCGTTGTTTTCGTCCGGCATCGGGAATCCGATCGTGTACAAACCGTCCGGATGCCCCATCAGGCGACTGCCGCAGTAATGGCTGTCGACTCCCGTTTCCGAAATCAGCACCCAGCCGCTGGTGTTCACTTTAAACAGGCAGGGAAACGTATACCCGTTGTTCCGGCCGTTTTCGCCCAGCGTATCATCGACCGTATACGGGATTTCGTAACTGGGCATGGTGCGGGCAAAACCCACCATCGCTTTGCTTTGGGCCGAAAGAAACGTGGTGGTCCCGGCGGGCAGGGCAAAGCCCGTCAGCTCCTCACTGACGACGCAGGCCAACGCCCTTTTTTGCGGATACACGGTATACCGGAAGGCCACATCGTGGTTGCTCACCCGGAATGTCACGTCGAACGCGGCTGCGTTGGCTTTGGCAAACGAAACGACGCCTTCGTTGGCGACGTAATGGACCTTGCTTTGTTTGATATTGGGCAATTCGTACGTCTGATCAATTTTCGTAATCCGCGTTGGTTTGCCCGCTTCCAGGCCCTCGGTAAAGTCGCCGACGTTGGTTTTCAGCCCCAGCGGTGATTGATTCAAAAACGGTTTTCCATTCAATGAAACCGTATACGCGGGCTTCCCACTTTCCAGTGATACCGTAACCACCAGCTTTCCGTCGGGGCTGCTCACGACAGAGTTGCCCGTTTGCGCGTAGGCCCCAAACACGGTGCAGAGTAAAATACAAATTATTGACAATACCCCCAACCCCCTAAAGGGGGCTTTTACAGGACCTTGAAAGCCCCCTTTAGGGGGTTGGGGGTGAATCTGAATGCGAACAACTATCATTTTTAAACAGTTTTAAACGATCAGGTTTTATTTTTTAGTGGTTTTATCGTCAATCCGGAAATAATCAAAGTCGGCAAAACCGCCCGGATTCAGGGTGGCATACGTGAACAGACCGAACCGGTAGCCCATAAAATGGGGAATGGTGTACGGCATCTTCAGCGGTTCGCCGATGGCTTGCCACGCTTTTCCGTCCAGGCTATAAAAGAAATGCGCCAGATCGGCCCGGTTGGTGAAGTTGCACTCGGCTTTCAGATACACGGTTTTTTGCGCCAGCGAAACGCGCTGGATCTCCACCGGTTTTCCGGAAGCCGCACTCACCATGACGAGGAAGTTCTGGCCGTTTTCCCGTTTGACGCCCACTAGTCCGTAGTTTTTCTGCAACAAACTCAGCCCGGCAAAATCCCCGTCTTTCAGGTTGGAAACGTCGAGCGCAGTCGAACCCGAACATTCCGGGCCAATGGTCCGCTGGGTCAGGGTGTTGCGAGCCAGCACAAAGGAGGTATCGACGCGACCGGTTTTCAGCCGCAGAAAGCCCTTCCGGTCGACGACGGACCACAGGCTGTTGTCGGGGTTATGGTTCCACTGCCACACCAATGGCAGGGGCCGGTCGCCGGTTTTGCGGGTAAATTCGTCAGAGGCTACGAGGTTCGGAATCAAGCCTTTGCTGGCGGGCAGGTCGAGCGTTTCGGGCACTTTGCCGTTCACGCCGAGCACCGGCCAGCCGTCTTCCCAGGTTACCGGAACCAGGTACGGAATGCGCCCCACCCCGCCAAAATCCCGGAACAGGTAGGCGTACCATTTCCCATCCGGCGTATCGATCAAACCACCCTGCGCCACCCCCAAATCCTGAAGCGCAACCCGACCTTCCCACGGCCCCGTGATCCGGTCGGCCCGGTGAATCACCACCGTCCGCATGCTACCTTTGGGCCAGGTGATGTTAAACAGGTAGTATTTGCCATTCACCTTGAACAGTTGCGAGCCTTCGGCGGGCAGACCGCCCCCCGTTCCCGAGGGCGTACTGGCATTTTCGATGAGGATCTGCTCGGTCGTCCCCGGTTTGACGCCGGAGGCATCGGCCGTCAGCTCCACCAGCCGCAGTTTGCCCGCGCCGTAAATCAGGTACACCCGGCCGTCATCGTCGAAAAACAGGCTGTGATCGTGGTAGGACGGCTTAAACGACGTCGCTTTCCACGGTCCTTTTTCAATATTTTTGGTGGTATAGATGTGCGTTTTACCCGTCGTTTGGGCAAACGTGGTTGCATAATACGTGCCGTTGTGATACCGCAGGCTGCTGGCCCACGATCCCCGTCCGTACGTACTTTTGCCATTGGTCAAATTCAGCGCATCCACATTCGCCAGCGTGTCGTAGGCGTAACCGACTAACTGCCAGTTAACCAAGTCGTTCGATTTCATGATCGGCAGTCCCGGACTCAGGTGCATGGTGGTGCTGCTCATGTAGTAGGTCTTGCCCACCCGGATCATCGCCATATCCGGCACATCCGCATAAATGATCGGATTCCGGGCGGTCTGGGCGTTCAGCCCCAAAACCGTCACCAGGAGCAAAACCGCCCCCCAACCCAATCGAACAAAAAGCTTTTTCATGAAAAAAATGGTAAAACCGGTTTTTGACCGTTACTCCAACGGCCCGATCAGTTCCACAAACGTGCCGTCAGGGTCCTGCACGAACACAAAGTGCGATTTTGCATTTAGGGGTGTGGGCGTACTGCCCAGAAACGGGACTTTCATCTGCGTCAGTCGGTCGATGATCGGCTTCAGGGCTTTAACCTGAAGTGTGATGTACTGCATCCCCGTATCGTCCTGAATGAACTTCGGCGTCGGATGCGAACCTTTTTTGCCGAAGCTCATCAGTTTCCAATCCGTGGCATCGGGGCTGTTTTCGAGCTTCAAGATGGTGACCGAAACCGGCACGCCGTTGGTCAGGCCGGACCGCTTGCCGAAGTCGTCGTTAATCGTAAAGCTGCCGGTTTTGACCATGCCAATCCCGTTGACGTAAAAGTCAAGCGAGCGTTCGAGGTCGGCCACGACAACCCCCACGCCGATGACCTTGCTGTTGAAATTGGACTGCGCCGAAGCGGCAACATGCAGCAAAATCGCGGCCAGGACCAGGGCTATTCGTTGTGTCACTTTTTTCATTTGGGTTTAGTAAAGACTAGCTAAAAAGGCCAATCATGTTTTGCGTACCGCCAACCGGCGCTTTTACCCCCACCCCCCTAAAGGCCGGTGCCGGGCTTTCGAAATCCGGATGTTTCAGCCCCCTTTAGGGGGTTGGGGGCCAAGTTCTACTCCCTGACAAGCCGGATCTGGTGGAACCGGGGCGTTGGCGCGCCGGTTTTAGCCTCAATCCGCACGTTCATAACCTCGCTGCCGTCGCCCCGGATGACGATCTCTTTCCCTTCCGACGAAAGGATGTCGGCCGGTTGCTCGTTGACGAGAATGCTCACCCGGTCCGGCTTATAGGTGTCCAAAAGGCTAATTTGTAACTGGCTGCCCAGCCGGTTTTTGTTCTGCAACTGATACGAAATAAAGGAGCGGGTGTTTCGCCAGAACCGGCCGTCTTCGTCAAAACCGGAGTCACTTTTTTCTCCTTTGTACTGGTGATCGACCTCGGGTTGCTGCTCCCCGCAATTGACCTTGTCGACGGTTTTGGCTTCCCGCGCCAGGGCTTCCGCTTCCTGCTGTTTCAACCGGGTTTTCTGTTCCTCAAAAGCCGCCGGAGTCAGGGTTTGAAAATAAAGCTGATACCGCGCGTCGTGGATTTCGTAAAAGGGTTGCAGCATCAGCGAATCCAGCCGGAACCGCAGCTTGCCGACGGGCTTGAGCCGGGCGTCGTACGTTCCGGCATCCCCGACCAGCGCGTAGGCCTTGTCGATCGGGTAAAGCCGTCCTTTGGCTTCGTGCCCCATGCGGCTGTCGTCGGCGAAAAGTCCCTTCAAGTCTTCCGTCGACGTTTTGGCGGCCAGCACAATGGGCCCGTCCACAAAAGCCGCCCAGTTCGAGCCGTCGGGCAGGTATTCCAGGTGGGTGGACGTGGCAAACCGTACCGTGATTTTGTCGCCCGTTTTCCAGGTCCGGTCGAGGGCCACGTAGCCGGACGGGTTGCCGACCACCGGCTGCGGCTTGCCATTGACCAGCACCTCGAAGCGGCCGGCCCATTTCGGGTAGCGGATGTGCAGCGGAACCGCCTGCGGTTTGGTCAGTTTCAGGGTGAGTTCTGTTTCGTTTTTATAAGGAAAATCCGTCGTCTGTGTCACCTGCATTCCTTTTTCGGACCAGCGTAACACCGACGGAATGAATAGGTTGACAAACAGGCCGTTCGGCGCGTGGCTGTAGATCAACTCGCCGTATTTGGTGTGGTTTTCCAGCCCCGAACCCACGCAGCACCACATGCTGGTTTCGGGCTGCGAATACACGCGGTAATGGTTGGGCCGGATGGGCGTGAAGTACACAAAACCGCCTTTTTCGGGGTGCTGACTCGACAGGATGTGGTTGTAAAGCGTCCGTTCGTAAAAATCCAGGTAGCCCGGATCGGCTTTGTCCAAAAACAACGCTTTGCTCAGGCGCAGCATGTTGTAGGAGTTGCAGGTTTCGGGGCCCTGGTTCGACTTGAGCACCGCCCTGAAATCGGTCGGCGGGTTGAAATGCTCCCGAACGCTGTTGCCGCCGAACGCCACGCTGCGGGTTTGGGTCACAGTTTGCCAGAAAAACTGAGCCGCGTCCGACCAGCCCGCATCGCCCGTCAGCGTGGCAATCTTCTCAAAGCCAATGACTTTCGGAATCTGCGTATTCGCGTGGAGTCCCGTGAGTTTGTCCTGCTTTTCCAGCAGTGGATTCAGCAAAGCCCGGTGCGAAATCCGCTGGGCGGTTTCCAGGTATTTCTTCTCGTTAGTCAGGATGTACAGATCGGCAAAGGTCTCATTGATGCCGCCGTGTTCGGTGCGCAGAACCTGCTGGATCTGCTCGTCCGAAAGCGGTTTGATCAGGTCAATAAACCAATCGCCGAGGCCGATCAACACCTGCTTCGCCTGCGCATTCCCGGCGTACTGGTACGCATCCCGCAGGCCCGCAAAGAGCTTGTGGATGTTGTAGAGCGGCACCCAGGTGTTGTTTAACCCAAAGTTGCTGCCGTCGATGTCGCCTTTGTGAATCCGCTCCCAGAACACCTTGCCCTGCGGAATACCGCCCACGTAGCCGTTTCCATTTTGGGTTTGACAGCGCGCCAGTTCGGCCACCATGTAATCCAGGCGTTTTTTCAGCTCCGGCTGGCCCGTGGCCGCGTACATCATCGCCAGCGCCGACAGGTAATGCCCGCCAATATGCCCGTCCAGCCCGACGCTTTCCCAATTGCCGTAGCGCGGGGCTTTCAGGGGCAGCCCGGCGTCAATCCGGTACGGGGCCAACAGTTTGTCCGGATCAAGGGCCAGGATGTAGCGGAAATCAACGTCCTGCGCGTTCTTAAACGGCCCACCGGTCAGCTTCACGTCCTGCAACGCAAACGACTGCATCTGAGCCCAGGACACGCTGCTCACCAGCAGCAGAAAAACCGTATGTAGTGCCTTCGTTTTCAGCATCATTTCAACATCGGATCATCGCCCGCGTATTTCAGGTACTGAAACGAAGCCGTGTTGGTCGACGGCTCCCCGGACGAGGTCGCGTACATTCCGTACAGGCAACCGATAAAACTGCCCGCGGCTTTGGTGCTCAGAAACTTGGCGTCTACTTTGTCTTTCAGCAGGGTCCAGGTTTTGGCGTCGGTCGAAAAATGAAAGCTGTAAGTGTCGCCCTGCGAACTGATGCGCAGGCCCACCTTCCCGGTTTTGGCGGTCAACGGCACTTCGGTTAGCAATTCCATCTCTTTCGAGCGCGGCTTGCTTTTGTAAAGTTGCAGCACGTCTTTGCCCTGCGACTTCGATTGACACAGCCAGTAGAAATGGCCCTCATCCTGCAAAATAATCAGGCCCGCTTTTTCCTTTTCCGATTGGGGCGCGAAGGTCAGTTCCGTTTCCGCCGTGCTGAACAGGTGCTGCTGCCGTTTGCCGATGAACGCCGGATTGCTCAGGTCCATGACGGTTTCGGGCTTCAGTTTCAGCGTCAGCCCCTGTTTCTTCGACAGCGAATACCAGCTTTTATCGAGCGTCCGCATAAACAGCAGCGCCGGGTCCAGTTCTTTGTCGAAGGTCAGCGTGTAGGCAAAGTTGCCCGATTGCGGCAGCGCGCCTTTGAGTTTCACTTCCTTGTACGATACCGGGTAGCGGTACGCAATCGCCTTCTCGCCGTGCTCGATCATCGGCCAGTCGTCTTTCCAGGTTACGGGCGCAATGAACGTTTCCCGGCCGGTGTTGTAAAAATCGCCTTCGTAGGGCCGGACGGCCAGGAAAATACAGTACATCTGGCCGTCGGGACCGTCGACAAACTGGGCGTGGCCCGCCGAGGTGATCGGGTCTTTGCGGTCGGCGGGCAGCTCGCGCTGCGTCAGGATCGGATTGCCCTCAAAAGGCACATACGGCCCCCAAACATCCTTGCTCCGCAGCACCACTTCCGAATGGTTGACCGACGTTCCGCCCTCGGCCGCGTAGAGGTAAAACCAGCCGTTCCGTTTCATGATGTGGGGCGCTTCGATCCAGACCGGTTTTTTGCTGAGATCCACCCCGCCGTTCACCAGTTGCTTTTCTTCCCCGACCACTTTCAGATTCTGGTAATCAAACTCATACATCCGGATGGTCCGGTGACCTGAGTACAACGGTTTTCGGTCGGGGGCGTCGCTGTTGTAGAGGATGTAGGCTTTGTCGGTTTCTTCGTCAAAATAAATCGACGGATCGATGCCCCGGACCTGCGGAATCTTCACTGGATCGCTCCAGGGACCAGCCGGATTTTTGGCCGTTACGACAAAATTGCCGTCGTGGTCGATGTCGGTGCAGGTGACATAATACGTGCCTTTGTAAAAGCTGATGGCCGGAGCAAACAGGCCCCGCGTCAGCCGTTCGCCCATGAAATCCATTTGGGAAGGCCGGTCGATCACGTTGCCGATCTGTTTCCAGTTCTTCAAATCCTGGCTGTGAAAAACCGGGATGCCGGGAAAATACGAAAACGTGGAGTGAACGAGGTAGTAGTCCTTGCCCACTTTCACGACACTCGGATCGGGGTAAAAACCGGTCAGAATCGGGTTAACCAGCGTCATCTGGGCGAAGCCAGCCGTACTGAGAAGTAAACAAAAGGCCGTCAGAACAGCCGCGCAAAAACGGTTTAGCATTTTCATCATCAGGTTACAAATCTACTGGCTTACCAGCGTATACACTTTTCCGGCCTGCGTCGGAATATCGTACAATTGGGTTTCTTTCAGCGTCGGAGCGGCTGAGTTCGCCGACGAAGCGATCACGGGCGCGGGCGTTTCTTCCGTCCGGTAAAACGGATTTGGGTTCGGACCCGCTGCGGTTTTCAAGACCAATCCATTGCTTCCTTTCAGGGCATTCGGAGTCCGCACGCGCAGGTTGCCGCCCCGGTTCGACCGGATTTGCACGTTGGTCAGTTTGCCGTCTTTCCACTGCATACTGACCACCTCAAAACCGCCGAGGGCCCGCAAGCCGCTGATAGTGCCCGCCGGCCAGACATCCGGCAGGGCAGGGAGCAAATGAATGGCTCCGTCGGCGCTTTGCATCAACATTTCCGTAATGCCCGACGTACAGCCAAAATTGCCGTCGATCTGGAACGGCGGATGCGCGTCGAACAGGTTGTTATAAGTTCCTCCACTCTCCCGGTTTGCGCCTAGGGGCGATAATTGGTTCTGAATCAGCGTATAGGCGTGGTTGCCATCCTGCAAGCGGGCCCACCAGTTGACTTTCCAGCCCATGCTCCAGCCGGTCGAAACGTCGCCCCGGTGGAGTAGCGTGGTGCGCGACGCCTGGAACAAGGCCGGTGTCCGGTACGCCGAAATCTGCGTCGACGGAAACAAACCGTACAGATGCGAAACGTGCCGGTGGTGGTCGTTGGGATCGTCGACGTCATCCAGCCACTCCTGCAACTGTCCATGTTTTCCGACGTGCATGGGGGCCAGCCGACTGCGTTTTTGCTTTAGCGTATCCACAAAAGCCACGTCCTTTTTCAAAATCTCGGCGGCCCGAATCGCCGTGCTGAACGCGTCGAACACAATCTGGTTGTCCATCGTCGTGCCCGCGTCCAGCGACGAACCAGCGTGGGCTTTTGGCGCGTTTTCGGGCGAACTGCCCGGGTTGACAACCAGCCAGTGGTACTTCGGATGCTCGACCAGGAAATCGGCGTAAAACTGCGCGGCTCCTTTCAAAACCGGGTAAATCGACGCCAGGTACGCAGGGTCGCCACTGTACAGGTAATGTTCCCAGAGGTGTTGACTGAGCCAACCGCCCCCGCCGGTCCACATGCCCCAGAACGCGCCGTCGATGGCCCCGGTCGCCCGCCAGATGTCGGTGTTGTGGTGAGCCATCCAGCCCCGGGCGCCGTACATGACCCGGGCGGTTTCCTGTCCGGTTTCGGCCAATTCCCGCACCATTTTCAGAAAAGGCTCGTGTAGTTCGGGCAGGGCGGTTTTTTCGGCGGGCCAGTAGTTCATTTGGGCGTTGATGTTGATCGTGTATTTGCTGTCCCAGGGCGGTCGCATCCGGTGGTTCCAGATGCCCTGCAAATTGGCCGGTTGGCCATCTGGGTGGGACGAAGATATCAGCAAGTACCGTCCGAACTGGTAATACAGCACAACAAACTGCGGGTCGTTGGTTGTCCGGAAATTCCGAAGCCGTTCGTCGGTCGGGAGTTTAGCAGCTTCCCCCGAACCCGACCTGGTCGTACTCAGATCGAACTTCACCCGGTTGAAATAGTTCTGGTAAGCCGCAATGTGGGGTTTCAGGATGGCCGCATACGGTTTTGGAAAGGCTTTATTCAAGTAGGACAGGGCGCGGGCATTTTCGTCTCCGCTGAGGTCATTGTACTTGTTAAAATTGGTCGCGATGGAAATATAAATGGTGGCCGTTTTGGCCCCGCTGACCGTCAGGCTCGTGTCACTGGCCGACAGACTGCCGCCTTCGGTTTTAATTCTGGTAATGCCTTTAAACTGCACCAGACCTTTCACGCCTTCGTGGTCCGAGGTGGTTCCGGCCAGGGTCAGCTCGCGGGCGTCGGCGGTTTTGCGGGTTGCCTGGGTCTGCGGGGTCGACAACGAGGCTGTAAACGAAAGCCGCCCCGGTTGGCTCGCCGTCAGGTGCATAACTAGCACCCGATCCGGGAACGAAGCCACGGTTTCGCGGGTGTAGGTCACGCCATCGACCTGGTAGGTAGTGCGGGCGACGGCTTTTTCGATATCCAGTTCGCGGGAATAGTTGGTGTAATTTTCGTGTCCTTCAAAGGTAAGATGAAGGCTGCCCACGGGTTGAAACATCTGCCCGTGCGATTTTTTGGTAATAATGGTTTTGTTGGCTAATTGCTCGGCATCTTTTTGCTTGCCGTCAAAGATGAGCTGCCGGATTTCGGGCAGGGAAGCCAGGGCCGCCGGATTGTCGTTCCGGTTGGGGCCACCCGACCAGACCGTATGTTCGTTGAGTTGAACGGTTTCCCGTTCCACATTGCCGTAGACCATCGCACCCAGTCGGCCGTTGCCGATGGGCAGGGCATTTTCCCAGGTCTTTCCCGCCGGTTTGGTATACCACAATTTCAGCGGAGCCTGGCTTTGTGCGACACCGCTGATGGATAAAATCAGGAAGAAAAAGAAAAATAGTCGTTTCATCGAAAAGTAATCATCCTGGTCTAAATAAGCTTCTTATATTCAAATATTGGTTCAAATATTCAAATTATGGTTAAAATACCAGTTAGCAAAGAGACGTAAGAGGCCAAAAGCCCCTTACGTCTGCAACATTCTACCATTCAATCAACATTAATAGCCTGGGTTCTGGGGGAATTTGGGTCCCTCGACCACCCGATCGATTTGATACTGCGGAATCGGTCGCAGCATGTGATAATCCTGGATGTAGGGAGCAGCCTCCGGATTCCACGCCTTGACCCGGCGGACCAGCGAGCGGGTGCGGACCAGATCATGCCAGCGTTGCCATTCGCCGAAGAATTCGCGACTCCGCTCATCAAGGATAAAATCGAGCGTTACATCGGCGGGCGTGATGGTCATAGCCGCAACCGCAGCCGCGTTTTGGGCGGGGGTGTTGGTTTTCCGGAAAGCGGCCCGTTGCCGGATCACGTTTAGCATCGCAGCGGCTTTGGCCGCATCCCCGGCTTTGAAATAGGCTTCGGCTGCCGTCATGTACACATCCGAAAACCGGTACAATACGCAGGGGCGGGTCGAGGGGTCGTTGAAGTTAGCTCCCCGGCTGGGGTCCATGAACTTTTTAAGCGCCGGAAAAATGTTTGGTTTCCAGAGGCTTGGCGGCACGACGATCCCTTTGAAGGGCCGGTTACCGACAAACTGGGGCGCTCCGGCCACCTCAAAATCGGGCAACCAAACCGCCGTATCGACGCCGGGCTGCATGTTGTAGCTGATACCGCGCAAATTGTTGGCCGCCGTGGCCGAATTGCTGATGGCGACATTGGAGATATACACCGTGTAGAACGAATTGGCATACCGTGAATCAACATCGCGGTTGACGAAGGCCTGATCCAGAAAGTAGCTTTTTCCGGTGTTGGGTCCCGTCGTCCATTTGTAGCTGTTGGGCCGGTGGCGCTGGTACGGACGACCGTAATACGCATCCCGGATCATGCCCGAGGTTCCGTTGTTGACGAGCGCACCGCTGGCGTTTTTAAAGGAGTTAATCCCGCTGTTGTTCGGATAATCCCAGTTGGTAAACCAGGGCGTAAGGTTCTGGGCGGCCCCACCACCAGCCGCACCACCGACGGCGTAATAACCGTATTTGGGGTCCAGCACGTGGTCGCTGACGAACATCGTTTCTTTCCCGTAGTCGTTGGCCGGAACGAAAGCGTCTCCGTAATCCTGCCACAAATCCAGCCCGTAGGTAGCTTTGTTGGCAATAATATCGGCGCAAATCGTAGCCGCCTGCGTAAAGTCAGCGGCTGTGTTGTTCAGCCAGCCCCGGGTTAAGTAGACCTTGGCCAACAGAAACTGAGCGACGGGTTTGGTAGCTGCTTTCCCCAGAAACGGCGCCGTAGGCTGGTTTGGCAGGTCGGCGGCTGCCTCGGTGAGGTCTTTGATGATCAGCTCGTACACCTGAGCGGCCGGTTGGCGGGAAGCCGCCTGCGAAGGGACCGTGATAAACTCGGTATGCAGCGGAACGTCTCCCCAAGTCTGCACCAGGTAGAAGTACCAGAAAGCCCGCAAAAATTTAGCCTGGGCCAGGTATTGTTTCCGGGTCGCTTCCGGTAGGGCGATGGATTGGCCGTATTGCAGCACCCCGTTCAGCGTATTGATATCCTGGAAGGCGATGCCCCAGGCCGAGCCGAAGTTGCTGCTGTTTAATCCGTTATAAGTATAGGGAATCACCGTTCCGGAACTGGCACCCTGAATGAACTCGTCGGTTCCGCCCTGCATTTCGACGGTAAACCCTTCGGTTCCCCACTGGCTCCGGATGTCGTTGTAGACCCCGGCAATACCACCCAACACGCCTGACGGACTGTTGAAATACGACGGTACAATCTGGGACTGCGGTTTTTCTTCCAGTATTTTTTCGCAACCCGAACTAAAGAAAGCCGTAAGACCCAAAACGGCCCAAACTTTTATATTTTTCATGGTCATTTCAGCGGTTAGAATTTAAGATTGACACCGAGGGTGAATTGCCGGACCGGCGGGCTGTTCAGGTTGACAGCGATCTGCCGCTCCGGTGTTCCACGTTCGCCAGCCCCCTGCGGATTCAGCGTCGACTGCCCGCTGGCGTAACTGTTTCCTTCCGGATCAACGGCGAGGTTATCCCGCACCAGTGGCGAATAAATAATAAACGGATTGGTGGCATTCGCATAAATCCGGGCCGAACTCGCGCCGATTTTCCGGATCAGTTTGCTCTCGAAGGTGTAGCCCAGGTTGATGCTCCGGCACTTGATGAACGATCCGTCGTAGTAGCCCAGCGTCGAGCCAAAATAGGCGACGGCGTTGCTGGCGTCCGGGGCCGGGAACGCATTGGTCGGGTTGGTATCCGTCCAGTAGTCTACCTTCACCTGATTGACCCGGCTCTGGTTGAAGAACGCAAAACCGCCTGACCCCGTTGAATTACCCGTCAGATACGGCACGATTACTTTCATACCCATGCGGGCATACGTCACGATGGACATGTCAAAGTTCTTGAAACTGAACCGGTTGGTCAGCCCACCTTCCCAGCGGGGCTGGAAATTCCCCAGAATCTGGCGGTCGTTGGCGTCGATTTTATTATCACCGTTGAGATCTTGAACCCGAATCTGGCCCGGAAACTGTACGGGTGAAGTTTGTCTCGACAGCGTTCCGTCCTGCGCATCGGCCAGTTGCCAGATGCCCAGTTTCTTGTAATCGTAGATCACCGACAGCGGCTGTCCCACAAACCACCCCGCTCCCAGGTTCTGCTTTTCCTCGGGAGTCGTCAACTGCGTGATTTTTTCGCGGTTGAAAAAGTACGTCAGGTCGGCACTCCAGTTAAACCCGTTGCGGTTCCGGAAAATCTCGAACGTCAGGGCGGTTTCCAGCCCTTTTCCTTCAGTACGGCCCAGGTTTTTCAGCGTCGAACCGGCCCCGTTGCTCGGCGGCAGCGGTACCGACAGCAGGATGTCTTTTGTTTTCTGGTGGTACCAGTCGACCGTCCCCGTAATCCGGTTGTTCAGGAAGCCAAAGTCGATCCCGATGTCAATCTGTGAGGTAGACTGCCAGCCCAGGTTGGAAGCCGGAAGGCTCGTCACCGTGTAAGCCAACTGTTGTCCGGCCGTGCCCGTACCGAAGTTATAATAACCGGCGGATAACGCCCCCAGGGTGGCATACGCGCCCACGTTCCGGTTGCCCGACACGCCCCATCCTCCCCGGAGTTTCAGGTTTGAGATATACGGAGCCCCTTTGATAAAGTCTTCCTCGATCACGTTCCAGCCCAAACCGACAGCCGGGTAGTTAAAATACTGGTTACCCGGCGACAAGGTAGAGGACCCGTCGCGTCGCAAGGTAAAGGTAGCCAGGTAGCGGTCGTTATAGCTATAATTGACCCGCCCCATGTACGAAAGCAGTCCGGTTTCCGAAAAGGAGTTGCCAAAATCGGCGGGTGCCACCGGCTGCCCGGATGCCAGCGAGAAGTTCGACGTTTTGATGTAGTCGGCCGGAACACCCGTGACCGTAAACCGGCTTCCCAGCGAATGGTTTTTGGTAATCTCATACAGCCCGGTCACGCCCAGTTTATGCTTGCCAAACGTTTTATCGAAGTACAGCAAATGCTGGAGGTTCACATCCCAGTATTCGGTATTGCTGATTTCAGCCGTCGAGGAGGTCTGGACCGTGGCCGAGTTGAAATACGTCAGCGGGCCGTTGTAGCCGTTGTAGTTCGACTGGCTGAAGTTCAAACCGGCATTGAACCGGTAACGCAGGCCGGGCAAAATGTTTACCTCCCCGTACAAGCTGTTGAACGTCCGCAAGGACCGCGTCCGGCCCAGGTACGAGTCTTTTTTCGTGATGATCGTCAACGGGCTCACCTGCGCGGCATCGATGGAGCCATCGGCGGGCAGCAGGTTGACCGAACCGTCCGGGTTGTAGGCCGGTGCCAGCGGAGTCAGCCGCACCAGACCGCCCGGAACGCCACCTCCACCGGGTGTATTGGTGTAGGTCAGCGTATTCAGCGTATTCAATCCGATCTTGACGTGCTTGCCAATCTTCTGGTCGAGCGTCGCCCGGATCGTATACCGTTGAAAATTCTGATTCGGGATGATTCCCGTCTCGTTGAAGTACCCGAGGCCCAGCGAATATTGCGTGTTTTCGACACCACCCTGCAAGCCCAACTGATGGTTTGTATTAAAACCGGGCTGGTAAATCAAATCCTGCCAGTTGGTCGAAACTCCGGCGGCCAGAGCATCTTTTTCTTTCTGAGTAAGCAGGTATCCGGAAGTTCCGGGATTCGTGCGGTTATATTTGGCCGCATCTTCCTTAAACTGCGCGTACTCCGGGCCGTTCATGACGTTGAATTTGCCCATGATGGTCGTCACGCCGTGGTAGCCGTCGTAGCTCAAAACCGGCTTTCCTACCTTGCCCCGTTTGGTCGTAATCAGAATGACCCCACCCGATCCCCGCGAACCGTAGATAGCCGTGGCCGAAGCATCTTTCAAAATTTCCAGGTTGACAATATCATCCGGGTTGATGTCATTCAGCCCGCCGTACGGAATACCGTCGACCACTACCAGCGGACCATCCAGCCCGTCGCTCGATCCCGAACTGGTGGTCAGCGTGCGGTTTCCCCGAATCCGGATCTGCCCCTGCGAACCGGGCGTCGACCCGTTGCTCACGATGGAAACCCCCGGAGCCCGGCCTTTCAACTGGTTGATCAGGTTCGGTGCCGGAACTTCTTTCAGAGTCGCTTCATTGACCGAAACCACCGATCCGGTTACATCCCGTTTCCGCTGAACCCCGTAACCCACGACCACCACCTCATCCAGCGTTTTATTGTCGGTAACCAGAGAGACATTAATAACCGTCTGATTCCCAACCGTTACTTCCTTTGTGACGTACCCGATGTAGGAAAAAACGAGAACCGTTCCGCTGCCTGATGGGACCGACAGCCGATAATCACCGTTGCCGTCGGTGGTTGTTCCACGGGTTGCCGACTTGATTTGAACCGTTACGCCCGGTAACCCTTCTCCGTTTTCGGCGGTGACCCGGCCCGTAATTTGTACATCCTGAGCCAGTTCCGTAATCGCTTCGCTGGTCGATTTATCCGGCACAAGCACCGACGAAGCCGTGTTCCGTTTGATCACAATCTGCTGATTGACAACTTCATAACGCAAATTCAGGGGCGTCAGGATGTGATCGAGTACCTGGCGGAGCGGCTCGTTTTTCGCCTGATACGAGATTTTTCGTCTGGATTGAATAATCTCCCGGCTAAACAGGAACTGGATGTTGGCCTGTTCTTCAATTTGTTTGATGGTTACCTCCACATCCTGATTTTGAATGGAAAGGTTAATGCGCCGGTTCAGAAGTTCCTGGGCCTTGCTGCTGATCGCAAAGCTGATGTTTATGAGCGATAGCGCAAGCAGGATTTGCAGGCTCGAATGTTTGATCATCCTGATCCAGGCATTGCGGTTGGTAAAGAAATTCGGCATCGACATAGGACGTTTTTGTTCTTTTCTCAGAAAAAAATGGCAACGAAAATCCTGACCCCTCCTGTTCAGAGGGGAATGTGTCATAAGCACACATTTAAGGATATGAATAGCGTTAGCGTGGCACGGATACCACTATTCGAACTATGAGAGAGATGGTTTTTTAATCATAAGAATAGGTTGGTTAAGGAATGAAAGACAACTAATTGCAACCTTGGCTATGAATAATAACCTGATTGTCAACCAGCTCGTATGTTGACTCAATGGTCAGGCAAATCAGCCTGACTTTTTCAAGAAAAGGCATATCATTCAGTTGGCCGGTAAACGTGCAACTCTTGAGCAAGTTCCGGTCATACTGAATCGCCATGTGGTAGCTGTCTTCAAGCTGATCCAGGATGTCCGGCACCGGCGTGTAGCTGAACACAAATTGCTGGGTTAGGGGTGCACCAGCGTGTTCGTCCGTCGAAAAGGTCTCCCGCCTGACCACCGGCCGGGCGTTGGCGCTGAGTTTGAGTTCTTCATTAACCGTCAGCACAATCGGTTTTTCGGACGATTTAACCGGTGAAACTGCAACCTTGCCCGTCTTGACCCGCACGAATGCCGCAGATTCCTTGTCAAAAGAACGCACCTGAAAACTGGTTCCGAGTACCTTCGTCGTCAGGTTCGGGGCGTGTACAATGAAAGGCCGGGCCGGGTTTTTCGTCACTTCAAAAAAGCCTTCGCCCTCCAGAAAAACCTCCCGAACCCCTGCATTCATCGTTTTCCGAAACCGCAGTTGACTCCCCGATGACAGCAGCACCGAGGAATTGTCCGGTAAGATCACGACCATTGCCTGTCCGGTTCCGTTCCTGACCAGCTTCCAGCTATCCTGCCGCGTCTCCTGACTCGCCTGCGGCTGATCCGTCCTACCGACAGGAAGCATGATGCCGTCAAACCGCCACCAGATCAGCAGGCCCACAACCGCTGCAGCGGCCAGCCATTTTCCCCACCGTCCGGGCCACAGCGAGCGAATCATACCGGGCGAGTCGGGTAGCTGATCCAGAATCTGACCGGTTTTTGCCTTGACCTGTTCGTCGGAGATCTGGGCGGTTTTGCCCTGGATGACCAGAAACGTAGCCACGGCTTCTTCGTAGAGTGACTGTTTATCAGGATGCAACGCCAGCCATGTCTGCCAAACCGCCTGATCCTCCGGCCGCTGGTCCGTCACCCACCTCCGGAAAGCCTCATTTTCCAGGAAATCCTCGACCGTTGAAAGATCTTCCGATGGCAAGTCCATTAGACTTTTCGTTTATTTTTATTGATAGTATGAAGATTTAGCCCGACGATACCCTTCCCGAAGGAAATTTTTTTAAAAAATAATGCAAAACAGCAACGACAGGGGAACGAGCCACCGATGACGGAGTTTGGTGAGTGCTTTTTGCAGGAAGTTGGAAACCGACTGGCGGTTGATGTGCATCACCTCGGCAATCTCATGGATCGACAAATTCTCGTAGTAGCGTAGATAGAGGGCCTCCCGCTCCCGTACCGGGAGCGCGGCCAACTGGGCCTGAATTGCCTGCGTCATGCTGGCCAGTGACTCCTGACGAATCAGCAACGTTTCGGAATCAAGTTCGTTCATCAGCGAAGTATCCCAATCCAGTTCCTCAAAAGGCAGCCGTTTTTGCAAACGGAGGTATTGCAGGATGTGGTGCCGAAGCGCCTTGATCAGATAGTGTTTGACCGATTCGGTTTCATTGATGTGCAGGCGGTTTTCCCAGAGTTGCAGAAAAAGCTCCTGGATGCAGTCTTCAACGACCGCTTCATCCACCATGAATTTTAATCCATAGTGCTTCAGCGCGCGGTAATAGCGCTCAACTAACTGACCTAGTGCCTTTTTTTCTCCTTCACGAAATAAGCGCCACAACGCCTGATCCTGAGCCTGGGAAGTCATAATGCCTGGTAGAATGAAGACGGATACACCAATTGCGTTAAAATGACGCGATTCCTTAAATGTAAAGTTGACATTTATTTTTTAAATGTCAATACGACAACTAACGTTTTTACGAAAAATTTTTTCTTTTCCTGGAAAATAATTGGATTATGCCGGGTCGTATAGACTGCTAACGTTCAATTAATTGCCACTAAAGTTCAAAACCGGTGCAACAGCAATCAGCAGAAATGCCACAGAAACCGGTTTTCTTGATCTCCGCTGACGCACCCTGTCAGCGGTCGAAGACCCCGACAGCGGTGTATCCAGCCCAGACCCGGACAACAGATAAGTTAACTCACCCCTGTCAGGGTCTTCGACCGCTGACAGGGGTGAAACCGATTCTTCGCTAAATCGCTGGAGCTTTTTACCAAAAGATGAGGTAGATAACCGCCAGAATACTACACAAGGCCACCGCCCCGATCCGAAACGAGGAGTTCGTGCGGAACCAGTTGCGGTCGATAGACAAGGCTTTGGGGTTGTTCTTTCCGTGCGAAACCGCCAGGCTGATCCCGATATGCGCCAGCGTACAAATCCAGAACACCACGCCCATCCGGTTCAGGAACGGCATATCGGGCACCTGAAACTTGAACAGCGTCGATAACGGGATACTCAGAACCGCAGCCGCCAGCGCGCCCTGCGTTGTGGCTTTTTTCCAGAAAAACCCGAGCAGGAAGATCGACAGAATGCCCGGCGAAATAAACCCAGTGTATTCCTGAATGTACTCGAAACCCTGACCGAAGTTCTTCAGAAACGGGCTGATGGCCAGCGCGATAACGAATGAAACGACAATCGCCACGCGACCCAGCCAGACGGTTTGTTTCTCGTCCAGATTCGGGTTGAAAAACTTTTTGTGGATATCCAGCATGTAAATCGTCGAGATCGAGTTGGCTTTCCCGGCCAGCGAGGCCACAATCGCGGCCGTCAAAGCGGCAAAGGCCAGCCCCTTCAGGCCGACGGGCAGGATGTTCAGCAAAACCGGGTAGGCATTATCCGGCTTGACGATGCCGTTGTCGGAAATGCCGTTGACAATGGCCTGATCGGCGTTTTCCTGAAAGAGCACGTACGCGGCCAAACCCGGCAGCACAACAATAAACGGCATCAGCATTTTCAGGAAAGCCGCAAACAGCACGCCGTTGCGGGCGGTGGGCAGGCTGGCCCCGAGGGCGCGTTGTGTCATGTACTGGTTGCAACCAAAGTAGTTGAAGTTGACGATCCACTGCCCACCGATGATAAACATCATCAGGCCCGGCAGTTGCTGGTAGGCGTCGATAAAACCGCCCCGCCCGTCGTGCACCTGGTACTCGCCCGGACTAAACATCAGGTGCATGTGGCTGTCGGCTTTTTGCTTGATGAGCGACAAGCCTTCCAGCACACCCGCCCCGGTACCGACCCGGTCTGACAGCAACTGGAGCGCCAGGTACGTGGTCGCCAACCCGCCGACAACCAGACACACCACCTGGATGACATCCGTGTAGCCAATTACTTTCATGCCACCAAGGGTGATAAAAATGGCAAAAACCGTCAGAAACACGGCGCAGGCCATGAAATCAAAACCGGTCATTTTTTCCAGACTCAGCGCACCGAGGTAGATGATCGAGGTCAGGTTGACCAGGATGTACAGAAAGAGCCAGAACACGGCCATGATCGTCGCCAGCCGCTTGTCGTAGCGCAGCTCCAGAAACTGCGGCATGGTGTAAATCTTGTTCCGGATGTAGATCGGCAGGAAGTAGATCGCAATGATAATCAGCGACAAACCGCCCACCAGCTCGTACACCGAAATCGCCAGCCCCAACTGGAACGCCTGCCCGCTCATGCCGATGAACTGCTCGGCGGAGATGTTGGAGGCAATGATGGACGACCCGATGGCCCACCAGGTCAGCGAGCCTTCGGCCAGAAAGAAGTCCTTCGAGTCGGTGGTTTTCGAGCCTTTGTTTTTGTACACCCAGAAACCGTACGAAGCGACGATGACGAAGTAAACAAAGAAAATTAAATAGTCAAGGGTTTCGAGGCCTAGTTGCATGGGACTCTGGCTTAAGCTTGGTTGGTTTTGCGTTGAATGGCCTGCTTGGCCGCTGTTACGATATGGGCCGCGCTCAGACCGTATTTCTCCATCAACTGAGCCGGTGTGCCCGACTCGCCGAAGGTATCTTTCACGGCCACGTATTCAATCGGCGCCGGGAAGTTCTTCGCCAGTACCTGCGCAATGGAATCGCCCAGACCGCTGTTTTCCATGTGTTCTTCGGCCGTGACGACGCAGCCGGTTTTCTGCACCGACCGCAAAACCGCTTCCTCATCGAGCGGTTTGATGGTGTGAATGTTGATCACCTCCGCCGAAATGCCTTCGGCTTCGAGGGCTTCAGCGGCTTGAATGGCTTCCCAAACGAGGTGTCCGGTGGCAAAAAGGCTCACGTCAGTCCCCTCGCTCACGAGCCAGGCTTTGCCGATCTCGAACGGCTGATCGGCACCGGTAAAAACCGGGATGACCGGGCGACCAAAGCGCAGGTACACCGGCCCCTCGTGGTTGGCAATGGCGATGGTAGCGGCTTTGGTCTGGTTGTAATCGCAGGGATTGATGACGGTCATGTTCGGCAGGGTCTTCATCATGCCGAGGTCTTCCAGAATCTGGTGCGTCGCGCCGTCTTCGCCCAGCGTCAACCCGGCGTGGGAGACGCAGATTTTGACGTTTTTGTTCGAATACGCCACCGATTGCCGGATCTGGTCGTACACCCGCCCGGAACCGAAGTTGGCGAAGGTGCTGGCAAACGGAACCAGGCCGTTCAGCGTCAGACCGGCCGAGACGCCAATCATGTTAGCTTCAGCAATGCCGCACTGAATAAACCGCTCCGGGTTTTCCTTGATGAACGTGTCGAGTTTGAGCGAAGCCACCAGGTCCGCGCAGAGGGCGACAACGTTGGGGTTCGTCCGGCCCAGTTCGGCCATGCCCGCGCCAAAGCCGGAGCGAGTGTCTTTCTTTTCGGTATACGTGAATTTTTTCAAGGTCGTAACAAGTGAAAGAGTGAGAGAGCGAAAGAGTGATTGAGTGATCGGACGGTCGTTACAAATAGAGATTGGAAGTGGACAATTGATTCAAATCGGGAAACCGCCCTTTCACTCATTCACTCTTTCGCTCTTTAATAATCGCCCAGCGTTTCGGGCAACTGGCTCAGGGCGTTGGCGAGTTGTTCGTCGTTGGGGGCCGCGCCGTGCCATTTGTGGGTGTGCATCATAAAATCGACGCCCTGGCCCATCTCGGTTTTCATGATGATGCAAACCGGTTTTCCGTGGCCGTTGGCCTGCCGGGCTTCGGTCAGGCCCCGTTTGAGGTCGTCGAAATCATTGCCGTCCATGTGCAGGACGTGCCAGCCGAAGGCCTGGTATTTGGCCCCCAGATCGAGGTTGTCGAGGACTTTGGTGGTCGGGCCGTCGATTTGCTGGCCGTTGAAGTCGATGATGGCGATCAGGTTATCCAGCTTGTTGTGCGGAGCAAACATGGCCGCTTCCCAGACCTGACCTTCCTGCTGTTCGCCGTCGCCCATCAGGACGTAGACCCGGTTGGGGTCTTTCCGGATTTTTTTACCAAAAGCCGCTCCGGCGGCCACCGACAGTCCCTGCCCCAGCGAGCCCGACGCAATCCGGATACCCGGCAGGTGTTCGGCCGTGGCCGGATGACCCTGCAAGCGGGAGTTCAGTTTGCGGAAGGTCGCCAGTTCCGAAACTGGGAAATAGCCCCGACGCGCCAACACCGAATACAACAGGGGCGAAATGTGTCCATTGGACAAAAAGAACATATCTTCGTCGATCCCGCCCATGTCGAAAACGACCTGCCCATCGGCATCGGTTTTCAGGTGCATTTCGTCGAAGAAAAGGGTCACGAGCAGGTCGGTACAGCCCAGCGAACCGCCCGGGTGTCCAGAAGCCACGGCGTGGACCATGCGCAGAATATCCCGGCGAACCTGCGACGCCACGGTGGCCAGGTCGGTGGATTGGGTGGTTACGTCCATCATGCGGTTTTAGCAGCTTTTTGGTGGTCAGCGAGGAATTTGGCCAGCCCGATGTCGGTCAGGGGGTGGTTCAGCAGGGCCGTGATGGCACTCAGCGGACCGGTCATAACGTCGGAGCCGATCTCGGCACACTTCAGAATGTGCATCGGATGACGGACCGAAGCCGCCAGGATTTGCGTTTCGTAGCCGTAATTATCAAAAATCAGCCGGATTTGGGAAATCAGTTCCACCCCGTCGGTCGAAATGTCGTCCAGCCGACCCACAAACGGCGAGACGTAGGTCGCCCCGGCTTTGGCGGCCAGCAGCGCCTGCCCCGCCGAGAAAATCAGCGTGCAGTTGGTTTTGATGCCCTGTTCGGTAAAGTACTTGATCGCTTTAATCCCGTCGCGAATCATCGGCACTTTGACGACGATGTTCGGGTGGAGGGCTGCCAAGGCTTCCCCTTCGGCTAGGATGCCGGCGTAGTCGGTGGCAATCACTTCAGCCGAGATGGGTCCGTCGACGATCTCGCAGATGGCTTTGTAATGATTGATGACGTTTTCGTGGCCTGTAATGCCTTCCTTCGCCATCAGGGACGGGTTGGTGGTCACGCCGTCGAGAATGCCCAGGTCGTTGGCTTCCTGAATTTCGGCCAGATTCGCCGTGTCGATAAAAAATTTCATCGTGTGTTCGTAGGATTGGTAATAAACTCTTTGTTAAAAATTTAACAGCCTTGCCCGTAATAGGCGTTCTGGCCGTGTTTGCGCTCGTAGTGCTTCCGGCGGAGCGTGTCTTTGATGCGTGGCGTATCCGGGTTGATCTGCAAGGTCAGGTATGCCATGCGGGCGACTTCTTCCAACACGGCCGCGTTGTAGACCGACTTTTCGGCGGTTTTGCCCCAGGTAAACGGCCCGTGGTTTTGCAGCAACACCATTTCGACCTCTTTGTGCGACAGCCCTTTTTGCCGGAACACGTCGAAAATCTGGTTACCGGTTTCGTGTTCGTAGTCGCCTTCGATCATGGCGTCGGTCAGCACCGGGGCGCAGGGAATGTCCTGGTGGGTGTGGTCGGCGTGGGTGGTGCCAAAAATCGGAATGTCCATCCCGGCCTGCGCCCAGGCCACGGCGTAGGTGCTGTGGGTGTGGGTGATGCCACCGATGTCGTCCCAGGTTTTATAAAGCAGCGCGTGGGTTTTGGTGTCGGACGAAGGCCGCATCGAACCGTCGACCACCCGGGCGTCGTAATCCATAATGACGATATCCTCCGGTTTCAGCAGGTCATAGGGAACGCCACTCGGCTTGATGGCAAAAACCGCCTTGTCCCGATCCACGGCGCTGACGTTGCCAAACGTAAACAACACCAGCCCCAGTTTCGGAAGCTGCATATTCGCTTCGTAACACTCTTCTCGTAACGAGGTGTACATGGTTGGAATTGACTAAGTAGTGAATGATTTACGGTTTTTGGTATTCAGTTTTTCGTGTTCGGTATCAAGTATTTAAGACTTATAAACTGAATATCGAATATTGAACACTGAATATCGAACACGAAAAACTGAATACCGAAAACCGAACTCCCGCCAACGGCTTACTGGAGTTCCAGCACGACTACCGAAACCGGGGGCAACGTGACTGTCAGTTCATCCCCGGCAAGTTTGGCGCCGGAGAAGGCGACCGGTTTGACCTTGGTGGGGTTGTCGAACGTATTGTGGTCCTGCATCTTGCCGGAAGTCAGAATGCGACCGGTGACGCCTGAGGCTTTCAGCCCTTTCAGACTGACGCTGACGGTCTGGGGTTGGCCCGCGTGGATGTTGACCAGCGAGATGTGCGTTTTGCCCGCTTTGTCGCGCGAGGCCGAGACCGAAACCGCCGGGAGTTTTTCGTTTTCAAACTGGTAGTCGCCGGTTTTGATGTCGATGGGCAACAGCGTCGCGTCCTGGTGGACGTTGTACATTTCCAGCACGTGGTACGTCGGTGTCAGTAGCATTTTGGTTCCTTCCGTCAGAATCACGGCCTGCAACACGTTTACCGCCTGGGCCAGATTCGCCATCCGCACCCGTTCGGCGTATTTGTGAAAAATGTTCAGCGTAGAGCCGGCCAGCACGGCATCGCGCATCGTGTTTTGCTGGTACAGAAAACCGGGGTTGGTGCCCGGCTCGACGTTGTACCAGCCGCCCCACTCGTCGACCACCAGGGCCACTTTCTTCTGCGGATCGTACTTGTCCATGATGGCCGCGTGTTTCTCGATTACTTCGTCCATTTTCAGCGCCTGCTTCATGGTCTTGACGTAATCGGCCTCCGAAAATTCCGTCGCCGAGCCTTTTTTGCCGTCGTCCCAGCTATGAACCGAGTAATGGTGCAGGGCCACACCCTCCATCATGTTGATCGGAATGTTTTTCATGAGCGTTTCCGTCCAGTTCAGATCGCTGGAATTGGCCCCCGAAGCAATCCGGAAGATGCGGTCTTTCCCCACGGTCTGGTTCATGAACGTGGCATACTGCCGGTAGATGTTGGCGTAATAATCGGGCGTCATGTTGCCCCCGCAACCCCAGGCTTCGTTCCCGACGCCCCAAAACCGCACGTTCCAGGGTTCCTGCTGCCCGTTTTTCTGCCGCAGGTTCGACATGGGGCTGTTTTTCGGGAAGTTCACGTACTGCACCCAGTCGCTCAACTCCTGCACCGTGCCGCTGCCGACGTTCCCGGCCAGGTACGGTTCAGTGCCCAGCAACTTGCACATATTCAGGAAGTCATGCGTGCCGAAACTGTTATCTTCCGTGACGCCCCCCCACCAGGTGTTGACGATCTTGGGGCGCTGGGCTTTGGGACCAATTCCGTCTTTCCAGTGGTAGGTATCGGCAAAACAGCCGCCCGGCCAGCGCAGGTTGGGAATTTTCATTTTTTTGAGGGCTTCTACCACATCGAGCCGAACGCCGTTTTTGTTCGGAATCTTGGTGTTGCCTTCGCCCACGTAAAAACCGTCGTAAATACAACGCCCCAGGTGTTCGGCAAAATGGCCGTAAATGTGCCGGTTGATGACAACCTTCCCTTCGTCGGCTTTCACCGTCACCCGGTTTTGGGCCATCGCCGACCACAGGCTTCCTACACAAAGTAGGGTCAGATAGAGTTTCTTCATGTTCGTTTATCGATAAGCGGCCTCGCTCCAGCGAAGCTCATTTTTCAATTGGCGTAAGGTGGTCTGGCGATCAATGACGACGAGTTCGACGCCGAAGATGTCGGCAAAATCTTCGAGATGTTCGGTCGTCAGGTTCTGACTGTAGACCGTATGATGCGCGCCCCCGGCCAGAATCCAGGCCGCACAGCCGGTCGCCATGTCGGGCATCGGTTTCCAGAGCGCCCGGGCCACGGGCAGTTTGGGAAGGGCTTCGGTGACCTCCACGGCTTCTACCTCGTTGACCAGCAGCCGGAACCGGTTGCCCAAATCGATCAGCGAAACGTTGATAGCCGGACCCGCCGGGGCATTGAACACCAGCCGAACCGGGTCGGCCTTGCCACCGATTCCGAGCGGATGGACTTCGCAGGACGGTTTTCCGGCCGCAATCGACGGACAGATTTCCAGCATATGTGACCCTAACACAAGCGGGTTGTGCGGATCAAAATGGTAGGTGTAATCTTCCATGAAGGAGTTGCCGCCCGGCAAACCGGCTCCCATCACTTTCAGCACGCGAACCATGGCCGCCGTCTTCCAGTCGCCCTCGCCCGCAAACCCGTAGCCGTCGGCCATGAGCCGCTGCGACGCAATCCCGGGCAACTGCGCCATGCCGTGCAGGTCTTCGAACGTATCGCTGAACGCGCCAAAACCGCCGTCCTGCAAAAACGCCCGCATCCCGAGTTCGATCCGGGCCGCGTCGCGCAGCGCACCGTGTTGGGTACCGCCTTTTTGCAGCGAATCCATCAGGGTGTAGCTATCGGCGTATTCCTGCACCAGCCGGTCGACGTCGGCATCCGTCATCTGGTTGATCACCGCGACCAGGTCGCCGATGCCCCAGGTATTCACCGATAGTCCGAAGGTCATTTCGGCGGCTACCTTGTCGCCTTCCGTCACGGCCACCTGACGCATGTTGTCGCCAAACCGGCAAACTTTCAGCGTTTTCAGTTCGTGAACGCCCAGCGCCACCCGCGACCAATCGGCTAGTTTCTGCACCACGGCCGAGTCCTGCCAGAAACCGACGACTACTTTGCGATTCAGCCGCATCCGGGAGAGCATGAACCCAAACTCGCGGTCGCCGTGCGCTGACTGGTTGAGGTTCATGAAATCCATGTCGATGTCGTTCCAAGGAATATCGCGGTTGAACTGGGTGTGCAGGTGCAGCAGCGGTTTTTTCAGGATTGACAGCCCCCGAATCCACATTTTAGCGGGCGAAAACGTGTGCATCCACGTAATGATGCCCACGCAGGCCGGGGTGACGTTTGCGTCCTGGCAAATGGCGTATATCTCGTCCGGTGTTTTCACGACGGGTTTGAACACCACCCGAACGGGGAGTTGGGTTGCTTTGTCGAAAAAGTCAGCGATAAGTTGGGAATGTTCATCCACCTGACGGAGTGTTTCCTCGCCGTACAGGTGCTGACTTCCCGTGATAAACCAGACTTCCCCTTGTTGTTGCTTAAGCATATTGCGTTGTTGTTGCGTTAATTCCTGATTTGGTTTCGATAAAATCGCCGAGCTGCCGGTATTTCTGATAGAGGCTTTCGTACACCGCCACCCGATCCGGGCGGGGCTGGTATTCGGCGTCGAAGCCCGAGCCCATCGCCTGCTGAGCCGCTTCCATCGTGGGGTGAACCCCGGCGGCCACGGCCGCGCACATGGCCGCGCCGAGCGCACAGGCCTGATCGGCGCGGGCCACCTGAATGGGCTTGTTCAGCACATCGGCCAGTGTTTGCATCACAAACGGCGACTTCTTGGCCACCCCGCCAATGGCGATCACTTTCTTGATCGGAACGCCTTCCTGCACAAACCGGTCGACGATGCTGCGGGAACCGAAGGCCGTGGCTTCCACCAGTGCTTTGAAAATCCGGGGTGCATCGGTGCCCAGGTTCAGGCCGGTCAGGGCGGCTTTCAGGGTATGGTTGGCATCGGGCGTCCGACGGCCGTTCACCCAGTCGAGCGCCACCACGTCCTGGGGCGTCACGGGCAGTTGGGCGGCCTGTTCGGATAAATACGGGATAAGCCGTTGCTGCAGGGAATCCGTGGCTTCGGGGCCGAGCAATTCGCGAACGGGCTTAGTAATCAGTTGGGCAAACCAGGCGTAGACATCACCGAAGGCTGATTGCCCCGCTTCCAGCCCGAGCATGCCCGGCGCTACCGAACCATCGACCTGCCCGCAAATGCCCCGAATCAGCCGGTGGCCAATTTCGTCGTTAGGGGCCATCAGAATGTCGCAGGTGGAAGTGCCGATGATGCGCACGAAGGCATACGGTTCGATTTGCGCCCCAATCGCGCCCATGTGCGCGTCGAAGGCCCCGACCCCGATGACGACATTCGATGAAAGGCCGAGTTTCTGCGCCCATTCGGCCGAAAGCGTGCCCATCGCCTGATCGGCGGTGTAGGTATCGGTGAAAAGCCGGTCGCGCAAACCGCTGAGCAACGGGTCGAGCCGGGTCAGAAACTCGTCGGAAGGCAAACCGTCGAACTCGCTGTGCCAAAGGGCTTTATGTCCGGCCGCGCAGCGCGACCGACGCAGGCTGAGCGGGTTGGTGTTGCCGGTCAACACCGCCGAAATCCAGTCGCAGTGCTCGATCCAGGAAAAGGCGTGTTGCCGAACGGCTTCGTCGACACGCAGGGTCCGCAGAATTTTGGCCCAGAACCACTCGGACGAGTAAATACCGCCGACGTACTTTGTGTAATCGATGTCCCAGTGATGGGCAAGGTCGTTGATCGCTTCGGCTTCGGCGTTGGCCGTGTGGTCTTTCCAGAGAATGAACATGCCGTTGGGATTTTCGGCAAAGTCGGGGCGCAGGGCCAGGGGCTGGCCGGTTTCATCCACCGCACAGGGGGTTGAGCCCGTGGTATCAATGGAAATCCCGACGACCTGTTGCCGGATTTCGTCGGAAACCTGAGCGAGCGCGCCGGTGATAGTGGCCTCCAGCCCTTCGAGGTAATCCAGCGGGTGCTGGCGAAATTGCGAATGGGCCGGATTGCAGTACAATCCCTGTTTCCAGCGGGCATATTCATGCACGTGCGTGCTGACGGCCTGACCGGTTCGGGCATCGACCACCAGGGCGCGAACAGAATCTGTACCGAAGTCGATACCAATGACGTAAGGAGAGTTCATAAGTCGATTGTAAGGCTAGGCATTTAGCTAAGTGTCATTTTGACATTTATTGAAATAAACAGAACTAGTCGACGATTCAAAACCTGTGTAAATCAAACGAGTTTCAGGAAATTACTGGTTGATGATTAGATCTTTCAAGTTTATTGTTCTTTGTATCTGGTAGCCGACTGACTGTCAATCCATGATTCGAAAACGAAGAACCTTAAACGATAAACTTAAATTCAACTACAAGTTTGTCACGGTTTTTTGGCCTTTCTCTCGTCTAAGCGTTGCTACTGCTCAGGCCGGAACAAACGCCGCAAGTTCCGGCAGGAAGGCATAAAAACCGTTCAGGTATTTCTGGTAATCCGGGTATTTTTCCAGGTTCAGTGAATACAACTGCCCTTTTTTGGTCACCGAGGTCAGATCCTTCTCCCCGGTTTCCAGCAGCAGGTCGGTGGCCAGAATCTTGCGCCGGAAATTCCGCCGGTCAAGTTGCACGTCATAGATGGCTTCGTAGAGCTTTTGCAACTGCGGAATGGTAAACTTTTCGGGCAACAGTTCAAAGCCGATCGGGTACAAAGCCGCCTTGTAGCGCAACCGCTTGAGCGCCAGGTCTACCATGTCGTCGTGATCGAAAATCAGTTTGGGAACCCGTTTCAGCTCAATCCAGGAAGCATTATGTGCCCGCAGCGTATTGGGGTCCTGATCGGCAATGTTGACCAGCGAGTAATAGCCAACCGAGATTGTCCGCTCGACCGGATCGCGATTCACGGCCCCGAATGTATGCAATTGTTCCAGGTAGTTGTTCTGTAAACCGGTCAGCGTAAACAGTATCCGCGTGGCAGCATCCTGTAAGTCTTCGTTTTCTTCCACAAAACCGCCCATCAACGACCACTTGCCAAACTCAGGTTCGAAGTTCCGTTTAATCAACAGCAACTTCAGGGTTTCGCCATCGAAGCCGAAAATGATACAGTCGAGCGCAACCAGAATCCGGCTACTGTTTTTGTAGGCTTCCATCAGGAGACTTCAGTATAACGTCAGCACGACACAATATATGTGTCATTGCGACGCAATCCTAACCATTATTTTCAACTTTACAAAGCCTGGTTTGTTTTTTTCTTTGAAAAACTAGTAGAATTGTTACAAAATAGAAAAATAAAGGGTGGATGAGATCCCGGTTTTATAAGCAAGGCCCCAACCCTTACGAACCGACCAGGGTCTATCTATCACAAACCGGTACCTGGTTTAACCATGAAACATTCACTTCTACTACTCTGGTTGGTTTTACTCCCTTTTTTCAACGCCTGCAAGCCGAAAGCAGTTGATCCGACGAAGCGGGTAAGGCCGGTTGACCTGAAGATTACCGTAACCAGTACAGATTATAAGCTTGACTGGGAGGGAATAAATATTGATTGCGTCACTTCACCCTGTCCGGATATTGCGGATGTGGAAGCCCAGGAATACGAAGTTCAAATCGCCGACAGTGAGTTGGGGCCGTTCCGCTCCTATCAAACCTTCGACGCTTCCGTAAAATCGATCCGTATTCCGGCGGCTCGGGTTGGCCAGCAAATCGTAGCCCGGATCGTATCGAAAAACAAACAGGCTCCACCCGCGAACTCCAATCCGGTTATGGCCACTATGCTGGGGCTATCGCAATCGGCTTATTACCCCGGTTTTGGGCTTACCGGAGTTGGTATGGGAGGTGATGTAACGCCCGATGGCTCGAAAGCGACTTTCTTGTTAACAGCGCCGGAAGCAGGAAGTCAGCCCGTAACGTCGCTGTATGTAGCCGACCTGCAATACGAGCGGGCGGTTTCGACCAAACTCGTAGCTCCCCTGGCAACCGTGGCCTCGTTTTCACCGGATGGGAAGCAACTCGCTTACCTTTCTCAAACAGGGAATGGTTTTATAATCTACGACCTGGCAACCGAACGAGCGCAAACCCTTCCGGTTTCCGACACCAGTCGGATTTATTCCGTTGACTGGTCGCCGGATGGCAAGTGGCTTGCCTACTCCACGGTTTCCAATGACGCATCCCGCCTGTGGAAACTAGCCACAACGGGCGGACCGGCGGTTCCGTTGACGCCTTTGCTGTCCGTTCGTGGCTCCGCTTATCTTTGGCGAAGCGATATAAGTTGGTCACCCGATGGGAAGTTCATCGCCGTGTCAGGTGTTCGAACTGATGAAACGCAGCAGGAATGGCGGGTTGCCGTTTCGCTTTATTCACCCGATGGCAATGGCGAAGTGCGTTCTTTCGAAACCCAACCAGGCTGGATCGATACCCATCCATCGTTTTCACCGGACGGAAAACAGCTTGCCTTCCTGAGCACCCGGACCGATCCATCGGCGCACACCTATAGCCTCTGGGTTCGGGATGTAACAACGGGCCAGGTTCGTCAGGTTACGCTGTTACCGGATCTAATCCCTCTGGCTGATTACGCACCGCGCTGGCTTGGCAATGAGCGGTTGCTGTTTATGGCTACCCAGCGGGGCCAAAAAGGGTATTTTACCGTATTTCTGTAAGCTCAACATAATGAATACCGGTTGAAGATTCCGTTAAATGTAGTCCGGCTAAAAAAAGTCTGCCTTTCCGAACCAACTAGCCGACTACAAGCTGAAATATTCTAATTTCCTTCAAACTACAAACAATAAAATCAAAACTAGCAAACTACTTACGTCGTTTCGACACTCATCTACCTCTTTTGCTTTCTGCTCTGTCCCGAAGCGCCTTTTCACTTGTTGGCACGCAGGTCAATCTAATCCGGCAAATTTTTCTCCTTACCGGTTTCATACTATTTTGTACACTGGTTCCTGATGAGCGGTTGTGAAGGAGCGGACCCGTCAATCCCGACAAGTTAGATACGCTACGGTATGACTGCTGATTCGAACGGACACCTGCTGGTGGTCGAAGATGAGCCCAAAGTGGCTACGTTTATTAAAAAAGGGCTTCAAACCCAGGGGTACACCATTGAGGTAGCCCTGACTGGCGAAGAGGGCAAATTCCTGTTCGGCGCTAAAGCCTTCGATCTGGTGGTGCTGGATGTCAACCTGCCCGACATCAGTGGTCTGGAGGTTGCCGAGTACATTCGGCAGCAAGACAGGCGGATGCCCATTCTGATGTTGACCGCCCTCGATACTACCGCCGATAAACTACTGGGATTTGAGGCCGGTGCCGATGATTACCTGGCGAAGCCGTTTGATTTTCTGGAACTTGTTGCCCGGATAAAAGCCCTGTTGCGCCGGTCCGGACCCGGACCGGAACCGGACCGCATCCTGCGCGTGGCCGACCTGGAACTGAACCTCGACGAACGCGTGGCCCGACGGGGTGGGCACACCATCGACCTGACCGCCCGCGAATACGCCCTGCTCGAATACCTCATGCGCAACGCCGGACGGGTGGTGTCGCGGGTCGACATTGCCGAGCAGGTCTGGGACATCGGGTTCGATACCGGTACCAACGTTATCGATGTCTATGTCAGTTATTTGCGGGCAAAAATCGACAGAGACTTTCCTACCAAACTGATTCATACCCTGATCGGAATGGGGTATGTGTTAAAAGAAAAATGAGTCTTCGAAACCGCCTAACCCTGCTGTCGACCGCCATCGTTTCGGTTTTTCTGGCGCTTTTCTGCCTGCTGCTCTACCTGGTGGCCGAACAATACCGCGAACGCGAGTTCCGGGCCCGGCTCCGGGCCGAAGCCCTGACGGCCGGTCGGTTGCTGGTCGGTCCCGGGCGCATCGACCCGACGCTCTACAAATCCATCGACAAAAACGAGCTGACGGTTTTGCCGCAGGAAGAACTCATCATTTACAATACCCAAAACCAGTTGATCTACGAGAGCGGAACGGACTACCTGACGGTTACGCCAGCGGTTTTAAACCGGGTCCGGCAACTGCAAACGACTTATTGGCGGGAGAACGAACGGGAGGTGGTCGGCATTCTGTTTCGGGAAAATTCAACGCCCTTTATCATTTTCGCGTCAGCCGTAGACACCTACGGTGAGCGCACGATCCGGAACCTGATTCAACTCCTGGTAGGAGGCTGGCTGTTGATGACGGGGCTGATGCTGGTGGCCGGGCGGTTTTTTGTCGGGCGAATGCTGCACCCCATTAGTCAGATCAATCAGCGGATTGACGGCATTACGGCCTCGAACCTGTCGCTGCGGCTCCCCGCTGGCGACAGCCCCGACGAACTGACCCAACTGGCGCAGCGATTCAACCGGATGCTCAACCGGCTCGAAGAGGCTTTTCGGCTCCAACGGTCGTTTGTTTCGCACGCATCGCACGAGTTACGCACCCCGCTGACGGCCATTACGGGGCAACTGGAAGTTTCGCTGCTGGCCGACGATAGCCCCGACGAACTTCGGGCCACGCTCCGTTCGGTGCTCGACGATGTCCGGGGGCTCAACCGGATGACCAACGGTCTGCTGGCCCTGGCCAACGCCAGCATGGATTCTTCGACGGTGCCGATGGCTCCGCTCCAGCTTGATCAATTGCTGGACCAGGTCCGGCAGGAGTTGCAGCGGCTGCAACCCGCTTATACCATCCACCTGCACATCGCTCCGTTGGAAAAACCGTATACCGACTGGCAGATGACCGGAAGTGACCCGCTGCTCCGGACGGCGGTTTTCAACCTGCTCGACAATGGGGGCAAATTCTCGCCCGATCATACGGTTTCGGTCAGCTTGTCCGGTCGGGATAAAAGCCTGCAAATCCAGGTTCACAATACGGGTTCCACGATACCGGCCGACCAGCTATCAGCGGTTTTTGTGCCGTTTCAGCGGGGCCGGAACGCGAGCGGCCTTCCCGGCTACGGCATCGGTCTTTCGCTCACGGAACGGATTGTCCGTCTCCACCGGGGCGACATCCGGGTCGAGTCTTCGGAGGAGGCCGGTACTACTTTCACGATTATTCTGCCGCGTTGACCAGCCTAACCTCCGGGAGATTTTGTGGTAGTTTTCTGCCTCGATGGGTCAGAAATGCATTTCTAATGCTGTTCTAATGCGGCTCTAACACGAGCTTAACACCGGTATCTGATTTTTGTACTGTCAATTAACAGCCAGGTTCAAAGTAGAACCAACCGGCCGGTTGATACCACAAACGATTGATACGAACCATGAAAACATACCTTTTTGCTTTAGCCCTTATTGGAGTAACGGTTTTGTCGGTACAAGCCCAGGATAATAGCCGTTTACGCAACGATGTAACGTATTCGACAGCGAACTACAAACACCCGAATAAAGCCGCAACGGCCCGCAAATGGACCAATCAAAGCGCTACCACGGTGAGTACGCCCGTTGAGAAAGGCCAGGTAGCCAGCTACAAGCAACCCGTTCCGGGGATCGAACCGGTGGGTGGCCTGGTTGTGCCCCACGTTACGAAGGAAGATTTGGCCGAGCGGAATTATAAAACGCCCCGCATCAATTCCGTAAATGTTTCCGGCCCGGCGGCTGCTGAGGTTGCTGAAAACGGAAAAGGCAAGTCAATGCTGAAGCAAAATAAATAACCGCCTGCCATTTTTCTCCATTGGTCACGCAACCGATAAATTCAGTACTTAGGTAAACGTTTTGTGAAGGCACCAGCGAATCGCTGGTGCCTTCATTCTTTCCGAAGATTAACAGAAATTCTCAGCTTGCTACCTGCTAATGTAAACTACTTACAAAAAAGCCGGAGACTTTTCACTGAAAATAATTTGAAGGTATGTAATTCTACTTATCCTTCAAGAAGCGTTTGGTAGTACGATTACGCTCTGTATATACGTTTGTCAATTGTTTTTCTTTTGTAATTTTTCATAGTATTTAGTTTTCGGCATATCGCTTGTCTGGATTTTTTTTGAGTAAAAAGCTTTAGTGTCAATACAACATAGTTCAGGTGGTTTGATCATAAATACGCTGGAAAATTGGTCTAGCACTAAAAAAAGTACAATAGGACATTCTCCAGAATCAATATTAAAATTTTTAAATAAATACACGATATTATTATATAGAATTAGTATAAAGAAGTATAAGATCAGACGTTATAAACTTTCCCAGATTATCAGACAGGGCCTTTTCAGAATAGGATGAATATTCTACTTTTGGTTCTCTAACCTATCTATTACTGCAAAGGTTTTTCCTGCCGGTGAGACCTTTGGTAACAACCGTAACATCGTAATGAAGTCCATTAAAACCTTGACTCCCGAGCAAATGGAACTCTTGCGCAGTACCATTAAAAATACGCCGAACGAGTCTTTGCGCAAACGTTGCCAATGCATCTTGTACAGCTATTATGGTTTACCCGTTAGCGAACTCATCACTACCTTCAACGTAGATCGCCGAAGTATCTATAACTGGATGAACCGCTGGAACAAGGGCGGCCTGACCGCTCTGGAAGACCGCCCGGGCCGGGGATTGAAGCCTAAATTGAATGTGCATTGTCAACAGCAGGTTGAACAGGTCAAACAGGCTCTTCTGCGCTATTCGGGCAATCACCGGCGCGCATTGCAGGAACTTAATCAACACTTGTCCCAGCCAATTGGGGTTGATACGCTCCGCCGGTTTGTGAAAAAATTGCCGGCCAACAGGCTGTAAGCGGTGGCTCATTTATTTATGAAGGGGGCTTCATCGCCCTCTTTCCATTCATCCGCATGCCGGATTCCTAGCTTTCTGGGGTTGAATACAGGGTTCTTTCCGGCTTTTTTCTGAGTCTGGTAGTCTTTGAGGGCTAACAGGGCGGGCTTGCGCAATAATACAATGGCGATAATATTCAACCAGGCCATAACGCCCACGCCGATATCACCCAGCGTCCAGGCCAGCGCGGCTGTTTTGATCGAGCCGTAGAAGGTCGCTCCCAGAATCAGGAACCGGAGCCCCCACCGCATCCACCGCTTGTCGCCTTGTTTCATGAGGTAAGCCAGATTGGTTTCAGCAATGTAGTAATAAGCCATGATGGTGGTGAAGGCAAAGAAAAAAAGTGAGATCGCTACAAAGCTGCCTCCCAATGACGGGAAATGCGTGTTGACCGCCCGTTGCGTATACTCCCCCCCGACAGCCGCGCCGGGGATATGCTCCACCAAAAAACCGCCCTCCGGATTCAACACATTGTATTGTCCGGTGAACAAAATCATAAAAGCCGTAGCCGTACAGACAAACAGCGTATCGACATAGACAGAAAACGCCTGCACCAACCCCTGTTTGGCCGGATGATCCGTTTCGGCGGCTGCCGCTGCGTGGGGTGCCGTCCCCTGACCCGCTTCATTGGAGTAAATACCCCGCTTAACGCCCCAGGCCACCGCCATCCCAAAAACACCACTGTAGAGCGGCTCACGGTCAAACGCCGAACGGATGATGAGGCTGAAAACCGCCGGAACCTGATCCAGATTGGCCACGATGATGATGACCGCCATCAGAATGTAAGCCCCCGCCATAAAGGGAACCACAATTTCGGCCACTTTGCCGATGCGCTTGACTCCACCAAAAATGATCAGGGCCAGCAAAAGAACCACCACTCCGCCCGTGATTTCCACCGGAATCTGAAAGGCATTCTGCACACTGAGGGCAATGCTGTTGCTTTGGACCCCGGGCAGGAAAAACGCCGTACTGAATACGGTGGCCACAGCAAACAGGGTTGCGTACCAATGGATGCCCAGCCCCTTTTCAATGTAAAAAGCCGGACCGCCCCGGTACTGACCGTCTTTTACCTGCTTATAAATTTGGCCCAGCGTTGCTTCGACAAAAGCCGAAGCAGCGCCCAGAAAGGCAATGGCCCACATCCAGAAAATGGCTCCCGGCCCTCCCATCGCAATCGCCGTGGCCACACCGGCGATGTTACCTGTACCAACCCGCCCCGAAATGGCAATGGCAAACGCCTGAAAGGGCGTTACCCCCTGGGCTGAAGCATGTCCGCTGAACAGCAGCCGGACCATATCTTTTAAGTAGCGAATCTGCAAAAACCGGGTGACAATAGAGAAGTAAATTCCTACACCCAGACACAAAATAATGAGTGCGTTACTCCAAATAATATCATTGATCTTGGTTACGAGGGTTTCCATTCGGTTTGATAAGGTGGGTGATTGGGGTCAGCAGGGCTGCTAGTCTGTAAAATGAACATCTATTTTATTATTAGCCCTAAAAAAAGGAAATTTCACCATACAAAAGAGGAGAATCTAAAAAAAACGTCTCATTTTTTCTCAAAACCGGGTTATAGTAGAACCGGTTTTAGACAGACCGGCAAACTTTCTTTCTCTTTCAGTCCTGTCCACTTTAGTACACGTACTGTCCGGTTCTGGACAGTTTACCAACCTTCCTATTTCTCAACTATCCCTTTCTGCGACCAGAAGGGCACATTTGTGTTTCTGGCAAACGATTTGTTTAGCAAATAATAATAAAATAAAAACTACATGGGAAGAGCTTATCTGGGCGAATTCGAAGAACTGGTCTTACTGACGGTGGCGGTGCTGGCCGGTGGTGCATACGGTGTTCCGATTGCGACCGAACTGAAGCAGCGCACGCAGCGGACGATTAGCCTCAGCGCCGTTCACATCGCCCTTTATCGGCTGGAAGCGAAAGGCTTTGTCACGTCCAGCTTGGGCGGAGCCACCGCGGCCCGGGGTGGACGCCGGAAGCGTCTTTTCACGATTACTGCCGTCGGGAAACAAACCCTGGACGATATGCGTCAGGTCCGCAATGAACTCTGGGAATCCATTCCGAACCCTTCCTGGTCGTAACCTATGAAAAACACCCACCAACCCGACCCTTCGGGCGAGCCAACTCCCCCGGCCTGGGCCGACCGTCTGATCGCCCTGTTCTGTCCGCCGGACCTGGGAGAAGAACTGCTGGGCGATCTGCACGAGCAATTCGCCGAGCAGGTTGCCGAACGGGGCGTATCGAAAGCCCGCTGGCTTTATGTCCTGGAAGTGCTCCGGTTCTGTCGGCCCTATTTTCTGAAACGCCGGGTTGCCGAACTCAGCCGGACACCCAATCCGGGGAATAGCCCATTTTCCCAAAAACCGTATTCTGAACCTTCTTTTCTTCATCCCGCTATGCTCCGTAATTACCTGAAAATCGCCCTGCGCACCCTCTGGAAAAGCAAGGGATACGCGGCTGTCAACGCCCTGGGGTTGGCGGTAGCCTTCTCTGTCTGCACGTTTCTGTTTCTGACGGCGTACCTGCAACTCACCTACGACTCTTTCCACACGGACGGGGACCGTATCTACCAGCCTTATACCGTTGCCAATGATCCCGAAAAAACCGTTCGGAGCGGCAACATGGCCCTGCCTTTTACGCCCGCTCTCAAAACCGCCTATCCGGAAGTCAAACAGGCTGCCCGCATCCTGACCGGTCGGAAAAGTCTGGTGGAAGTCCGGGGGGCATATTTTGATAAGCTGGTGCTGCATACCGATCCGGATTTTCTGCAACTGTTTTCTTTCCCGTTGCTAAAGGGAAACCGGGACGTCGCGCTGAACAGCCTGAGCAGCGTCGTAATCAGCGAAAGTATGGCGCAAACGGTTTTCGGCACCACCGATCCGATGGGACAGACCGTACTGATTGGCAGCGGAGAAAACCAAAAACCGTATGTGGTTTCCGGCATTATTGAAGATGCTCCCGGCAATTCAACCATTCAGTATGATGCCCTGATCCGGATCGAGAATGCGCCCAATTACCAGGCAACCAAAACGGATTGGAACGGCACCTCCCATTCGGTTTTCATCAAACTGGCTCCCCAGGTCGAGCAGGCCACCTTCGAAGAGCGGCTAAAACCGTTTGCGCTGAAATACTTCGGCTCTACCATCACTGACCTGCAAAAGAAAGGGGCTCAACCCGATCAGCGGGGCGATGTATTTGCCATCCGGCTACAAGCGCTCTCCCATGTTCATTTCGACCGGGAAATTACCGGCGGGAGAGGAGCACCGATTGCCATCGTTTATACCCTGTTGGGGCTGGCGTTTTTCATTCTGCTGATTGCCTGCATCAATTTTATCAACCTGAGCATCGCCCGCTCCTTCACCCGGGCGCGGGAAGTGGGCGTGCGTAAATCGCTGGGGGCGCTGAAAGGTCAGCTTTTTGCCCAGGTCTGGGGCGAGTCGACGGTGCTCTGCCTGGTCGGTTTTCTGCTGGGTGTGCTGCTGGCGTATGGACTGTTGCCGCAGTTCAATGCCGCCTTCGATGCCCGGCTTCGGCTGGAAACCATGCTTCAGCCGTCTTTCATAGCCTGCATTCTGAGCGTCTTTGCGGTGGTTACGCTCTTGGCCGGCGGGTATCCGGCCTGGCAAATGACCAAGTTTAACACGGTTGAAGTACTGAAAGGGAAAGTTTCGCTGAAACGCCCCGGCGTTTTGCGCAATGCGCTGATCGTCACACAATTCTCGCTTTCCTGCCTCCTGGCCTGCTGCACCCTGATTGCGTCGCAGCAAGTCGATTTTCTACGTTCACGGCCGCTCGGTTTTCAGAAAGAGCAAGTCATCAGCATTCCGGTGGGTAATCAGGCGGATGGTCGGCAGGTGCTCGGGCGGTTACGCAATAAACTGGCCAACGATCCGTCGGTGCTGGCCATCACAGGCACCAGTGTCAACATTGGCCGGGGGCAGGACCGCGTCAGTTCCCGGACAACGGTAGGCTATAAATACAAGGGCAAAGACGTCCTGACCGACTGGCTGCTGGTCGATTATGATTACCTCCAAACCCTGAACATCAAACCGCTGGCGGGCCGTGATTTCAGCCGGTTGTATGCTACGGATTCGGTCAACCGGATCATCGTGACAGCCAGCATGGCGAAAATGATGGGTGAAAAAAATGCGGTTGGTGCGCTGCTCGGCGACGATGACGATACAACGGGAAGCAAAATGCAGGTCATCGGTATCATCCCGGACTTTCAGTTGTATTCGCTCGCCAGTGAAAACCGCCCGATTACGCTGCACCTCTCCAATTCCGAAGCCATTCATTACATTTTCGTGCGGGTTTCTCCGCAGAGTCTGGCCGGTTCGATGGACAAGCTAAAACTGCTCTGGCGGGAGGTAGCGCCCCAATCCGAATTTATGGGCACCTTTCTGGACGACAATGTGAATGCCTGGTACCAGGACGAAGAGCGATTTACCCAGATTTGCAGCCTGGCCGCCGGCATTGCCATTCTGCTCTCCTGCGTGGGGCTGTTTGCCATTGCGCTGATGATGATTGAACAACGCACGAAAGAGATTGGCATCCGGAAAGTGATGGGCGCCAGCGTGAGCAGCATTATTTTGGTGCTATCGCGGGACTTTGTCAAACTCGTCCTCATCGCGCTGCTGATTGCTCTACCGCTGGCCTGGTTTGGCATGAACCTGTGGCTGGACAATTACCGCGAACGGGTGACGATCAGCCTGTGGCTGCTGGGCGGTGTGGGCCTGGGAGCCGTTCTGATTGCGCTGGCCACGGTCAGTTTCCAGACAGTGAAAGCGGCTCTGGCGAATCCGGTGAAAAGTTTGCGTAGCGAATAACGGGAACAGGACGATTAGCCGTATTGTCTGTCTGGGCAGGGTCCGGCAGAACCGCCTGGTCTGCTATCGGTAGAGGTTTGGGAACGAGTAATTCACCGCTCGTTCCCAAACCTTTTTAATTGGAAAAGACAATGTATCCATTTTATAAAAAATATAAACTAAAAGGCAACTATATAAATAATTTGGTTCAGAAATTGCTAGAAACACTTGTATTCGTATAGCCTATACGTTTTCGAGCGTAATGTGCTTTTTCTACGGTCTTGTTTTACTTTATTGGCGTTATTTTATTCTAGTATTTTGACTGAATATTATTAGTTTTATTCATTTTTTATTCAATGACGCTACATTCATACTCACAAGTAAACTTTTCAACTTTTCTGCATTGAAAATGGCAAAATTCTTGCTGGATTATAATAAGCTATAACTATTTATGCGGCTTGTAAAATATCATTATCAGGTAGCTTGAATTTACAACATACCGTATAATAAATAGACAAAAAGAATTAATTGCTTAACGGTTGACATTTTCTAAAAAAGATCGTAAAGTTGCTCATACAATTTCTCTGTTCAACTAATAGTACTCAACTGCGTATGAAATGGCTTGAATTTAACTTTCACTGGCATTTTGCCACCCTGGTTAGGGCTCCGGACTAAAAACCATAGGTCCGCCTTTTGAGAAAACCTCCAAAAATCTCTAAGTAAGGCGCTTATCAAAGCAACCAAGGTATAAGTTAAGCTTTCTACCCCCGAGTAGGAAACGACTGGATCAGGCTTCTCCTCCAACGCCAAACTTCATCCAGTTACTTGGGCACCTCAGAAACATACAGTACAGGACGCTTGCAAAAATGTAGAATTGTGCGCGCACAGTCTACTTTTCTTTGCCTGACCCTATACAGTAATCAGACTTGATCTCCTCCAAATCAGTCTTAAAATCTATCAAATAGGTTTTAATCCCTTTACAAAAAAACTACCTGCTGGTAGCGTGGAATTGTATTGTCAATGCTTAGGACATTGACGATTAAATCTAGCTATTTTTTACTCGTGGCCTTCTATTAAAAAAGGCTGGATGTGATAGGTATGCCTATACATTCCGATTAACAATAGCAGTCTCAACGGACCAAAACCTTGTCTTTTATGTTTTTAATTTACGATTTAATTAAACGGTATTATTGTTTTATTACCCACACCGGTCGGACCTCACTGGCAGGCTTCCTGGTCTTTGTATTGTTGGTACTCGGTCGACAATCAGCCCAGGGGCAATCGTGTTACCAGCCCATCTCCGGTTCGGCGGTACAGGTCGGTGGCGTTATCAACACGACGGTTTGCGCCGGTCAACTTTGTCTGGGAACGGCCAGCTACAACGAGCTTCAGAAAATCACCGATAACAGCCTCGAAACCTACGCCAGCCTGAACGGAGCCGTGGCGGTTCAGGTTGCTCAGGGGATTTCCGTGCGGAAAACCAGCGGAACCTTTACCGGCGAAAACGTAGTCGGTTTTATCCTTTCCCGTAGTGGTCTGGCCGATCTTTCGGTGTTGAGTAATGTAACGATTCAAACTTTCCTGAACGGTAACCCGGTTTCCAGCGCCCAGACTGTCAGTTCGCTGGTGGCTGGTTCGGTGCTCGGCAGCACCGAAAAGTTGTACGCTACATTCACGACCAATCAGGAATTTAACGAAGTACGACTGAACACCAGTTTGCTGAGTGCAGAGGTTCTGGGCAGTCTGCGTATATATGCCGCCGTTGCGTTCCCTACCTCCTGCGCGACAGCCGTCTCCGCGACCGGCTGCAACGATTACATCAGCGGCCTGGGTACCGACGCCACCTATTTTGGGTCGGTCAGTTGTGTGGGCTGCTCCTTGACCAACCGTACGAATCTGATCGATGGCGATAACAGCAATTATGCAGTTTTGACGCCAACGGCGGGGGTTGCTTCCCAAATTGCGGTCAGCGTGATCGATACCAAGAAGAAATATAAAGCCGGCGACCGCGCCGGCTTTGTGCTTGCCAAAGATCAGCTCAACGCCTTGCTGGCAGCCAACGCGCTGAACACCATCACGATTGAAACGTACTTGTTCGGCACGCTTCAGGAAGCCCGATCTACGGGTGACGCCAGCAACGTTGTTGGGTTGTCGTTACTTGCTGGGAGCACGTCGGTCCCAAAGCAAAAAATCGGTTTTGTTACTACCAAAGATTTCAACGAAGTACGCATCCGGATCAATTCGCTGGTTACCGCTAATGTCGGCGCAATTCGTTTATACGGCGCGTTTGTGGAGGACGATGCTTGTACCAATTGTGAAACGGCCCTGAATGAAAACAATACCGGTAAATACAGCGGTACGATCCAGGAGAACACAGGTTGCGTTCTGGGTGTTTGCGCCAACGTATACACCGATTTGTACGGTTTGCTGTCGGTATTGCCCAGCTTGATCAATACCGATCGGGTAACGAATGGTACGATTGGGGATTATGCCACCTACAATACCGGTATATCCGTAGGAGCAGGCGCCCGAATTACCGTCAAAAACGACGGAACGGATTTCGCTGGGGGCAAGACCTTCGTCGGTTTTCACATTTCTACGGCAACGGGCCTGATTGATCTGAATCTGTTGTCGGCCATCACGATTCGGGTCTTTCGTGATGGCAATTCAACGCCGGTTGCTACGTCGACAGGAGCCAACCTCCTGGGTGCATCCGTCATTGGTGGCAATTCCAGCCAATCGGTGGTCGGATTTACGCCCAATGTTGCTTTTGACATGGTTCAGATCGACATCGGCAGTGTGGCGGGTTTGCTCGGAGAATACCGCATTTACGATGCTTTTGTGATTGAAGACACCGACGGCGACGGTATTCCCGACTGCCAGGATGTCTGCGGAACCGGAACCGGCAACGATTTGCTTGATTTTGACAACGACGGCATTCCGGATACCTGTGATCCGGACGACGACAACGACGGTATTCCGGACACCGTTGAAAACCCGGAATCTGATCCGAACCGTGATACCGATGGCGATGGCGGACCGGATGGCAAAGACCTCGACAGCGACAACGACGGCATTCCTGACTCGGTCGAAAAAGGACCGGATGGCAACAATCCGTCAAACACCGATGGCACAGACGTTCCGGATTATCGCGACCCCGACAGCGACAACGACGGCATCCCTGATTCGGTTGAAGCCGGTCCGAACGGCGACGAACCCCGCAACACCGACGGCGACCCGCTACCCGACTTCCTCGATCTGGACAGTGACAATGATGGCATTCTGGATACGGTGGAAAAAGGATCGGACGGCAATAACCCGACCAACAGCGACACCAATACTGGTAGCAACCCGGATGGTCGCCCGGATTACATCGACCTGGACAGCGACAACGACGGCATCAACGACGTCATTGAAGCCAATGCTAACGGCTCTCCAACCAAAGACAGCAACGGCGACGGCATTGCGGACGGCACCCCGGGTCCAACCGGCATCCCGGCTTCGGCGGGTTCGGGTCTGACACCACCCGATACCGATGGCGACTCCAAACCCGACTTCCAGGATGTCGATACCGACGGTGATGGAATTCCGGATCTTTACGAAAGCGGCATTTCGAATCCGAACACGCTGGATACCAACAAAGACGGGATCATCGACGATGCCTCCGAAACCGACAACGACGGAGTTCCGCAATCGGTGGATGGTGCAACGGGTAGCTACGGCGACGCCAACAGCCCGGCGCTTCCGAACAATGACAGCGATGCTGTGCCCAACTTCCGCGACCTCGACAGC
Organism: Larkinella sp. VNQ87; assembly: GCF_049445795.1. Taxonomy (NCBI): domain Bacteria; kingdom Pseudomonadati; phylum Bacteroidota; class Cytophagia; order Cytophagales; family Spirosomataceae; genus Larkinella; species Larkinella sp. VNQ87. The sequence continues at coordinate 238,884 of NZ_JBMSDT010000002.1, forward strand.
GATAACGATGGGATTACGGATTCGGAGGAAAAAGGCATCGATGGAACTGCACCAACCAACAGTGATCCCGACTCGCTGCCGAACTACCTCGATCTGGATTCGGACAACGATGGCATCAACGACGTCATCGAAGGCGGAGGAACCGATGCCGACAACAACGGCATTGCCGACGGCACGCCGGGGGGTAATGGTATTCCTGCATCGGCCAGCAACGGCCTGACCCCGCCGGATTCGGACAACGACGGAACGCCGAATTACAAGGACCTGGATTCGGACAATGACACGAAGAAAGACCTGTATGAAAGCGGTATTCCCAATCCGGGCGACCTTGACACCAACGGCGATGGTGTTGTCGATGCCAACGATGGCCCTGACAACGATGGAATTCCGCAAACCGTTGATGGCGAGCCGAATGCGTACGGTGACAGCGGCAACCCGACCTTACCCGATGAAGACACCGACAATAACCCGGATTATACCGATCCGGCCGGAGTCGACCTGTACCCGACCTTGTCCATGCCAGACCGCTTGTACGGAGCCAGTGGCGGATCGAAAAACCTGGCTATCCAGGTGTACAACCTGATCCCGGCTACGAACACGAACGGAACGATCACCCTGACCATTTCCAGACCGTCACCATTTTACACGATGGCTCTCTCCAGCTCGGAGATTTCGGAAGACCAGTGGACCCTGACGACGGAAGGCTTGCTGTTCCGGCTCGTGTCCAAACCGGGCGTGGTCATTGCGGGCAGCAGTTTCAATCAGATCAACCTGGTCCTGACCGTCAATGGTTCAGCGGCTCCCGGACTTGCCAACCTGAATGTAAACATTCTGGCGGGTTCAGGCGGTGAAACCAACAGCGCGAACAACGTAGCATCGGCTCAGATAACCATTGAATAGTTGACATCGCATCCCCGGCTGAATCGGTTTGGCCGGGGATATAAACCATTTCCAAACAAAAACCGCACGTGAAAACAACTTACAAACAGGCTATGAAGCGCATATCTGTCCTTTTTCTGCTCCTACCTCTCTTGCTTATCAAAAGAGATGCGAAAGCCCAGGTCGTTGTCGATGCGTCAACGAACATCTTTTTGATCACCACCAACCCGGATGATGTAACCGTTTTTGCCGGACCCGGCGATCCGGGGACGTTGACGGTTAATTTTCAAAACTTATCGGCCCCAACGATTCCTACGGGCGCTATCCGGGTGGTGGTTACCTTAAACAGTTTTGTCAACTTTGTATCCCTTCAGTCGAACGCGTCCTTTGCGATAGAAAGTTCGACATCTACCTCGGTCAGTCTGGTCAATTCAGCGCCGATTCCGACGGGGGCCGTGGCGATTGATCTGAATACCGTAGCCGTCGCTCAGACCGCTGGAAACGTTATTCTTCAGGCTGACATTGAAGTAGCCAACGCCCTGGCCATTCAGGAAAATACGCCCGGAAACAACGCGTCCAATGTGCAGACTTCCGTTGGCGCTACTCCCCTGCCCGTCACGTTGGCGTCGTTTACGGCCAAAGCCGTCAATAAACACGCGGTGCTGGAGTGGGTGACTTCTTCAGAAAAGAACAACGCCTACTTTGAAGTACAGCACTCGACCAACGCCCGCGACTTTGACGTGCTGGGCAAAGTCTCCGGACATGGCACCTCCTTTCAAACGCACCACTACCGGTTTACCCAGGAATTTCCGGATCCGTCGGTGGTTCATTACTACCGCTTGCGACAGGTCGATAGCGATGGCAAGTTCGAATTCAGCCAGATTCGTTCGCTCGTGCTGGATGGTTATGTCGGTATCGAGTTGAAGCTGGCCACCAATCCGGTTACGGCCGGAACCATCCGGGCTTACGTCGATTACGGCGACGAGACGCTATCCAACCAGGCCAACGTCGTTCTGTATGATTTTCAGGGTCGGGCCGTCGGCAAACAGCAGCTCATCTTGCAAAAAGGCCGGAATACCGTAACCTTTTCGGGAGCTAGCCTGCGCACGGGCCTCTACCTGATCTCGTTGCAGAACACCTCGCTGACCGGGCTCAAATCCGTGAAGGTCGCGGTACAATAATGGATTTGTTCCGTCCGAACAAGCCACAAGCGGAAACCGTCTGTCTATCGCCCGAAGTAGCGATACCGGGCCGCCTGTTGCCAAAAAATATGTCATAGCCTATCCACCTAATGATGACGCCGTGATGATCGAGGATTACCTGAAGCGCCACTCCAACCGCATCGTCTCCAGCTATTTTGTCTTGCTGGCCGATCTGCTTATTTCCATTGGAGCCTTTGCCATCGCCTTCCTGTTGCGATTCAATTTTGAGGTCAACGCCATTCCAGCGGACTATTTTGCATACTGTCTGGGTATGACCATCAGCCTGCGTGGCCTGTTCTTTGTCCTGTTCCGCTCCCACCAGGGAATCATTCGGCATACCAGTCTGGAAGACATCCTGCTGCTGCTCTATGCCGTTACGCTCAGCAATGCCCTCACTGCCTTCGGGACTTATCTCGGCTGGCAGACAGGGTATTGCGTATACTATGTTCCGGTATCGATTTTGATGATCGATTACGGCTGTGCGCTGGTTGTTTTATCCCTAAGTCGCCTGCTGGTCAAAACGTTTTACTGGCATCTGCGGGCCACCACCCGTCAGGTACCGCAACAACCCATTCTGATCTATGGAGCGGGGCAAACCGGTCTGCTCACCCACAATGCGCTGGCGCAGGACCCGACTCAGCGATACACCGTGCTGGCTTTCATCGATGACAATCCGTACAAGATTCACAAAGTCATTCAGGGCCTGCCCGTCGTTTCACGGCAGGAAGCTTATCAGCGTTATCTCCGGAAGCAGGCAACTCCCCCGCAGGTCCTGCTGGCGATGGGAGCCATCAGCCCTCAGAAAAAAACCGAGATGACCGATTTTTTTCTGCAATACCACGTCCCGGTCAAAACCATCCCGACGGTCGAACAGTGGATCGATGGACGACTGAACGCCTTCCAGATCCGCGACATCCGGATTGAGGATTTGCTGGGCCGCTCACCCATCCGGCTCGACAACAAAGCTGTGCGCCAGCAGCTTAACAACCAGGTCATCCTGGTCACCGGGGCCGCCGGTTCCATCGGCTCTGAACTGATCCGTCAGGTGCTGCGCCAACGTCCGCACACTATCGTGCTGGTCGATCAGGCCGAATCGGCGCTGTTTGACCTGGAATTTAACCTGCGTCGGGAGTTTCAGAAACAAGCCAGCCGGGTCAATATCGTCGTGAAAGTGGCCGACATCTCCGACGAATTCCGGATGCGGCATATTTTCCGGGAAACCCGGCCAATTGTCGTTTTCCACGCGGCCGCTTATAAGCACGTTCCGCTGATGGAAGAACACCCCTACGAAGCCGTCCGGGTGAACGTCCTGGGAACGCAGATCGTGGCCGACCTCTCACTGAAGTTTGGTGTTCGAACGTTCGTCATGATCTCAACCGATAAAGCCGTCAACCCGACCAATGTCATGGGGGCCACCAAACGCCTGGCCGAGATGTACGTGCAGAGTCTGAACCACCCGGACCCGGCCCTGCGCCAAACCCGGTTTATTGCCACCCGGTTTGGGAATGTGCTGGGTTCCAATGGCTCGGTCGTCACGGTTTTCCGCCAGCAAATTCAGTCGGGCGGGCCGGTAACGGTCACGCATCCCGATATCATCCGGTATTTCATGACCATTCCGGAAGCCTGTCAGCTCGTGCTGGAAGCAGGAGCGATGGGCAAAGGCGGTGAAGTTTTCGTCTTCGATATGGGCGAACCGGTGAAGATCGTCGAGCTGGCCCGGAAGATGATTCATCTGTCGGGCTTCACCGTCGATAAGGACATTCAGATTGAGTTTACCGGCTTACGACCGGGTGAGAAGTTGTACGAAGAACTGTTGAACGATAACGAAAATACGCTGCCGACGCACCACCCCAAGATCATGATTGCTCAGGTAGTGGCTCCGGAAGCGGACGAAATGAGGGCCACACTCGAACAGTTACGGTATCTGTTGCTGAACGGCACCGACACCCAACTCGTCGCGACGCTCAAACACCTGATTCCGGAATACATCAGCAACAATTCGGTTTTCGCAGCCCTCGACTATTGAAACCGGGTGCATCCTCTCTGACCAACACCATTCAACTCCGAAAAACGATGTACAAAATCTTATTAGTCGACGATCACTCCATCGTACGTTCAGGCATCCGGCTGCTGTTGAAGGAACAGTACGGCGGTATTCTGATCGATGAAGCCCGTAATGGCAGCCAGGCCTTCAGCAAGATCATGGATCAGGTGTACGACCTGATTATCATGGACATCAACATGCCCAATACCGACACGTTCAGCCTGTTGCAAAACGTGCGGGCGATTGTTCCGGATGTGCCCATCATGATTTTCACGATCATGACCGAGTATGCGTTTGCCAAGCGGTATTTACAATTAGGGGTAAAAGGATACATCAGCAAGCAGGCCGAAGATGGCGAGATCCTCAAAGCTGTACACACCATCTTACGGGGAAAGCTCGCCATTTGTCCCGACCTGCTGGAGCAAATGGCCGACGATACGCACTTCCGGAAAGAAGTGGATCCATTCGGCCTGTTGTCGAACCGGGAGTTGGAAATCGCCTACCATCTGGTCAAAGGCCGTTCGGTGAGTTACATCGCCGACACGCTGAATATCCACACCTCGACCGTTGGAACGCATAAAGCCCGGATTTTCAACAAGTTAAAAGTAGACAATGTGGTGGTCATGAAAGACCTGGCCACCCAGTACCGGCTTATCTAGTCCTACGCTCGTACACCCAAAAGAACAGCGGCAACCCTGCCGAATGGTGGGTTGCCGCTGTCGTATTTCTCACAAACGCTAGCCGACGCACGGGCGGTTTTTCTACCGCGCTATTCGGTATTTCTGCTGAATCCGTTGCCGGACGCAGGTGCCGACGGCCACCGAAAAGCTGATCAGGCCAGCCATCCAGACCAACCCCCAAACACTCAGATACGACCATTTTCCGGCATTAAAGCTCGTCAGCAGGGACATGATCATCAGGACCAGTCCGACCGTCATCAGCAGGGCCGTCCGCAGTGAATTCCGGTATTCCATTCGCAAATCATAGGCTCCGTAGGCCTTGTTCCGGAATTGAAAAACAATGTCGTCCAGATTCGCCTGCCGGAGCTGCTCTTCACTCATCGTCAGCTCAATTTGGTACGTTTTGCGCAGGTGTTTGACGGCCTTCGCATTCGCTTCGAGCTGTACTTTTTCCACCGCCGTTTCAAACGGAAGACCAATCCACATGTAATGCTCCACCTCACAAGCCAGGTGATCCAGGAGTTCTTCGAACAGGGCTTCGTCCGTACCGCTCCAGACCAGATGGCGGTATAATGTATCCAGTTGCTGCGGGTTGAGCTTTTCCATAATCAGATCAGGTTTAGGCCAGCGAATCGGCGATTAATTGCCCAGCGACAAGGCGGGAGCAGGTTGGAGGAGATGTTTCATTACTTCAACAAAACGCTCAAAATCAGACACCTTCTGAACCGCCGTTTCGTTTCCTTTGGGCGTCAGGGTATAATATTTGCGGAGTCGACCGTCGACTTCCACCGACTCGGTGATCAATAATCCTTCCTGTTGCAGTTTGTGCAAAACCGGATACAAAGCGCCGAAGGTCAGCACAACTTCCCCCTGCGTCCGCTCCTTGACGGATTGCGTAATTTCATAGCCATACATCCGGCCGCGTTCGGTCAGCAGTTTCAATACGATGGTTTTCAGGGTACCCCGTAAAAACTCATTACCTGATGGTTCCATGTTTTTACCTGATTCTAATTCGTTCCTATTCTTCTTGCCAGTAAATATATATAGGATTCCGATATATCCAATAAAAAAAGGGAAAACTTTCGAGCGAAAGTTTTCCCTTTTTCAACAAACCCCTGCGGGGTTGGGGCATCAGGCGTCGTAGGCTAAAACCGGGGCCAGCCAGCGCTCCACGTCCTCGACGGGCATGTTCTTGCGGTGGGCGTAGTGCAGCACCTGATCCTTGCTGATTTTCCCGACCGCAAAATACCGGGATTCCGGGTGTGAGAAGTAAAAACCGCTCACCGACGAAGCGGGGTACATGGCAAAACTTTCGGTCAGTTCAATGCCGATTTCACCCGCATTCAGCAGTTCGAACAAGGTCGCTTTCTCGGTATGATCGGGGCAGGCCGGGTAGCCCGGTGCGGGCCGAATGCCCCGGTATTCTTCCTTGATCAACTCCTCGTTAGATAGAGTTTCGCCCACGGCATACGGCCAGAATTCGGTCCGGACGCGCTTGTGCATCAACTCGGCGAAGGCTTCGGCCAGCCGGTCGGCAATGGCCTTGATCATGATGCTGTTGTAGTCGTCGTGATCCCGCTCGAATTCCTCGATCAGCTTCTCAATGCCGATGCCCGCCGTAACGGCAAAACCGCCGATGTAATCCGTATGGCCGGTTTCGAGCGGAGCGACAAAGTCCGACAAACAGAAGTTGGGCAAACCGGGTGCTTTCTGGTTCTGTTGCCGCAAGAAATGCAGGACGGTTTTGGTATCGTACACCAATTCACCCACCGATTTCTCCTGACCCGCTTCGGCCAGCCGACTGAGTTTGTACTCCACGTGCGTGTGCGAACCGTGCCGCTCGCAGGGCACTTCGTGGGCAATCTCTTCAAACTCGTGCAGCAGAATATCGTCTTCCGCCGAGTTGGCCGGGAAAAACCCAACGACCGCTTTGGCTTTCAGCAGTTTCTCGTCAATTACCCGTTGCAACAGCCGGTTTGCATCGTCAAATAACCGTTGGGCTTCCTTACCAACGACGGCATCCTCGAAAATTTTGGGGTATTTCCCGTGCAACTGCCAGGTCTGGAAAAACGGCGTCCAGTCGATGTACTCCGCGATTTCTTTCAGTGAATAATCCGGGAAGTACCGATTGCCCAGGAATTGCGGTTTTACCGGCTCAAAGGCCGACCAGTCGATGGCGGTTTTGTTTTTACGAGCCGCATCGATGCTCAGGTAATTTTTATCCTGCTTCCGTTTGGCGTGATCGGCCCGTAGCTTGACGTATTCGGCCTTGATTTCCTGAAAGACCAGATCGCGCGTCGTTTCCTGCTCGCTCGTCAACCGACCGGCTACGGGCACGCTCCGGCTGGCATCCAGCACGTGAATGACCGGCCCCGAATAATGCGGATCGATCTTGACGGCGGTGTGAATCCGGGAAGTAGTGGCCCCGCCAATCAGCAGCGGGATCTTGAAGCCCTGCCGCTCCATCTCTTTGGCGACACCCACCATCTCGTCGAGCGAGGGCGTAATCAAGCCGCTCAGGCCAATAATATCGACGTTGTGTTTTTTGGCTTCGTCCAGAATTTTCTGGGTCGGCACCATCACGCCCAGGTCGATGATTTCGTAGTTATTACAGCCCAGCACAACGCCGACGATGTTTTTGCCAATATCGTGTACGTCGCCTTTGACGGTTGCCAGCAGAATTTTACCAGCCGCCCGGGCACCCTCCTGCTTGCTGGCTTCGATAAACGGCAAGAGGTAAGCCACGGCTTTTTTCATCACCCGCGCCGACTTCACGACCTGCGGCAGGAACATTTTTCCCTCGCCGAACAGATCGCCGACCACGTTCATGCCGTCCATCAGCGGGCCTTCAATCACTTCAATCGGGCGCTCAAACTGTTGGCGGGCTTCTTCGGTATCCTGATCGATGTAGTCCGTAATCCCGCGAACCAGGGCGTGTTTCAGCCGCTCGGCCACCGGTTCGAGCCGCCAGCTTTCGTCCTGCACCACTTCTTTGCCCTTCGCCTTGACGGTTTCGGCAAACTCGACCAGCCGCTCCGTCGCGTCGGGTCGGCGGTTCAGGATCACGTCTTCGCAGCGTTCGAGCAGGTCTTTCGGGATTTCGTCGTACACCGCCAACTGCCCGGCGTTCACGATGCCCATGTCCATCCCGGCTTTGATGGCGTGGTACAGAAAAACCGAGTGCATCGCTTCCCGCACGACTTCGTTGCCCCGGAACGAAAACGAAATATTGGAAACCCCACCGCTCACCTTCGCCAGCGGCAGGTTCTGTTTGATCCAGCGGGTGGCATTGATGAAATCGACGGCGTAGTTGTTATGCTCTTCGATGCCGGTTGCTACGGTCAGGATGTTGGGGTCAAAAATGATGTCCTGGGCCGAAAAACCAACTTTATCGACCAGAATCCGGTAGGCCCGTTCGCAGATTTCGATCCGGCGCTCGTAATTATCGGCCTGCCCCACTTCGTCAAACGCCATCACCACCGCAGCGGCTCCGTAGCGTTTGATCAGGTTGGCCCGCTCGATAAACGCTTCTTCACCTTCTTTGAGCGAAATCGAGTTCACAATGGCTTTCCCCTGCACGCACTTCAACCCGGCTTCGATCACTTCCCACTTCGAGGAGTCGATCATGATCGGCACGCGCGCAATATCCGGTTCCGACGCAATCAGGTTCAGGAACGTCGTCATCACTTCCACCGAATCGAGCATGCCCTCGTCCATGTTCACGTCGATCACCTGGGCACCGTTCTCGACCTGCTGCCGGGCCACGGCCAGAGCCGCGTCATAATCTCCGGCTTTGATCAAACGCGCAAATGCCTTCGAACCGGTTACGTTGGTCCGTTCCCCGACGTTGACAAAGTTGGTAAGTTCCGTGATTTTCAACGGTTCCAGACCGCTCAGTTTCTGGTACGGTTCCGGATGCGGTTTCGGGCGCGGTTTGTACTTCGCCACGGCCTGGGCAATGGCCCGGATGTGATCGGGCGTCGAACCGCAGCAACCGCCCACGATGTTTACAAAACCGTCCTGCACGAAGCCCTCGATCTGGGCCGCCATTTCGTCGGGCGACTGATCGTATTCGCCCATTTCGTTGGGCAAACCGGCATTCGGGTAGGCCGAGGTAAAAAACGGCGACTCTTTCGCCAGCGTTTGTACATACGGCCGCAGCAGTTCGGCCCCCATCGCACAGTTCAGCCCGATGCTAAGCAGCGGCAGGTGCGAGACCGAATACAGAAAAGCCTCCGTCGTCTGGCCCGAGAGTGTCCGGCCCGACGCATCGGTGATCGTGCCCGACACCATGATCGGCAGCGGTTTTTGGCCTTTGTCTGTAAAATATTTGTCGATGGCAAACAGGGCGGCTTTCGCGTTGAGCGTATCTGTAATCGTTTCGATCAGCAGCAGATCGGCCCCACCTTCGACCAGACCCGACACCTGGGTGTAAAACGCTTCCACGAGTTGGTCGAACGTAATGGCCCGGTAGCCGGGGTTGTTCACGTCGGGCGACATGGACGCCAACCGCGTGGTCGGCCCCATCGCCCCGGCCACAAACCGGGGTTTGGCGGGGTTCAGGCGGGTGACCTCCTCGGCTACTTCCTTCGCGATTTTCGCCGACTGGTAGTTCAGTTCGTACACCAGTTCCTCCATGTGGTAGTCGGCCATCGCGACCCACGTACCGCTGAAAGTGTTGGTTTCTATAATGTCCGAACCGGCGTCCAGGTACTGGCGGTGAATTTCTTTGATAATGTGCGGCTGCGTGATCGACAACAGGTCGTTATTGCCCTTCAGCTCGTGGGGCCAGTCGGCGAAGCGCGTGCCGCGATAATCTTCTTCGGTGAGCTTATAGCGTTGAATCATCGTGCCCATGGCTCCGTCGAGCAGCAGGATGCGCTGTTGAAGAAGGTCGGTAATTTTTTCCAAGTTCGTGTACTGGTTATAGCGATTGCTCACAGTAAATCAACCTTTATGACAAAAAGGTGCAAATACAACGTAACGGCTTATCGAAGAAAGGAAGCGGGGCGCAGGCTTTCAACTTATCTTTCCCCGTCGCCGGGGCGGAATTTGGCACCTTTTTCAGGGGGTCTGACTGGTTGCCAAGACATCATCGGGTCCAATCCCTCCGTCTTTCTCGATAAGCGTTGGACAAAAATAAGAAAAGAGCCGGTTTTTGCCAAAACGATTCGTTCAGGTCAAAAACCGGCTCCGCACGGAAAAAATTCCTTACCAGGTTTGTTCAAGATCTTCTTTCGTGTACAGATGATTCCGCTCGTGGTACAAGGAGCCTTCGTCGGCCCGCCGGATCGACAGCGGATTTTTAGCCGATAGCCGGTAAAGCAGGGCAATCGGCAGCAGAAAGACCCAGAATACCACCGTCAGAATGATTTTTCCGTTGATGGAACCCAGAATTTCGGCCAGTTTGAACCACAGCCAGACAATGCCGTTGCCGATGGCCGGAATAAACAGACTCAGCACGCCCACGGCAGCCGCAGCGTACAACCAGTAGACGGATTTAAAAATAAAATACAAAACAACCAGCCCGGTTACAATGACCAACTGGGCCTTGACACGCTCCAACTGACTCATACGATCGGTGAATTCCGGTTAGAACAATGTATAAATAAAAGGAGCTACCGCCGATCCACCGCCGATCACCAGAATGACGCCGATCAACAGTAAAAGCAGAATAATCGGTGCCAACCACCATTTTTTGCGCTGGCTCAAAAATCCGAAGATGTCTTTAACAAAGTCCATTTTTGTATACAGTATAGCAGGTGAATAAAATTTATTGATTTACAACAAGGGTTTGCGGTTTTATTCGTTGAAACAGGGCTTCTCCGACGCGTTGATTAACGATGGCGCTGGCATGAAAATCATTCCGGCCCACAATGCGGTCGTCCGGATCAATGTCTTTGATGAGCGTGCCGACCTCCAGTACCGGGACGTTGTTCCGTCGGAAAAAGTCAACCACCGGTCGGGTATACGTCGTCGTTTTCTCCAGATTGTGCGAGAACGGAAAGAGCACTACATATAGCGGGATCTTATTTACCTGGCAATACGTCATAAACTTACTCAGGTCGCTCAGGTGGCTATTCATGATTTTAGGATCAGTATATACCTTCTTCGCGTAGTCTTCAAAAGGCGCGACTCCGCTCCCGTGGGGTAATTGCCAATACACATAGTTGAGTAGATACGAGTTTTTGAACAGAATGCGGAGCGGCCCCGGAAGGTCACTGAAGGGCTGAAACACCGCAGGAAAGACACCAAAATCCCGTGCCACTTTCTCAATATCGTTTGGAAAATATTGCAGCACCATCAAATCCGGTTTGACGCCGAACTTCTGGAGACGATCGTACTCATCGCGCGTGTCCGAGCCTGATACCCCTAGGTTATAAACGATGTACGTTTGAGCACCCAATTTCTGCGCCAGAACGTTCGAATATCGTTCTTCGACCTTTTTTAGGCCGTGACCGGCGGTGTAGGAATCGCCGACCACAAGGATCTTTTTCTTGCCGGTTGTATCGGTGTGTTCGACATCCCGGTATCCGGCCGCGTTGACCGGAGGCCAATATCGTTCAAACCAGATATGCGATGCCAGCGTCAACCCGCCCTCATGGCTCTGTGAGACAAACATGAAGCTGATTTCGAGTACCACCAGCAACCCCAGCAGCGGTACGAGCAAGGTAGCCGCATTGCCCAGCCATTTCGGGACACGGGCGTTTTTAATAATGCCGTAATAGAAAATCCGCAAAACCTCGATCAGAACGAGCACCAGCAGAAAAGCTTTGGCGACCCGGATATACGCGTTGTCGAAAATGGTATAGTGCGGGTATTGGAAGGTAATTTTCAGCCGGTCCGGGAAATATACGAACACGATTAGGAACCCCAGCAATGCAAGCCGGAAGAGACTACTGATGACCTTTGACATATGTGCTTACTTAATCAAACAAATGCAATGGAATAAACCCCATCAATCCAGCACAAACTCCTCTTTCCAGTTATCTTTTTCCTCCCACTCAGGCTGTTGTTTTTTGTCGAATACGTAATTTCCCACGACCAGATAATCCATCTCCGTTCGCATAAAACAGCGGTAGGCATCATTGGGCGTCGACACGATCGGCTCGCCCCTCACGTTAAAACTGGTATTGACGATGACGCTATACCCCGTCAGCTTCTTGAACGCGTCAATCAGTTGCCAGTAGCGCGGATTGGTTTCGCGGTGAACGGTCTGAATTCGGGCCGAAAAATCGATGTGGGTAATCGACGGCAAATCGGAACGCAGATGATACAGTTTATCCCGCAGCGGCAGGCTGTCGTAGTTAGCCGGGAGCGGTTTTCGACGCGCTTTCACGACCGGATGCACCAGCAGCATGTACGGTGAAATACCGTCGTAATCAAAATATTGATGGCAATCTTCGGCAAGCACCGAAGGCGCAAACGGCCGGAACGACTCCCGGTATTTGATCTTCAAATTCAGTTTTTTCTGCATTTCCGAGCTGCGCGGATCGCCCAAAATACTGCGTCCGCCGAGCGCCCGGGGCCCAAACTCCATCCGTCCCTGCACCCAACCAATCACATTTTCACTAGCCAGCAACTTCGCAACGTCTTCACTCAGTGTCGTAAAGTCATCGTATCGGGTATAAACGGCTTTGTATTTTTTCGCCATCAGTTCTACATCCAGGTCGGAGAACGTCGGCCCCAAATACGAGCCCTCCATCGCGTCATTCTGGTAATTCACGACCCGTTCTTTCCCGAAATAAATATGATAAGCCGCCAGCGCTGCGCCCAATGCACCACCGGCATCACCGGCTGCGGGTTGAATGAAGACGTTTTTGAAAATACCGGATTTCTGGAGCTTTCCGTTGGCAACGCAGTTGAGCGCCACTCCCCCCGCCAGCACCAGGTTCTCGGTTTGGGTAAGCCGCTGGGCTTCGCGGGCCATTTTAATCACGATTTCCTCCGTTACGATCTGGATCGCCAAACCAAGGTTACAATGCTCGGCTTTCAGTTCATCTTCCGGATTCCGTTTCGCCATGCCAAACAGTTCTTCCCATTTTTTCTCATGCACCATTCGCAGCCCCGTAGCGTAATCAAAATACGCCTGATTAAGCCAGACTGAGCCGTCTTCTTTGGCACTGATCAGTTTGTCGTTAATTACGCTGACGTACCGGGTAATATCGGGCGAGTGCGGATCGCCATACGGTGCCAGACCCATCAGCTTATACTCTCCGGAGTTGACTTTAAAACCCAGGAAATAGGTGAAAGCAGAATACAAAAGTCCCAGCGAATGCGGAAACCGTAATTCTTTCAGAATCGTGATATTTTTGCCGTCGCCAAGACCAATGGAAGCCGTGGCCCATTCCCCCACGCCGTCGATGGTGAGGATGGCGGCTTTTTCGAAAGCGGACGGGTAATAGGCGCTGGCTGCGTGAGAGAGGTGGTGTTCCGGAAAGAGTAGTTTTACCGGTCTTTTCGTGTCATAACCGATTTTTTTCAGTTCATCCCGAATGAGCCGCTTCAAAAATAACTTTTCCTTCATCCAAACCGGCATCGCCGTCAGGAACGAGGCTAGCCCACGCGGAGCAAAGGCATAATACGTCTCCAGCAGACGCTCGAATTTCAAAAGGGGTTTATCGTAGAAGACAATGGCATCCAGCGTGTTAATTGTAGTTCCGCCGTATTCCAGGCAGTAAGCGATGGCGTTGGCGGGAAAACCGGGATCGTGTTTTTTGCGGGTAAATCGTTCTTCCTGAGCAGCCGCCACGATACGTCCATCTTCAATCAACGCTGCCGCCGAATCATGATAAAAAGCTGAGATTCCTAAAATGGTCATACAAGTGTGGGTATATTCGTATCCAAAGCTAATTATAGTGAGAGCTTTTTCAAACTCATATTATTTATTTTCTAATTTTCTATAAGATTCCGTGAAAATTCAACTGATTTTTTTAGTCGGCGGTGGCTTCACTTCGCGTCGACCCCGCATTGAAACGCTCAATGTAAGCGTTTTGAGCTGGCTTACCTGCCGGACGGCCGATGCCGTTGAATCCAGTGAAAGTCGATCCCATTATGTTCACACCACTCGCTTAGGGCGGTACTGCTAAACTGGCCTACCAGTTTAGCAGTACCGCCTGGCAGGTTTCTCTCACGCATTCACTAACCGTTGTACCGGACGAACCACCCGACTGGCTGGCCTTTACTCTGATAGAAGGTACCATCACTAATGTTCCTTTAACGAAGTTTTCGGCTTATTTCCCCGACGTTCAGTATATTTGGCCGTTTGCGTTCCACATTGACCCCAAGCTACTTTGAAAATTGCGGCAATCGATATTGGCTCCAATGCGGCCCGACTACAGATTTCTACGATCCTGTATGTCGACGGCACGGTGAGCTTTAAAAAAGTAGAATACGTCCGTTTTCCACTTCGGTTGGGCCACGACGTTTTCAACTTCCGGGAACTGACCCCGGAGAGCGAAGCGCGGACTACCAAACTGATGCAGGTTTATAAACTGCTCATGGAACTGCACGAAGTAGAAGATTATATGGCCTGTGCGACCTCGGCCATGCGCGAATCTGCTAACGGCCAGGCTGTAGCCGCCCGCATCAAAGAGTCGACTGGCATTGATATTCATATCATCGACGGACAGAAAGAAGCCGAACTGATCAACAATGTAGTGGTGCAGGCACTTGACGAACGGCAATACCTGCACATCGATGTGGGCGGGGGCAGCACCGAGCTGAACCTGTACCTGAACCGAAAGAAAACCAACTCCAAATCGTTCAAAATCGGCTCCGTGCGCTTGTTGGAAGGCAAGGAAACCCGGGGTGCCTGGACGAAAATGAAGGAATGGGTCGAGGAAAATGTGCAAACCTCGCAGGAGTTGATTGCCGTCGGTACGGGTGGGAACATCAATAAGATTTTTAACCTTGTCGCCAAAGTATCCGACACCACCACGCTGGCCGAAATCGAACGGATGCGGAATTACATCGCAAGCTACACCCTCGACGACCGGATCAACAAACTGCGCCTGAATGCCGACCGCGCCGATGTCATCGTTCCGGCCGCCGATATTTATATTTCGGTCATGAAATGGGCCGGAGCTGAAACCATCATCGTGCCCGACCTCGGACTCAAAGACGGTATTCTTCAGTTGGTCTACGACCGCTGGGCCAAAAAACACCAGAAAAAGAAGCACTAGTCCTGGCTTCAACACTTTTGTGATTCCGTGTACGATCTTTTTCACGTAGAAAATCCGCTGCCGGAACAGATTCCTCCGTTTTCGGACGATGGTTTTCTGTTCCTCCAGGCCAGGCATCTGCTTAACCAGCCCTGCCGTCCGCTACACTATTTTGCCCTCCTGGATTCAAAAACCGGCCAGGCAGTGGCTCGATGCAGCCTTTTCGTCCGCGACGGCTGGACTATCAGCCCTTGCGCGGCCTCCTTTGGTTCTCTTGAATTTTTGAAAACCATACCCAATTCGGCGCTGGACCGGCTGCTTAATTATATTATTATTTCTAGTAAAAATTTACTAGTAACAGGAATCCGACTAGTCAATTATCCCGATTGTTACGCTCCCCGACAAGCCGCTCGACTTCGCTCGCTCCTGCTAAAAGCCGGTTTTTTGGTCAAATACGAAGAACTGAATCAACACCGGTCCGTCGACGAGCGCTCTTTTGAGGAGGCACTGCATGCCAACGAACGACGGCGGCTTCGAAAATGCCACCAGGCTGGTTTTACGACCCAGATCTGGGAAAAACCGGATGTTGACGAACTATTTACGTTTATTCAGCAAGCCCGGTGGCGAAAAAAACTGCCCCTAAGCATTACCCGCGACGGGCTGGCGAATCTGCTCGAAAATTTCGGCGATGTCTGCCCGGTTTTTACCGTGCTCGATCAGGGCCAACTGATTGCTTCCTGTCTGGGAATTCGCGTTCGCGCCGATATTTTGTATTACTTCCTACCCGCCGACCACGAAGATTATCAGGCACATAGTCCGTCGGTCTTGTTAGTAGAAAGCCTGTATGCGTATTGTCAGCAACATGGTATTTCCCTGCTCGACCTCGGTATTTCGACCAGCCAGACTGTTCGAAACGAAGGGCTGATTCGGTTTAAACGAAACCTTGGAGCCAGCGAATCGCTGAAGTTGGTGTTTGAAAAGCGGTTTTGACTGCTTCTTAAAACATTACTTGCTTTCGTGAAACATTTCCCTCAACTTAGTGAAAATTTTCACTTAACGATTATGCAACCACGCGCTCAAACTGGCTCAGTTCCTTTTCAGGAAATGCTTCCTTTCGAGGTGATCAAAACCGTCCGGCAGGGCGTGTTGCGTTCGCAGATCGATGAAGTGGCGAACTTGGTCGGTTTAACCGACAAGGAAATGGCGCACGCCCTGGGTATGACGCCCCGAAACTTGCACCGGCTTTCGCCCGAACAAACGCTGAATACCGAAGCGTCTGAGCGGCTTTTGTTGTTAAAAAACCTCTTGCTGCACAGCCTGGATACGTTTGAAGGTCGGGCCGGTACAGTCTTAAACTGGCTCAAAACGCCCATCCGGGAGTTGGAAGATCAGACCCCGCTTCAGTTACTGGACACCGTGACTGGATTTGGCCTGGTCGACGATGTACTGGGACGGATCGATCATGGCCTGCCTGCCTGACCAGCCGTTCGAACAATGCCCATCGTTTACCGCATTATCCGCGAGAAGTTCATCGACCAGCCGCTGTCCGTCGAAGGAAGTCGCCTATATAGTGCCCGCTGGAACCCGAAAGGCCGCGGAGTCCTCTACACTACCTCGAGCCCGGAGCTTGGTTTAGTAGAGACCCTGGCGCACGCGCCCAGGGTCCGCTACGAAGAACTGCCCACGTACTGGCTGTTTTCCATCGAAGCCCCCGACGACATTCGGTATTTCCGGCGGGATGAAATGCCCGATTATTGGCAGGACAACACCTACGAACGGACGCAGCAGTGGCTCAAAGCGTGGTTACAAAAACCGGATCGGCTGGCCGTGGCGCTGCCATCTGTCGTTGTGCCTTTTTCGTTCAATGTCATTTTTCACCCGCTTCATCCGACGTTTCACCAACTCCAAATTGTCGAACAAGAAATCATACCCATTGATCGCCGACTCTGGATGATTTAACCGTTAACGCTGCCGGAACGCCCGCGCCTGACTCCACAGGCTTCCGGCCAGGCCGTTAATGTCTTCCGAAACCCGTAGCCACAGCACCAGCCCGGCAAACAGACCCGCCAACACCCCCGACCGGAACGCAATGCTGAGCAGCGTCAGCCAGAGCGAACCGCTCCATTCAGGCAACAGAAACGACGCACCGTACACCAGCGCCAGCACCAGCACGGCCTTCACGCCCGAGAATGTAAAGGGTAGAATGCGGAACAGGACCCAGACAATCACCACTTTGCTCAGGGCGAAAATCAGCGTGGTCAGCGTGGTGGCCAGCGCGGCCCCGTCGATACCGTACCGGGGGATAAAATAGGCATTTGCGCCGATGGCAAGGCAGGCCATCACCAGCATCAGGTAGGTCGCGTAGCGGAAATACCGGGAATAATTGATGATTTCGCCGTTGACGCCGGTCGCCATCTCGAACAGCTTGGCCGACGCCAGCAGCAACACCACCAGCTTGCCCTGGCTGTAAATGGCCCCTTTCGGCAGAATGCTGAAAATACCGTCGATGTTGGTCCAGATGAGTAGAAACACCAGCCCGCCCGCCAGCAACTGGTTCAGCGACGATTTGTGGTACAACTCCTGCACGTGCGCCAGGTTGTTCTGGCGCAACGAGTTGGAAACCAGCGGTGTCGAGATTTGCGTAATGGTTTTTCGGGGAATTTCGATGATCCCGGCAATGTAAGTCGCAATGATAAAAATACCGGCGTCGACCAGCCCTTTGCCGCCCGACAGCATCGTCCGGTCGATAAAATACACCACTTGCGTACCGACTCCGCCCAGCACCACGAACAGCCCGAAATACACCATTTGCCGGAACAACCCGTCTTTCAACTGCCTGAAATCGAAGCGGAGCGAAAACTTGCCCAACTGATAAATGTACGCCAGCAGGATCAGCACCGCCAGCCCGTGCGCGCCAATGACCAGGTACAGCATCCAGTCGAAACTGTACCAGCCGATACCGAACATCAGGATAATCAGCACGTTGGATAGTTTCAGGTAGACTTCCCGAATAAAGGTCGGAATGGCAATACGAGAATTGTTGCGGCAATACGCTTCGAGCACCGTGATGTAAATCCAGAAGATCGTAAACGGCACCACCAGCACGTAGTACGGAATCAGCCCGGCCGACTTCTCGGCAAAATAATTCTTGATCGGCTGCTCAAACCCAAAATAAAGGGCCGTGAACAGGCTGATGCCGATGAGCGGAAACGCCAGCAGAAAACCGAGAAAACCGTTGTTCTGCGTTTTGTCGTCGCGGAAATAGCCAAAAAACCGGTCGGTAATAAAGGGCGCGCCGAGGTGCGCGAAAGCCGCAAACAACAGGCTGTTTTCCAGCAACAAGCGCGAAATAGCCAGTTGGTCGGTTTCCAGAAACTCCAGCGACACGTATAACTGGTTGACAATCCCGATGCCGACTCCGATGTAGGAACCGATGCTGGCTTTCAGGCTCTGACGAATGACAATTCCCATGAAATCAAATTAACTCACTTGCGGTAAATAGCGACCACCGTCGCGCCGTCGTTCAGGATCGGTAAGCGTTTGGCCACAAACCGGGTCGATTTGTACAGGAGCGTCGTCAGCAGACTGCGGCCCAACTGCTTTTCGAGCCACAGCCGGTAACCGAGGCTCCGGTGCGTCACGGTGGCGGGTTCGCTCCGGATGTCAACGACGTTCAGGCCCATCAATTCCCCCGCAAACCGCAGCGAAACCGGGTCCCAGAGCAGCGTGTGGTGGGGTGGCAGGTTCAGGGTATGGTACGGGTCTTCCCGGAAATAATACGACGCATTGTTCGGAACACCAATCGCCAGCAAACCGCCCGGTTTGACACACTGGGCCGCCTGCCGGAAAAACTCGCCGACCTGATTGACGTGCTCGAAGACCTGAAAGGCGCAGACCAGGTCGTACTGCCCGGCGTGTTGCTCCGCATGAATTTTCAGGTCCTCGCTGATGATGTTGACGCCGATTTTTTTGCCGTACGCAATCGCATCGTCGTTCAGTTCCAGCCCCAGCCCAACGGCTCCTTTTTCGGGCAGCCGTTTCAGAAAAAAACCGTTGCCGCTGCCGATTTCCAGCACCTGGTCGCCCGGTTTCAACTGCTGGAAAACCAGTTCGTGCTCCCACTTCCAGGGGCTGTAGTAGCCTTTGTAATGCTTGCCCAAATCGGCGTAAAAAGCCGCATCGCCCGCCAGCGAAAACGGATAGTAAAACCGCAGTTTCGACTGGTTGCATTCATAAATCATCACCTCGTCCATCCCGGCAAAATAGCGGCTCACGTCCATGCCGAACTGCTCGCGGTAACGCTGTTCGATGGTGCGGGCGTTCAGGCTCCGAACGGGCGACACCGCCGGGGAGTTGGTGAGGGGGGAGAGTACGGTCATTGTTTTCGATCCAGGTCAGGGGCTAAACGGGAGCGCCCGCCGGCCCGTGGGCACTTTCTAAAATACGGTTTAATTCGTTGATACGGTCGCTCATTTCGTAGTCGGCCAGCATTTTTTGCCGGGCGTTCCGGCCGAGTTCACCGGCCAGTTGGGGATCGTCGAGGAGTTGAATCATGTAGTTCGCCATGCCTCCCACATCCCCTTCTTCGACCAGAAACCCGGTTTTGCCGTGCTCGACGGCTTCCTTGATTCCGGCATGGCGGGTGCTGATAATCGGCAACCCGGCCGCCGACGCTTCCAGCACGGTATTGGGTGTTCCCTCCGAATCGCCGTTCGCCGGATTGACCATCGAGTGCTGGGCAAACAGCCGGGCTTTTCGGTGCCAGTCGGCAATTTCCGCAGCCGGTTTTACGCCCAACAAACGAACAGCGTATTTCAGTTGTAAGTCGTTGACGAGTTTTTTACATGATTCGAATAATTCCCCCTCGCCGATCATGACCAGTTGCGCGTCGGGGTGTTTGTCGAGCACTTTATCAAACGCTCGAATGGTAAATTGCGGAGCTTTTTTGGCCGTAAACCGCCCAACTGCCACCACAATTTTATCGGCTTTTTCCGGTTCGGCTCCGGAGAACAACCGCGTTTCGACGCCGTACGGATTCCGGTAAACCTTCGCCGGATCGGCTCCCAGCCGTACCAGTTGATCGACCATGTCGTTGGAAACCGCCACAATTGCTTTGGCCTGCGCAAACAGTTGGCGATACGGTTTTTGATATCGTTCAATGGTCTGTTTTTCTACGGCATCAAATCCGTGAAAATGCACGACCAGCGGCACATTGGCCCGTCGGCAAGCGGTCATGACCGCACAGCCCGTCGGGCCGTATTCCGCCAGCAACACATCGGGACGGTTTTGGTTCAGATACCGGGTCAGAAAATGGGTGTAAAAAGCCGGGTAGAGCGCCGACAAACCGCGCTTCACGACCACCCGAATCGGTTCGGCCAACGGCAGGGTTACAATCGTGCCACCGTCCTGGGTTCGGTACGGTCGCCAGCCGCCCGAGAGCGTCAGGGCCGGTTTCAGGTACTGAACATGGTTGTGAATAAACGTCTCCGAATAGCTGTTTTTGTTCGGATAGGCCAGGCAGATTTTCATCGTTTTCGTCCGACAACCAGGTACGTACACGCGTCTTTGTCCTTCGTTTCCTGCGAGGTCGTCCGGTCGAACAGGCTGATCGACGCCTGCATGACCAGCGCGAACGGTGGCCACAGCCAGCGCGGTATTTTGAACAGAAAACCGTCCTGAAACAGTTGCAACCCCATCGCCGACCGGCCGATGATCCCGCGAAACGCCACGATTTCAAAACCGTTGCGGGCTACGATTTTTTGCAAACCCGCCGAGGTCCAGCGCCAGTAATCCGTCGGGTCGGGATGGTACATCCAGTAGCCGTGGGTAGTCAGCAGCAGCAAACCGCCCGGTTTCAGAATGCGGCAGGCTTCCCGCAAATACCCTTCCGGGTCTTCAACGTGTTCGAGTACCTGCGTCGAGAGCACCACATCCACCTGATTATCAGCCATGTCAATCCGGCTATCGGATCCGATGTACACATCCGCGTGGGGATTCCAGGCCAGGTCGATACCAATATACTTGACTTGTTCAGCCGGAAAAAGGGAAACGTATGGCTTGGTGCCGCAGCCATAATCGGCCAGGCTGATCCGACCGGTTTTCGTCAGCGGATCAATAAACGTAGCTTTGGCATACTGCACCAACTCCCTCAGTTTCATCAGGTAATACCGGCGGGGATTGGTCAGTGGAGGTTTAATCCGGTAGTGCTCGGACGGATCGTCCGGCATCGCTTCAGCGCGGATTTCAGTCATAATTCATCAAAAAAGCCCGGTCCGTTCACAGTACTGATCGGCTACAAGTCAACATTCTGCCCACAAAGAAAGCAGAGACGATGCAAATAATTAAGTAATCTTGCAATTAGTTTGTGCCCGGCGTACCCACGGACTTTAGTCCGTGTTTTCAGCCCAGCTAATCGGTTGGTGAGATTTTATCACGGACTAAAGTCCGTGGGTACGCCGGGCACCGAATACCGTAAACCGTAAAATGACCCTCGCTCCCATCGTTTTATTTTGTTACAACCGCGTCGATCACCTGCGCGAAACGATCCAATACCTGGCCAATAATCCATTGGCCCAGCAAAGTGTGCTGTATATTTTCTCGGATGGGCCGAAACCGGGTCTGGAAGACGTTGAAAAGGTGCAGCAGGTCCGGGCTTATTTGCCCACCATTACCGGTTTTGCAGACGTTCGAATTCAGGAAGCGCCTAAAAATCAGGGATTAGCCAACTCCATCATCGGGGGTGTTTCGGCGGTGATCGAACAGCACGGGCGGGTGATCGTCATGGAAGACGATGTGATCTGCACCACCGACTTTCTTGATTTTCAGAATAAAGCCCTCGACTTCTACGAACACCATCCGCTGGTTTTCTCGGTTTCCGGGTATTTGTATCCCTTCACCATTCCGGCCAGCTACCCCGACGAGGTGCTGCTGCTGCCCCGGGCGTCGTCGCTGGGCTGGTCGACCTGGCAAAACCGCTGGGCGCTGGCCGACTGGACGGTACCCGATTTTGCCGATTTTATCAAAAACCGGGAGGCCCGGCGCGCCTTTTCGGTGGGCGGCAGCGACCTCATTCCGATGTTTCAGAAACAGCAGCAGGGCCTGATCAGCTCCTGGGCGATTCGCTGGAGTTACACGCATTTCCGGCAAAAACGGTATTGTTTGTATCCCTTCAAATCGAAAGTCGACCATATTGGCTACGATGCTGGAACGAATTTCGGCCGGTTTAGTCGCTACCAGCACGCTCCGTTATACGAGGGCGAGATCTATTTCACCGAAAACCTGCAACTCGATCCGGCGGTCATCCAAAATCTGCAACGCCATTTCCGGCCCAGTCTGCTGCGGCAGTTGATCAACCGCTACAAGTACGGTGCCTAACACACTCCCACAAACCCAGAGGGACAACGGCTGCACCACAACCCCCGCCAGGGGTTGTGGTGCAGCCGGGATAGGCGGGTCAGTACGCTCAGGGCGGTTTTCGGCCGGGCGGTTTTGAATCTGTCGGATCGTGGCTATTTTTGCCCCGGTGCGGGTGGTTTTCCGCATTGGATCAACTACGGCTTTGACACTGACCGACCGCACATTCTGGCTCAACTACTGGGAATCGAAAGAGGGGCTTATTTTCCAGATACCGGACAAGTACCCGTTTCTGCCCCTGATTCGGCAACTGGTTTCGACGCATCCAATCCGGTCGGCGCTGGAGTTGGGCGGTTTTCCGGGTTATTATTCGGTTTGGCTTAAAAAACACCTCAAAACCGACACCACCCTGCTCGATTACGTCGTTCACCCGAAAATTCTGCACGACCTGGAGCGGGCCAACGGCTTGCCTGAAGGGTCGGTGGGCGTCATTGAAACCGATCTGTTCCAGTACACGCCCCAACGCGGCTTCGATCTGGTGATGTCGAACGGACTGATCGAACATTTTGACGACATCGAAACCATTCTCGAAAAACACGTCGAATCGCTGAATCCCGGCGGGGTACTGCTCGTGACGCTGCCCAACTTTCGGGGGCTGAACGGCTGGTTTCAGAAAACCTTCGACCCCGAAAACTACGCCAAGCACAACATCCGCTCGATGGACCTTGACCGGCTTCGGCAGGCCAGCCAGCGGCTGGGACTGCAAAACATCCGGGTGGACTACGACGGCCGGTTTATGCTCTGGTTTGAGCGGGAAGCCGAAAAACCGCTGCTGGGCCGACTGCTCAAAAAAGGGCTCTGGCTTCCGCTGAAAGTCTTTTTCAAACTGGTTCCGGTCGAAACCAAAGCGTTTTCGCCCTACATCGTTCTAACGGCTACTAAATGAAGGTTCTGCACCTGAGCACGTTTCACCGGTACGGCGGGGCCGCCATTGCCGCTAACCGCATCAACCAGGCGCTCAACCGGGCGGGGGTGTTGTCGGAGATGCTGGTGGCCGAAACGTCGGTTGAAGAACCGCACGTGGTGTCGCTGGCCGAAACCGCCTGGCAACGGCGTTGGTCCAAAGCAAGGTTTGCGCTCGACCGGCTGACGTTTATGCCGTTCGAACGCAGCCGCGCGGTCCGGTTTGCATTTTCACCCGGTTTGGTCGGCACCGACATCAGCCAGCACCCGCTCGTGCAACAGGCGGATATTCTGCACCTCCACTGGACCACCTTCGGTTTTTTATCGACGCGTTCGTTACAAAAACTCTTTGCGCTGCAAAAACCGGTCGTCTGGACGATGCACGACATGGGCGCGTTTACCGGCGGCTGTCACCACAGCGGAACCTGCGAACGATACCAGGACCAGTGCGGCAACTGCCCGTTTCTGCGCACCGCTGCGCCCGACGACCTTTCGCACGGCGGCTGGCTACGGAAGCAGAAAGCCTACGCAAACGCCCGGTTAACGCCCGTCGGGTGCAGCCAATGGCTGGCGAACCGCGCCCGGAAAAGCCGTTTGTTCGGTGATCTGGCCGTCCGGTCGATCCCGAATCCGCTCGATACGAAGCAATTCTTTCCCCTGCCAAAAGCCGTCGCCCGGTGGGAACTGAAGCTGCCGGATCATAAACGGTTTATCCTTTTTGCGGCTGCTAAAGTTTCGGCGCTCGGCAAGGGCTTTTCGTATTTTCAAAAGGCGCTGACGGTGTTACGGCAGCAACTCGCCCAGCCCAACGATGTGGAGTTGCTGATTTTCGGCGCGGGTGACGAAAGCCTGCTGAACAGCCTGCCGTTTCGCTACTACTTTCTGGGTTCGTTGAGCAGTTTGGAGCAAATTGTCAGAGCCTACAGTGCCGCCGATCTGTTCGTGATCCCGTCGCTGGAAGAAAATTTGCCCAACACCATTATGGAGTCGATGGCCTGCGGAACGCCGGTGGTCGGGTTTGAGGTCGGCGGGATTCCCGAAATGGTGCGGCACCGGCAGACGGGCTACCTAGTCGAATACCGGTCCGTCGAGGACCTGGCGAACGGGATGCGCTGGATTCTGGAACAATCCGAAACCGGGTATGAGCAGTTGGCCGTGAATGCCCGAAACCATGTCGTTGCCAACTACGACGAAACCGTGGTGGCCGGGCGGTATTTGGCTTTGTATGAGGAGATATTTTAGTTACACAGAGTTAATCAGAGGACATCAGAGTTATCAGGGTTTTTCTCTGATAACCTCTGATAATCCCTGATAAACCCTGTGTAACAGCCCCTTTCAAAAAATACTCAAATCACTCTTCTTCCGGCACAACACTGCAAACGCACTCGGCTTGATTTTCCGCAAAGCCGGGACCGACTTCAGGACCTGCGTTTTCAACCAGATGGCCCAGAACGCCAGCGTGCCCGGAGCCGAATGCCGGATGGCGGCCGTGTCGTAGAAAACCGAATGTTCGGCCAGAATCTCGAAACCTTCGGATTTGAGCAGGAACTTGAACAGCGAGGGCGTGAAAATATTGATGTGTCCGTACGACAGAAAATGCTCGGTCTTTCGGTCGACGAAAAAGCTGAAATCGATCGGCACTTCGAAAAACTGGTACTCCGACACCCGCGCAATCTCACGCAGCAGCAAACGCGGGTGTTCGACGTGTTCGATGACGTGCGAGCAGGTCGCCAGCGGAAACTCCTTCGGGCCGTACGGGATTTTGTAGCCATCGAACAACTGCACATTTTGCAACGATGCCAGCCCGCGCTCGCGGATGCGGTTGGCCCCACTTTCGGAGATTTCAAGCGAGAACATCGCCGGACAAAACCGGGCCTGGTCGAGCTGCTGCAACACCGCGCCGTCGCCCGAACCGACGTCGAGTATCTTCGGGAACTGGTACGACTGGCACAACCGGCGAATGGTTTCGGCCTTCATCCGCGCGCCCATATCGCGCCAGGTGCGGTCAGCATCAGCGTATTGCGAGCGGTACGCATCCTGAAGCGCCGAAGAAGTGGTGGAATTCGTTTGCATTCTGCCGTTGGTTAGCCGGTAAAAATACCGTTTTTTTGCAACTTTTCGCGACCGCTTCATGCCCTTACTCTCCATCATCACCGTCACCTACAACGCCGAGCGGTTTCTGGAACGCACGATCCAGAGCCTGATTGCCAACCTGCCGGGCGACGAGGTGGAATACCTGATCATCGACGGCAACTCCCGGGACCGGACGCTGGCCATTGTGCATCAGTACGAAAACCACATCAGCCGCTGGATCTCGGAGCCGGATCGCGGGCTGTACGACGCTATGAACAAAGGGCAGCAACTGGCGACGGGAGAATACATCTGGTTTATGAACGCCGGGGATGAGATTTACGACGCTACCACCATTTTTAAGTTGCTGAACGAGTTACGAAACAACCCCGCCGACGTCTATTATAGTGACGCCCTGTTTGTCGACGAAACCGGCAAACCGCTCGGGCTGCGCTCCGCGATTACGCCCCACACCCTGCCGCAGCAGCTTACCTGGCGCGACATGGCGATGGGCATGAAGGTGTGCCACCAGGCATTTATTGCCCGCCGGAGCCTGGCCCCGCCGTTTTGGGTCGACAACCTGAGCGCCGATATCGACTGGGAAATCCGGTGTCTGAAAGCGGCCCGCAAGGTGGTTCGGTTGGATTTTATTTTGTGCAAATACCTGACCGGCGGCTTGTCCGTGCAGCGGCACCGGCAGTCGCTGATCGACCGGTTTAAGGTGCTGGCGACGCATTTTGGTACGGCAACGGCCATGTGGAATCACGTCCGGATTCTGGCCCGGGCCGTGCGGTTTCGGTTAGCAGCCTGATTACCGCACGTTTTAAAAACCGCCCTTATTTACCTGATTTTATGGCACTTCGCATTCGGTTTTTCCTTTTACTCTGGCTGACTTCCTTTCAGCTTTTCGCCCAAACGGCAGGCGATTCCATTCCGACCGAACGGCGGTATCCGCTGAAGTCTTTTATTGTCCCGTCGGTGTTGATCGGGGGCGGAGCGGCTTTGCTCGGTCATCCGACGCGCGACCCGTTTACGAGTACCGATCACATCAGCGCGGCCGACGAGTACCTGCGGTTTGGGCCGTACGGATTGCGGGTAGCCTTGCAGGCGTTTGGCGTAAAACCGGCGGTCAAGCTCGGCGACGAAATCGCCGTGACGGTAATCTCGAATGGCGTGATGGCCGTGGTGACGGAAGGATTGAAACGAACCGTTCAGTCAACCCGCCCGAATGGCTCGGACCGGCGGTCGTTTCCGTCCGGGCATACGGCGGTGGCCTTCACGGGAGCCGAATTGCTGCACCAGGCTTACAAGCACAAAAGCCCCTGGATCAGCGTGGCGGGGTACGCCATGGCAAGTGCCACCGCCCTGTTGCGGGTAGCCAATAACGAACACCATTGGGCGGATGTGCTGGCCGCAGCCGGTATCGGAATCGCGTCGGTAAAGATAACATACGCCGTTTATCCGGTGATTAAACGGAAATTGATCCGGCCGAAAAAGCGCGTCACACGATAGGCATTACTTACTAATAATCAGTTAATTACTTACAAATTTTTGCTTATTCTCCGGCCTATTTCTGCTTTACGCAAGGATTAAATTCGTTTTTCATGAAAGACATTTGTCGGTTTGTCCAAAAATGAAAATAAATTTGCGGTTCGCTGGCGATGGGCCAACGAATATTTTTTTGTACCTAGGAAATTTAAAATAGACTTATATCATGAAGCGCGTAGCTGTTTTTACTTCCGGCGGTGACGCCCCTGGTATGAATGCCTGTATCCGGGCAGTCGTCAGGGGGGCTGTTTACCACGGCGTCGAAGTGTTCGGCATCCGTCGGGGGTACAACGGAATGATTAACGGCGATATTTTTCCGATGACTTCTCACTCCGTCAGCAATATTGTGCAACGGGGCGGAACCATTCTGAAATCAGCACGCAGCAAAGAGTTCATGACGCCCGAAGGCCGTCAGAAAGCCCACGATCAGTTGATGAAACACGGCATCGAAGGCCTGATTGCCATCGGTGGAAACGGAACGTTTACGGGAGCGCTCAAGTTTTTCGAGGAATTCCAGATCCCGACCGTTGGCGCACCGGGCACCATCGACAACGACTTGTACGGGACGGATTACACGATTGGGTACGATACGGCCGTGAATACCGCTCTGGAAGCCATCGACAAAATCCGGGATACGGCCGACTCTCACGACCGGGTTTTCTTCATCGAGGTCATGGGCCGCGACTCCGGCTACATCGCCATTCAGTCGGGGATTGCCGGAGGGGCCGAAATGGTGATGGTGCCGGAAGTACTGACGCCAATCTCGGAAGTGGTCGAAACGCTGAAACAGGGCTGGAGCCGCTCAAAATCCTCTTCGATCATCATCGTGGCCGAAGGTGACGTGGAAGGCAATGCCGTCGTACTGGCCGAACAGATCCGGGAGCAACTTGCCGTTCCGATTGACATGCGCGTAACGACGCTCGGCCACATCCAGCGGGGTGGAGTACCGACGGCTTACGACCGGATTCTGGCCAGCCGCCTGGGGCTGGGTGCCCTCGAAGGGCTGCTCGACGGACAGAAGAACGTTATGGCCGGAATTGTCAACAACGAGCTGATTTACACGCCGTTCATTGACACCATCAAACTGCCAAAACCGATCAACGAAGACCTGCTGCGGATGGTTCGCATTCTGAGCGTTTAGAGATAGCCCATGATGCGGTAGGTGGCAAACCCGACCAATTCGTGCAGAATCCAGTACGAATCGTGCAAGGCTCCTTCCGACGGGAACAGGAGATGATTGGGTGCGTATTGTCGCTCGCTCGCCATCGGAGCCGCCGGAAAAGGGGTTACGGAAACCGCCTGCTTTTCGAAACAGCCGATGGCCCGGCGCATATGCCAGCCGGACGTAATCAACACCACTTCATAGCCGCTAAATTGCTGCCGAAGGACCGGGGCCGAAAACCGGGCATTTTCGTAGGTATTGATCGATTTGTTTTCCAGCACAATATCCTCCGCCCGGACCCCCCCGATGATCAGGAACTGGCGCGACAGGTGCCCCTCATCGCCCGTTTTTCGTTTGATAATCCCGCCAATTCCGCCACTGATCAGGATTTTCTGAATCTGGCCAGTTTTATAGAGCAGCAGCGCCTGCCCAACCCGATCGGCCTGATCGCTCAAATGCAACCGGTTTTGTAATTCCGGACTGGTTTTCATAAGCCCACCCGTCAGTACGACGCCGACTCGTGGGCTGGTTCGGGCGGGCAGAACCGTCGGAGGAACCTCCCACCAACGAGCCAGTTCATTGGTAATAAACCCATTTCCACCGATAAAAAGCAGCAGCGTTGCCCCGATCAGGGCCTTGCGCTGGCGGGCACGGTTTTTGGTCAATAAGGCAAACAACAGGGCCACGGCAATCAGGCCCATCGGCATAAACAGAAAGGTGAGCGTCTTCGAAAGAAAGTAGAACATCAGGTATGCGAAGGCCGGGGGGCCAAACGTTATTAGTTGTATCTTTGTATGCCAAAATCTGGTCAATCAACCGCTCTATTCATGAACCGACGCTTTTGTTTTACGGCGCTTCTGCTGCTGTTGTCCGTGCCGCTCCTACGGGCGCAATCGTCCGAAGGTCACAACATAACGGCCCGAATCAAAGGACTAGCCAACAAAACCGCTTACCTGGCCCATTTTTATGGCCCGACGCAGTTTACGCCCCGCGACACGGCTACGGCAGATGCCAACGGGACACTGGTGTTCGACGGACCCAAAGAACTGCCCGGCGGTTTGTACATGATCGTCGTGAATGCCAAGCCGGTTTTGCAACTCGTGATTGGCGAACAGCGGTTTTCGTTTGAGGCCGATACGCTCAACGTCATCGAGTCCATGAAGGTGACGGGTTCTCGGGAGAACGAGATTTTCTATGGCTACCAGAAATTTCTGAGCAAAAAGTACGGAGAAATCGGGGCATTGCAAAAACAGGGCGGTTCGCCGACCCAGTTGGCGGCTCTTCGAAAAGAAGTCGAAGAGTACCGCAAAAACTTTATCGCCCAGAACGCCAATACACTGACGGTAAAGCTGTTCAAAGCCGCCGAGGAGCCCGAAGTTCCGGAAGCGCCGAAGCTCGCCAACGGTCGGCCGGATTCAAATTGGGTGTTTAATTATTATCGAAATCACTACTTCGACGGCTTCGATTTTGCCGACGAGCGGCTGCTGCGAACGCCTTTTCTGCAAAATAAAATCGACCGGTATATCAAAGAACTGACTGTACAAACCGTCGATTCGCTGATTCCGGCAGCCGATTACCTGGTAAGCAAAGCCAAAGCCAACGAAGAGATGCTTCGCTATACGATCTGGTACATCACCAACCAGTACGAAGAACAGAAGAAGGTGCTAAATACCGACGGGCTGTTTATTCACATGGCCGAAAAATACTGGTTAACCGGGGTGATGCCCGTGAGCGACACCTCGACGCTAAAAAGCATGCGCGAGCGGGTAGCCATTTTGAAACCGTTGCTGGCCGGAAAGATCTTACCCAATATCAGCCTGCAAGACACGCTGGGCCGTCGGCGGGCGCTGCACGACCTGAAAGCCGACTACACCATTGCGTTCTTCTACGACCCCGAATGTGGCCACTGCCGCGAATCGGCACCCAAGCTGAAGAAGTTTTTTGACGACAACAAAGCAAAAGGGGTGCAGATCTACGCCGTCGCCATCGGCAAAACCGAAGCTGACTGGAAGAAGTTTATCCGCGAGTTTAAGCTGCAGAACCTCGTGAACGTCTACGGCCCGAGCGCGCCCGTCGACTACAAGAACAAGTACGATGTGTACTCGACGCCGACGGTCTATGTGCTCGACAAAGACAAGAAAATCCTGGCCCGGCGGCTACCCGTCGAAGACCTGGAAGGTTATTTCAATTTCCTGCAACAACAGAAGTTGAAACAAAAACCGGCTCCGATGAAGGATGCCAAGGCGAGTGTGAAGGGGAAGTAAAGAGATTTGCTTATCTTGTTAGCCGTTTATTCAAACAAACCATGATCGGAGAATATCTTCAATCCGCTTTACGAAAAGCGCATTATGAATTGGAAGAAGGTACCTTCTACGCGGAGATTCCGGGGTTTGAAGGTGTGATCGCTTACGGTGATACGCTGGAAGCCTGCCGGGAACAACTCCTGGACGTTTTAGAGGGGTGGCTGATCGTCGGAATTCGTCATGGACACAAACTGCCCATTGTCGAAGGAATTGATTTAAATCCAGCTCTGGAAGTGGTTTAAGTCACTATGTCCCCCTTCAAATCCATTAAGCGTTCCGATTTAATTTATTTTCTTCCTCAGGCCGGTTTTACGGGACCCGAATCTGGAGGTAAACACCAATTCATGTTGAAAGGGAATCTAAAGCTCACTATTCCGAACCCACACCAAGGCGAAATTAGTGTGGGTCTCCTCGGACGTTTGCTAAAACAGGCCGGAATCAGCCGGGAAGAATGGGAGAAATTATAACAACCAGACGTCATCACCGCATCTTCGTCCGCTTCACGAGGTAGCTGGTCAGGATTTGGTCAAAGCCTTTGGCAATGTCGGCTTCGATGAAGTCGATCCGGTACTGGCCGCAGCGGAGTTTAAGTTCGTGGTAGAAGTTTTTGACGGCCTGCTGGTAGCTGTCGCGGACCTGATTCGGCTGCACTTTCACCTTGTCGCCCGTTTCCAGGTCGATAAACTCGTAAGGCCGCTCGTCGAACGCAAAATCCTCCTCGGTTTTTTTGTCCATGACGTGGAAAATCAGCACCTCGTGCAGGTTATGCCGCAGGTGTTGCAAGGCCGAAAATAGGTGATCGACCTCCGAGACATTTTCAAACATATCGCTGAAAATGATCACCAGCGACCGCTTATTGATTTTTTCGGCCAGTTGGTGAATCACCTCAGCCGCCGAGGTTTTTCGCAGCGGAGCAGGCTGGTGCAGCAGGCCGTTGAGTTGCTGGAAAATCTTGTGAACGTGCGAAGGCGTCGATTTGGTCTGCGTCTGTATGTCGATTCCTTCGGCAAACGTCGTCAGGCTGACGGCGTCTTTCTGGCGTTGCAGCAGGTAGGCCAGGCAGGCCGAAGCCAGAATGCTGAACGTAATCTTTCCGTAGCCCGGTTCGGGATAATACATCGTCGACGAGGTATCGAGCAGCAAGTGGCAGCGCAGGTTGGTTTCTTCTTCAAACCGCTTGACAAACAGGCGTTCCGACTTGGCGAACACTTTCCAGTCAATGTAGCGGGTGCTTTCGCCGGTATTGTACAGCCGGTGTTCGGCAAACTCGACCGAAAAGCCGTGAAACGGCGATTTGTGCAAACCCGTAATGAACCCTTCGACCAACTGCCGGGCCAGGAACTCAACATTGCCGTATTCCCGGACTTTCCCTAAATCGACTTGTGCTGCCATAGTCATAAAAATAACGATCGCGGCCGGATCATCCAAGCGACCCGTTTGCCAGTTTGTGCACCTTTGATGTGGAAAGCCCGGTGTCTGAGCGGGCGTCCGGTGTGCAAACTACCGAAGGTTCAGGAATCCAGCCGCGATACGAGAACGTTGTCGGCGCTTAAATGTTGTCGACAGGCGCCAGACGCGGTTCGAAACGGGTGTTGAGCGGAAACAAGTCGGCCGTGATCGGCTCGGTAATTTTCCGGTTAAAGCCGACTACCCGGATGGCGACATTGGCGATGCCGCTGCTGACCATGCCGAGTGCTTTGGCTGCGCCGTACGCTAAATCGATGATGCGGCCTTTGCCATGTGGTCCCCGGTCGTTGATGCGTACGACGACGGATTGGTTATTGGCCAGATTGGTCACTTCGACCAGGGTATTCATGGGGAGGGAGAGATGTGCGGCCGTCAGTTTGTTATTTTGGTACCGTTCTCCGCTGGTGGTTTTTTTCCCATGAAAGCGTTTGGAATAGAAAGAAGCCTTTCCTTTCTGTATGAGACCCGAATGGGCCTCCGTTGATTTCATGCCGCCGAAAAACAGCATGATCGATACGATTAGACTCATACAGTTTGAGGTTTGGTGGAAACAAAAAAAGGTTGAGCGTCAGACACATACGCCCCACCTCCGCCGGGACTCTATCAAGTCCCTTCTTACAAAGATAGCAGCAACTACGTAAGAAGCAATTTGTTTTCTTTCTTTTTTAGAATGTTCTCCCAAAAGTGTCCTGTTTGGGCCGTACGCTATAAAAATTAATTTCAGGCAATATTTTTGCTTGTTATACTAATCCGCTTATTTTAGCGTTTAAATCACCCAAACCACCACCGATTGTGGAAGAAAAAGAGAAAGAAAAAATCTTTTCGAAGCGCGTCAGGGCCGGAAAACGGACGTATTTTTTTGATGTTAAATCCACCCGCGCCAACGATTATTACCTGACGATTACTGAGAGCAGACGGCATCCGCAAGGCGATGGTTTTGTTTACGAGAAACACAAAATGTTTCTCTACAAGGAAGATTTCGATAAATTCTCTGATGCCCTGCACGATACCATTCAGTACATCAAATCTGATCTGATGCCCGATTTTGACTTTTCGCAGTACAATGCAAAAGACGAACTGGAAGACGTGGGCGGCAGCGATCTCAAGTGGGATTAGTTCCTTCTTATTCGACCTTTCCCTCAGCCTCGGACTACCCGCAGGCTTTTTTGTTTTTCGGCCCCGAATTTTTAATTTTGAATGAGTGAATGAGCGAATGAGTGAATAGCTCCGCCAAGTAGTCATTTTGCGGAGCTATTCACTCATTCGCTCATTCACTCATTCAAAATTAAAAATTCATGAGTCTTCAATGCGGTATTGTCGGGCTGCCCAACGTCGGGAAGTCCACTTTGTTTAATGCCATTTCGAGCGGAAAAGCCGAAGCTGCCAATTATCCGTTCTGTACCATAGATCCCAACGTCGGCGTCGTGACGGTGCCCGACGAGCGGCTGAACACGCTGGAAACGCTCGTCAAGCCCCAGAAAGTGGTGCCGACCATCATCGAGTTTGTCGACATCGCCGGGCTGGTGAAAGGCGCCAGCCAAGGCCAGGGGCTGGGAAACAAGTTTCTGGCTAACATCCGGGAGGTGGATGCCATCGTCCACGTCGTCCGGTGCTTCGAAGACGACAACATCGTCCACGTCGAGGGGCGCGTTGACCCGGTTTTTGACAAGGAAATCATCGACATCGAGTTGCAGATGAAAGACCTCGAGTCGGTCGACAGGAAGCTCCAGCGCACCGAAAAAGCCGCCCGCGCCAGTGGCGACGCCAAGGCCAAAGCTGAACTCGAAACGCTACTGAAATACAAGAAAGCCCTCGAATCGGGCCTGAACGCCCGCGCTGTCGATGCCACGCCCGAGGAAAGTCAGGCTGCTGTGGGTGACCTCCAGTTGCTGACCATCAAACCGGTCATCTACGTTGCCAACGTGGACGAAAAATCGCTTCCGGACGGAAATCAATATTCCGACCAGTTGAAGGAAGTGGCTAAAGCCGAGGGCGCTGAGGTGGTGGTCGTGTGTGCGGCCATTGAAGCGCAGATTGCCGAAATGGAAGACCCCGACGAACGCCAACTTTTCCTGGAAGAATATGGTTTGCAGGAATCCGGGCTGGACCGACTCATCAAGGCGTCGTACCGGCTGCTCAACCTGATTACGTACTTTACGGCGGGGGTGAAGGAAGTGCGGGCCTGGACGATCCAGCGCGGCTGGAAAGCGCCCCAGGCGGCCGGTGTGATTCACTCCGACTTTGAAAAACACTTTATCCGGGCTCAGGTGATCAAGATACCGGATTTCGTACAGTTCAAATCGCAAGCCGCCGTCCGCGAAGCCGGAAAGCTGTCGGTCGAAGGCAAGGAGTACGTCGTGGAAGACGGCGACGTGATGGAATTCCTGCACAGTGCCTGACAGAAGCGGGTCAGGTGCCCGCTTTTTTCACTTCCGCTTGTTGTAGCCAATCCGCCGGTAGCCGATCAGTTGGTCGGCCCGTGACGCCGGGGGGCGATGATAGACGAATAATTCGTAATCGTTTTCCGTTTCGGAATAATTGCCTTCAATCAGGGTTTCGTTGCCGGTCAGGTTCATGCCTGACCGCGTAACCGGTGGCGGGATACCTTTCACGGAATAGTTGTAATTATACACGCCCTGTTTCAGCAGAATTTCGGCTTGATACGCCCGCAGGTCCGGCACGTACTGCATCCGGTTCAACTCATCGAGCCGCCAGAAATTGAATGCGCTGTTAACGAACACCTCAGCGTTGGCAATCTCGTCCATGTGCAGCGTAAAAACCGTCGTAATGTAATCGGCCTGTGTCGCTCCGATCCGGGTTTCCAGGTGATCGATCACAAACAGGCCGTTGAAATCGTCGGTCTGCACGTAAACCCCCTGGCTCCGCACACCATCGGTCTGCACGAAAACCGTATTCTTCTCCTCCCGTCGATCGACGCGCCCGATGTTATTTCCGCGCGACAACACCGTTCGCGTGTCGAAATATCGGTATTCGTTCCCGCCCGGAAAGGTGTTTTTCAGGTCGAACAGCCGGTATTCGAGCAAATAATCGAATGCCCGGACGTTGGTGGGGCGCAGGCCCGTCACCACCCGGTCGTCGCGGTAATTCTGACGGATGACAATCTTCAGCTCATCCTGCGGGGAAATGAGCGAATAGCCCCGGTAACTGATGTCGAAATTGATCTGCTGGTCGGTAAACCGCAACTGTGGGTCGTTGGCAAACTGTAAGGTCGGCGAAATGTTGACGCGATTGACGTAGGAACAAAACCGTCGACTGAACTGAATCTGGCGCGGATTGCGCTCATTATACACCACCAGCACGTAATTTCCGGGCAATTTCAGCTTCGGCACCGGAAATCGGTAGTGGTAATACGGTATTTTAGCGTTCTGCGAAATCTGGTAATCCTGAATCGGATAGTCGTTGTATTCGTAGGTGAACTCAATATCGCTCAGCACCGACGGCTGCCAGTCGGCGTTGCAATGGACGATTTTGGCGCGAAACGGGCGATAATTGGCCGTCAGGTCGTCAAATTCCAGCATAAGCTGTGTCCCGGCCGACTGGTCGATCACGGGCGGGTTGAGCGTTTGGGCGGGGTCGGACGGATCGCTGCCGAGTTGCGGATACAGCAACACGGTTTTGATCGTTGGGTCAAAAATGCGGTCTTCCGTCGGCGGTTTTTGGGCCAAACCCTGACAAAACGAAACGAACGAAAGAAGTAGATAAAAAGGAAAAAATGACTTCATACCGGTAAACGTACGGAAGTATGAACGAAATTTAAGCGTCGGAGTTATACAAAAAACCGACAATCCGCCTGAAAAAGCCAGACCAATCCCCGAACGATGATCAATTACAACCCAAAAGAGTGGCTCCGGTTTCTGATCAACTTCCCGAAAGCCGACACGGTTCGCAAATTAATGCCTTTTCTGATCCTGATGGCGGCTTACTCGACGGTCGTCGCCTTTCTAATCATGGATGTGTGGCGGCTGAACGAAAAGTCGGATTTGAAGAGCATTTCCATCATGCACTCGCTGCTCGGGTTCGTGATTTCGCTGCTGCTGGTGTTCCGGACCAATACCGCCTACGACCGCTGGTGGGAAGGCCGTCGGCAGTGGGGCGCGCTGGTCAACAACAGCCGGAATCTGGCCCTGAAGCTGGCACCGTTGCTGGCCGACGCAACGGCTGACGACCGGGAATTCTTTCGGGCCATGATTCCGAATTTCGCCTTTGCGATGAAGAATCACCTCCGTGCCCAGTTCATTGAGCAGGAATTTACGGAATGTGCGCAGTTTCGGTTGTCGGACCTGAACCGGCACGAGCACATTCCGGGGCAGATTTCGGCCGCCCTGACCCGGAAAGTCTACGAGTTGCAAGGCCGGGGCGCACTGCTACCCGAACATCTGCTTTTTCTGAACAACGAATTGCTGAGTCTGATGGACATTTGTGGTGCCTGCGAGCGGATTCATAAAACGCCGATTCCGTTTTCGTACAGCGCTTTTCTAAAGAAATTCATCATCATTTACTGCCTGACGCTTCCGCTGGGCTACGTGTTTAACCTGCACTACCTCGTGGTGCCGTTTTCGGTCTTTATTTTTTACGTTCTGGCCAGCCTGGAGGTGATTGCCGAGGAAATTGAAGACCCGTTCGGCACTGACGCCAACGACCTGCCCGCCGAAACCATCTGCCAAACGATTCAACGTTCGGTGGGGTTGCTCCTTTCGTTGCCCGCATCGGTCAGTCAGTCAACGACTTCCGACCCTCGTTGAGTTGCGGTTTCGGGCGGAAACGTTTACATTGCACAAACGCCATTTCCTCCCGATACCATGCATCTGACTGCGGTCAAAGAATGTCCGAACTGTTCGGCCAATTTGGAAGCTCCGTTCAAGTATTGCCCCACCTGCGGGCAAAGTACCCACATTCACCGGTTTAACCTGCCGCACATTTTTCACGAAGTTTTCCATGCCCTGACCCACGCCGACAAAGGGGTTATCTACCTGCTGAAAGGGTTGGCGACCCGGCCCGGTATCGTCGCCCGGGAATACATTCTGGAAGGCAAGCGTAAGAAATATTTCAATCCGTTTACCTTTCTGGTCCTGGTGCTGGGCTTGACGCTGTTTTTCAACTCGGTTTTCCGCCCGTATACGCAAACCTCCCGCGACCTGGTGGAACGGGCCAAAACCGGGCAATACCAGTCGGAGCAGGAGCGGCAACGAATCATCGGTTTTGCGGAGCGACGG
Source organism: Larkinella sp. VNQ87 (assembly GCF_049445795.1). NCBI lineage: Bacteria > Pseudomonadati > Bacteroidota > Cytophagia > Cytophagales > Spirosomataceae > Larkinella > Larkinella sp. VNQ87. Next base: position 275,952 of record NZ_JBMSDT010000002.1, read on the forward strand.
CAGAACCTTCAGGCTTTCATCGAAAAAAGAAATAACCTGATTCTGTTTCTGGCGATTCCGATCATTGCGCTCGTGTACTGGCTGTTCTTTCTGCGGACGGGTCTCAACTACGCCGAGCACCTGGTCGCTCAGGTCTTTTTTTCGAGCTTTTATTCGCTCTTCACGACCCTCGTGCTGACGCCCATCCGGCCGGTTTTTCCGGGCAATAACGCCTTCAACTACAGCCAGTTGGGGTTTCAACTGCTGTATTTAACCTTCGCCTACTACCAGTTCCTGCCCGCTACGCGCCCCCGGTCGATCCTGAAAACCGCCCTCATCACGCTGGTCGGTCTGCTGACCTGGGGGATCGTTTCGGCCGGAGCCAGTTTTCTGTATATTATGTACGGGTAAAACCATCAGGTTAGGACTTTATTCGTGGAGTCGTTCCTGGTAATAAACCCGAAAGGCTTCCTGAACAATCGGACACTGACTTGCTTCCAAAAGCGGTAAAACCACCGCATCAAAATTGGCGGGATTCGCCATTGCAAACCGGCGCAAAAACGTGTGTTCGAGTTTCGGATTAGCTTTTTCAGTATCCATTTGACGAAAACAGATCTGCAGCGCATTCCCTAATTTATCGAAAGGCAGGGTTCCCTCTAACAGGTAGGCGAACACCTCATTTATACCCTTGATCAATGAATCTAAAATCTGGAGCCGTCGTAGTTTTAAATCGTTGCGGTTCAGGTTGCAAATTCGGATCGTCTGTTCCCCTCGTTGATTTGCACCATCGAGTCCGGTGAGTAGTAGCCCTTCCCCTTTTTCATCAATAGCCACGCCCAGGTAGTGAATAGGCTCATCAATCTCCGGATGCAATAAATACGGCTTTTCATCAATCAATGGAGCGGTAGAAGCTCGTGAACGGCTTTTATCCAACTTTCCATCGACACCGAAAGCCGGAGCCAACACCCGGATTCCGGCTACCGGAAATTGCGTTCCTTTTCCACCGGCGGTATTGCAATCATGACAGGAAGGAACCAGATTCGACCATTCGTAACACAGCCAATAATAACCACTTGTCGAACCTTTTACGGTTTTCTTCGGGCGATAATGTTCGATTTCAGCCTTGCAATACGACTCGCAATAAGCGCATTTGTGATAGTAATATTCGTTCAGCTTATCCCGAACGCGGGATTGCGTTCTTTCTTCCGAATCTTTGTACGTATCCTGGTAATAATTATCCGCGATTTGTGACGGATCAGCCGCCTGGCTCAACTTTTCCAGCGCATCCAGCGTTCGTTGGTGGGTTAAAATGGCCGGTTGATCGGCCAGATTTTTCGGTACCAAACGCATGCTTACTTTTCTTTAAGAAGCTTTAGCAATTCCTGCTGCTTTTCCGGCGAAAGAAACTCCTTGATCTGACTACGCAATTGCCGGTTTTCCGTCATTTCTTCGTACGAATCTTCCGGCTGGATCATCCGGTTTTCTGCTTTACTGTCCGGAATCAAATCCTTGAAGCCAAAAATTGGCGACGACAGAATGGCATTGGGCGTTAACACGGAAAAATCGACATCCAGCCGTTCTACTTCAATTCCCTTCTCTTCACTCCGGGTAACGTGTAGTAAAACCGTGTCTTTCGGAACGCCCAATAAGGGAATGGCGCTGTGCGTCGAAGCAATAAACTGAATTTTCGGGAAGTGTTTGGAGAGTATTTCCGGCAACAATTTTTGGTATCTGGGATGCAAATGCAGCTCCAGTTCATCAATGATTACAATCCCTTCCAAGTCGCTAAAATCATCAACGTTTTGCTTGCTGGACAGCCGATAAACCAAATCGCCGACCATTGCAATGATGTTCTTAAAACCGGATGCTAATTGACTGAATGACAGTCCATCCGTTACTAACTTACCCTCCTCATCTTGTTCATAATACCGAACTTCCGGTATCTTATTCGCCAATACTATCTCTATCTTCGACAATGTTGGTAGCAATTCTTTGAATAAGCTAACAACTTTTTCAAAAACCGGTCGATTGAAGCTATACGTATCTTTTAAGTACTGTTCAATATTCAATAGAAGCCCGTTGGAATTAAATAAATGATACGTAGTCGGTTCCTGTTGTTCAATCATTTCTCTCGTTACCGACGCGCTCACCTGCAACCGCGACGAACCATAGGTTGCCAGTTCATTAGCGAGTTTTAACGGAGCCGCATCCAGGCGCGGTGTGCGGGAATTGGTTTCAAACGGTTCGCCATTGGCATAGTATTCAACCCCGACAAACGAACGATCCGTGACCAACTCGGTTCCGCTCTCTTCGTTATTCCCGTATAAACCGGCAGCGATAGCTTGTAAAACTGATGTTTTTCCTAACCCGTTTTCACCGGTCAGAATAATCCAGCGAGCCGAAGCAGGAAGATCGTCGATAACCAGTTGCTTAATTCCTTTGTAATTCTGAACCCGCAACGATTTTAAAGCAAGATTTCTTTTAGCAACTGATACTGGCGGAGTATAAAACGGTTCGGTTTTTAAATAGTCTTCAAACTGTTGGCGATTAAAAAAATAATAGCTGTGTTTAGGATTATCCTTCAAGTCATTAACACAAAAATCTATATCAGGTTTTACGTCATTAAAAAAATAATTTAATTTATCAATTACACTACTATTGTATTTGTATATTTTAAGAACACGAAAAAAATATTCTCTACCAGAAACCCCGTCAACAAGATCAGTCTTATAATAAGACTCAAATTTATTTTTGAGCTTGTTTAATACAATAAACTCAGTTGGATCGTACGCATTTCTAAACTCTATAATTAAATATAATTGCTTACTGATGTCTATTATCAAATAGGCAATTGGCGATGGAGCCCAATCACCATAGCATAATATTTTAATACTTTCCTCTCCGAGTAATTTTGCTCTATCTGTAGGAAATGGTGGTAAGAAACGATTTTGAACCGTATCAACCGTAAAATAAAACTCCCTCCCGGCCTCCTTCTCCTGAGAATGTCGTTCGAGTAAATACTCGACTACTTCTTTCCGTATTTGCTCCAGTGTGCTCATGGAAATTCTTCATTTAGTCAAGTAAAGTACCAACAACATTCTCAGGGAAGTATAATCACCCCAACTTTTTCTCCAGCTCCTCCGCTTCCAGCATGGCGTCTTCCCACTGCTCCTGAACAGCATCAAGCTGGGTTTTAAGACGCTGGTAATCGGCGGTTTTGGCCTGAAATTTCTTTCCGTCAGCAACCACAGCGGGCGTGGCTAATTCGGCTTCCAACTGTTTTTTCTGCTTTTCCAACCCGGCAATTTTCTGCTCGAACTCGTCGGCCTGCTGCGTGGCTTTTTTCAGGGCGCGTTGCAGTTCCTTGCGCTCGTCGTCGTTGGCCTGGGGCTTAGGGCGCGGGGCAGAGGGCGTCTGGGTTACGGGTTGCCCGGCCCCCTGCGATTTCCGTTCTTCCAGCCACCACTCGTATTCTTCGTACGTGCCGGGGTATTCCTTGATCTGCTCGTCTTCGATGTACCAGATTTTGTTGGCAATCCGCGACACGAAATACCGGTCGTGCGACACGATCACGTAGGTGCCCTCATACTGCTCCAGCGCCTGAATCAGGATGTTGACCGACTGCATGTCGAGGTGGTTGGTCGGCTCATCGAGCAGCAGGAAATTGGCCTGCGACAACAGCACCTTCGCCAGCGCCACCCGCGATTTTTCGCCCCCGGACAGCACTTTGATCTTCTTGAACACATCGTCGCCCGAAAACAGGAAGCAGCCCAAAACCGTCCGTAATTCCGCTTCGGATTTGGTCGGGTTGGCGGTTTTCAGTTCTTCCAGCATGTTGTCTTCCACGTTCAGCGACTCCAGTTGGTGCTGCGCGTAGAAGCTGAACGAGACGTTATGGCCCAGCCGCCGTTCACCCTGCGTGGTCGGTTCGGTCCCGGCAATGATCCGCAGCAGGGTCGATTTCCCTTTCCCGTTGGCCCCGATCAGCGCGACGTGATCCCCGCGTTCGAGCCGGGCCGTCGTGTGGGTCAGGATTTTTTTCTCACCGTAATTTTTCGTGACCTCATCCAGATGCAGAATATGCCGACCGGGCTGGGTCGAGAAGTTAAACCGGAAGTTAACGCGGGCATTTTCGTCAATCACCGCGTCGACCAGTTCCATTTTTTCGAGCATCTTCACCCGGCTTTGAGCCTGCTTGGCTTTGGTTGCCTTGGCCTTAAACCGTTCGATAAACCGCTCGGTCTGCCGGATTTTGGCCTGCTGATTTTCGTAGGCACCCTGCTGGATCTCATTCCGGAGGGCTTTTTCCTCGACATAAAACGAGTAATTGCCAGGGTAATAATTTAGCTTGGCCCCGGACACTTCCACAATGCTATCGACGACGTTGTCGAGAAATTCGCGGTCGTGCGAAACCACGATCACGGCGCCTTCGTAGTTCTGGATGTATTTTTCAACCCACTGAATCGAGGGCAAGTCAAGGTGGTTGGTCGGTTCATCGAGCATCAATAGCGACGGTTTTTGCAGCAGCAGTTTCGCCAGCATGACGCGCATCCGCCAGCCTCCGGAGAATTGCCGGAGCGGTTTGTGCAAATCGTCGGTCGTGAAGCCCAACCCCTCCAGAATTTCCTCGGCTTTCGACTGAATCGTGTAGCCATCCAGGGCCGCAAACTCGTCCTGCGCCCGCGCCAGTTTGTCGATTAGGTCGTCGGTGTAGTTGATTTCCATTTCGTGCAGCAGCGTATCGATGCGCTTTTGCAGGTGGTTCTGGCGCTCAAACGCCTGCATGGCCACCGACAGGATGGAATCGTCGGTTTGGTAGGAAAGCAAATCCTGGTTCAAAAAACCGATGGTGACATCGCCCGCTTTGGAGATGATCCCGCCGTCGGGTTGGTATTCGCCGATGATCAGCCGCAGCAAGGTTGACTTTCCGGTTCCGTTGAGGCCAATAAGGCCGATTTTCTGGCCGGGCTTGATGTGCATCGAGGCATTTTCGTAGAGCGCCCGGCTGCCGAGGTAATACGACAGGTTGGTAAGAGAAATCATGCGGCAAATTTACGCAATTTTGCCTCGTTTGCTTGCATAGTTCGTCAAGAACCCATTATTTTGCAGCCACAAAAATGGATATTTTCCGTTTTGCCTCCTTAGCTCAGCTGGTAGAGCGACGCATTCGTAATGCGTAGGTCGCAGGTTCGAATCCCGTAGGAGGCTCATTTGGGTAGAGCGACGCATTACGAATGCGTAGGTCGCAGACGGTCGGCCGCTGCCGTTCGAATCCCGTAGAGCTCATTTTTCAGATAAGGGTTAATCAGTTTTCGAGCGTAAAACCTCAAAATCAACTGATTAGCCCTTTTTGCTTTATGGGGGTTTAGCGTCTGGCTCGCTGTGCACAACGGCAAAACATACCCAAACTGATAGAACCATGATTCAGGAACTTGATTTAGTAGCCTTGTTGGCTGACCGCCCGACCATTGGATTGCACCGGGGAGACGTAGGAACCGTTGTTCACGTCTATGGGAGTAATGGCCTTTATGAAGTAGAGTTCATGAATGCCAAAGGCGACACCGTAGCTGTGGAAACCATGAGCGCGGACGAGGTACGGGCGGTTGATTTAGGCCGGGTGGCGTCGCATTAGAACAGTCGTTGGGTCAGGCCGGGCAACACCGATTAAATCGCACAGGTCTTGCAGGAATAGTCCATAGTTGGCGCGTTCGATACCGTTCGCCGGTTTCCAACGGGCTTCAAATTCGGTATAGGTCACAGGTGAATACGACGATATAAGTACTCAAAAAAAGAACTGTTCGAACGCCTTTCCATTATTCTAAGCAGGCAGGTGAATCCATAACCCACCTAAAAAGTACAGGCAAAATTCGTTCTGAGTGTATGCAACTACGCAGCGTGTTGGCGTGTCATTAGTCGCTTTGATTTCCAGTCTAATTCTTATTTCCTATGTTGCGTGTTTTGGCTTTGTTTGCAGCGGTATTAGGATTCGCGCTTTCCGCTACGGCTCAGATTAATCAAGTAGCCCATGCCCTGGTAAGAGACTCCATTATTGCTCGCTTCAATCGAAATGACTTCAAGGGCATTTATCAACTGGCTGATACCGCCTTTACCAAAAGCATATCTGAATCCAGGCTGGTTAATTATTTGAAGGCTAACCGCAACAGCGGCAACATCATCCGACTCGTTTCCCAGGAACAAACCAGGGGCGGCATCGCTTACCGACTGGCCTTTGAAGTCAGAGATATGAACCTGTTTCTGAAAATAACTCCCCAGGGAACATTTAGCAGTTTCGGTCTTTCCACCGTCCCCATTGAGCTGTTGCCTACCGCTCCCCCCGTCAAAAGCACCAATCCGTTGAGAACTGCTTTTGACCGATCGATTGACAGTTTGGCGCGGGACTATTTTCGCAACCCGACGGCGGTGGGTGTTTCAATCGGCCTCATCAAAGACGGCAAACCCTACAGCTATTATTACGGAGAAACGACTCGTGGCTCGGGTTTGCTCCCTGGCCCAGTAACGGAGTACGAAATCGCTTCTATTACAAAAACCTTTACCGCGACATTATTGGCCCAGGCGGTCGTTTCCGGCAAGGTTTCACTGAAGGACGATATTCGTCGGTATCTACCGGGCGACTATCCAAACCTGCTATTTGCCGATCGCCCCATCACCTTACAGGATTTAGCCAATCATACCGCCCGGCTTCCTAGTCTACCTCCGACGATTGGCGAGCAACCGGACGCCAATCCACTGAATCCGGAGCCCTCGATGGACTCGCTGGCATTTTATCAGGCCCTAAGAGCCGTCAGGTTAGATACCCTACCGGGGTATAAGTTTGAGTATTCCAACTGGGGCATGGCCTTGCTGGGACATATTCTAGAGACGGTGTATCGCCAACCGTATGGGCAGTTGGTTCAGCAGTCGATCTGCGCCCCGTTGGGCATGCGTCATACGCACTACCAGCATGCCCATGAAGATCGCTCAAGGATGGCTCAGCCATATAGCGAGAACGGGAACCGTGTTCTATTTCAGGATGGAGGCCTGTTTGGTCCGGCGGGTGATATTCATTCCACCTTACCGGATATGATACGCTATCTACAAGGGCAAATCGAAGAGCGGGATTCGGCGATTCGCTTGAGCCACCAGCCCACTGTCAATAACACAGGCCTGGGCTGGGGGACGCGGACCAATGGGGCCTATCGGGATATTCAACATAACGGGAGTTCGCTGGGCTTTCGATCGCACTTATCGGCTTTTCCCGAACGGAGAAGCGGCTGCGTTCTGCTGGCCAACAGCAAAGCCGATATGAGCAAGCTGATACTAGGCCTGCAAACGCTGCTGAGTCGCAAAAATCCCTAACACATCACGACCTGAATCACTGACTTTTTCAGATAAGGATTAATCAGTTTCTGGCATAAAACCTCAAAATTACCTAATCAGCCCTTTTTGCTTTATGGGTCTTTTCCATGTAGTTACGATGGAACACGATTAGAAAAACAGGATATCCCCCAGGGGTACTACCACAATAGAGAATTCGTATACAACCAACCCGGTTTTGTGTTAAGTCTCCCTGCCCTATTCTCCAGACCTTTGTTGTGTACTTTAAAACGACACAAACATGAAAAAGGTCATCTTAATTACGGGCGCCAGTTCAGGCATGGGCAAAGAAACGGCCCGGAAACTTATTCAGGAAGGACATACTGTCTACACGGCGGCCCGGCGTGTCGAGCAAATGCAGGAGCTAAAAACCCTGGGCGGACATCCCATTCAAATGGATGTGACCAACGAAGCCGACATCCAACGGGTCGTAGACACCATCATCCAACAAGAGGGCAAGATTGATGTGCTTTGGAATAATGCGGGCTATGGCCTGTATGGATCAGTCGAAGACATTCCCCTTGAGCAGGCCAGAAGACAGTTCGAAGTAAACGTATTTGGTTTGGCCTCAATGACCCAAAAAGTGGTACCTTACATGCGCAAAGCGCAGTCAGGCACCATCATCAATACCTCCTCCATGGGCGGTAAGATCTACACGCCGATGGGCGCTTGGTATCATGCCAGTAAACATGCCATTGAAGGGTTCAGCGATTGCTTACGGTTGGAATTAGCTCCCTTCAACATTAACGTGGTGGTGTTGGAACCAGGCATCATCCTGACCGAATTTGGTGATGAAGTTCTGAAAAGCCTGGGTCAATTTTCCTCCGCCGGAGCGTACGCTGACCTGACGCGCAGATTGGTCGCATCAACCAAAAAAACGTATGAGCGGGGGAGCGGTTCGAAAGCTGCGGTGATTGCCAATACGGTTTTGAAAATCGTGACGGCCAAGAAGGCCAAAACTCGATACCGGGTCGGGCGCTGGGCAAAACCGTTGGTTTGGCTGCGTACCTACTTTGGCGATCGCGCCTTTGATAAACTAATCATGAGCCAGGTACAAGCATGAGCAACATCCTTCATTTAGAAACGATTTCGGACATGTACCGACTGCTCCCGCAAGCCCGGGTTAAGCATCCCCTGGGAGCCGTGGTGGACTTTTCGCAGTTTAGCGAGCAGTTCAATTCAGGCACGAAAGTGACCCTGGGCTTTTATGCCCTGATGTTTAAGAACTTTTGTCCGAATAAGATGAAATACGGCCAGCAAACCTATGATTTTCAGGACGGCAGTTTGATCTGCATCGCGCCCCGCCAAGTCATTTCCCTGGACGAGCCCACCCAGTTGGATGTGGCCCTGTGGGGCTGGGGCGTGTTTTTCCACCCGGACCTGATCCGGGGCACTTCGTTAGGCCGAACCATCAAAGAGTATTCGTTCTTTTCTTACGAGACACACGAAGCCCTTCATTTATCCGAGAAGGAAAAGCAAAATCTGTCGGAGCTGGTCCGGAAGATTGATGCTGAATTGTCGGAAAACATTGACCGGCACAGTCAGCGGCTGATCGTTTCTGCTATAGAGCTGTTGCTGAATTATTGTACCCGCTATTACGACCGCCAATTCATCACCCGACAAACGGCGAATCAGGATCTGCTTACGAAAATTGAGACTATCTTGACCAGCTATTTCCAGTCGGCGGACCTGAGTAAGAAAGGGCTGCCCAGTGTGAAGTATTTGGCGGACCAGGTATTCTTATCGCCCAATTATCTCAGTGACTTGCTAAAAAAAGAAACGGGGATGAACGCCCAGGACCGCATTCATTATTACCTGATCGAAGAAGCCAAAACGTTGCTGCTAGGAACGGATAAATCGGTTGGCGAGTTGGCATTTTCGTTGGGCTTTGACTATCCACAATACTTTTCCCGGTTATTTAAATCCAAGACGGGCGTGACTCCCCTGGAATTTAGGCATACCAATTAGGATGCATCGACAAAAAGGTACCGTATGCCGATGCAGGCCGGTTGCCAGTCAATTGTAAATCAGTTTGGACCTTTTCTGTCATAGCAGATGCGCCAGTAGCCTTTTTGTACAACATACCCAGCCCGCTTAGGGCAAACATCCACCGCAGTATGTAAACTCGGACAGCCGAAGCGGCAACTTTTACGTTTCGTTAACATTCTTTTACGATCCCTCAACACATCTCAGCACAAAGACTAGTAGGTTTGTTGCAATTCGCCTGGCGATGGAAGTAGCTGGTTTGGCGGGTTTGCTACGTTCCGCTACTTACTAATGGATACGGTTTTACTTCAAATAAAGAAAAAATGAAAAAATTAGTTGTGTTTATTCCGGCTATCTTTCTGGTAGTATTGCTACTAAACTCTTTCGTGCTAAAAGAAAAGGAGGTAAAAAAGAACCCCATAAAAGAGAGCAAATCAGCGGAGGTTGCCAACATCATTTTCAAATCTGCGGATGGCGGACAAACCTGGCAGGACGTTAGCAAAGGGCTACCTGAAAATTTGCAGAGAGCAGGTGTACCGAGCAACGGTTTCTTTGCCAATGATCGTGGGCTCTATTTACGCGCTGGAAATGGGGTTTATCACAGTGAGCCAACTTCCACCACTCCTTTTTGGACAAAAGAGAGCTTCCCCGGTAAACAACGTAACATTGTCCCTGGTCAGAATGGGATAGTTGCCTATGATTTCAAGGGCCAATTTTTACAAAAAATAAACGGAACGAGTGATTGGTCACCCGTGTATACGAATTTTCAGGAGCAAGCCGTACGCCTAAACGAAACGGAAGATTATTATTACAAGAATTATAAAGTGAAATTTGTACGCACCGTTTTTGAAACGGCCGGAGGCACCGTTTTTATCGTTTCCAGCAACAGCCTTTTTAGATCAGCGAACCACGGACAAACCTGGAAACAAGTGCATGTTGGGGGTGGGGATATGAAATTGGTAGAGTCGAACGGTGTCCTTTTGGCTACCTACAGAGAGGGAATAGTAAGGTCCACCGATGATGGTCAAACCTGGGATCGTGTGCTCAGTGAAGGGGGTGTCGGCATCGCGGTGGAACGTATGGATGGAGGATTTGCTGCGATCATAAACAACCCCGTAACCCAAACAAACAGCCTACACCTTTCAATGGATCGTGGAAAAACCTGGAAGGCCATTGGTGAAGACCTTCAGCCTTCCTTGAGTAGTTTATTACTGCAAAAAATAGGCTTACTTGAATCTTCATCGGCTATTTTATCCATCAAACAAATGGGTAACGATCTGCTATGTGGTCGCTCAGATGGTCTATTCCGGTCATCGGATAGGGGCAAAACCTGGCAACAACTACCACTTCCTGCTACCGAAAAGTATGGTTTCAATTTAGCGGTTTCGGGCAACGTGATCTATGTCATACCCAATAAAGGATGTTGATAAATTCCAAACTCATAGAGGTTATTTTGTGAGAAGTTAAAAAAGGACCGGCTAAAATTAGCCGGTCCCGCTTATCCAGTAATTTTCAGTGATTGTATCAATTTATCTGCTATTTTTAGATGATAACTTACTACAATCGGGCTTCCGTCAAAACTTCCTGAAACTTCTACTTTTAACAGGCTTTCGGTTTCTTTTTCTTCAAAGCTGACCGGCTTCATTGTTGCCTTGTATCGCTCGTTGGCATTCGTAATCCAATGTTCTATTTCTTTTCTTCCATGGTGCGTTTTGCCCTCGTCAAAAACGAGGGCTGCTTCGGAGAAACAAGTTGCATAGGCAACGCTATCAAAGTTATTTTGTGCTTCAATTAAATCGGCTACTACGTTCGGCAAATCCATTTTTTTTATTTTTTAGAGTGGTCAAATAGTGGGTACGGTTCCTCCGTCAATTACAAATTCTGTCCCGGTGAGATAGCTTGCTCTTGGCGAAACCAAAAAGCCGACCAATTCGGCCACCTCTTCGGGCTGTGCCGGTCTTCCGAAGGGGATTCCACCCAATGCATCCATTACACTTTGTTGTGCTGCCTCTACAGTACTATTTGCGTTTCTTGCAATTTCGCCCAACCAGGCTATCGATGCCGTCGTATTGATCCAGCCTGGCGAAACAGTCAGCACCCGAACACCTTTTGGCGTAACTTCATTGGATAAACTTTTACTGTAGTTTCTCAACCCCGCTTTGGCGGCTGCGTAAGGCAAGGTAGAATCGTAGAGGGGCAGCTTGCCCTGAATAGAAGCGATGTGAATAATGACTCCACTTTTTTGACCGATCATTTGCGGTAGAAATCCCCGATCCAGCCGAACCGGAGCAAGCAAATTTGCTTGCAGGGTTGATTCCCAATCTTCATCCGTTAATACGGTAAAACCGCCAGCGGGGGTTGCTGAAGCACCAAGATTGTTCACAAGAATATCCAGCTTCCCATACGTTGATAGCACTTCGTTGACTACTTTTTGTGCGCCTTCTGCCTTGCTTAAATCGGACGGAATAAAATGCAATTGGCTGCTTTCTTTTTCCGGCGGGTTTCTTGCCGTAATAATTACCGTTGCGCCTGCTTGTAAAAGCCTTTCTGCGATTGCTCTTCCGGCTCCTTTTGTACCTCCGGTTACCAAGGCAATCTTGCCTGATAACTCGTTGTTGAAATCGAACTGCTCCATTTTTATCGCTCCTTTTTTAAGAATTTTATGGGGCAAAATTGGAGTGTAAAAACAGTTAGCACAAGTACGGTATTACGATTCACATAGGGATAAATTAATCCCCTATTGCACAAACTGAGGCATACGGTTAGTTTTGCAATATGTATGAGCGGAAAATAATACCGAACTTAAATTGTGGACTTGATCTGATTGGTGAAGTACTTTACGGCAAATGGAAAATCCGTTTGCTGTGGTTTATCAATGAAGGGTATCAACGGCCAAGCGAACTGCAACGCAAAATCCCCGATGCTTCGCGCCGGGTTTTAACGATGCAGTTGAAAGAACTGGAAGACCACGAACTGGTTACGAGAAAAATTTATCCCGTTGTCCCGCCAAAAGTAGAATACAGCCTTACCGACTTTGGTAAGACATTAATCCCCGTGATTGCCACCTTAGGGCAATGGGCCGATGAACACGAGAACCGTTTGCGGGCTGTGATTTTGAAACAAGCGGTAAGTTCTGATTTAGAATTTATCCCCGATTAGTTAAGCGGTTTATCAACAGGGTAGAAGGCACAAATTTTGTCACGCAAAACGCCCGTGGCTGCTGCACACCCTAAAGAATTGTAAGTAGCGTTTTCAGGGCCCAAGCTCCTAGCGCAGGCTGACAATCACAATGGGTCCGTAGACTTGGTAGCCAAACCCAGCAAGTCTCAAGCTTCCTTAAGCCAAAGAATTATAAGAACGCCCTGGAAACGGCAATTCAATAATCCATTGCTTAATTAAACGATTGACGGTATTGTAAGGGAGTCACGTTCGTCTTTTTCTTGAACAAACGGCTGAACGATTGTGGAAAATCAAAACCCAGTCGGAAGCCAATTTCGCTAACGGTTAGATTCGTTTGCGTGAGTAATTCTTTGGCCTTTTCGATAACGTAGCGGTGAATGTGCTGTTGGGTGTTTTGACCCGTGTACATTTTCAGCAGGTCGCTTAAATAACTATCCGAGTAATTCATCTTTTCGGCCAGATAGGAGACGGAAGGCAGTCCGTTGCTTAGGGCCTTTTCATCGGAAAAGTAATCGGATAAGACGGTTTCCAGCCGGATCAGTACATCATAGCTGATGGGCTTTCGGGTCATAAACTGCCGGCTGTAAAACCGTTGGGCATAACTCAATAAAAGGTCAAGATGAGCCATTAGCACCGCTTCGGAATACAGGTCAATCCGTGCGTTGATTTCATGCCGAAGCATTGTCATCACTGAAATCATCAACGTTTCTTCCTGATCCGACAAGTGAAGGGCCTCATTGACGGTATAGTCGAAAAAACCATACTCTTTTATCCGCTGACCAAGAGGATGCCCCCGGATGAAATCGGGATGAAACACGACACACCAGCCGCTTGGTTTGTGGTCGTCGGTTATGTTACTTGTCACCTGGCCTGGCGCGGTGCAAAACAGGATGCCTTCGTCGAAATCACAGTAGCCCTGTCCGTAGCGTACTTTACCCGTTACGTTGCGTTTCAGCGAGATGCAAAACAGATCAAGCACAAGTGTTTGCGGACGGGTGTCGGCTCGGGTATGATCCATGTCATCGAAATTGAAAACGCTGATCAAGGGATGCACCGGTTTGGGTAATCCAAGGACCCGGTGTTGCTCCGAAATGGAATGGATCGGATGGGGCGATTGCTTTTTCATACGCTGAGAATAAGCTCCAGGCAGGATTTAAACCCCGCCTGGATAAGTTACTACTGGTCGATGCCTTGCATGTTAGCCTGATCATACCGATCACCCGTCTGGGTTCCCAGCGGAATAATCGATTCCAGACGTTCCAGGTCTTCCTCACTAAGCCGTATTTCCGTAGCCCCGATATTTTCTTCCAGGTATTTCCGACGTTTGGTGCCGGGGATCGGTACCACGCCTTTCGCCAGCACCCAGGCCAGGGCTAGTTGTGACGTGGTGACCTGTTTTTCAACCGCCATAGCCTGAATTTCGCCGAGCAGTTCCAGGTTTTTATAAAACTGTTCACCCTGAAAGCGGGGCAGGGAACGCCTGAAATCATCGGCGGCCAGATCGTCCGGACTTTTCAATTCACCCGTAATAAAGCCGCGGCCAAGGGGCGAATAGGCCACAAACCCAATGCCCAGTTCATCCAGGGTACGTAAAATGCCGGTTTCTTCCGCGCTGCGTTCAAAAAGCGAATATTCTGTTTGGACAGCCGTAATGGGATGGATCGCATGGGCCCGCCTGATCGTCTCTGAGGATACTTCGGACAAGCCAATGTAGCGGACCTTCCCTTCCTTCACTAACCCGGACATCGCTTCCACGGTTTCTTCAATGGGTGTTTTAGGGTCCAGGCGATGAAGATAATACAGATCAATGTAGTCCGTGTCCAGATTTTTTAAGGAACGCTCGGCGGCTTTCCTGACATAGGCCTTATCGGCCCGGTATTGCCAGGTTATCTGATCGGAATCATCAATTTCCCAACCAAATTTGGTGGCGATAAGGTAGTCGTCCCGTCGGCCTTTAATCGCTCTTGCGATCAATTGTTCGTTGACCAATGGTCCGTATAGATCCGCCGTATCCAGAAAGTTACCACCCAATTCAAGCGAGCGATGAATCGTTGCAATAGCCTCCGTTTCATCCGCTTTTCCATAAATATCCATGTGGGCCATCGCTGTCATGCCCATGCAGCCCAGACCAAGTTCAGGGACCACGAGTCCCTGGCTTCCTAATTTTACCCGTTTCATAAGATCGAATTAATCGTTTTTGTTGACCGCTACAAAAGTAGGGAAGCGCTGCGGGTGCCGATTAACCGTTTTCGGCAGAATTGTATCCGAATTCTGGACGTCAGAACCTTAGAAGTATTCAAAGAGGAATGGTTGTTGACTTCATCCGGCAGATCGACGTTTTATTCTCCTTTCCTAATTAGAAGCTAATGCCCATTCACCTTTTTAAGAGAATGCCTATTAAAGGAACCCGGCTGATCTGGGTTATACCCCTATTTTAAAATTGGTTTCCAATCAAAGCTTATCCACGATGAGAACAAAGTCCTTTCAATTCAGCAGTTCCTTTGCATTCCCGTTACTCCACCGTTGCGTATCGACTTTCATTCTGAGTTTTTTCAGTCTGGTCTTGACCAGCTGTGATCCCCAGTCTGCCGGGATAAGCCCGTCGGACCCCGTACCGGTCCAACTTCAAGTCAGTGCGCAACCGGATTCGCTACTTATCCTCCCCGATGATCTTGACTTCTCGGTCGTTTCAAAAACCGGTCAAGGGCCAGGCGGCACGCTCATTCGCTGGAATCTGCCCGGTTCGCCCGGCAACAACTTTACTGCCTATACATACGATCAGCAAAGTCGCCTGATCGGTAGTAGTGAGCAGACGAGTTTTGGCTATGACCAGCTCAGACTCGTGCGCTACCAGGGAGCTTACCTGGCCCAGGTATATACCGGATTTGACTACCGCCGGGGAGCCGCGAGTCCCAAACGGGTTGACGCCATTGGCTGGGTGAGTAAGTACGAATATGACGCCCAGCATCGGCTGGCCCAGGTCCTGGTTTATGAGAATGTCGGCGGGCAATTTAAGCTTAATCACCGGATTCAGTATGAATACAACGCATCCGGGGAGTTGCACCTGACGCGGGATACGATGGGACTGGCATTTGGCTCTAGTCTGAGTCAACCGGGTAGTTACCCGGTTGAGATTCGCTACTGGGAGAATGGCGATGTGTACCGACAGGAGGTCTATAACCCCAATCAGACGCCGGTCGAGCCGACCCAGCGGGTCTTTTACAATCAGGTGACGAACCCCCGGGCCCGCCTGCATGTTTGGCCGCAAAACGTGATGACGGTCCATTATCCCATCGGCACAGGTGTTACCCGTCTTGACCGCGAAACCCACCAGTACCGGTACGGCTACGACGCGCAAGGACGTTTATCAACTGTGCAACAGCGTAGTGTAACCGACTACAGGGATTACGACCCTCGCTGGACGGAGTGGTCCTATCAGGAAGAATTCGTTTATGCCCCCTGAAACCTATCTTTGGTTTCACGTAGGCGGGAAGAACACCATCGAAAGGCTCCTTTAAAAGCACGATGCTCCAGTCAGGCTTTTAAAGGAGCCTTTTCCTGAAACTTTCGCTCGACGCCCGCCCACTTCTTCCAGTGGTCAACTGGTAACTTATTTGGGATAGTTTAATTCGTTAAAATCTCATTACCATTCTTTTACAATCCCTTAACCGGATACTTATATTTGTTACACTTCCCGTACCAGTCAGGACAAAGGCGTTATTTTTTTAAGCCCGGGCCTTTTCGCGGGCAAGCCGTTGGTACTTCGCAACGGCCGTGTCTTTCTCCGCCTGAAGTTCTTCCAGCAAGCCAGGATCGACGACGGTAGGGCAATGCTTACTTCCCCACAGAATGAACTCCACTATAATTGGGACTGTATCAACACCTTTTTCTGTCAGGCGGTAGGTGAACTTCGATTTCTTATCAGCGGCCACGGCCTTGGTCAAGATGCCTTGCGACTCCAGAACCGCCAGGCGGTCGGCCAGAACGTTGGTCGCTATTTTTTCTGCTGATTGCAGGAATTGCCCATACGTTGACTTCCCCGCGAACACCATATCCCTGAGAATGAGCAGGGTCCATTTATCTCCCAGCACGTCGAGCGAGGTGCTGACGGGGCAGGTAGAACGCTGTTTTAGCTCTTTCATAAAAAACGACTTGCTTTTTTACTTGCAATATGCAAGTATTTTGCCTTACCTTTACACTTGCATTTTGCAAGTAAATGTATACAAATTTTTAATTCTTTCTACCATGATTCTCGTAACCGGAGCCACCGGTGGGTTAGGCCACCAAACCATCGACTCATTACTCACGACCATCCCGGCCGCAGAAATTGCCGCCCTGGTGCGCGACACCAGCAAAGCCACGGGCCTTGTGGAGCGGGGCGTAAATGTCCGCCAGGGCGATTATTTTGACTACTCCTCGCTGGTGCAGGCCTTTCGGGGCATCGACAAGGTGTTGCTGGTTTCCGCCGTGGCATTTACCGACCGGGTGCGCCAGCACCGGAACGTCATCGACGCAGCTAAAGAAGCCGGGGTAAAGCATCTTTTTTACACCGGCATCCAGCGCAGCACAAATTTTGTCTTGCAGGAGGTCACCGAAAGCGACCTGGCCACGGAAGCCTACCTCAAAGCGTCCGGGCTGTTCTACACCATTCTCAGAAACGGCTACTATTTTGAAGGACTTGGGTACCTGATTGGGAGCGAGGTGCCGGACACAGCGATACGTTTCCCGGCGGGAGAAGGCAGGATCGCTTTCATCAAGCGGACCGAACTGGCCATTGTCACGGCCGCCCTGCTGACCAGCGAAGGGCATGACAACCAGGAGTATACGCTGACAGGGAGTGAAGCTTATTCGTTTCACGATATCGCCCGGGAACTCTCTGCGTTAGCAGGTCGACCCATCGCTTACAAAAGCAGCGAGTTGGCCCCCTACATCGCACAGAAAGTAGCCGCCGGTTTTCCCGAAGGTGTCGCCAACTTCCTGGCCCAGTGGGGTGCCGCAGCCAAACACGGTATGCTGGCCGGGACGCACGATACTGTCGAGCGTCTGCTGGGCCGCAGGCCAACTTCGCTGCGGGAATACCTGAAAACGACGTATTTCCCGGGTACCTGACCGCCGGTAGTGGCGGCCAACACCCCATGCATCAATTCATCCAGACCAGTCAAGCTCCCTACCATGCCATTGAATAAGCTGCCTACTCATGGCTTTCATTACCGTACGGCTTCCGTCCACGGCTTGTTCCGCTGCAAAACCTGAAACATTATGCCCCCAAATCAAGTATGGTATTGACAGAAGACCGATAGTGCTGAACAAACCGATTTAGATGATGAACGTATCGAGCATCTCCTCCCACATTCCTTCGACCCAGCCGCAATGGGTGAAGCGTTTTGCCAGCTTTGGCCTGGCGGCCAAAGGAGTGGTTTACTGCCTGGTGGGTATCCTGGCGTTTATGGCGGCTTTTGAAATCGGCGGCCGTTCGGAACAGAATCTCACTAAACAGGGCGTCTTTCGATTTATCCTGGAGCAACCGTTTGGGCAGGCTTTGCTGGCCCTGGTGGCCACAGGGCTGGTCTGCTACGCCCTCTGGCGGCTCACGCAGGCTTTTCTCGACAACGAGCGCAAAGGAACCGACGCCAAAGGCATCGGGCGTCGGGCCGGGTATGCCTTCAGCGGGTTGGTCTATGCATCCCTGGCGTTTGCTTCCTGGCGGATGGTGCTGGGCAACCCGGGTAATCAGGGCGGGGGTGATACGCGCCAGACCCTCGTCCGGGAACTCCTGCAGAAACCGTTTGGTCAGTGGCTCGTCGGCCTGATCGGCCTGGGGATCATTGCCATCGGGGTGTACCAGATCTACCGGGCTTTGTCGGGTAAATACCTGAAAAATGTTCAAACCGCTACCATCAAAGCGGAACTCAAGGAGATGATTATCCGGTCAGGAAAAATTGGGTATATCGCGCGGGGAATCGTCTGGGGGCTGATCGGATATTTATTCATCAAAGCGGCCCTGGCGGCTAATGCCAGCCAGGCCGGAGGCAGTAGCCATGCTTTTGCCTTTCTGGAAAAAGCCAGTTACGGCTCTTTTCTGCTGGGTGCCGTCGCGTTGGGCTTGTTTTGCTACGGGATATTCATGTTTGTCCGCGCCCGGTACGAAGTGATCAACACGAGGTAGCTAAGTCGGCCCGACGAACCGGTTAATTTACCCGGGAATTACTGCATCGAGAATCGAAATTCGGCGGGGGTCAAGCCGGTTTTTTTCTTGAACAGACGGCTAAAGTACTGCGGATACTTAAAGCCCAATTGATAAGCCGTTTCATTCACCGACAGCGAAGTGCTCATCAGCAATCGCTTCGCTTTTTCGATCAGCGCGCTATGAATGTGCTGCTGCGTGTTCTGTCCGGTTTGCGTTCGGAGCGTATCACTCAGGTACGCCGGTGACACGTTCAAATCATCAGCCAACGACTGCACCGTGGGCAACGGATGTTCACCCGGCTGCGCAAAGTACCCGATCAGTCGTGCCTCGAAACGGCTCAGCAGGGAATCCTCGTCACGATTGACTTCGGCCTGGTGCCTGGTCAGAAACTGGCGGTGGTAAAACCGGTCGGCGTAGGTGAGCAACAGATCGATCTGAGCCACCAGAATATCCTGGCTGAACGAATCGACCGACCGCTCCGCTTCCGCCCGAATGCTGCCGATTAACTGGTTCATCGTGGCTTCTTCGGCTTCGGAAAGGTGCAAGGCCTCGTTCGTATCGTACGAAAAGAAGCCATACCGGGTGATTTTCTGCCCCAGCGGATATTTGGCCAGCAGGTCAGCATGGACCAGCAACGTCCAGCCCCTGAGGCTCGCAAAAATGTCGGCCAACGCTTCGGCACTGGCCGCATTCGCCAGCCAGCAACCCTGGCCGGGGGCCAGAAAACTCATGACGCCCTCATTAAAATCATACGACTGATGCCCGTACCGGAGGGCTGCCTTGCCCAGGCCCTGTTTAAGCGAAATCATATAAAACTGCTGTACGACGGGCGTCAGAGCAGCCGCCGGGATCGTGTCAACCGGCTGCCGGTGCAGGTCGTTCAAATCCAGCACGGTGAGCAACGGATGAAGCGGGGTCGGCAAGTCGTAAAACCGGGTGTATTCGGTCACGGTTTCCAGCACCCTGAAGGGGATCGGTTTTGTTTTCATTCTGGTAAAAGCTTGAGTTGGCAGGAACACCAAACATCCCGTGGTTGTTCCTGCCCCCCATTTTTAGCCAAAAGACGGGTACGCGTCACCGACCGCACTGCCCACCGGCATCAACGCATCCAGTTCAGCCCGTTCGGCGGGGTTGAGCGTTAGCGAAGCAGCCACGACGTTCGCTTCCAGATACGCCCGACGCTTCGTACCGGGAATACAGACTACCTCCTGCGCCAGCACCCAGGCCAGCGCCAACTGAGCCGGTGTCGTGTTTTTGGAAATGGCCCAGCTTTTTAGTTTTTCGACCAACTCTAGATTCTTGTAGAAATTGTCGCCCATGTACCGGGGAAAATAGCGACGCGAATCATCCGGGGCAAAATCGTCCGGGCTTTTGATCTCGCCCGACAAAAAGCCTCGGCCCAGGGGCGAATATGCCACAAAACCGATGCCCAGTTCCCGGCAGAACGCCAGCATCCCGGTTTCTTCGACACTGCGGTCAAAGAGCGAATACTCGGATTCGAGCGCCGTCAGGGGATGAACGGCGTGCCCCCGGCGGAGCGTATCGGCATCCACTTCCGACAGTCCGATGTAGCGCACCTTGCCTTCGGCCACCAGTTGACTCATCGCCCCGACCGTCTCCTCAATCGGCGTAGCCGGATCAAGCCGGTGCAGGTAGTACAAATCGACGTAGTCGGTTTTGAGTCGACGGAGCGACCCTTCGATGGATCGACGAACGTAGTCGGGGCGGCCATTAAACCGGTAATCCCAGTTCCCGTTGTCATCGATGTTGAACCCGAATTTCGTCGCGATCACAAACTGGTCGCGTCGACCCACCAACGCGCGACCAATCAACTCCTCGTTGTGAAACGGGCCATAAATATCGGCTGTGTCCAGCATCGTAACCCCAAGTTCCTGGGCCTGGTGAATGGTGGCAATGCTTTCGGCCTCGTCGGCCGGGCCATAAATCGTGCCGGTTGGTGCCGGAGACATCCCCATGCACCCCAGCCCCTCAACCGACACCTGCAATCCCTGGCTCCCCAGAGCCACTTGTTTGATCGTGTTCATACCGTGGATTTGTTTTTAAAGAACACGACAAAGGTCGGCTTCCGGCTCCGGGGGCGGGTTATACAAAATGAAGCTTCTCCAACACAAAACGCGGTTTCGGTTATTATCAACTCAGCCAGTCAAAGCCGACGCCGGTCAATTCTTTCGTCCATCGCCACAGTTTTTTTGCAGAAGGTTCATCCAGGGAATACGGTTTTACACCGGTTGAGAAGCCCTGGCCGGTAGCCAGTTCGGCAATGTCGGCATCTTCGCAATACACGCCCCCAATCGTATCCAGCAACGGACTCGTAGCACACCAAATTGTCGTAGCGGCACCTTGCGGAACGGTTTTTAGCGATGCAATCACTTCCGGCACAACCTTTCCCTGAGCATCATAAAAGCCAAATTGCTGCAACAGTTCCAGGGGAGCTTCCCGGGTTAATTCCGTTCCCCAGATATTGCCGGGATGTACTGCATAGGCCCGTATGCCAAAGGCTTTGGCCCGATGGTCCAATTCGAGCGAGAACAGGTTCAGGGCGGTTTTTGACTGGCCGTAGGCTTGCAGTGTGTCGTATACCCGGTTTTCAAAAGTCGGGTCTTCAAAATCGAACGGAGCAAACTGGTGTCCCTGCGAAGATACATTGATAACCCTGGCCCCCTTCGCTTTTTGTAGCGAATCCCACAAGCGGGCCGTGAGTTGAACGGGTGCCAGGTAATTCGTAACCAACTGTGATTCCAGTCCGCGGCCATCCTTGCGGAACGGCACGAACATAATTCCGGCGTTGTTAATCAGCAGATGCAATGGTCGGCCTGATGCCCGGAATTTTTCAGCAAAGCGGTCGATCGACGTATGATCCATCAGATCCAGGGGTTCTAATTCCACCCTGGCAATCCCCGCCAGATTTCCCTTCGCTTTTTCAATACTTCTTGCCGGTACAATGACAGTAGCGCCTGCCCCGGCCAGTGTTTTGGTCGTTTCCAGACCTATACCTGTGTAACCGCCGGTTACAATGGCAATTTTCCCAATAAGGTCAATTCCCTGAATGACATCCTTTGCCGTTGACGTTGCGTTAAATCCTGAGCCGATTGGTTTCTGTAAGGCTCCGTTAGCATTCGTTTGTTCCATGATTAATCACGAAAAAGCAGGGCGGTGCCGAAGGATCATCCAGCACAATCGAGTCAAACGCCCGGCTTGTTTTGTTGAAATGTATTGATTGGTGAAGAATTAGTTCATCAGGCTGATGTTGGTGAGGCCACCGTCTGACAGGATTTCGGTACCCACAATGAAAGCCGAATCATCCGATGCCAGAAAGACAGCCGCGTTTCCGATGTCAGCCGGAAGCCCTTGCCTGCCTACCGGTGTGTTATCAATCCAGATCTGTTTTACCTGGCCCACCTGGTGCGCCGGGACTATTTTTTCAAAAACCGGCGTATCTATTGAACCCGGCGAAAGAGCATTCACCCGGATTTTCCGCGGCAACAAATCCAGCGACAAGCCCTTGGCCAATGACAGGATAGCCGCTTTCGCAGCCGCATAAATGGTCATTCCCGGAGCAGCCCGGTGCGCAGCACTCGATCCAATCAGGATGACGGAAGCACCGTCGTTCAAATACGGCAGCGATTTTTGGACCGTAAAATAGGCGCTCTTCAAGTTCAGGTCCATGTAACGGTCATAACTTTCTTCCGTAACATCGTTAATGGCCGCCATCGGGAAACCGTCGACAATCCCCCCGGCATTGACGACCAACACATCAATCTTGCCGAATTGATCAGCGGTTTTTGTAAATATATTCTCCAGATCATCGAGGTTGGTTACATCCCCTTTGATACTGATAAAGTTTGCACCCAATGCCTCAGCAGCCCTAGCTAACGTTACCTCTTTTCTTCCGGTAATCGTACCAACCGCACCTTCGTTCTTAAATGCCTCCGCAATGCCGAAGCCAATCCCGCTATTGCCGCCTGTGATGACAGCTACCTTGTTTTTTAACTTGATCATTTTGCAATTCGTTTAACTTTCGAATGACAAAGCTAGGTCGATTCTGTTTCAGTTAGTAACTTTGTTACAAAAAGTAACAGTAACCTCCAGGTAACCAGGTAACGTATGCAGTGTGATCCGCGTCAACCAGAATTATACAAAAAGGAGATGATGGCCGTCCAGGATTCGATGGATGTGCTGAATGGGAAGTGGAAGATTTCGATCATCTCGTCAATCTGCTACTACAACAAAAGGCGGTTTTCCGATATTTTGAACGACGTAGCCGGTATCTCCAACAAAATGCTGAGTAAGGAGCTGAAAGAGCTCGAAATCAATCAGTTGGTTCGGCGAACCGTGCTGGACACCCAGCCGGTGACGGTACAGTATGAGCTAACCGAACACGGTAAAACCCTGCAAACCATTATTAACAACCTGACGGACTGGGGCTTGGAACACCGCAAAAAGATCCTCGGGAAATAACTTTTTGTATCTAGTTACACGCTCATTCATCCCATTTCCAGCCTGGTTCACATCATTTTTTCAATCGGTCTGACCAACTTTCGTATTCTTGCCACCGAAGACGATTGTCCGGCCAAGGCCTCCAGAAAGCACGAAACCCGTTTTTTCTGCTTCGTTGGCTGCGGTATGAAAACCAACCCTTGTCAATCTTTTTTAACAACTGGGTCATGATCGGAAGCTACCTCAAAACATCCCGGCGTAACTTACTGCGCAACAAGCTATTCTCGGCCATCAATATCGTTGGCCTTGCCATCAGTATGTCCGTCGGCTTACTGCTGATTGCGTTCGTCCTTGACCTGCGTTCGTACGACCGGTTTCACCGGAATGGGAAACGAGTTTATCGCGTCACCAACGTATTGACGGCCAATCGTGCACAAAGCCGATCGCGGCCCGGCCGGGCACGGACCGAAGGCAAGTTTGCCACCACCTCCCTAAAAACCGGCAAGCTGATCCGTCAGAAAGTCACCGGCCTGGAAGACGTGGCGATTGTGCGCCACGACTTTTCGCAGGACGCGCGGGTTGGCGACAAAATTCTCCCGATCAAGGGCTGCTGGGCCGAGCCGTCGCTGTTCCGGATCTTTACCTTTCCGATGCTGGAAGGCAATCCCAACACGGCCCTGAAAGATCCCTACTCAATCGTTCTGACCGAGACAGCCGCCCAAAAGCTGTTCGGCGACCAATCGGCGCTGGGCAAGGCCATCCGGTTCGATACGCTCGATTACCAGGTGACCGGTGTCATGAAGGACGTTCCCTTCTTTTCGCACCTCCAGTTCGAAGCGTTGGTATCGCTCTCGACGGCCGAGCAACTCAACCGAAGCAACCCCAACTTTGATGCCTGGACCAACATGTCGTCGAACTTTGTGTACCTCCTGCTGCCCGAACCCGGTAATATGGCCGCCGTCCAGTCGCAGCTCGACGCCCTTGCGCGACAGGAAAACCGCCCCGAAGAAGACACGAAGATCCGGCTCGAATTGCTTCCTTTATACGAGATTGTAGTCGGTGAGACGCTCCGTCGCTCCGAAGGGGGGCCGGGCTCGGTGGGTCCACACGTGCCTCCGGTGGTGCTTTGGATCCTCGGAGGGCTGGCCCTTGTGGTGATCCTGTCGGCCTGTTTCAACTACACCAACCTGTCGATGGCCCGCGCCATGCGTCGTTTCAAGGAGGTAGGTCTTCGCAAAGCGATCGGTGCCGGAAAGAGCCAGGTCTGGCAGCAATTCCTGGCCGAAGCCATCCTGATTTCCGGGGCAGCCCTGCTTCTTTCCTTCGTGCTGTTTCTCGTCTTGCGGCCTCAACTGATCAACCTGGCGCCGGAGATGCAGCGCATGGTGAAACTTCAGCTTACGCTGCCGATGGTTCTGGCCTTCCTCCTTTTTTCGGTCATCGTCGGGCTGATGGCCGGTTTTCTGCCCGCCCTCTTCTTTTCAAAAATCAGCGCGATTCAGGCACTCCGGAATGGCACGACGGTCAACGTATTCAAATACATGCCCCTTCGACGCGCTTTGGTGGTCGTTCAATACACGCTCACCCTGATTTTTATTACCACCACCGCCATCGGGTATGTGCAGTACAAAAACATTCTGGCTTTCGACCTGGGGTTCAGCACCGAAAACATCCTGAACATCGATATGCAGGGGAACAAATCGGATGCATTTCTCAAGGAACTGCGCGGGATGCCGGAAGTTACGGGCCTATCGCGCTCGTTAATCATTACCAGCGTTGGGAATGCATGGGGCGGTTTTATAAAATACAAGGACTCGCGCGACTCGGCGCTGGTCCTGACCAACCACGTCGACGAAAACTATTTGTCCGTGCATCAATACAAGCTCCTTGCGGGCGGGAATTTCAAGGCGCGACCCACGAAGGCCGAAGCTGCAACGGAAGTGATTGTTAACCAGCAATTTCTGAAGCGGTTTAACATGGGCACCAACGACCCGAACAAAGCGATTGGTGAAGAAATTACATTCAGTAGTTTCAGGGCGCATGGTCGCCGGATGACCATTGTTGGCGTCATAAAAGACTTTCATTATAGCAAGGTCGACAACCTCATTGAGCCAGTCGCCCTTATGCCCTGGACACCCGAAGACCGGGCCATCATCAATGTCAAACTACGAAGTACTGACCTGCCGTCAACCAGAGCCAAGATTGAGTCGGCCTGGAAGAAGATCGATCGGGTACATCCCTTTGAGGCCCAATTCTACGACGAAGCCATCGAAGAAGCCTACAGCGAATTTTCCATCCTGATCAGGATCATCGGCTTTTTATCCTTCCTCGCCATTTCGATTGCCTCGATGGGCTTGTTTGGCATGGTGGTCTACACGACCGAAACCAGGCTGAAGGAGATCAGTATCCGCAAGGTGATGGGGGCCAGTTCCAGCAATCTGATTTACCTGTTAAGCCGGAGTTTTCTCGTTCTGCTGTCGGTATCGGCCCTCATCGCGCTACCCGTCACGTACCTCTTTTTCGAAAACGTGGTGCTCACGCGTTTTCCGTATCACCCCCCCGTGCAGATCGCCGAATTATTCGTCGGCTTGCTGGTGGTTTTGCTGATTGCCTTCCTGATGATCGGATCGCAGACGATGAAGGCCGCCCGCCGTAATCCCGCGAACGTGCTAAAGAACGAATAAAATCAAAAAAGGGCCGATCAGTTTGTTGACTGATTGACCCTTTTCCATTTATTGGCGGTTCCAGATAACCCAGCTACTCCGTCGACTTTTCGTCCCGGTTACTCTTCTTTTATGCAGTGCGCGGCATCAACCATCCAGGCGATGCAACCAAGTCCGATCAGTTCCAGACTGCCAATGATATTCAAAACGCCACGCAGGTGGGGCGGACTTGCGACCACAATGCAAACGATCAGCATGGCCAGAACAAGAAGGACCGAAAGAATTTTGACTTTCGTACGGCTTGGCGAAAAATTAGAGTAGGTTTCCATGAGCACCCTGGATTGGAAAGAATTACAAAGTACCGCTATTTAGTTCAAATTTTTAATAAAAAAGTAATAAATCTTTATTTCTAACGCTCCGATTGCCAGATTGTTTTATTATTTCAGTTGAATAAGCGATTTTCCTTAGAGCAGCAACGTCATAATCCCAAGAACTCCTAAAGCAGCGATTAAAGCCAGGACAATCGGTAAAGCATATTCTTTGGGTGTCGAGTTGCGTTGAGGCATGCGGTTTGTCTGTTGTCTTGTTGTTTACAGGGTTCAAACTTACGACTCTAATTCAACAAAACACGCTGATTATTAAACAATTAACTAAAGTTTAATGGGCATTAAAATTCGTTAAAAATGACCTTGTTTGCCGGACGAATCCGTCTGGTAATTTTACGACCTAAAACGCTCCGAGAGTACCTATAGCCCCGATTTTTTCATTTGCTGCTGGTCATACTGTTTTTGAACAGCTAAAACACGGCCGTGTTTTAGCTCCAGATGACGTGATATTCAGGGTGATGCTGTATCTTGTTATGAAATTGCCGCAGCTAAGCGGAACACGTTTTTCTCAACCCTACCCCGTTATGAATTACCGGATTATTTTCTTTCTCGTCCTGCTGGCGATGCCAATCGCCCATGCCCAAACGCCAAAAATCGATAGCCTGAACCGCCTGATCAGCCGGGCTAAAACCGACACCGCCCGGATCAACCAGATCAACCAGAAAATTGCCCTGCTTTCGGAAATCAACATCGACTCGTCGCTGAGCCTTAGTTTGCGCACCATTCGGGAAGCTCAGCGAATCCGGTACAAGCGCGGAGAAGCCTACGCCCGGTTGTTTGCCGCCCAGAATTACAATTACAAGGGGAATTACGCAGCCGTTAAAAGCGAATTAAACGCGCTGGAACCCATAAGCCTGGCCTTGAATGACTCGACGCTGCTACTCAAGGTGTACAATACCTACGGCATGATGTACGGCATGCAAAGTAAATACGATACGTCGATTACCTTCTTCGAAAAAAGCGCCGTGCTGGCCAAACAAATGGGCAACCATCGGTTGGAGGGTACGCTATACACCAACATTGGGATTTCGTACCAGATGCTGTCCAATCTGCCCCAGGCCCTGCGTTACCAGCAAATGGCTCTGGATATGGCTGAAGCCGACCGGAATATCAACAGTCAGGCGTATGCGCTGGTCAACCTGGCGAATACCTACAAATTAATGGGCGACCTGAAAGGCGCTGAACAGCGGTTTTATCAAGCCATCAAACTAGCCAAACAGGACGGGATCAGAAACGTCGAGTTGTATGCCTACACCAACCTGGCCGGCATGTTCAGCGGAGGAGGCCCAACCGCCCCGAAAGGCTACGACTTTGCCATGAAAGCCGCTCGTCTGGGCCACGAAATGGGCGATCAGGGCATTGAAGCCACGAGTTTGTCGAGAGCCGCGACCAACCTGTCCCACCTGAAACGGTACACCGAAGCCGAAGCACTGGCGAAAAAGGCCATCACCATTGCCAACGCATCCCGGCAACCGCTCAACATCCACCAGACCTATTCGGCGATGGGGTCCATTCTGAAACGGCAGGCCAAGTTTGCGTCGGCGATTCCGTTTTACGAAAAGAGCTTTGCGGTCATGAAAGAAACCGATATCTATGATGAACAAACTCAGGAGGTTTATGCCGAATTAGCCGACTGTTACGAAAAAACCGGCCAGTATCGGCAGGCACTGGCCACCTTCAAAACCGCCAGTACCATCAGCGATTCGATCCGGAGCAAAGAGAATGTACAGAAAGGAACCGAACTTAAAATGACGTATGAGTTCGAAAAGAAACAGCAACTGGCCCGGGCCGAACAGCAGAAACAGAACGAGTTGGCCCGAAATCGGCAGCGAACGCTCGGAGCCGGTTTGGGACTGACGCTGGTGCTGGCCGGTGTCTCCTTCTACGCCTTCCGGACCAAGCAAAAAGCCAATACGCTCCTGGAACAACAAAAAGAAGAACTGCAAACCGCGTTGACCCAACTTCAGTCGACCCAGATGCAACTGGTTCAGGCGGAAAAAATGGCCTCGCTCGGTGAGCTGACCGCCGGGATTGCGCACGAAATTCAGAACCCGCTCAACTTCGTCAACAACTTTTCGGAACTCTCGGTCGAGTTGGCTGATGAGCTGAAAGAGGAACTCGGTAAGGAGCCCATCGACAAAGAGTACATTACCGGCCTGATCGACGACCTGAGCCAGAACCAACAGAAGATCAATCACCACGGAAAACGGGCCGACAGCATCGTTAAAAACATGCTGGAACACAGCCGGGCATCCAGTGGCGAAAAACAGCCTACCGACCTCAATGCCCTGGCCGATGAATATTTCCGGCTGGCCTACCACGGACTGCGGGCCAAAGACAAAGACTTTCAGGCCGAACTGCTCACCGACTTCGACGCAAAAACCGGGTCGATTGAACTGGTTCCCCAGGACATTGGCCGGGTCTTGCTCAATTTATACAACAATGCGTTTTACGCCGTGCGGGAACGTCAGAAAAGCGGTCAGCCCGGATACGTACCGCAGGTGAGGGTACAAACCAAACGCCAGCCGGCCGGGGTTGAAATTCGGGTTAACGACAACGGTGTGGGCATTCCGGACAACGTTCAGCAGAAAATCTTTCAGCCTTTTTTTACAACCAAACCCACCGGACAGGGTACCGGCCTTGGCTTATCGCTGAGCTACGACATCATCACGAAAGGCCACCACGGAGCGTTTGAAGTAGAATCGCAACCGGGCGAGGGTACTCAAATGATCATCAAATTACCCGGCTGATGGCAATTTACCGCCATAACTGCACCTGGCCCATTTTTCGGACCTCGTGCTTTTGCTGCTTTTGGTCCGTAAACCGGTACCGAACCACCCAGGTGTAAAGACCCGCCGGGTAGTTTTGCCCATCCCAGGCGGCTTTGTTCAGTTCGCCTTTGTACAGTACCACGCCCCAGCGGTCGTAAACAAAGAATTCGTAGGAATCAATTCCCGAATAATGCAGGGTAAGCACGTCATTCACGCCGTCACCGTTTGGGGTGAAAACATCCGGAATGTATACGTTGGCCTCCTGGCAGGATTCCAGCCGAACCAAAACCGTATCCAGGAAAACACACCCGGCCTCCTCGACCCTCACCCAATAACGGCCCGGCTGGTGTACGGTCAGCGTAGCCTTGCCCGTGCCATCGTTCCACAGCACCGTCGTCGCGTTTTGGCAATGGGTGCTCAGTGTAAGCGTTTGTCCCTCACAAAGGGTCGTGTCTTTGCCAAGTTCGAGGTTTGACGTGGCAATCGATACCCGGATGGTGTCGGTGACCGACTGACCACAATGGTTCCGGTACGAAACCGTGTAGGTGGTCGGCCGAAGCGGGCGGACTTTCGGGCTTCGGACCGTCGGATTATCAAGGCCCTCGGCCGGAAACCAACGGTATTGGTTATCGACGGCCATTCGGCTCGTCAGCGTCCCCGACTCACCCGCACAGACCGTCATCGTGGACTGAAAAGGCGTCCGTGGCAGCAAACATACGGTATGCCGGTTATACGCCGTTCCGGTTGAACCACTAATTCCCCACCACACCTCCGTTTGGCCTTCAAAAAGGTCGGTGATCAGGTCTTTCCGGAGTTTAACCCGCTGCTGGCAATCGAAATAAACGTCCAGTTCGCGGGCTGTAGGGTTCCAGGCAATCCGAACGAGATGACCACGCCCGTCTTCGATGTTCCGGCCGGATTCCAGCGCCGGTACGGGCATAAACAGGGTGTGGGGCGTTGTGTGATTGCCATTCCCATTGCTCACCACGGCGATGTGATCAAACTCCGGATCGCCGTAGCCCGTTCCGCCGGTCCGATTGTTCTGGAAGGTATCGAATTCAACACCCAGCGATGGGAAAATTCCGGAAAAACCGAGATCACGCCCGTTCGGACCGAGTTTGTCGTTTCCGGCGGTTTGCAGGATAAACACCATGCCGTCGGAGCCGTTCTGGTCGCGGTCGCCGAAATTCATCAAAAACTCCAGATCGAACGGTTCGTTCAGCTTGATTTTATCGTTGCGCCACACCACACCGCGTTGGTTCGGCGCAGCTTTTGTAATCTGGTAGCAATCTCCCCCCAGCGCAGTGGCTCCGCCGAGTAATTTGTACGGTTGCGCATCGGCCCCTACCCAGGCAAAAACCCAGATCAGAGCCGCAAAAAGTCTTTTCACGGTTTGAAACCATTAATAGAGATGAGTTAAAAAATGGGCGGAACGAATGGAGAGGACGAGCACTCAAATATAAGGATAAATACTTAATTGTAACTAATAAAAACATAGGAGTGACAATTAATTTTTAGCCTGCCCGTCAGGTAACAGCCGGTTTTAGGGTTCCTGGGACCCATTAGTCAGGATAAGAAAAGTTTTCTGCCCGACCGACTACGGTTACCTTTGTGGATGGATTATTTTAAACAGCTTCTTTCGCTGCTCAAAATCGAGCGGGAAGAAGACCGCCTGCAATACCGCCGACTCACCGAAGCGACCTCCATCGCCGAGCGCCGGGCCAACGGCCTGACCTGGTACCCGATTGCGATCCGGGGCAATGAACCCGCCCGGGGCGATTACGTCACGGTTGAGGTTGAGCGGACCACACACCACGAGCTTTCGCACCAGTTTCGGGCCGGGATGCCCGCCGTATTTTTCAGCAACCATGACCCGAAAACCGACCGCATTGAAGGCACGGTTTCGTACCAAAGCGGCAACCGGCTCAAAATAACCCTGCTGACCGACGACCTGCCCGACTGGTCACGGGATGGCAAGCTGGGCGTCGAACTGCTGTTCGATGACAAGAGTTACGACGAAATGCAGGACGCGCTCAAGCTGGCCGACACCCTGAGCCAAAAACCGGAAAATCGCCTGATTCGCATCCTGACCGGCCAGGCGTCGCCCACGTTCCGGGCGGACCTGCCGCCTTTTTTACTTCCCCAACTAAATGAAAGCCAGCAGCGGGCGGTCGACCGGATTCGGGCAGCCAACGAGTTAGCCATTGTGCACGGCCCGCCCGGAACGGGCAAAACGACCACACTGGTGCAGGCCATCAAGGCGTTATGGAAAGAAGAAAACCGGCAGATTCTGGTGGTAGCACCCAGCAACACGGCCGTTGATTTACTGAGCGAAAAACTGCACGAACAGGGGCTGAACGTGCTGCGGGTCGGCAATCCGGCACGCATTTCCGACCGGCTGATGGCCCTCACGCTGGATCAAAAAATGGCCGAGCACCCCCTCATGAAAGAAGCCAAAAAGCTGAAAAAGCAGGCCAGCGAGTTCAAAAACATGGCGCACAAGTACAAGCGCAACTTTGGCAAAGCCGAGCGCGACCAGCGGAAAGCCCTGTTTGACGAAGCGCACCGGATCATGAAAGACGTGGCCCAGACCGAGCAGTACATCCTGGATGATTTGGTGGGCAAAGCGCAGGTGGTCGCGGCCACGCTGGTGGGTTCGAATCAGTACCTGATCAAAGACCTCCGCTTTCAAACCGTTGTGATCGATGAAGCCGGTCAGGCGCTCGAACCGGCCTGCTGGATTCCGATTCTGAAAGCGCAAAAGGTGGTGTTGGCGGGCGACCACTGCCAGTTGCCGCCCACCATCAAATCGACGGAAGCCGCCCGCAATGGCCTGAATACGACCCTGTTGGAAAAGTGCGTAACCCAACACCCCGAAGCCGTCAGTGTGCTGGAAGAACAATACCGGATGAACGAGCACATCATGGCGTATTCATCGCAGGTATTTTACGCCAACCGGGTCCGGGCGCATTTGTCGGTGGCCACGCACTCGCTGTTTCCGGGCGACGCTCCGCTCCAGTTCATCGACACGGCGGGCTGCGGTTTTGACGAAAAACTGGACGGTACGAGTTCGACCAATCCGGAAGAAGCCGCTTTGCTGGTGAAGCATTTAACGGAGTTGGTCGGCGAACTGAGTCCGTTGTATCCGCCCGCGCAGTTTCCGAGTATTGCGATCATTTCGCCGTATAAACAGCAGTTGGTCATTCTGAACGAACAGCTAACCCACACGCCGGAGTTGCTGCCGTATCGGGCGAAAATTTCGGTCAATACCGTCGATGGTTTTCAGGGGCAGGAACGCGACATTGTGTACATTTCGATGACCCGCAGCAATGCCGAAGGCGAAATCGGTTTTCTGGCCGACATCCGCCGGATGAACGTCGCCATGACCCGCGCCCGCAAGAAACTGGTGGTCGTCGGCGACAGTGCCACGCTGGCCAGCCTGCCTTTTTACGCCAATTTCATCACTTACGCCGAGCAACTCAACGCCTACCGCAGCGCCTGGGAGTGGCTGTGACAGGCTACCTTTTCACCAGCGACAAAATGAACAGGACCAGCCCACCAATTAACAAAATTGCCGAAAACAGAATGGCAAAAATTAGTAAGAACCCCTGCGAACCGGTTTTGGGCATGATGATCAGTTTGTCTTTGTCTTTAAACCGGTCGATGGCCGGATTCGTCAGCCGGTATGTTCCCGCCTGCTCAATCGTAAACTCAGCAATGGGTACGATCCGATGGCCGGACATGTCCCTGCGTTGCGACAGAAGGTTGACAAAGGCTTGGACAACGATGGTCTTCCCGGTCGAGACTTCTGCCAGTTGAAACGGTATACTCGTCGGTATGATACCCGTCAGCGAAGGGCGTTTGACCGCAATCTCGTACGAACCGGGGTCCTTCAACGGAAACTCAAGGGTTGTCACCAGCGCTGATTCTTCGATTCTGGCTCCGGCCGTGTAAATGGCGAT
Source organism: Larkinella sp. VNQ87 (assembly GCF_049445795.1). Classification (NCBI taxonomy): domain Bacteria; kingdom Pseudomonadati; phylum Bacteroidota; class Cytophagia; order Cytophagales; family Spirosomataceae; genus Larkinella; species Larkinella sp. VNQ87. The sequence continues at coordinate 308,898 of NZ_JBMSDT010000002.1, forward strand.
CATCCGGCCAATGCTTTTGATGAGCAGTACGGCACCGAGAACCGTAAGAAAAGCAAATGCAATAGTCGACCAGAGTGGAAACATGAGGACGTCCGGAAAGAGGTTAGAATTCCAGCAGCTTGCCCTGCTCCGGAAAGATCAGCTTCACCTTCAGCCGGTTGGCTTCCCGCAGTTGTTGCTTGATTTGCGCTTCGTTGGTGCCGGTCGGCTTCATGTGCGTGATGACCACCGGAAAATCCTTTAGCGCATCCGGCCCCGTCAGTTTACTCAGGGCCGTCAGTTCATGCATCAGCCAATTGGGCGTTAAATGGCCGAACAACTGGTTGTCAGGCTGTTCGTTTGGATACGACACTTCGATCAACAACGCCTTCAGCGTCCGGGCCTGCACCAGCGGCTGAATGGCTTTCCAGAGTTGCGCCAGGTTGGTCGATTTTTCGATCAGATCCGGTCCGGTATCGCCCAGGTACAACGCGTAGGCACCTCCGCTTTTAAGCAGAAACGCTGTACTTTGGTAACTAAACCCGTGGCTCAGGGGGAATGCCCGGACACTTAGTCCCGTGCCGTCGATGGGCGTTTCCGTGCCGGGAGCCAAAACCGTGTACTGGTATTTGCTCAGCGCCGGTTGATCGCCCTCGCTACCGAAGTTCGGCCAGGCTTTCCAGTTGAAGTAATGCTTTCGGAAGATGTCAAGGTTTGATTCCGTTGCGTAAATCGGCTTTTTACCATCTTCGGTCGAGTTCAAAACCAGGCCCGCCAGATGATCCAGGTGCGCGTGGCTGATCAGGTAGCCTTTAATGTAGTCTTTTAAAACTTTGTTGTAATCAACCTTAAATACTTGGTTTTGAATGGCTTTCTTAATACCGGCGTGCAATGTTCCGGCATCCAGGCAAACATACGAATTGGTGCCCTGCGCAGCCAGCAGGTAGGCCGACAGGTTGCTTTCATCAACCCCGCCTTTCACCCCCAGCGGAACCACGCGAAAGGCTTTGCCCGCCGGTATTTGCGCCCACCCCTTGGTAAGCCCACAGATCAGGACCAGAACGAAAAGAAAGCGCATTGTCATCGGGTTGGCGGATTGATTTTCAAGCTACAATTTTAAAGTAAAATCGACAGGATCAACGCCTTTACCTTCTGTTTTTAACTCTCCTGAACCCCCATGAAAAGCAACGAAGCCCAACCGGATTTCTTTTCCACCCATCCAGCCGAACTACCGGTGGGCGTCGTCGGCCTGGGGCTGATGGGGTGCAGCATCACCACCTGTTTGCTGATGGCCGGACATCCCGTGGTGGCTATCGCGCCCATTCCGGGTGATCTGACCACCGCCGAACCGCGCATTCACGAACACCTTACAAAATCTTTTGCCGAAGGCCTGTGCCCGGGAAAACCGGATGAATACCTTCAGAATCTAATCATTTCGGAAGACTACAATCTCCTGAAAGACACTCGGCTGGTCGTTGAATGTACGCTGGAAGATATTGCTATCAAGCGGCTGGTTTACCAAAAAATTGAAGCCGCCGTAGCCCCTGAAACCGTCATCACCAGCAACACGTCCGCCATTCCGATCAGTACGCTTCAGCAGGAAACCGCCCGGCCAACCCGGTTTTTGGGGCTGCACTGGGCCGAACCGTCACACACGACGCGCTTTCTGGAAATTATCTGCGGAGACGCCAGTGATCACCACCGGGCCGAATGGCTGTATACGCTGGCCCACCAGTGGGGCAAGGAACCCACGCTGGTTCGGAAAGATATTCGGGGTTTTATTACCAACCGGCTCATGTACGCACTGTACCGGGAAGCCTTTTACCTAGTGGAAAACGGGTATGCGTCCATCGAGGACGTCGACCGGGCCTGCCGCAACAACGCGGGCTACTGGATGACCCTGGTCGGTATTTTCCGTTGGATGGACCTGACCGGCGTTCCCGCCTACCATGCTGTCATGAAGGAATTACTCCCTACCCTCAGCACGGCGACGGAAGTGCCCGGATTAATTGATGAAGTGGTAAAGCGGGGTGGAAAAGGTGTTCAGAACGCCAACGGCTTTTATGATTACACGCCCGAAGAAGCCCGATTGTGGCGCGAAACATTCGAGGAGTTTAGTTATGAAATCCGGCGTCTGGCCCTGAAGTATCCGGTCGATGTCGTCAAAAAGAAACTAAATATTTCGTCCACAGAGACGCCGGATCTCAACGCCCCTCCGACGCCAGACTGACGTTGGCCAGCTTCCGGTACAGCCGAGCGCAAACTTCCCGAAGGGTGCCCAGCCAGGTGGTCGTTCCGGGTAACAGGCTGGCTTGCTTTTTACCCAAAACCGACTTCAGTGTATTGTTTCGGCGCTTGTAGTAAATCAGGTAATCGTCGAACACCCGAACAATCGATAGGGTGTCACTGGCCTTTACCTGATTTGTTGTAATCAGGGCTGCCAGATACGCACGGGCATCCTCTTCGGTGTCCGTGTAGGTCAGTTGGGTGTTGTTGCCATCAAAATGAACAACCATGTAATCTTTCATGAATCTCGGACAGCGTCTAAGTACAAAACAAAGATAGAAACACTAAGTATTTGTACCCAATAAAAACTGATAAAAATTTACCAGATCAGTGTAAATAGTTATTTTAAGGTTACAAATAATGAAGATTGGTTATAACCGGCGAAACACCCTAAACCACCCACAATCGTAGTTGGCAACAAAACCGCTTCTGAAAAGGGATTACTGTCCGCTTTTTTCTGCAATTCCAACGCCTGATGGTACTTGAAATAAGCTTCGTCTACCGTAAGGAGCGTAGCCAGAACCGTAGCCCGATCGTAAGCGGTTGAAAATACTAATTTATCAGACAAAGTCTGAGTAGATTTGCTTTCGTTCAGAAACCCCCGGTACGACTCCAACTGGCGGCCGTCGCGGCTCTGATCGCTCAACAGCGTATTGACCTGCCCCAGCGACTCAAACCACACTGGTGCCGTTTCTGACTTCGGTTTTACGCCCGCATCCGGCTTGCAGGTCGGGCAGGGTTTGGCGTATTGAAAAGTCCCGTGAGTCTGGTAATAATTCACTTCCCGGGCCGCATCTTCCCAGTAATATCGGACAAAGTACTGCTTCGTCTGACCGCCTTCGGCTACCGAATCGAGCCGGATGCGTTGCAAGCGGACGGCCTGCGGAACGGTGCAACTTCCCGACGCCTTCAGCCCTTCCGGCGTTTCGGCACTGATCTGGTACGACTCTCCGGCCCGGATCGGAAACTTCTTCGGATCGGCCTGGTAGTAAGACTGTTTGCCATTGTACGTCAACTGAATCGAGCGGGACCCCGTTTTCAGAAAAACTTTGGCATTCGGCACGGTTCCGAAATTCGAGGTGTAATTCGGATCGGCCACCGGTCGGGTGATGTTCACTTTAATGGCCAAAACCGAGTCTTGTGGCGAGATAAAACCGATGATAACCAGTTTCTTTTCAATATTTCCCAGGCTGGCAGGTTCGATTTCCTGGCGCATGTTCTGACAACCGGTCGCCAATAGGGCTACCAGCAGGATTACAGAGTGAATCCGTTTCATGTGTATGTATATAAATAAGACAGAGAATGTATTACGCGCAATCAGAACTTGAAGGTGTAGCTTACCGTCGGAATGACCGGAAACAGCGAATACCGGTACAGCACCGACTTCGATGGCTTTCCATCGGTTTCAACTTTCCCTTCCAGAGAATAATAAAAAGGATTCCGGCGGTTATACGCGTTGTAAACGCTTACCTCCCAGATTCCTTCCCGGTTTTTCCGGCGAACATGGTATTGCAAACCAAAATCCATCCGGTGATACGCTTCGGCCCGAAAACTATTTCGTTCGCCGTAGTCTTTCACATTGTGCGTATCCGTAAAGGGATTGCTGTTCGGGGCCGGGTTATTGGCACTGACTGAATACCGCGACATCGGGATTGTCAGCGCCTGCCCGGTACCATAGACCCACGTACCGGATACCGTTATACGTCGACTCAGTTCGTACACACCGACCAGTGAGAAATCATGACGCCGGTCGTAGCGAGGAAAAAATTTGCGTCCGTCGTTCAGGCCTGCGAACTGCCATTGCGTCCAGGACAGCGTGTAGCCCATCCAGCCCGACAGCCTGCCGGTTTTCTTTTGCAGCATCACTTCCGCACCATACGACCAGCCCCGGCCCGCCGTTACATTGTCCTCCCACCGCGTTTTTCCGCCCGTTGCCGACGGGTCGACCAGCAGAAAACTGGCCCCCTCGCGGTAGGTGATGTTGTCGGTCATGGTTTTGTAATACCCCTCAACGGTCAGCGCCACATCAGATTTGAAGTCCTTGGCCAGGCCCAGCGCCCATTGTTCCGACTGCTGCGGTTTTACGCGATCGGTCACCGGTACCCACAGGTCCGCAGGCAAACCAATCCCCGAACTCGACAGCATGTGAACGTACTGGTTCATCTGGGCGTAGGCGCCTTTGACCGTCCAGTTGGCCGGGAACTTATAGGCCACCGACAGACGGGGCTCTGGACGGATGTACTGCCCGTTTTCATGTAGAAAATGGCTGATTCGCAAACCGCCATTGATTCGCCAGCGTTCCGTAGGTTGCCAGAAATCTTCGGCATAAACGCCGGATTCGACGACATTGATGTGCTGACGGGAATCCAACAGGGGGCTACCGGTTTCCGACGAAGCAGCGACCACCGCACTGGGCGTAAACCGGTGAGTGGTAACCTGAACGCCAACCCGAAACTGGTGAGCCAACCCCGCGTAAACATTCAGATCATGTTTAAAGGAAAAATCCCGAATCCCCGAGCGGTAGCTGAGCCAGAATGCCATACCGGCTTGCCCCGAACTGGCGGTATTCAGCACTTCCTCGTTCGCTACCTGCATTCGATATTGGCTATAAATCAGCGACGTATGCGCCGAAACCCGGCGATTGAACCGGTGATTCCAGCGGAGAGTTCCGGTGGTATTTCCCCAATTCAGGCCCGCTTCCAGCGTATGATCGCCGGACAGGCGCTGAGTTTGGAACTGATCCGAACCCGTATAGCCGCCGATAGTCAACTGATCGCGGGGACCGAGTTCGAATGAAAATTTGGCGTTGTAATCGCCGAAACCGGAGCGGGATGGAATGCCGGATTCTGGCGCAGGCGCAACCATCTGGGTCAGCAAACCCAGGTAACACTGCCGGGCCGCGACCAGAAACGACGACCGGCCTTTCTGCAATGGCCCTTCGAGCGTCAGCCGGGAAGCGATCAGGCCGATGCTTCCGGTGCCATGAAATCCGTTTTTGTCGCCCTCTTTCATGCCCATTTCAATGACCGACGATAGACGCCCGCCGTAGCGGGCCGGAAAACCACCTTTGGTGAGTTCCACCCGGTTCAGCGCATCGCCGTTGAAAACGGAAAAGAAACCCAGCAGGTGACTTGGGTTGTACACAACAGCCTCATCGACGGTAATCAGGTTCTGGTCCGGGCCACCTCCGCGTACATAAACGCCCGCATTGCCTTCTGAGGCCTTCTGAACCCCCGGCAGTAACTGGATCACTTTCAGCACATCTTTCTCACCCAGCAAAGCCGGTATTTTCGAGAGTTGCGCCATCGGCACCTCAATTCGTCCCAACTGCGGACTATCGCTTTCTTTTGGCCCGGCCAGGCGGCTTTTTACCGAGACTTCCGCCAGCGTAGTGCCCGGCGTCAGTTCGACATCGATTTGTTTTCCGGCAGCCGGAACCGTAGTGATCGTTACGGTTTTGTAGCCAACATGCGAGAAGACTAATGTGAGACTGTCTTTCGACTGAAGCGTGATGGAATACTGGCCTGATGCGTTTGTGACCAAGCCAATCTGATTTGGCAAAACCATAAGGTGAACGCCGGAGAGCGGTTGGCGACCACCCGATTCCGAGACAGTGCCCAAAAGGGTGAGCGGGTGCTGAGCCAGCAACGGAAATGCCGACAGCACGCAAAAAAGGCTTGCGAGGGTAAAGGTCACTTTCAAGGTATCAGACAGAGATATGAGTAATAATACTCTAAATTTCAAAAATACTTTATCAGATACGTTGAGTAACCCTTAGGCAAATATAATTAATATTATGTTCTTATTTCCAAATAAAAAGGAACATTTTTTTCGAAAAAGCTCCTGTATTTCAGCTATATTCAATGAAACTAAAAGAATTTTTTTCATTTGCGCACACAAATGATGATTTGATTCAGGAATTACCTAGTTTGGTTTCTGCATAAATAATTGCATAGTTTTTCCCAAAATAGACTATGGATTTCGATTGCTGTCTGTGACTTCAGGCAATTCACAGGTATCTTCTATTTTTTTCGCAGATCGGTTAGTTACTCATGCTATTGTTTCGCATTTGGCATAGCTCCTTTCTTTTCGGAAGAAGTGGAAGCCCGAACCCAATAAATTGGACGAGCCAGTGCGCCCGCTCCCTAATTAACAGACGTGCCACCTGTTACTAAATATTTAACAATGGTTACACAATGGCATAGAGTTTGCTACCGTTAGCGCAAGGCCACGCACTCAACGTCACGTTTTATGAATACAGCACGTACCAGCATTAAAGTCAGAGATCGCCGGGGAAGAGCCATCACAATTCCTGCGAAGCAAATCCTCTTTTTTGAAGGTTGGAGCAACTATAGTCGTATTTTTCTCACGAAACAGCATGGCTTTGTGTCCAGTTACACCTTGAAAGAACAACAGGAATACCACCCGACCTTCTGGCGTATTTCGCGTTCCCATCTGGTCAATCCGGAACATATTGTTCAGATGGACTTGCACGATATGCACAACAGTTGGGTGGAGTTATCAGACGAAACCCGGCTATCGGTCAGTCGTCGGCGGGTGAAGTCCATTGCCACGCTGGCAAAGTATTTTAACCTGGCGGTTTCTTAACCCAATTCAGCCAGATACAACGGAAGCGTAATTTCCCGGTATGACAGTACGATTTACTCAACGTTAACAAAGAAGAAAGGCACCGTTTAGTGGCCGTTAGCGGCCACTAAATCTTGTGCTGCTCTTCCAGGTATTGAGCCGACCCAGCCTCCACTCCTCGGCCCTCCCAACGCTGGTTTCAACTGGCTTATCTGCAATTCTTTCCGTCGGCAACGCATTCTTCCGGACCAAAGTCGCCAGACTTCCTCCTTCTCCGGGCCTCTGTCCAGCATTGAAATCATCGGGTAACCGGTAAGATCCTCCGCCCATAAAACCGGGTCGGGTTCGTAAGCAAGTTACCTTGGTTTGATTTTACGTAACCGCCCACATCGACATGCTGAATCGGTATCATGAATTTTATTACCGGCTCCAATCCTTTTCAACGGCAAAACTTGTCGCCCGGCTTCGGCATTTTATCCGCAAAAAGGTCGAAAAAAAGCAGGTCGGCTGGAAACCATCGGTCCGGCTGATGAACGATCCGGCCCGTCTTTTTAGCATCGACGAGTCTGCCATTGCCCTGTCCGATTTACCGCTTCGGTTTCCTGTCTTTGAACAATCTCTCGACAGCACCGCTCCGATCGACTGGCACCTGGACCCGGGAACAGACAAAAGCTTCCCGGCGATTTACAGTCGGGAGATCAGCCTGTCGGGAGCCGCTTACCACCGCGCCCGGTATGTATGGGAAATCAACCGGTTTTACTTTCTGCCGACCCTTGCGCTGCGTTATCGGCTAACGACCAATCCGAACGAGTTGACTCACCTGACCTCGCTACTGATTTCCTGGGAAAAGGCAAATCCGTACCTGACTGGGATCAACTGGCACAATAATCTGGAAGTAAGCATTCGCCTGATTAACTGGTTTGTTACCTGGAATATCCTGAACGCATCGGTCCTGGCCGAAAACGATCCGGTTTTTCGCCATTTTATTGAGTCCGTCTGGGTACCGATTATTTACCAGCACTGCACCTACATCTATCAGGAGCTGACCCTGTCCCCGACAACGGGCCATCAGCGCCTGGCGGGTTACGCAGCCTTGTTTGTGGCCAGTTCGTTCTGGCCCTTTGCCGAATCGACAACCTGGAATAGTTACACCAAAGATGGCCTTGAGCACGCCATTCAACAACAGCATAGCGCGAACGGCATCAACCGGGACGAAGCCACCGATTCCATCCAGTTCGGAACCGATTTACTGCTGCTGGCCCACCTAACCGGTGTTCATACGAACAATCCGTTTTCGGAAACCTTCGTCGGCCAATTGCGCCTTATTCTGTCGTACATTGCTTACCTGGTCGACCGGCTGGGCAACCTTCCAACCTACGGCGACGAAGGTATCGGTCGGTTATGGCAGCTCGACTACCAGGTACCGACGAACAATTTTCAGTCCTTACTCACGTCAGCAGCCGTTTTGTTCGGTGATCCGTTTTTTAAGCCCCGTCCGATCCGTTTTGATTTTAAAAACCAGTTTCTCTTCGGACCCGAAGGGCGTCGGACGTTTCAGAAACTTGCGGTCCGTTCCGGCGGGTTAAGCAGCCAGTTGTATGCGGCCGAAGGTCATTTTATCCTGCGTAAAGCGGAAGAGGCCCCCAACGAGATTTACATTTATTTCAACGCGGCTCCCCTGGGCGTACGTGGACATGCCGATGCGCTTTCGTTTAGTATGCACATCGATGGTCAACCTTTTTTTGTCGATCCAGGGACTTACCTTCCGGAATCAGCCGTCAACTGGCGCCGGTATTTTACCAGCACCCGGGCACATAACACGGTTTGTCTGAACGAACTAAACCAGGCGGTTCAGGATAAGGCGCTCCGGTGGTTGAACCCGTATACAGTTCGGGTCGTCAAAGCGGAGATGAACGACCATACCGAGGAAGTTAGTGCAACACACAGTGGGTACGACCGGATCGGTTGTTCGCACCAGCGTCGGCTGGAGTTCGACAAACTCAACAACCGGCTCCGGATTGACGACCAGATCGACCGCAAAAGAAAGAAGAAAGACGTCGCCGTCGAAGTGCTTTTTCACATTCATCCGTCGATCCGTTTTCGGGCCAAAAAACGCAATCAGTTTGTGCTCTCTCACCCGCAAATCAAACGGCTCGTCGTCCTGGATATTGACCCCCTGTTAGAGGTCGAAGTGGTCAACGGACAGTTACAGCCTTCTCTGCTTGGCTGGTATTCGGCCGGGCTTTATCAGAAACAACCCACTTGCGTTTTTCGGGCTTATGGTCTGTTTAACGAGGGGAAGCGACTCGACTTACGCCATCATATTACGGTGCAGCCGTAAAACTGGCCCGGTTTTCCCAAATGAACGAAGGAGTAGTAACATAGCTATCCTGAATAGAAAAAAACCAGTCAATTGACTGGTTTTTTCTTCTATGTAACCTGATTAATTGTGCTTTTAAAAACCGTTTGGTGTCCATCAATGACCGTAAATAGAATGGAACCCTCTTCCATACATCGTACGAGCCACTTCGGAAGTAACAACTAAAAAATAATTTTTATCTCTGGTGATAATCTGGGCATTAAATCCTTGCATGAACAGTTTGTTGGCACAAATGATCGCCTGCGGCAAACTTTTGAACGAACAGGACGATACTTGAGCCCGTCTTAAAAGAGGAGCCATGAGTGCTGAAGCATCCTTAATTGCATTCATTAGCATTTTGTGTTATGGTAAGGTATGACAAAGATACCAACATCTTTAAAAGCTAAGTAATATTACTTATTAATGTGATTAAACGGTATAGTCTTTTTTTAGCTAAATGTTCCTTTTTCTGCAAAAAACAAAACAAATGACAATAACTCAAATAAAATTTACCATTTTATCAGACAAACCACACACGCTCATTTCGATTCTTTTCGGATCGTCGGCGCAACTTATCGAAAACCGCATCACCACAAAAAAACCTGCTCTCTCTGGGAGCAGGTTTTCCAGTTAGTCCAGGTTGCTAATCAATCTACGTGTATTAATGTTTTAAAATTTTCAGCGTGTGTTTCAAGTCGTCTCCCCGTTGAATCCGGAGCAGATACAGACCCGCCGGTAAACCGTAGGGCTGGACGTTCAACATCGCCTTTCCGGCTTCAATTTGCGTATCCTGAGCCGATAAGGTGATCTGCTTTCCGACAGGCGAGACAATGGAAAAACGGTAAGGAGCCAGCGGTATGGGCGAATCCTGAGTTTCGGCAGGCAGACTGACCACCAACTGATCGCGGAACGGATTCGGGAAAGCGGTCCAGACAGTTTCGGCCGATTCGGCCGAGATCCGCGCCGACGACGGACAGGTCAACGTTTTGGGTGCCTGTTTCAGGATATACGTACTGTTAAGCACCTTGGCGCTGATCACATGCGGTTTGTTGTCTTTCAGGCTGGCCGGAGTCGGAAACAAATAGGCATGAACTCCATTCCCCTTTCCGGCGTTCAGCAGGTCGGATCGGAAGATATTCGCTTCGGCCGTCCCGATCACCTTCCCGTCGGCCGAGAATTCAACCGTCAGCGGGGCATTCGGTTTGTTGCGATCCCAGACCCAGCCCCGAATCGATCCACATTCCACTTTATCCAGAAATCCTTCAAAATTCCCCGTTACGACTCCGCCGGAAACATCCGTCTGAACCGTTAGTTGGAACACATCGGTGACCGTAGCACCCTGGTTGTCAGTGGCCTTTACCGTTACGTTCACGACGCCGGTCGTAGCCGGGGTTCCCGCAATAACCTGATTGGCTCCCGAGTAGGTCAGACCGGCGGGCAAACCGGATACCTCAACTTTTGAAATGCTGCCATCCTTGTCGGCAAACACACCCGTTCCGATGGTGTAAGTAAAGGCTTTCCCGACGGTAGCCGTCTGGTCCGGGATCGGTTGAACAACCACCGGAGGTTGATTTTCCACCGGAGCCGGGTAAACCGTCAGCCGGAAACTCGTCGTCACCGAAGCCCCATGATCATCGACGGCTTTTACTGTTACGGTCGTGGTGGTTGGTTCACTAACCGTACTGATCAAAGCCCGTTGTTGGCTGGAGGGTGGCACGGGTGTTCCGCTGATGATCCGAACTGGGGGCGCATAGGTCAATCCGTCTGGTAACGCACTTGTAATCTCAACGGATGTAATTGTTCCGTCGGTATCGACAAACACCTGGTTACCAATGGCGTAACTGAACGCCTGACCAATGGTTGCCTGCTGATCCGGAATCGTCTGGGCTACGATGGGCGGATTGTTGGACGCGGGTGGTGCCGTAGCGGAGACGACGGTCAGTTTGAAACTAGCTGTACCCACCGCGCCGTCGTCGTCGGTCGCTTTGACAAGAATGGTCGCTGTGCCGGGGGTTGTCAGGGTTCCGCTGATCATCCGGGTACCGGCATCGTACAGTAACCCGGCCGGTAAGCCCTCAACCGCCAGACTGACAACGGTGCCGTCGGGATCGGAGAAGATTTCGAGCGGAATCTGAAAGCTAAACGACTGACCGACCACAACCGTCTGATCAACCGGAGCCTGCACGATGGCCGGAGGCTGGTTCGAAACCGGAGCTGCCTGAACGGTTATTTTAAAAGTGGTTACAGCCGTAGCGCTCTGGGCATCGGTTGCCCGGGCCGTTACCGTAGTGACGCCTGCAGTGGTAGGGATACCACTAATCAGGCGCGTTGACGCATTGTAGGACAGGCCCGCGGGCAAACCGCTCAGTTGAACGCTCGTCAGGTTGTTGTCTGGGTCAGTAAACACACCGGCTTCAAGTGTGTAAACAAATGGCTGATCAACCATTCCAACCTGGTCCGGAATCGTCTGGTTGACCACGGGGGGGCGGTTGGCCGGAGCCGCGGTCACGACCACCGTTACGAGTGCCGGGGTGTAGCCGCCTTCCCCATCCGAAACGATCAGGCTGGCCGTGAACGTACCCAACTGGGTCGGGGTTCCCCGGAACGTCCGGCTGGGTTGATCATAAGTCAGGCCCGCGATGCCACCGCTGATGGCGTAGATCATGGTCTGCCCTTCTTCATGCTGAAATTCCGGAATGGTGTAAGAAAAAGGCACGCCCTGATACGCCGTTTGAATGGTAATCGGGACAGCAACCGGCGGTATGTTCGTCGGATCAGACGTTTGGGCCGTACTGGGCGGACAGGTCAATACCCGGGGCGACCCTTTGAGGTAATAATCCGAATTTTCAATCCGCATGCTGATCGTATGCGGTTGTCCATCTTTCAAGCTGGCGGGAATGATATACTGAAATCCGTGTACCCCATTGCCTTTTTTAGCAGCCGCTACATCGGGCCGGTATACGTCGGCGTTGAACGTGGCAATGACATTCATACCGTCCAGGACTTCAATCGGCATGGGCGTGTTGGGCAGGTTCTTGTCCCAGACCCAGCCCCAGATATCACCCTCGCAATTATAGGTATCCAGATAGCCTTCAAAATTACCGGTGCGTTTGACGGGCGGGGCAGCTTCCCGGATCGTTAGCTGGAAAATGGCCGACGAGACGGCCTCCGACGGATCGGCGGCCGAATACGTCAACGAGTAAACGCCGGCCGTTGTGGGCGTGCCGCTCAGTATACCGGTTTCGGCCGAATACGTAAGCCCCGGAACGACACCGACCAGGGTGTTGACCAGCGGTTGCTCTTCAGGGTCTGTAAATGCGGGCAATGTATAGGAGAACGCACTTCCGACCTGCCCGGACTGAGCCGTTAAAACCGGGGCCACCGGCGGCTGATTGGTCGCAACCGAGTCGACCACCGTCAACCGGAAACTACCCGTTGCGACCGCATCCAGGTTGTCGCGGGCAGTCAGCGTCACCAGCATGGCCTCAACGCGGGTCGGCGTCCCGGAAAATACGCCCGACGAACGATCCCACTGGATACCCTGGGGGAGGCTGCCCACGTTTACACTGACAATCTGGCCATCGGAATCCGTAAAAGCCTGACCAATCGAATAGCTGAACGGTTTTCCCACGGTGGCCGTCTGATCGGTAAGCGGAGTGCTCAAAACCGGCAAACTGTTGATCACCGGCGGTTCATTCCGCAGTAAATCCTCATCAATTTCGATCCGGACCGGTTTTTTACCGTTTTGCTGGTAGCGTTGATTCCAGCGTTCCTGCGCAATGATATGGGATTTCAGAATATCCGATAATTTATACCCGATGGCCGCACCGGAGGTTTGCACCTGCGTCACCGGCTGATTCAGTAACCCACTATCGACCACTTTCCTGATTAGTTCCGTCAATTTAGCCCTTGCATCCTTGCCCCCGAAATTGGCCAGCGTCAACATTTTTGCACCGTGCTCGAAACATTGCTCGATCTGCTCGTAGTACTTGTCGACCGATACCGACCCGTGAAACATGCCATCGACGGCGTTGATCATAAATGCGCCGGGTTTCAGGTTGGTCCGCACCACATCCATCGAAAACCGGTGATTATAATCCGGACCGTCGTTAAATTTCAACCCGTCGGCGGTTTGGCCCAGGTTCTTGAAGGCAAACGTTGCCCGCAGGCCCGATAACCGGTCCCAGACACAACCGTGTTGGTTGACCATCACAATGGCCGGATCAACGCCTTTAACCGTTGCATTGATTTTATCGATAAATCCTTTCAGTTGCCGGTGCCGGAAAACATACCAGTCGTTTCCCCGAACGCCCAATTGCGAAGCGTACGGATCGTTCCGGTTATTGGCGGGTGGCATAACCCGGCTCCAGTCGCTAAAGTCAGTACCCCAGCGCTGGTTTAGTTGTGACAGGCTGAAGCGGGCCTGAAGGTATTGCCGAAACGCCCGGAGTTCGTAAATGCTGTAATCGTAGGGAACTACGTATTTTCCGCCCGTCGGGGGGTCATAAACCGGTGAGTATTCCGACTCGAGCGCGGCCGAAGCCACCACCGAGAAGAACAATAAATTTCCCTGTTGCTGTAAGTAATGATACCGCTCAGCTACTTCTTTCACAAATCCGCTGGCCCGATCGATGGTCGGCTGGTGTGAAAATGAAAACTGAACAATGCCGTGATTGGTGCTCCGCGAGCTGTCGGCCGCCTGCATGGTTTCGTGCCGGGTCCAGAAGCCGCCCAGCCGGGTCGCATCGCGACCGACGTGGACCCGCAGGGCAATTTTCAGTCCCAGCCGTTGGGCCGTCTGAACGTGCGAATCGACCACCTCCCAGATCGGGCTGCTGTCAACGGTCGGATAAACCCGGTCCCAGTTGACCGTAATTTCGACCGCATTACAGCCCGTCGCAGCCGAGTGCTCAATGCGCTCGTCATCAACCCGGGGGTCCATTTCAAAGTTAAAGATCGTTAGTCCCACATACCGTTTATTGTCAGTGGTGACCGAAGCAACCCGGGCGGTTTTCGGTGGCTGGGGCGCTAACTTATCGGCCGGATTGGCCCTACCAATCAATACGTTTGTAACGAGAAGCAATAATACTTGAAACGTAATCGCTACAATGCGGCCAGGTAGTGCTGTACTCATAATTGCGTTGAGTTTTAAAAGATTTCAACTAACAGGTTTCACAGGAATACTCTTGATTCGTACTTGTTTTTCGCATTAAACCCATAGTATTCCCCGACAACTAATCAACTAGTTGGGCCCAATCAACCGATAAAGTTGTCTGACAATAAAAATGAAAGTCTGTTGCGAATAGGAGTATACAAAAGCAATGCCAACGAAACGTTTTGTTATTTTTTGGTATAAATATCTGATTTACAATTTTATCTAGTTAAGTAGATAAAATAATAGGAAATTAGAAACTGGTTAGAGGTGTTTTTTTCGGGACTAGTTGCAGCCTTTAGTTTGTCGACTAATAGAGACCGAACAGAGAAGATTTATCGAATAGTGAAAGAGGTAAATCAGAAGGATTATTTGTCGGGAGATGAGCGATTCAAAAACCGTTCCCGGGAGGCAATAAACGATGATACCGCTGGCGATTTCAACTTTTAAAGCTGCTCATCGCCAGGGGTATCAGGCACAATTCAAGGTTTGATTGCAGAGGATACGTCAGAGAATTTCGTCAGCAAGATAGGGGCCACCGGTTTCGCCCCAGCCCCACACGGGCATGGGCGCTTCGGTCGGAACCGGGTTGTCAGTTGTTCAAGCCGGTCGGTGCCGCCCAGCCAGTCGTGTAACGTAGGCGTAGCGCGTTCGTTCATAAGCTTGTTGTCGAACAAGTTCAGGGAATAGTTTACAACATGACATTATCACTATGTAAAGCCCTCAAAGCCTGGTGCTTGTAATTCCGGCCCAGTGGCAGTGTTTTATCACCGACCTGGACCGATAACGGCGTAAAAGCCGTTACCTTGTCGATCGCAACCAGAAACGAGCGATGAATGCGGATGAATTTGGTTTCGGGCAATTTCTGCTCCAGGTAACTGATTTTCTGGTACGTAATAATCTGTCGGTCGGGCAACTTCACCCGAACATAGTCGCGCAGGCTTTCGATGTAGAGAATGTCCCGCAGATACACTTTAACCATTTCGCGGTCTTCCCGCAAAAAAATGTAAGCCCGGTCATAATCACTGGTCGCCGAATTGGTCACAGCTTCGGCCGGAACCGGCTGCTGACCCTGGTACACCTTGCTGATCGACCGCAGAAACCGCTCGAAGGTGACCGGTTTTAGCAGGTAATCGACTACGTCGAGGTCGTAGGCATCGACGGCGTAATCGCGGTAGGCCGTGGTCATGATCACAGGCGGGCGGTTTTTGAGCGATCGCAGCAAGTCCATCCCCGAAATCTGCGGCAGTTCGATGTCCAGAAACAGCAAATCGACCGCCCGGGACTGCAGAAACGTAAACGCTTCGACGGCGTTGGTATAACTGCGAATCAAGGTCAATCCCTCGACCCGCCGAACGTAGGATTCGAGCAGATTCAGCGCCAGCGGTTCGTCTTCGATGATGATACACTTCATGTCAGTTTGAGGTCATCGGTTCGGTTTGCGGTACGACGGTTCCGGACGATCGCATGGCGGCCAATTCAATCTTCAACACGACCAGGTACGTCTCTTCCTCATTGAACAGGTTCAGCGAATACCGGTCGCCGTAAATAATGTCAAGCCGTTTCCGGACGTTCTGCAAGCCAATCCCGGCATGAGCCTGCGCACCCGGTTTTGGCAACTGGCTCACCTTGCTATTCTCAATCTTGAAAATCAGGTCCTCCTCGTTGACCAGCACATCGACCCGCACCCAGACGCAGTCGAGTTGCTTGCTAACGCCGTGTTTAAAGCTGTTTTCGACAAACGGCAGCATGATCAGCGGGGCAATCTGCATTCCGTCGAGGGGCGTGTACACGTTCAACGACACATCCAGCCGGTCGCCGTAACGGATTTTTTCCAAGGTAATGTAATTCTCGATGTACTGTATTTCTTTTCGGAGCGGCACCAACGACAGATTGCTGTCGTACAGCATGTAGCTCATCAGTTCCGACAGTTTAAATACAATTTCGGGCGATTTGGGCGAACCCGTCAGCGTCAGGGCATACAGGTTATTGAGTGTATTGAACAGAAAATGCGGATGAATTTGCGATTTGAGCAGCTTCAGTTCGGCTTCCAGTTTTTCACGGGCCAGTTGCTGGGTCATTTCCCGCAGTTGCTGGGTTCCCTGCTGGTCGAGATACCAGTGTTTCATGAGGTGAAAAGCCGCCGGAATAGCCGCCATGGAGTACAGCCCGAAGATATAAATGAGAATTTTCGGCAGAAAAATGACCGGCATCGAGAGCGCATCCGGGTAATAATTGGGATAAATCACGTAATAAGCGATCAGCCGGGCTAGCAGACCAGCCACAGCCATCGACAGCAGCAGATACAACAGAAAGTGCCCATACCGTTTACGGATAAAATAGTTGTCGATCAGCACATACAGCAACTGGTAGGTTGCCAGCATTTTGAACGGCAATTCGATCAACGCGATGGTAAACCGCTCCCGATAATCGTCGTCAATACTGCCCCAAACCAGCCCTTCATACAACAACAGCAAGAGCCAGAACAGGCCATGCCAGACCAGGCGGTAACGAAACAGTAGTTTGTAAAGCAAGTCCATCGGCGGTGAAACGGTCGTTCGTGTCCCTAAAGGTACCACATTGCCCCATTGGGCGGTTTATTACCGGGTCTTTTTTAGACGAACGACAACCGCAGCCGACGAACGGCACGCCAACCCGGCCAATGCACTTTATCCGGTTTTTGCCCCCTCTGTCGAGCCCGGTTTTGGGTTAGCCTAATAATCCGGTTTGGTATCCGGATGCGGTCTTTCTTCGTAGCAACAATCTTTCCAATTGTGTCCGAACCGATGAAACAACGAATGAACTTCCGTCTGGGCTGGCTGGGTGCCGCCCTGCTCCTTGCGGGCTTTTCTGCCCAGGCCCAACCTGACGCCTACTACCAGTCCTGCCGCTGGCAGTTGCACACCGATGCGGTTTCGCAGGCCACCGTCGTCGTGTTTCACGACCAGCAAAATCGGGTCATTTACCGGGAAACGTTGCCGGGCCAGCACATTCGCCTGACGCCCAAAAACGTCCGGCGACTCGACGACATCTGCGCGCGGCTGACCAATCATCAACTGGTAGCTTCGGTTCTCCCGGCCAACGCGCTCGACCAACCCCTGTCTGGCAGTCCTGAAACTCCCGTCAGCCGGGTTTCCAACCCGGTTTCACTCCTTCAATGGCCTTTGCCCGATTCAAGCCAGCGCGGTTTCCGGGCCAATGTCGTTCCGTCACCTGCCTTTAAAGTGGCCGTTCATTACACCAACGCGGGCGACGAACCGGTTTCTGTTCAGTTGCTCGATCCGAACGGCCACTCAGTTTACCGCGAAACAAGTCTTCATCTGAAATACAAACGCTACCTGGACATGGGCCAGTTAGCCCTGGGCGTTTACGAGCTTGTGCTATCAACGACCCAGTATCGGTATCGCTACCACCTGCGCATCGAATCCGGAAACGCGCAAAACCGGCCGGTTTTGCTGGGTGCTTTCGGCGAAGCGATGGCTTCCCCACCGTTGACCGCCCAATCAGGCACCCTGCTGCAATAAAAGCAAGCCGATGGTGACCAGGGCCGGGAGCGCCTGGGTGACGAAAATCTTCCGGTCGGCGGTGGCGGCTCCGTAGAGCCCGGCCACCGCCACACAACCCAGAAAGAAGTAAGCCACGTTGCGCTGCCAGGCCGGGTCGCCGATGAGCAGCGACCAGAGCAGCCCGGCGGCCAGAAAACCGTTGTACAGCCCCTGGTTGGCTGCCAGGGCCTTCGTGGCCGGGAACAGGTGCGCCGGAAAGTTTTTGAAAACCTTCGGGCCGCGCGTGGTCCAGGCAAACATTTCGAGCCACAGGATGTAGAGGTGCAGCAGGGCCACGAGGCCAATCAGGAGTTGCGTGAGCAGTTGCATGGGTTTCAGGATTTACCAAACCGGCTGTTGAATTCTGCCGGTCAACACGATCATTGTTACGCGGCTTGTTTAAATTTAACGATCTTACGTTAAATACGGCCGTATGGAACATTATTACCAGAGATTATTCGATTACATCGAAGAAATTCTACTCTTGCCGGAAACCGACAAAGCCTCAATCCGTCAGTTGTTTAAACCGGTTTTTGTACCCCGAGACACGATTCTTGAACCCGCCGGGCAGGTTCCCCGCTATCATAACTTCATCGTTTCGGGGCATATGCGGAACTTCTACATCGACCATGAGGATCGGGAAATCACGACTGATCTCAACGAAGGCCCCCGGTTTTTCACCTCCTATTTCCATTTTATGAACCAGACGGTTTCCCACGAAAACCTGCACTGTATTACCGACTGCGAACTTCTTCGAATCAGCCGGGATGATGTGGAAGTCGGAGCCCGGCGCAGCACGACCCAGAAAGATTACACGATTCAGATCCTGCAAAAACACCTGGAGGAAGAAAAAAACCGGATCAACGACATCGCGACCCTGACCGCCGAGGAACGCTATCGAAAATTTCTTCGGCAAAAACCAGCCATCGTCCAGCACGTACCCTTGCAGTATATTGCCTCTTATCTGGGTATTACCCAGCGGCATCTGAGTAGACTCCGGCGAGGCACAGCTTCCTGACATTCATAGATTTATAAAACCGTTCATCCTTATTAGACAAATGTCTAATGAGCCGGGAAAGAGGGCTTCTTACCTTTCGTCAACACATAGCCCCTTTCTCCGATGATCACGACTACTCCCGTTTCGTTTCCCGAAAAAACACAGGCTTCTCCTGGCACCAAAGCCCTGACATTAGCAGCCGCCATCTGGCTTACGGTAGCCACCATTGGCCAATGGTTGTTTGGACTTTATATTCTCCTGTTCTACGGAACGTCCGCCATGGGGGGCGATTTCCAGCGGTGGAATAAGGTGTTGCCCCACGGCTATGTTGAAGGCGACTGGAAAGGAAATCTTGTGGTCGGTTTTCATATCCTGCTGGCGGCCATCCTGGTCATGGGTGGCCCGCTGCAACTGATTCCCGCGATCCGTCGCTACGCCCCCGGTTTTCATCGCTGGCTTGGCCGCATCTATGTTATCACCGCCATCGTGGTCAGTACGGCCGGGCTGATCATGGCCTGGACTCGCCAGGTGGTGGGCGATTCGACCCAACAAATCAGTATCAGCATCCAGGCTCTGTACATCATAGGCTTTGCCCTTGTAGCGATCCGTTACGCCCGATCCCGTCAGTTCGACCAGCATCGAATCTGGGCGCTGCGGTTATTTATGGTAGTCAACGGCGTTTGGTTTTTCAGAGTAGGGCTCATGTGCTGGCTCCTGATCCACGGTGGCCCGGTCGGTTTTGACCCCGAAACCTTTACGGGTCCTTTTCTGACGGCTCTTTCGGTTTTTACATATGCGATTCCCCTGTCGCTGATTATCCTGGAAATGTACCTGTATGCTCAGCGAAAACGCAACGAGGCCATTAGCTACCTGACATCCGTCCTTCTTTTACTCGGTACGATCCTGATGGGCCTTGGAATTTTTGCAGCTACGATGGGGATGTGGCTCCCCCGGGTAAAACCGCTTTGGTGATTCGGGCAACCAGCCGCGGGCGAAAAACCGCCCGGCGGAACATATTTTATGGGATGTAACCGACAATTTCCTATCTTTTCGTTCCAAATCAACGTGTTCATGGATTGCCTGACCGCACTCAAGACAAATCCGACGTTCCAGTCCGTCCCCGAAGAGCAGCTTCGCTGGCTGGTCGATCGTTCGGAATGCCAGGAACATTCCGACGATACGATGCTCTACAAACCGGGCGATCCCACCGACCATTTTCTGATCATCCTGACGGGTCGTATCCGGTATTATCTGGTGCAACAAGGGCAGCAGCAGGAATTGCGCGTGGCCGAAACCGGCTCGCTGGAAGGCGTTCTGCCGTTTTCGCGCATGGTCGAATCGCTGGCGTACTGGCATACCATTGGCCCCACAACCCTGCTGGCGCTGCACCGCGACCACTTCCGCGAGATGATTCAGACCCAGTACGAACTGACACAAACGCTGGTCCATACGATGACGACCCGGGTTCGGGAGACGACGCGGATGTTGCAGCAAAACGACAAGATGATGGCCCTGGGCCGGATGTCGGCGGGGCTGGCCCATGAGCTGAACAACCCGGTTTCGGCCGTCGTCCGGAGCGCCGATACGCTGAAATCTCATTTGCAAAATACCCCCGAACGGTTTAAAAATGTGATGGCCCTGCGCGTGACTGACGCGATGGTGGACCGCGTCAGTGCGATGATGTTTGCCAAAATGAAGCCGTCAACCGAAAACAAACGGCTGTCGCTGCTGGAACGGAGCAGGCTCGAAGATGAATTGCTCGACTGGTTCGACGACAACCAGGTTTCGGATACCGACGACCTGACCGAATCGCTGATCGATTTTGGCTTCACGACGGCCGATCTGGACGAGTTGCTGGGCGATCTGGCCCTGGAAGGGCGGGGAACGGTGCTGAACTGGATGGTGAACAACCTGGTGACGGAGCGGCTCGTCAACGACATTGAAGAAGCTTCCAAACGGATTTCGCTGCTCGTCAACGCCATCAAGTCCTACACGCACATGGACCGGGGCACGGGCCGTGAACGAATCCGGGTGCGCGAAGGCATCGACAGCACGCTGGTGTTGTTGAAACATAAATTAAAGGAAAAGAACATTCAGGTGGAGGTGACGATTCCGGACGATTTGCCGCCCATCGACGCCTTTGCCAGCGAACTGAACCAGGTCTGGACCAACCTGATCGACAACGCCATCGACGCCATGAGTAAAGACGGTCATCTCCAGATTAGGGGCGAAATCGATCACCAGTTTGTCCTGATCCGGATTATCGACGACGGCGCAGGCATTCCGGCGGGCAGTCTCGATCATATTTTCGACCCGTTTTTTACCACCAAACCCGTTGGCAAAGGAACCGGTCTGGGTCTGGACATCGTACAGGGCATCGTCCGGCACCACAACGGTCGCATTTACGTCCAGTCAAAACCGGGTGAAACTGAATTTAAAGTCTGTTTACCGATTCAAAACACTGTTCAGGAAGCGCCGGAAGTCAGCGTCATGGATGGAACCAACTAATCCTGGTGCCCAACCCTCTCTCCTCGCCGTTTTAACCCATTACCCATGAAACCACCCATCATTCTTGCCATCGACGACGACCAGGCGGTTTTGCAATCCATTCAGCGGGATTTGCGCCCGCAATACCGGAAAAGTTATAAGATTCTGGCCACCACCTCCGCCAGCGAAGCGCTGGAGACCTTGGTCGAACTGAAGAAGCAAAACGAAGAAGTGGCCCTGTTTCTGTCGGACCAGCGGATGCCCGAAATGCTGGGCGTTGACTTTCTGATGAAGGCCCGGAAAATTTATCCGAACGCCAAAACCGTGTTGCTGACGGCCTATTCGGACATTGAAGCGGCCATCCGGGCCATCAACGACGTGCAACTGGATTATTACCTGAACAAGCCCTGGGACCCGCCGACCGAAAAGCTGTACCCGGTTTTGGACGAATTGCTCAACGATTGGCAGTCGAGCTACCGCCCGCCGTTCGAGGGCCTGACGCTGATCGGCTACCAGTTTTCGCCCCATACCCACCAATTGAAGGATTTCCTGGCGGGGAATCTGTTTCCTTACCAGTGGCTCGACATCGAACTGAATCCGGAAGCCCGGAACCTGGTGGAACTGCACCAGATTGACTCGAAAGACATGCCGGTGGTGGTGCTGGAGGACGGGACGGTTTTGAAGCAACCCACCCTCCAGGCGCTGGGCGAGAAAATTGGCCTGAAACCGAAGGCAACGCAATCGCTGTACGATCTGGCGATCATCGGCGCGGGTCCGGCCGGGCTGGCTGCGGCTGTTTACGGCGGTTCTGAGGGCTTACGCACCATTCTAATCGACAAACGCGCGCCGGGCGGGCAGGCCGGAACCAGTTCGCGGATCGAAAATTACCTCGGTTTTCCGACCGGTCTAAGCGGGGCCGAACTGACCCGCCGGGCCATCACCCAGGCCACCCGCTTCGGCGTGGAGTTTCTCGCTCCGCAGGAGGTAGTCGCGATAAAACCGAATGGACAGTACAAACACGTTCAGTTCAGCGACGGCAGCGAGGTGGTAGCCCGGAGCATTCTGCTCAGCACGGGCGTTTCGTACCACCAGTTGGATTGTCCGGGACTCGACCGGCTGACCGGCGCGGGGGTTTATTACGGCGCGGCTACCACCGAAGCGTATGCCTTCAAGGGAAAACCGGTGTACGTGGTCGGCGGGGGCAATTCGGCTGGGCAGGGTGCCATGTACCTCTCGCGCATGGCATCGGATGTCTACATTCTGATCCGGCGCCCCGACCTGACGGCCACCATGTCGCAGTACCTGATCGATCAGATCGACAAAACGCCGAATATTCACGTCCTGCCCTGCACCAGCGTGGTCGAAGGGCTGGGCGAATCGCACCTCGAATGCCTCATTATTCAGGACTTGACAACGGGTGAAAGCCGGAAGGTACCGGCCAGCGCCCTGTTCATCTTCATCGGAACCAAACCGTATACCGACTGGATTCAGATGAACATCATCAAGGACGCGAAAGGCTTCATCGAAACCGGTCGCGACCTGGCGAAGTACCCGGATTACAAAGACTTCTGGAAACTGAACCGCGATCCGTTTCTGCTCGAAACGTGCAGCGCCGGGATCTTCGCGGCTGGCGATGTGCGGGCCGGGGCCATGAACCGCGTGGCCTCCGCCGTGGGCGAAGGCGCGATGGCGGTCAGTTTTGTTCACAAATATTTAGCCGAAACCTAGCCATTACGATGTTAAAACGGAAAAGCTGCGCCCACCTGAGCGCCATCGAAACCGTTGTGTTGCCGGAGCAACCCGCTGTCTGTGAAGAATGTGTCAAGCATGGTGGTGTCTGGGTCCACCTGCGGACCTGCCAGACGTGCGGCAAGACGCACTGCTGCGATTCGTCGCCCGCCCGACACGCCACCCAGCATTTCCACGAGACAGGCCATCCGGTTGTGGCCTCCGCCGAACCCGGCGAACGCTGGCTCTGGTGCTACGCCGACGAAGAAATCACGCCCTATGTGCTCTAGTACCCCGGACCGCTGGTCCGGGGAAATCTGACCAGCATAAAGTCGGTATAAACTTCTGAATTAAAAACTCCCCCGGACCGCTGGTCCGGGGACATACATGACTGAAGATCGGAACTCGGATGTGCTTGCCCAGCTTGGCACCTTTAGTCCTGAGCAACTTCAACTGTTGGCGAACCATGTTCACTGTCGGACGGTTCCGAAAGGCGCTGTTTTACTCTCTGAAGGAGCCATTTGTCAGACCATGTATTATGGTTTGGAAGGTGCTTTTTACCAGGTTTCTGATCACGACGAACAGGAACCGGCCATCATCGATCTGCACGGGCCGGGTCAGTGGTTTTTCAATCACCATAGTTTTGTCACTCAGACGCCCTCCGCCTACACCTTGCTGGCTTACACCGACGGCACCGTGCTGGAACTGACCATTCAGGTAATGCACGACCTTATTGCGGTATCTCCGGTATTCCTGCAACTGGCCAGCCTTCTGAATCAGGCCACGGACCGGATTCGCTTCTTCGATGGAAACCTCACACCGCTTCAGAAATACCAATACATTCTCGATTACCGCCCCCAACTGATGCAGGCTTTTCCCTTGAAAATGATTGCTGCGTATTTAAAAGTGGCGCCTGAAACACTAAGCCGGGTCAGAGAACGCCTGGCCCGGGGCATTTCTTGATTTCGATCAAGTGTCTTTTTCCATCCGGTTTTTCATCTTTGCAGCATTCCACCTGATCCGGAAAGGAACCCGCTAACTACCCCTAACGATACCCCGATGCTGACCGCTGTTCACCCGAAATTGCCGATGCGAAACAAGCGCGTCACCGAAGATTTTTACCTCACTTACCTCGGTTTTGAGAAGATCGGCCAGGCTGATTTTCCGGACTACCTGATGATCCGGAAAGACGGCGTCGAGTTGCACTTTTTTGCGTTCGAAGACCTTGATCCTACCCAAAACTACGGACAGGTCTATCTCCGAACGGATGCGATTGACGTTTTGTACCAGTCTGTGCTGAAACACCCTGAAACCGTCCGGCTGGTTGGTCCTTTACAGCTTAAACCGTGGGGACAAAAGGAATTTGCGGTGCTGGACCCGGACCATAACCTGCTTACGTTCGGCCAAAGCGTCTGATGGCCAGGTAAATCCTAACTTTCTATCAACTATGAACTTTACCAAACTGGTTCCTAGTGTGTTTTACACGGACATTCAGGACGCCCTGAAGCTGTTTGTCGATTGTCTTGAATTTACCGTCGAGCATCATGAACTCCACGCTGGCAAGCCGTTTTACGTGATAGGACGAGACCGCTTGCAGATCTATCTATTTGAAAACGAGGATTTTGCCCAGGAACATCATCCTGAACTCCGGCTCGTGACCGACGATATCGAAGCGGTTTACCAACGAGTAGCCACCTCCTACCCCGAGTTCCTCCATCCCAACCTCAGCACGGTCACGCTTCGTCCCTGGGGCGCGAAAGAATTCGCCTTGATGGATAGCCAACTGGGCATCATCATTCAGCAGTGGTCCTAGTACCACGGACCGCTGGTCCGTGGAAGTTTGTTTAACTTATCTAAAAAAAAACCCGGACCAGCGGTCCGTGCTACTATTTCGGCTCCGGGATGACGACGTTGGCGGGCAACGGCTGGCCGAATTGCGGCATGCCGTCGGCAGTCCAGGTGAATTTCTGGGCGCGTGGGGAGCGGTTGGTTCCACAGCCCTGCCCGGCTTCGGCGTTGGCGTGGTACAGAATCCAGTCTTCGGAGCCATCGGGCGATTTAAAAAACGAGTTATGCCCGGCCGCGTGGGTACCCGTCACATTCACGGCTTTGAAAACCGGTTCCTGGTGCTTGGTCCAGTTTTTAGCCTTCAGGATGTTCTTCTTTTTGTCGATATACAGCATCCCCAGTGCGTAGCTGTCCGTCCAGCACCCACTGGCCGAAAAGATGACGAACAGGCGGTTTCCGTACTGAAGCGGCTGTGGCCCTTCGTTGACCAGCACCACCGGTTTGTCGTCCGGCCCCGGTTTCGGAATCTTGCCGTCGATTTCCCAGGCGTAGGTGGGCGATGAAATCTTGACGCGCTTGCCGGTGGCCGTCCACGGGTTTTTCATTTTGCAGAGGTAAATATCCTGCTCGCCGTTCTCGTTGCCCTCCCAGCCCGACCAGACCATGTAAAGCTGGCCCTTATGCTCAAACACCGAGCCGTCGATGGCCCATTTGTCGTCGGGCGTTTTGATTTGGCCTTTCATCGTCCAGGAGCCTTGCAGCGGGTCAGTGGCCTCGTTTTCGAGCACCCACAGGCGGTGGTTGCGGTTCTGGCCGTTGTCGGCGGCAAAAATCAGGTACCAGCGCTGGTTGATAAAATGCAGTTCGGGCGCCCAGATTTCTTTTGAATACGGGCCGGTCGCAGGCGGAGTCCAGACCACTTTTTTCTCGGCAGTTTTCAGATCCGCCAGCGAACGGGTTTTCCAGAGCGTAATGTTCCGTCCGGTTGTGTGGGTGTAATAATAAAAACCGTCTTTGTGAATGCTCCACGGATCGGCTCCCGAGGGCAGCAGCGGGTTGGTCAGCGTCTGTCCGAAACTGACCGTGGTCCAGAGCAGGAATAGTCCTAGGCTTATCTGTTTCATGGTGGTTGGTTCGTTAGAGGCCCCTTTCTTCAATATCCTTTGGCCAGATCCACCGGATTCAGCAGCGGTTCGCCGTTTTGAAACCGCTTCAGGTTCTGGAGAAACAGGTCTATTTTCCCCTGATCTTCGGTCATTTGCCCACCCCCGGTATGTTGCGTCAGAATCACATTGGGTATGTCCCAAAGCGGACTGTCGGTCGGGAGCGGCTCGGTTTCCGTGACATCCAGCACCGCCCCGGCCAGGTGACCGCGTTGCAGCGCGTGGATGAGCGCGTTTTCGTCAGTGGTACTGCCCCGGCCGATGTTAGCGTACAAGCTTCCCGGTTTCATGGCGTCGATGAGTTCGGCCGAAAAAAAGCTTTTGGCTGTTCCCGGCAGGCAATTGACCACCAGATCGGTTTCGGGTAAGGCGGTTTTCAGTTCCTCCGGCGTGTGCAGTTCAGCGTCGGGATTGGTCCGGGCCAGAAACCGGACATGACACCGAAAACCGGTCAGCATTTCGCGCACGGCCTGCCCGATGGTGCCCGAACCCAGGATGATCACGTTCTTGTTTTTGAGCAAATCCAGCTTGAACCGCACCGGCACGCCCACCCACTTTTTCTGCGTTTGCAAAACCGCCAGTTCATGAATGTCGCGGTAAAACGCCAGGATACCGGCCACAATGGTTTCGGCACAGGGCCAGGCAAAGTAGTCGCCCATGTTCGTGACCGGCGCGTTAACCGAAACCGTTTTGTACGCATCAAAACCGGCTGAGTCCAACTGCCACCATTTCAGGCTATTGCCCTCCGCAAACCAGGCGACGGGCGGGTTTCCCAGGACGAAGTCGGCGCGTCGGAAAGCAACCGGTTGTTCGGTTTCGGGCAAATCTTTTTTGAAAATCACCTCAAAATCCGCCGGGAGTTGCTGGCGGAAATAGGCTTTGTGCGAATCAGTCAGGGGTGTGTTTACGAATACAAGCATACCAGAGGGATTAAAGGCCGGTCCGGCAAAAGTAAACAAACCCCGGTTTTTATTTCGATAATACGATTTTCTGGTGCCGAACCGGCTGCCCGTCGCGCAGCAACCGGACCACATACACCCCAACCGGCAGCGTACCCAGATCGACCACGGTTTCGGTATCGGCCTTTACCGTCCGCAACCCCGTCACGGGCTGACCGTGCAGATTGAACACCTGAACGACGCCATTGTTCGGCGAATTGACCCGCAAAAACCGGTCGGTCGGGCTCGGAAACACCCAGGGCTGCGTCGGCTCCTCACCCACCGGCCCCGTGATGATGACCTTTTCCGACGTATTGCGCAGGTGCCGAACCCCGCCCGAACTGGTCCCGGCCAACACGTCGGCCAGTCCGTCGCCGTCGAGGTCGGCGGCCGTCAGGGCCAGGCTCCCGCCCGGAATGCTTTTGTCAGCTTCCTGGGTCAGTTCGTTGATTACCAGCATCGAATCGAGCAGCGTCATTTTATCGCCGGGCTGACTGGGTAGCTCGTACAGCTTGAGCACCCCGTCGCGGGTGCCGGTCAGTACTTCCGGACGCAGGTCGCCGTTTAAATCCACAATCAAAATCGATGGACTGTTCCCGCCGGGCTGCACGGTAATTTGTCCGTAATTCTGCTGCTGCAAGTCGAATTTGGGCGCGGTGCTGGTGCCGGTATTGCGATGGTATTCCACTGTTCCCGCATTTTTTCCGAGCAGCAGATCGGTTTTTCCGTCGCGATCCACATCGTACCAGGTCGGCAGGTCGGTCGTACCCAACCGATCGGGCGTCGGAATTTGCTGCACTTTCGTGGCATCCAGTTGAAAAGCCGCTCCGCGCGGGGCCTGGTTCAGCACATACCGGATTTCCGGAGCGCGGTTGATGGAATTGCCGGTAAAAACCAGATCGAGACTCCCGTTGCCGTCGATGTCGGCGATGGCCGGTTTCAGTTCGGTCAACTGGAATTGCTCCGACAATTTCAGGTAATCCGTCGTCCTCAGTTCAAAGGCTGGTTTGATTCGGGTGCCCACATTTTCGAAATGCGCGATGCTGGCCCGGTAGCCCCGATCCCCCCGCAACCCGGCATTGCCCACCAGCAAATCCAGGTCGCCGTCACCATCGAGATCGACCAAAACCGGGCTGGCCGTTTCCCCGAAATCGATCATGTCTTCCTGCAAAAACCCTTTGCTCATGTACTGAAAATTGGGCCGCTGGTTCGTTCCGGCGTTGCGGTACCACCAGTTCGACGACTGGTAGTCGATCAGATTGCCTTCGTTCCCGTAGACGTTGGGCGAAGCGACCAGATCCTTAACGCCATCAAAATCAAGATCTTCCCAGTAAACGGCGGGAAAAACATTGAACGAAACGGGCGTCGAGGCCGGAAACCGGCTGGTGAAGGTCGTAAACCGGGAGGTGGCCCCGTTGCCACCCACGTTGGTCAGCATCGACAGGTTCGGGCAGGTGACGTGGGCCGTCAGCAGGTCTTTTTTGCCGTCGCCGTCGAGGTCCAGCACCAGCATCGAATTGCCGTTGTGCTTCACCCGCGCACCCGATGGCGTGCTCCCGGTTTCGGTCCCGTTGCCGACGTAGACACAGTCCAGTCCAAACAAAAATTCGTCGCAATCATCGTCGCTTTTGAAGCTACCCCAGCAAAAACCGATGCGCTTGAAATCCAGCCCATTGGGGTCATTTTTCCGCTCCACGCTCATGTTCTGGTACAAATTCGATGTGCCACCAATGATGTCGTAGGTGATGATATCAATATCGCCGTCGTCGTCCACGTCCAGAATAGCCGGAATGTCGACCGAGTTGATGTAGAGGTTCAGGGTGCCCGACAAGCCTTCGTGGTAAACCGGGTCAGCGATGGTTTTCCAGGACAGTTTACCGTTGGAAGAAGTATTTTGCAGAATCCGTAACCCGCCATTGGCGTGGGTGAAGAGGTCTTTTTTACCATCGTGGTCGTAATCGACCAGCAGCATCCAGGTGCCGAACGTAATGGCTGGGAATTGCTCTTCATACTGGGGCGCATACCGCCAGACTGAGCTTCCATCGACCTGTTTTTCAGCCAGAAAAGTCATCACCCGATTCGTCTGCCGCTCGTAGACGACCAAATCCAAAACCGCATCGGCATTGAGGTGAATGGTCGAATATTGTGCCCCGTTCAGGCCGCCCGCCCAGGGGTTGGCCAGGGTCCGGCCCGCTACCTTAACGCTCGCACCCGCATCGTATCGGAACGAGAACGGCCCGTTGCCGGTTTGGGCCCGTACGCTATGAAGAATCAGCAAACAAAGTATCGTAAACAGCTTTTTCATGTACCTTTGGCTCCTAAACCGCCCGGAACAAGTCAACCGACCGGGTGGTTACCTGATAACGAACAGATTCCTAACGTTGGTTTACTACCTGCCGGAAAATGGTTATTTCCATTCCTGACTTATACGACCGCTTCCACGAATGCATGGGCGTGTCGACCGATACCCGTAAAATTACAGAAGGCTGTCTGTACATCGCGCTCAAAGGCGAAAAGTTCAACGGTAATTTATTCGCCAGTGAGGCCCTGGAGAAAGGCGCACGCTACGCCGTGGTCGACAACCCGGATCTGGCTAACGACAGCCGGTTTTTGCTGGTCGAAGATGGGCTGACGGCTTTGCAGGAACTGGCGCGGCACCACCGCCGGATGCTGGGCATCCCGGTCATTGGGCTGACGGGCTCGAACGGCAAGACGACTACCAAAGAGCTGATTTACAGCGTCCTGTCGAAAAAATACAAAACTTACGCGACGCAGGGCAATCTGAACAACCACATCGGCGTTCCGCTGACGCTGCTGGCGATCGACGAGCAGTATGAGATGGCCGTGGTCGAGATGGGGGCCAATCACCAGGGCGAAATCCGGTTGCTGAGTTCGATTGCCCAACCCACCCACGGCATGATCACGAACATCGGGAAAGCGCACCTCGAAGGGTTCGGGGGCCTCGCGGGCGTTCGGAAAGGCAAGGGCGAACTGTTCGATTTTCTGGCCCAGACGGGCGGAACGGTTTTCGTCAACGCCCAGAGCACGGTGTTGATGGAGATGTACAAGGAGCGGCTGTTTCGCGAAGCGGTTTTTTACCAACTCACCGACCAGTACGACATCCTCAGCGACAGCCCGACGGTGGTGTTCAAAGACGAAGCCGGGCAGGTGGTGACGACGCATTTGCCCGGCCGCTACAATTTCGACAACATCGCGGCCGCACTCTGCATCGGGAAGTTTTTCGGCGTTCCGGCCGAGGTGGCCAACGAAGCCATAGCCACTTACAACCCGACCAACAACCGCTCCCAGCTCATTCAGAAGGGCACCAACACCATCCTGATGGATGCCTACAACGCCAACCCGAGTTCGATGGCGGCCGCCGTTCAAAACCTCATGAAGCTCGACGCGCCCCGCAAGGTGGTCATTCTGGGCGATATGTACGAACTCGGCGACGAAAGTCCCGCCGAACACGCGGCCCTGGGCGAACTGGTGGCGCAGGGCGGTTTTGATACCGTCATTCTGGCCGGTCAGGACATGCGGTATGCCTTGGCCGCGTTGCCGAAAGCGTATTATTTTCCGGACAAATTTTCGTTACACAACTGGATCATGGACCACCCGTTCGACAACACAACGATCCTGATCAAGGGCTCCCGGGGCATGGGCCTGGAGTCGGTTGTGCAGTTTTTGTAGTACCCTTTACTTGCGAAAAGCTATGCAATTAGTTAGTAAAAAAGCAGTTGGGCAGTGGCTTTTACTAAGCCTGCTGTCCGAACAGCGCGAACTTCTGGAACGCACGAGACAGTTTCAGGCAAAGTATGGCGTCGATTTCAGCGATTTTGAAAAGCAATTGCAAAAGCAGGAGCACGAAATCGTTGGTCAGTGGGAGGATTTCATCGAGTGGCAATCTGTCAATACGGCACTAGCCGAGATTCGTACCAAAATTAAGGACGTGGAAGATGGAGCTATTCGAGTGGTTGACTGATATCTTCTTGTCCGTTTTATAAACCCGATCTAATGAAAAAACTCTTTTTCCTATTTCTCCTAATCGGCTCCATTCGCTTCGTTGCGGTGGCCCAGCAAGCTGCTCCGTTTGAAAACGAAATTCAGGCCTTCGAACAGCAGGACCGGACGACTCCGCCCCCCAAAAAACCGATTCTGTTTACGGGCAGCTCGTCGATCCGTCTTTGGGAAACACTACAATCCGATTTCCCGGACAAAACCGTGCTGAACCGGGGCTTCGGCGGTTCTTCCCTGCCCGACGTGATCCGGTTTACTGACCGGATAATCATTCCGTATAAACCGAAACAGATCGTGATCTACGCGGGCGAAAACGACGTGGCCAGCGGAAAAGTCACGGCGCAGGAAGTCTACGACCGGTTTGTCACCTTGTTTACGACGATCCGGAAAGCATTGCCGAAAACGCCGGTGGTGTTTATCTCGATGAAACCCAGCCCGTCGCGCCGGAAGTATCTGCCCATTACGATAGAGGCTAACCGCCTGATTAAAGACTATTTAGCCACGCAACGCCGGACGCAGTACCTCGACGTTTACACACCGATGCTCGACGCTAATGGCCAGATTCGGGGCGAACTGTTCCGGGCCGACAGCCTGCACATGAACCCAAAAGGGTATGAAATCTGGACCGCCCAGCTAAAACCGTTGTTGAAATGAGCGGTTTAACCCACTAACACCCACGTTACACGATGACCCAACCGGTCAATACCCCCTCCCTGGAAAAGATTTTTGAAGCCTTCAACACGCTGCGGGTGCTGATTATCGGTGATGTCATGCTCGACTCCTACGTCTGGGGCCGCGTCGACCGGATTTCGCCGGAAGCGCCGGTGCCGGTCGTGACCGTGCAGCGCCGGGAACTGCGCCTGGGCGGGGCCGGCAACGTGATTCTGAACGTGCAATCGCTCGGTGCCGAAGCCATCGTCTGCTCGGTGATCGGCACCGACGAACCCGGCGACCGGCTGGTCGGCCAACTCACCGAACGCGGGCTCAACTGCGACGGCCTGATCCGGAGCGATGCGCGCATTACGACCATCAAAGAGCGCATCATGGCCGGATCGCAGCAGGTGGTCCGGGTGGATACCGAAACCGACAAAGCCATTACCGTAACCGAGCGTAACCTCCTGATCGAGAAAGCAAAACAACTAATTCCGAGTTGTCAGGTCGTTATTTTTCAGGATTATGACAAAGGCGTGCTGAGCCCGGAAGCCATTGCGGTCATCACCGAATTTGCCAACCAGCAGGGCGTGCCGACGGTAGTCGATCCGAAAAAGCGCAATTTTCTGGCGTACCACCACACAACGCTGTTCAAGCCCAATCTGAAAGAACTGAAAGAAGGCCTGAAGATCGATTTTGACGTAACAAAACCGGATGAATTGCAATCGGCCATTGACGAATTGAAAAACCGCCTGCACATTCGGGGGGCGTTGATCACCCTCTCGGAACGGGGCGTTTTGATTGATTTTCAGGGTGAAACGCACCGGTTTCCGGCCCATATTCGTCAGATTTCCGACGTTTCGGGCGCGGGTGATACCGTCATCAGTGTAGCCGCCTGTTGCGTCGCCCTCGGTTTGTCGCCCCGACTCATTGCCGGGCTGTCGAACCTGGCGGGTGGGCTGGTCTGCGAGTCGCTGGGCGTAGTTCCGATTGATAAACAGCGGCTCAAAGTGGAAGCCTTGAAGGAAAATTTAGGAATATGACTGACATTCAGCAGGGAAAGTTCATGATTTCGACCGATCCGTCGCGGCTCCAGTTCGACGTAATCTATGATTTTCTGGCCAACCGCTCGTACTGGGCCACCGGCATCAGCCGCGAAACCCTAAAAAAGCAGATGGAGCATTCCACGCTGCACTTCGGGCTGTACGAGGGCGAAAACCAGATCGGGTACGCACAGGTGCTGACCAACTACACCTCCTTTGCGTACCTCGGCAACGTCTTCGTTTTGGAAGAGTACCGGGGGCAGGGCTTGTCTAAGTGGCTCATGGCAACCATCCTGAGCCACCCCGACCTTCAGGTGATCCGTCGCTGGTTGCTCGCCACCCGCGACGCCCACGGACTGTACCGCCAGTTTGGTTTTACGGAGCTCAGCAAACCGGAAACCATCATGGAAAAATACGACGATGACGCTATTCGGCGGTAAAAACTGGGTTACAACGCTTTCTGCCGGGTTTCCTTGATGTAATCGTCGGTGTAGTTCTTGCCCCGGTTGTTCTGATACCGACGCACCACCTTGTAGTTGGCAATGACGGCAATGGGCTGAATTTCCTTGTCTTTCAATCCCTGATCCAGAAACGCAATGGCGGCTTCGGCAGTGTCGAAATACGCCACTTCGGCTTCCGAATGCCGGTTGAAAACCGCTTCTACTTTTTTGGTCGACTCGCTCATGCCGTGAATTCTTTGACGGTCTGGATGAAGTACTTCACCTTCTCGGGGTCGGTGTCGGGGTAAACGCCGTGGCCGAGGTTGGCAATGTACCGCTGCGTACCAAAGGCGTCGAGCATTTTCCGAACCTCTGCTTTGATCTGGCCGTAATCGGCGTACAGCACACAGGGATCGAGGTTGCCCTGCAAGGTTTTGTTCGGAATCAACCGCCGGGATTCGGCCGCGTCCATGTTCCAGTCGAGCCCCACCACCGAGCAGCTCAACTGCCCGATTTCCTGCCGGGCAAAAAAGGCCCCTTTGGCAAAAACCGTCACCGGAACGCCCGTCGCTTCCGACACCGCGTCGCAGATTTGTTTGATGTACGGCAGCGAAAACGTGCGGTATTGGTCAGGCGACAGAATTCCGGCCCAGGAATCGAAAATCTGCACCAGATCGGCCCCGGCCCGCACTTGGGCTTTCAGGTATTCGATGGTGCTGTCGGTTATTTTCTGCAATAAAGCGTGCGAAAACGCCGGATCGGCGTAGAGCAGTTTTTTCGCCACCGAGAACGTTTTGGAGCCGCGTCCTTCGGTCATGTAGCAAAAAATCGTGAACGGCGCACCGGCGAAACCAATCAGCGGCACCCGGTTATTCAACTCTTTCTTCACGATTTTGATGGCTTCCAGCACGTAAGCCAGGTCGCTTTCGGCGTCGGCAATCCGAATGCGTTCGAGTTGTTCGGCCGTCCGGACGGTTTCTGGGAAAACCGGCCCGCGCTGCTCGATCATCTCGTACGGCAGCCCCATCGCTTCGGGAACGACCAGAATATCCGAGAAGATGATGGCGGCATCAACGCCCAGAATGTCAACGGGTTGAATGGTAACTTCGGCGGCCAGTTCGGGCGTCGTTGCCAGCTTGATAAAACTCCCGGCTTTTTCGCGAACCGCCCGGTATTCGGCCAGAATCCGGCCAGCCTGCCGCATCAGCCAGACGGGAACGCGCTCCACGTTCTCGCCCCGGGCCGCCCGCAGGAAAAGGTCATTTTGTAAAATCATGCCGCAAATATACAACGTACCCACGGACTTCAGTCCGTGAGTTTTAGCAACCTCATTGAGTAACTCGCAACTCACGGACTTATGAGTGACAGAACCAATTATTAAAAAGTGTAAAACGAAATATTAAGAATTACACACAGCCCAAATTGCACTTTGATTATACGCCCCTCTCTTTCACATTGAAAATTATTTCGAAGGGTAATTCGATTTAAGCCCAGTATTCGCCCGTTTAGACAATGAATCAAATCGAGACTTTAATCTGATTAGATTCATTTTATCTTCTATCAATTGCGAATTGAGTTGTCTAACTTTCGATGTGAGCACCCTTTTGCTATCACGTAAGGAGCTAATTTCTTCATTTTGCCCTCGATTATCAATATACTGGAATATTGACAACACGAAGGCCGACATAGCCACTAGCACGGATGAAAACGATAATCGATTTGCTTTTCTCGCACTCTTCGCACTTTGGTCGGCACTATTGGCACTTCGTATCGCTGCCTTGGCACTATCTTCGGCTGCATTAATTTCTCTTAGTCGAAAAGCCTGCTCTTGTTCCTGCAATTGGCGTTGCGCCTTTGACTGGGCAAGATACCCTCCTGATTCATAAAAAGAGATTCCACTTTGGGTTATGTGTCCGTGGTGACAAGGACTCCTATCATATTCAGAAAGGGTCAACTCTAGGTGTCCATCATGGGTTAGCGTATTTTTGTATAGCTCTGCACTATCGTAAGATTTTGTCAATCTATACAATAGGGGCTCGAATATTAGCTCACCCACATCCTCTCGATTGTCGTAATAAGCTTTTAATAATTCATCTAGCGTGGAAATTTGATGAGAGGTTAGTATAAACTCGGGCTTCATATTTCAATCAGTGAAAACTTGGAACATCAACCATGTACACCCATTATTTAACAAACAAATACAATTTCCTTGTTAATTTTCTGCACTGTTGGTCCAAAAGTCGTAAATTAAAGAGACTTCAAACGTATGCGAAACGGCTCAGCTACTCAAATGACACCAGCAGCAGATCAATTAAATCCCTATGCTGATTCTGACGGAAATCCCATTGAAGGAAAGGAAATGGCATTCTTATCCTGGAATCTTGAACATCCGCATGCTCATGAATTGACGCCAGACGAAAGAAGCTGGAACCAATCCATTCAGGATCGGATGCAGTCCGAGCAATCAGAGTAAGGAGTCAGGCCGAATAACCTTATTCGGCCTGACTCCTACAACAAATTGTTACGGCGTCGCAACAGAGTTGGCACTATTCAGGGCACGTAAAATGGCATCCTGGATTGTTTCTTCCAGTTCGTTGATGCCCTCCTTAAAGTGATTGACGTGGATTTCTGATTTTTCAATCAGCTTATTCACATTGATGGTGATGGTCGTGGATTTGGAGCCGCCCACGGTTGCCGACACGCCAGCCGCCTTGTCCAGGTCTTTCGCCGGACTGACACCCGCGCCGGGTGCGGTGCCGTTGGCGGATAAGCCAGGCGTTGACACCTTTTTCTTGCCCTTGCCTTGCTGGGCTTCGAGTTGTCGGGCCAATTTGTCGGCGGCAATGGCTTTTTCGGCATTCTCAAGCCCTTCATTCCAGCCGTTGGCAAAGGCTTTGCCGACCCCTCTAAAGTCGCCTTTTTTGAAAGCATCCCAGGCTTTGCCCAGGCTACCAAAAACCGACTTGCCGACCTCCCAAACCCGGATCAGGCCATAGCGGAACCAGTCCAAATTATCATACGCCCATTTGACGCCCACGGCCAACGCTGTTATACCAATCAGAATGGCCGTAATCGGGTTTGCAAGCATCACGCCCCACAAGGCTTTCATGGCTGTCATTAGCGAGGTGATGCCCGCAGTCCGAAGGATGGTTAGACCGGTTTGCACAAGCATGATAACTTTGAATACACCCGCCAGGGCGAGCAAAATTTGTCCAAAAGGAGTTGTCAGAGCCGACACCACGTAAGCCAGGGCGTTCAGCGTTCCGGCCAGCACATCGATCACCAGACTTGCCGCGCTGCCTTCTTTACCGACCAATCCCAACATTTCCAGCAGTCCCCGAAACGATTCCCACAGCGGATTAAACGCATCGATGAGCCGCCCAAAGGCTTCCTCCACCGGGCCTAGGTTGGTAATCAGTTGGGTTCCGAAGTCAAACAGGCTCCCTAGTTTGCTGTTCTGAGTGGCCGACCATTCCGCAATTTTGTTGCTCATCGTACCCAGGAAGGTCGAGAGTTTGCCCCCGGCTGAGTTCGAGAGCGTTTCGAGCATTCCGTCGTACTGCCCCCCTTTGCCGCCCATCGCTTCAAATGCCTTGTCAATCAAGTCCGAGGTGATTTTCCGCTGTTCGGCCATTTTTAAAATGGTGGCATTGTCTTTACCGGTTACTTTTTGCAGGGCAGCAAGAATAGGTATCTTCCGGTCAGTGTACTGCCAAATGTCACTCGTATCGGCAAAGCCCTTTTGCTTGCTTTTGCCGTATATGTCCACCAGTTCCCCGAAATCGGTTTGCACCCCGGCAGCTACGTTGCCCAGCGTATTCATTTTGGGCATCATCTGGTCTTTCGTTAGACCCGCTACCAGCAAGGAACGGCCCGCGCCGTACACCTGCTCATTGGTGTAGGGGGTTTTGTCGGCAAACTTGTTAAGCTGATCAAATACCTGTTTGGTGGCTTCCGGGGTTTTGAGTATCTGCTGAAAAGCCATTTGGGTTTGCTCGCGGTCCATCCCGGCCTTGGCAAACTGCCCAATCCCGGCAATGAGTGCCCCGCCCATCAGCATCCCTTTCAGGCCGCTAAACAAACCACCGGAGCCGCCCCCGCCCGAACCGCTACTTCGGCCCAACCGCTGCATTCGATCCATGCGCCGTTCAAGTAGATCAATTTCGCGGTTGGCCCGGCGAATCTCAGAAGTTCCCACCATCAGGTCACGCTTTTTCGTCAGGGCGTCGAGTTTCTGCCGGAGCGAATCAATGGATTGCCCTTCTTTGGCAAACCCCATTTTTCGTTTTAACTGCTCAACCGTTTGGGCTACCCGGCTAAAGCCCGATTGAAACCGCGTAGTGAGCCGGTCCATCAGGGAGACGGTTCCGCTGTACTGCTGACTGATTCGCATCAGCACCGGTGATACCCGGTCAAAGATTTGGAAGGTGAAACTATAATTGAACATACAGTTACGATGGTTTATAAGTATTTATAAAAACAACTGATTAAGCTGCTCGATTATCAGGCTAACGCGCCTTCCGTCCGGATGAATTAAATACAGGTCGCTACCATCCTTATGGAGTTGAAAGTTTTTGCCTAAACTCAGCGAAGTAAAAGCCATGATACCCCCTAAAAACAGTTCATCCAGTTTTCCCGCCAAAGCTGTTACGGTGACAAAAGAGCCAATGGCAGGAAGTGCCGAGAAGGTGCCGGTTTCATCCTGAGGGCTGTCTGGGTATATTGATACACCTGAAACCGTCAGGGTCGAATTCAGAAAAGTAACAGTGCAGGTATTACCCTCAATGGAATTGACCGTAGCCGGTATGGCCCAGACTGGGGAACGCTGAAAGAGTTTACGAAGCTGTTCTTTGTGTTGGGTTATCACGTCAGTAGAAGTTAAGTTTGAAAAATGGGCGATGTGAGAAATAAAAACCTACTGCCGATACCTTTGTCGCCTTTTGACATTTGCGTCGATCCTGGACGAACTTAAACGGCATTTAAACACGCTCCCGCTATCCACTACTATCCATAGCCGGTTCTTCCCCCCGGTAATGCCCCCATTGAAAGACAATCGCCAGGATGGTGCCCTCACTCAAAAAGAATTCCTGAGAAAGATTTCGAACGACAACTTCGGAGCGTTGTCCTTTGGCATACAGGGCGGCATACCGTTGACGAATCTTTTGGTTACGAGAATCGCGCCTAGCCGAACGGGTAGAATCAAGTGACATATGGGGTACGGTGGGTTAATTGCCGGGGGCGATTTGGCCGCTTTAAAATCGCTGAAAGTACCGCCTTGTGAGTTCATCAACAGTCGTATACATAACGATTAGGAGCGACTGCCCATTACGAATATCACTAAAATGCAGGAATAAACACTCGAATAAAAACAAAAAGCAGGAAGTTATCCTGCTTTTGTGGGTAGTTGAGCATTCCAATTAAGCGACACTTTCATTCATCTGACTTGCACCAAATGGCTGATGGCTTATCCGCTGATCATCTTCGTAAGACTCCCGTAGCGCCTTCTCAATGCTCTGGCTGGGCCGACTCAGCGGCTCACCGATATGATGCGAGAGTGTAGCCAGAGAGTGCAGGATGTAATCATCCGCAACAGGCTTGTCACATAGGTGCGTGGTTATGCTCAGCAGAGCCGACAGCAAACGGAAATGAACTCCTTCGGGGTCACAGTGCGGAATCTCAATAATTAACGTGTCTTTTTCGTAGCGTACCATCAGTTTAAACGATTTAAAGGGTGAATGACTTCTAAAATCCGGTAAAGTTCTGAGCGCCGGGTTAGCCCGTGTATTTCCTCTTGCGTGACAACCTGGATGGCAGATCGGGAACGAGTCGCCCGTTCAAGTTTACGTAAGAGATTGTGCCGGGCTTCACTCAGCAGGATGGGGCCGACTGTTAATTCCGGGCATATCTGGGGTTTTCGAAATTGCATAGCAGTACGATTTGTCTGAATAGAATATGGGTTTTAAGGTGATGATTCGAGTTTGCTTAAGGCTACAATAGCCGCTTGACCATCTTTCGGGTTTCGCTATCGCGCCACCGTTCAATAGCAGTTACGGCGTTTTGCAGTTGCCGGTAATCCAGTTCGTTGAGCTTCTTTTTGAAGGTTTTTAGCAGGAACGTATTGAGATTGTCCCAATCTTCCTGGTGCATTTCCGTCACCCCAAAGATGTCTTTGGCAATGTGAATGACCTTGCTACGCATCCGTTTGATCGATGCCAGTTCCAAGCCTTCCAAATGCTCAATAGCTTCCTGCATTTCCCGTATGGTCATTTCTGAACTTGATGTGGAGCGGCCGTTCGTATAGAACTTAACCAGTTCGGCTTTTTCCTCCCGATCAAACTTGCGTTGGGTCAACAGCACGTGAAAACGGGCATTCTGCGCGTTCGTGCGCGGGGCGGATGTGTTGGTACGATTCATTAGTTTTGTGTTAATTGCGGGTGGAAATTCCTCTGTTAAATGCCGCCTGACGATTCCATCTGGCTTACCATTCGGGTTTGTGCCGATGTAACCGGCGACCGCTCCTATTGTCTTGATTTCGAGCAGAAACTATTTGACGACCTGACCACGGTTCTGCTGTACCACGATTTTAGCAAACCGTCTTTGGAGCGGGAATTGGGTCGTTATATCAATGCGCTGGACGAACCGGATTTGTACCGGTACACGTTTGAGTTTGAAGCTGAGCGACAGGCTCCGGCTTCCACGCTTCCATTTTTTGAGGATTTAGCGCAACGAATCGCAAACCATTGGGGCTTTCCGGTAGAGCTACATTCGGAGTCTGTTGAACCATAGGCTGCAAATAGACCTCATAATGCCCGGTGTCCATGTGTTTGACCAGGCGCAAATCCAATCCGGCTTGCTGAGCTAGGGCATCGCGTTGGGCATTGAACTGCTGCAACAACCGGATCAATTCCTGACAGATGGGAGCAATCACCGGGTTTGCTTCGGCCATTTCCGGCAGGTTGCCAATGGGTCTGGGTGGTGTTTGCATGACTTAAGCCCTCGCTGTTTTTAACCGACGATCCAGAATCAACCGCTCCAACCGGCGTAAATCCTCCTGCACCAGGGGCATATACGTTTTACCGACTAACACCTGATGGGGATTCATTGCCAACCACAATTCTTCCTGCACGGCTTCGTCAGTGATGCCGTTGGCCGCACAAATGGCCCGAACGTCCTTTTCAGTGGCCCCAATCAGATGCATAAACTTGCGCCCTAACCGGCTGTCTAACTCATCGTAGCCGCGCACATTCCGGCGAACCCCGGCTTTGATGTGCTTTTCCAGGTCGTCGGCCCCGACAATCACCAAACCAATGTCTCCTTTCAGCTTGTTGTACAGCGGAATAATCAGCCGGAGCGACGCGGGTTTGAGTTTATTGGCTTCATCCAGAATCAGCAAAGGTTGGCTTTCGGTTGCCTTGCGTTTGAAGAACTCAACAATCATGTCCGTCATGGCGGATGTGCTACAACCGGACGCATCAACGCCCAAAGTCTGGCACAACTTGCTCAGAAACAGCTTGTGGCTCCACGATTCTTCGCATTCCAGCGTAAAGACTGCCCCGGTTTCGTCGCTGGCCCGGTAAAGTTCAATCGATGCCGATTTGCCTTGTCCGGCCTTGTGAGAAACGGCCAGAAACATACTTTGCTGTTGGGCATCGGCCAGGTACTTGGTCATGTAGCGGGTGTTGGTCGTTTCCACCAGCGTCCAAAGCGTATCGGTCAGTTTGTAGCCGAGTCGGGCGGCTACTTTGACCCACATATTGTCGCTGACCCGTTCGTGATGCGCTTCATGCTGCATATTCAGGCTGACGGTAGCGACATTGACGCCCACCTTGGTAGCAACCTTGTGCCAACTGCCCAGCGCGTTACGCTCCTGGGTGAGCAGTCGGGCAATCTCCTGCTTTTGAGAGGGAGTAATCATTGCGTTTAAAGATGATTTAAAGTGCGTTTAAAGAATACTTGAAAAGTCAATAGCTTACGTGTAGGTTGGGGTCCAGGTCGTCATCCGTTGCCAGGGGCAGCGAACGGCCTTTTTTGGGCGGGGCCGCTGTCGGGTAGTTGGTACCAACTACCGCTTGTTTGGTCGCTCTCAATACGCCCATCTGCTCATAGAGCAGGACGCTTTGTGCCGATTCCTGTTCGTATTTGGGCACTTTGGCACCCAGTAATACCGTCACATCCGGCGCACCGGCAATGATGGTTTCCAATTCCTGCTTTTTGGCCTGTTCAAACCGCTTTTCTTTCGCCTGACGCTTCGCTAAGCCTTCTAAATCAGCATCTGGGCCATAGAGAACGACGGGTTTATCCTGTTTGAGTTCGGTAATAAAAAAGTCGGTACTTTGATTCGGCGCGAACAACAGGATTGAACTCATATCGGTTTGGTCAAATCGCACCAAGACTTCTTTATACGTCCCTGTAAGCCGGTGGTCATAAATCGAGTACGTGTACTCCTGATGATCGACCGTCATGCGGATAGCATTGCGCTGAATTTTGAGCGTCTTTTCCAGCCAGAACAGCGAGGTTTGCACCAACGGGTCGGCTTCGATTACGTGCGGCTTCTCCGATTGCTGATGCAATTGGGCCGGAGTTAAATCCAGCTTGGCGTGTTTGCGGGAATAGTGGCTTAACGGCGTATTGCGGTATTCTTCAATGCGTTTCCAGGCTTCCTGCCATGCCTGATCGAAGTCCCATCCCGTTCGTTGCGCCTGTTTCCGGGCTTCTGCCAGATACTCCGGGCTACGATGGGCAAAAGAGCGGGAAGACATAATCCCTTGCCCGTAGTAGTAGCGGGATTGGGCTAAAAACACGGTTTGCAGCGTATCAAACCAGCGTTCGAGCGAGGCTTTACCCTGAGCCTGGGACGTTACGACCAACTCCACCCCTTTTTCATCCAGCTTTTTACAGAGTCCAGTCAGTAATTTGCCCCCCTCCTGGTAGCCAAAAGCTTCTTTATTATGGCCCGGAAAACGGTCAAAAACGAGCGTATGAGGTAAATAACCGGTGGATTTAACCGCAATTTTCAGCGCATTGATGTAGCCTAAATGGTCCTCACGGGTGTCGAAATGAACGCCCAGAATATCACCGGAGTACACATCGCGCACGACCAGAATATACAGAAACTGAAACTCTTTTTTACCCGAAGAATCGGCCCGATGCTCGATCATGTTCACCCGCGTACCGTCCATCATCCAGCAATCACCCGCAAACATGGCCCGTTGTATGGGCTTATAATGCTGGTAGAAATTGGCCTTTTTGGTCCCGGCCCCGTAGCGGCCTAGTGCCGTCAACTGTTTGACATCCGGGCGGCTAAAGAACTTACTCCACCAGCTACCCGAAGGAGCCTTTTTACCGTAGAGTTCGCAAACCTCATTGACATAGCGGGAAACATGGCGATCTGTCCAGTTTTGCCCACTTTTCCGGGCCTGAAACGCCCAGGCTAAGATTTCCGGGTCTGATTTGAAGCGGTCCCGATTCGAGTTATTGACCCTGGGCAATTTAATTACCTGCTCAATCGGCTCTTTCCCAAACCCTTTTGCGCCCACAAATACCGCCATAACGGCCTTTTTGAGGGTAATTTCGTGAGTGGGAATATCCCGGCAACCTTCGGGCCAATAGTCTTCCTGATGCTGTTTAATCCATTCCAGTGCCTCACGGTAAGGGGTATACGATTTCCAATCCGCACCATGATCGATGATGTATTGTCCTAATGTCATGACCACGGCAGCGGCTCTAGCAAGGGCTTTTTTACGTTTTTCCTGCTCTCTGGGTTGGCGGTTTTCGATGTGATACAGATGCAAAAACCGCTTATACTCCATTAAAACCGCGTCTTCCAGTAACTCAGGCAATGACCGTTCACTCAAAAGTTGAACCTCTTTTTTGGCTGCGATTTCCCAAGGTTCCCGCCCCTCACAAAGTACTTGGCGCACAACAGCTTTATACTTTTCGGCCATTGTATCGTAGCAGATCAGACGTTTACGGCGGTCTTTAGGATCAGCTATCGCTTTCCAATGAGCAGACCCTCTTTGAATGCCGTTCAAAATCGTTTGTGGATATATACCGCACAACTCAACTAGTTGATCGAACGATACATACCATATTTCTGCTACCTGTATCACGATGGGCTACTTTTTAGGTACTAAGCCTAATTTCAAATTGGACTTTGCTACTTTTCTTGCAGCGAACAGCACCTCTTTATGCTTAGCAGCACCCGGCCTTCCCATAAGCACAATAGCGTAATGACGACTCACACCAACCATCTGGGCTATCTTCGAATAATCGCCATTGCGTAAATGAGGTTTGATTTCGTCGGGCGTCTGCATTTTCTTTGTTTTCGTTCGGTCACATTGCAATTATAATTCATAATTATGAATATTCAAAATTTTAAAGTCTCTTTTATGGAAGATATTAATGAGAGATTTATAAAAGTATTAGACCAAATTGGTCTAAATGGCGCTCAATTAGCCAAAGAGAGTGGCATAGCAGAATCCACCGTATCAAATATTCGCCAAGGGAAAACAAAGCCTAGTACCCAACTTATTGAATGGATTCTTCAAAAATATGAATTCGTTAGTGCCGAGTACCTATTCAGAGGGAAGGGTGATGTGACAATTGGAGGAATAAATACTACTCAAAAGCAAACAGGCGAGAATTTGAGTCAGCGAGTCTCCATAGCAAAAGGCTATAGAAATTCAATTATTGAGCAGGATTTTGAGAAATTATTGAAGGCAAAAGATGAGACCATTGCAGCAATGCAAAGAACAATTGATTTATACGAAAAGATGGTGAACACTAAGTAGGATTTTTCCTTTAGCCCATGTGTATCTAAATGTGTATCTAAATGTGTATCTAAAACGAAATATTAAGATTAGGTACACATTTAATGGTTTTACGTACTTCTAACCTGGCCTATAAATCTTAATGCACATCTTTTCGCACATATAAAACGAAACATTAAGATTAGGTACACATTTTGGAGGAACAATCTCACCTAACCTGTACAGACTTGGAGCATAACTACAAGATCACTCAAAAGGCAGGCAGAAAAGCCGGGAACAATTCCCAAAGCGTAGTCATCGGCCAGTCTGATCATGAGCAAATAGCTGCCCTCACGAGTCAATTGGAGACATGCCGGGCAATTATCCAGGATAAAGACCAACTTATCGCCACCCTGAGAATGACCATTGAACTGTACGAAAAAATGCTGAAAGACAAGTAGAATCAACGTATTTGAACAATTTGAAGAGATTACCCCACTCTAATCCCCACACTAATCCCCGCTCTAATACCAAACATCAAGATTAGGGTGGGGATTTCGCTAGGAAGAAGACTTCATAAATTGACTGGGTTGGTTCAATGCTTAAATACCGTATAAACGCTATTTAACAATCATTTAAGTCGATAACGTCATAAAATCGCGCTTTTTCGCTCAGATAATTGTTATCATTGTAACCAAGATACGCAAAAGTAGTATGCCAACGAACCCGTACGCTGACAAGAATGGTGGCCCGAAACTGGGTCAGATGGCCGAGTTCTTCCAGTGGGAACAACAGAAGGAGGCCAAACGTCGGGAAAAGTTGACGCCAGAGCAGCGCCAGAAAGAAGATGAAAACCGCCGAGCGGTTCAACGGCGATGGGATGCCGAATCAGAATTTATGCTCTGAATCGGTTCAGTACCTGCTACTGCGCTATGAAATGGGCATTAGAAGCTCGAATGGCCCATTATCACCGCTTCCCTCGGTCAAAAGCCGCTTATAAATACAAGGCGGTTCAACTTTA
Source organism: Larkinella sp. VNQ87 (assembly GCF_049445795.1). Classification (NCBI taxonomy): domain Bacteria; kingdom Pseudomonadati; phylum Bacteroidota; class Cytophagia; order Cytophagales; family Spirosomataceae; genus Larkinella; species Larkinella sp. VNQ87. Next base: position 353,827 of record NZ_JBMSDT010000002.1, read on the forward strand.
CCCCCTCTATTCGCTGCCTTTTTCTCAAGAATTCGAACTTGCCACAAAGCATTATCTAACTTCTTAATGTTTGGTTATTTCGGGCAAAAAATATAAATACCTGATAATCAATGAAAAAGGCAAAAAATAAATACATTACTCTTAATATTACGTTATACCCCTCATAGACTGAAGTCCGTGGGTACGTTTTATCAAACAAACGTTTGGTAAAATCAAACCCGTCGGTTACCTTTGCGCTATGCCAGTTCAGAAAGTGACACGGGAGGAGATTTTGCAGAAAGCCCTGCAGGTTTTTAAACGGCAGGGCTACCACCGGACCACGATGGACGATCTGGCGCGGGCGTGTGGCTTGCTGAAAGGCAGTTTTTACCACTACTTTCGTAGCAAGGAAGTACTGATGCAGGAAGTGCTATGGTACGCTGCGGAGTTTAACCAGCAGCACGTTTTTTCATTGGCTTACGACGAAACCAAACCGCCCCGACAGCGGCTGGAACGCGTTCTGGATACCTTGTTCGAGGGCGTTCAGCGCACCGAAGGCGGTTGTTTGATGGGAAACACGGTGCTGGAAACCGCCCTCACCAACCAAGAATTCAAAGAACCGCTGCGGGCGCATTTCAACTACGCCATGACGGCCTTGGCCCATCTGTACCAGATGCGTCATCCGGCCGAACAAGCGCAACAACTGGCGCAGCAGGCCACCGCCGAGATTCAGGGATCGCTGCTGCTGGTCAAACTGTTCGGCGACGAGCAGCTTTTGACCGATTGCCGAAACCGGATTCTGGAACGATTATCTCCTTAGCCATAAGAAGAAAGAAGTCAGACAAGTGACGACGTTGTAAATCAAGCAGATACCTTTTTCTGAACATCTACTTTAAAATCAATCTTAGCTCAAAAAGACGGTTTTGAAGACCGTCCAAACCGATGAAACGAGTTGTTGTAACGGGATTGGGTGCGCTGACACCCATCGGAAATACCGTCGAGGAATACTGGAACGGACTGGTGCAGGGCCGCAGCGGTGCCGCGCTGATCACCAAGTTTGACACCACCCACTTCAAAACCAAGTTTGCCTGTGAGGTCAAAGGCTTCGATCCGCTCCAGTTTTTTGACAAAAAAGAAGCCCGGAAAATGGACGAATACAGCCAGTATGCGCTGGTCGTGGCCGACGAAGCCGTGCGGGACGCCGGTTTGCTGGACGACAAAATCGACCCGAACCGCGTGGGCGTCATCTGGGCGTCGGGTATCGGCGGGATGTACAGTTTTCAGGAAGAGGTGATTGCCTACGGAGCCGGTGGCCGTCATCCGCGTTTCAACCCGTTTTTTATCACGAAGATGATCGCCAACATGGCGTCGGGCCTGATTTCGATCAAATACGGTTTTCGGGGCGTCAACTTCGCGCCGGTTTCGGCCTGTGCCTCGGCGACCCACGCCCTAATCGACGCCTTCAACTACATCCGGCTGGGCAAAGCCGACGCCATCATCGCCGGGGGTTCGGAAGCCGTGGTGACGGAGGTGGCCGTCGGCGGTTTTAACGCCATGAAAGCCTTGTCGGAACGCAACGACGACCCGGCCACGGCCTCCCGCCCGTTCGATGCCGACCGCGACGGTTTTGTGCTGGGCGAAGGCGCGGCTGCCATCATCCTGGAAGAATACGAACACGCCAAAGCCCGGGGTGCCAAGATTTACGCCGAGTTGGTCGGCACCGGGGCCACGGCCGACGCTTACCACATGACGGCCACGCATCCGGAAGGGCTGGGCGCAACGCTGGCGATGACCGAGGCCCTGCGCGAAGCCAATCTAAAACCGGAAGAGGTTGATTACCTGAATGTTCACGCGACCTCTACGCCCATCGGCGACTTGAGTGAGTCGCAAGCCATTCAGAAAGTCTTTGGTGAAAATCCGGAGCGGCTGCACCTGAGCGCCACCAAGTCGATGACGGGCCATTTGCTCGGAGCCGCCGGAGCTATCGAAGCCGTGGCCGGCATTCTGGCGATGCAGCACAACACCATTCCGCCGACGATCAACTTCCAAAACCGGGATGAACGCATCAGCCCCAACCTGAACCTGACGCCCAACGTAGCCGTTCAGAAACCGGTGGACGTGGTCATGAGCAACACCTTCGGCTTTGGCGGGCACAACGCCATTGTGGCTTTTTATCGGGTGTAAACTGAAAAGGCTTCATTATCAATATATTCGATTTAGTTATTCCCTAATATTTCCTAATTTTGGCAAAATTGGGAAATATTAGGGAATCGTGTGAAAAAACTGGAGCAACCACCGACAGATACAAACTTCCAAAAAATTGTATCAAAATTTTACACCACAGAATTACAGATCTTATCGAAACTAGAGGTCGGTCATGTGATTGAAAAAATCAATAGCGAGTATCTTTATTGGGATAAAGTAAAATATAAGGTTCCTGCTGAATTAAAAAAAGATGTTTCTGAAGAAGAGTTATGGACATTGGTTAAACGTGCAAGATATACAAATCAAAAAGGGCTCGCATTCGCAAACAATAGGTTCTATTATACAAACACTGATACACTTTACAGTACGTTTCATTTATTTGACCTAAATCTAGGTGGCTCATTAGGCGGTCAGTCAGAACTTTCTGAATCCGATAAACACCAATATCTGATCGGTTCCATCATGGAAGAATCCATTGCTTCCAGCCAAATTGAAGGAGCGGTAACGTCGCGGGTTGTTGCCAAAGATATGCTGCGGAAAAACCGCCCTCCCCGTAATAAGTCGGAACAAATGATTCTGAATAACTACCTTACGATTCAGCATATCCTTGAAATAAAAAATCAGTCACTAACATCAGAAGCCTTGTTGGAAATCCATCGGTTGATAACGGCCGATACGATGGAAAAAGCGGAAGAAGCCGGGCAATTCCGACAGCACGACGATATTCATGTTGTCGATGCCATCGATGGCGAAGTCATTCACACCCCTCCCGGTTACGCTACCTTACCTTCGTTTATCGATGATTTGTGCCGGTTTTTCAATGATGAAACGCCCACCTTCTTTATCCATCCGATTGTAAAAGCCAGCATTATTCACTTTTTAATTGGCTACTTTCACCCCTTTACCGATGGGAATGGCCGGACGGCAAGGGCATTATTTTACTGGTATTTGTTACGCAAAGGGTACTGGTTAACGGAGTATTTATCCATCTCGCGGGTAATTTTAAAATCCCGGATGCAGTATTACCGGGCCTTTCAATATACCGAAGCAGACGAAAATGATTTGACGTATTTTGTTATGTATCAGGTCAGAACCTTGCAGCAGGCGTATGAAGAACTGAAGAAATACATCGACCGGAAAAATACGGAAAAGAAACAACTGGTGTCTTTACAACGCATTGAAGGCATCTCGTTGCGACAGGCACAAATCATCAAATTAATGCAGGAAGACCCGGATACTATTCTTACAGTAAAAGAGATAGAAACCCGGTTTGGCGTCGCAAATCAAACCGCTCGGAACGATTTACAGCAACTGGTCGACATGAGTTTTCTGGAAAAAATATATGTAAACCGAAAAGAGCAACGATTTGTGCGTCATTCGCAATTTGACCACATTTTGAAAAAACACCTAACCCGTTAAGAGACTCCATGCCAGCCATCGACAAAGACCTCAAAAAAGAGATTCTTAAACTCCCGGCGAACGAGAAAGACAAGTTGCTGCTGCGGCTGATTGCCAAAGACAAAGACCTCGTCGAGCGGCTGCATTTTGTCCTGATCGAGGGCGAAACTACCACCGAGGAACGGCGGCATGAGTTGAAAGAGAAAATTGCCGAAACCGCCAACGGCCACTACAACCACCCCGACGGCTGGCTGCTGAAAGCGGTTCGCACGCTCACGTCGGCCATTGCGCACCACGTCAAGATCACGAAAGACAAGTACGGCGAGGTCGAACTGAACCTGTACATCCTGACGGCTTTTTTCAACGTGCAGCCGAGCCATTTTGCCTACCTCAACCACCATAACCAGAATCTGTGCGCGTTTGTCGCCAAAAAAGCCGATGCGATTCTGAAAAAGCTCCAAAAAATTGACCCGGATTATTACATCGAGTTTGAAACCGACGTGAATCAGGCGCTGGAGTTCATTCATCAGCACGGGCCGGGTCTCTACGCCCGCCAGCTTGGCCTGCCTCGGCAATGGAAACCGTAGTTCATCCTGGAACGACCCGGCGGTTTCTGAAAAGCAGGTAAAAACCGGTCAGGATGGCCGGAAGGCTCAGCAGTTGGCCCATGTTCAGGGCCATATTATTCTCAAATGCTTCCTGATTGACTTTTAAAAATTCGACTCCAAAACGAAACGAAAACAGCAGCGTCAGAAAAAGGCCGGTGATAAAACCGTTCGGCAAAAGGTGCCGTTTTTTCTTCCATAACCAAAAGCAAAGCGCCGACAGCAGCAGGCAAAACAGGGCTTCGTACAACTGCGTCGGGTGGCGCGGAACGAGCGGCAACAGGGCCGGGTCGGTTTCCCGCACGAAGACAAAGCCCCAGGGCACGGTCGTCGGCTGGCCGTAAATCTCGGAGTTGACCAGGTTCCCGAACCGAATCAGCGCCCCGCAAAAACCGGCGACAACAGCCGCCCGGTCCGTCACCCACAGAAAAGGCTGGTCGCTTCGTCGGCGGCTGTACAGGTACAGCGCCAGAAGAATGGCGATGGTGGCACCGTGGCTGGCCAGGCCCTGAAACGGCAGACTCAGCATCGACCGAAGCCAGCGGCCGGGGGCGTTGAGGAGCAATTCCCATTCGTAAAACAGGTAGTGCCCCAGTCGCGCGCCCACGATGGTTCCGACGACACCGTACAACGTCAGCAGGTCCGCATCCGCCACCGGTTTATCGTCCCGGATGTAGAGATGCGTCAGCAACCGCTGCCCGCCCAGAAAACCGCCCGCAAACAGCAATCCGTACCAGGTAATGGGCCACGAAATACCGAAAAAATCCAGCATAACAATCTGAGGATCAAAATCCCAGATGATGTAAAGCAGTCGTTGGGAAAGCATCGGATCAGCAGTAAGTTAACAGCCGGACGTCAGGCCGAGGAGCAGAAAGCTCACGCAGGCATTCACCCAGGCCCGCTGCGAAAACCGGTACCAGGACGCGACCCGCGTTTGGGTTTGCACGAGCGCCAACAGTTCTTCTTCCGTCCACGACGCCTGCACCCCGACCCGTTCTTTGTAGGCATTCCACAGCGGTTTCAAGTCATCAGTTTTCATACCCGTTCTGTCTTTAGCAATTGGCTCAGCCGGTTTTTGATCCGGTTTAGTTTCGTACTGATGTTAGTTCGACTCAGGCCCAGCATACCGGCCATTTCCTCCTGGCTGTGTTCTTCCAGGTAAAGCATAATCAAAGCTTTATCCACATCGGCTAATTGAGCGATGGCCCGGTACAATTCCTGCGTCGCGTCGTCCGGTTCCTGCTCCGGAATGCGTAAAGCGTCGTCCGACAGCGGCTCACTGCGCGGTCGTACTTTTTCCCGGCGAATGCGGAGAAAAACCGTATTGATTGCAACCCGGTACAACCAGGTGGATTCTTTCGATTGGTACGAAAAAGACGGATACGATTTCCAGAGTTGCAACACGATTTCCTGAAAGAGGTCCTTCCGGTCTTCGGGCAAGGGGTAATACAGGCTGCAAAGGCTGTGAATCAGCTTTTGATGGCGTGCAATGAGCTGCACAAACGCTTGCTGGGAAGATGCCTTGTCCACGGAATGACAACGAATGGATTCAGGGAGATTAGTTGCCCCAAACGGGAAAATGTCACACGCGGCCCGGTATTTTTTTAATTGGCTTACGAATGTGTCTCCAAACCAGCCAGCACCCGCCGGATCGCAGCTTCTTCCGCCCTGATCTCCAACCGCTTGTGCGGGTTTGTAAAACCGGACACGATTTCGACCGCCGACCTGGAAACACCGAACTGCTTCGCCAGGTAATCTACCAGGTACGCGTTGGCCTTGCCGTCCTGCGCGGGTGCTTTGATTTTGGCGTTCAACTGCCCGGCGGCATCGAAAAACAGCTTATCCACCTTGCTGCCGGGTTTCACTTTCAGGTGCAGGATCATGCCGGTTTTCAGTATACGGTTTTCGATGGGTCGTTACCCCGGTAACTGGCGTTAAAACCGGTACGGAATTTCGGCGGTATTGCTGGCGATGCGCCAGTGATCCGGATCTTCGTATTGATAGGCTTTGTCTACAATATTGAGCAAAACAGCGGTTTCCGGGCCAATATTCTGCACGCCGTGCCAGACTTTCGGTGGTACTACAATCAACTGCGGGCGCAGCAGACTTCCCCGGAATTCGTTCACCAGACCATACGTGGCCGACTCCTGCCGACCATCATACAACACAATCTTGATCGTGCCTGTCTGCACAAATAGCCGGTCGGTGGTTACTTCGTGCGAATGCCAGGCCGAAATCCCACCTGGTTGCAGCACAACCTGAAAAATCTGATCGACTTCATCGTCGGGACCCAGCCACTCCCGACGGTAAATCTCAGTCAGGTAGCCGTTGTTCTTGATGATGTTTTTCACTTCGCGAACCTGAACCCCGTCGATTAGGCGCTGCTGGTGCTGGTTCCAGTCGGCGGTAATGCTTTGGGCATCTTTTTGGGAATCTTTCAGAAGCCAGTTGTTCATCATGCATCAGATTTTAGAAAGTCCTCTCATTTTACGCAATGCATTCAATGCCCCACCCCTGCGCCAATACCGCACCATAAACCGTACCTGTACCGGCAGCAACCCAAGGTTAATTAATTGACGGATGATCAGATTCTTAACGCCTTGCCGCCACAGGGACCCGACCGGAAACCGCCGGTTCTGCGTCTCGGTAGCCACGGCAACCGCCGTCAGAATCTGTTCACGGAAGGATGGATTTGTGCTAATATGGTAATAATACTGCCGGTTTTCGAATTCTTCACGATCCAGGTACACATTTTTGCGAACACCCGAGGGAACGGCCAGCCACGTCAGGTGATGGGTCGGAACAAGGTGCTTTCCAGCCTTATAGGCCCGGATCAGCCAGTCTTGAGACGGATAAATCCAGAGATGGCGAAACGAACGCCAATAGCCGACTTCTTCCAGAAGGGATTTCCTGAACAGCCAGCCCGACGCCGGAACAAAATCGACGGGCCGGTAGCGATTATCGGGAAAAACGCCGTAAAGCTGAAAACTGGAATCGGGATTGACCACCACGCCCATGCCAATGACCACATCGGTTTTCGGTTGCCGAAGGGCATCCAAACCCCGTTGCAGATGATCCGGGAACCACAAATCATCATGGTTCAGCATAGCGACGAATTCGCCCCGGGCCTGTTTCAAGCCTTCGTTGTTAGGGCCTGACTGCTCGCCGATGTTTTCAGGTAACTTAATGAACCGAATGCGCGAATCCTGAAAAGCAGCGACGACCTGTTCTGTATCGTCGGTGCAGCCATCGCCCACTATCAGCATTTCCCAGTTCGAAAACGTCTGATCCAGCACACTTCGGATGGTATACTGCAGCACGTTACTGCGGTTGTAGGTGGCCGTGATGATGGAAACCAGGGGTGTCATACGACTCGAAGGTAAGCAAATAACCTAAACCTGCCCGGTTTTCGGTTTACAGCGACAGAGCAATCAGGTAGGCATCCACTGTGGCAACTTCTTACTGTATACCGAAAACCGGTCACACATCAATTTTGTACGATAGCGCCACTGCGTCGCCGGTTTTTCCGCGAAAACCCCAATTGTGGGCGGGGCTTTCCAGGATGCAGATTTCGATGTCGTTCATTGACAGGCCCGCTTGCTGGTGAATGCGCTCAAACAGCAGGTTGATCAGTTTCTTCTTCGTCTCAACCGTTCGTCCTTCAATCATCAGCAACTCAATAATGATGTAGTTCTAATGATGTAGTTCTCGGAGCGGCCTTCGGGCATGAAAAAATCCTCCGGCTCAAGGTACAAAAACCGGTGCGCCCGTTTGTTCACCGGGAATTGCAAAGCTTCGACCACACAAGCATGAATGGCGTCCGACAATTGCTCCCGGATCGCCCGCAGCGGTTCTTTCAGCCCGTAAATTTTCACCTGGCTCATGCGACAGACAAAAGCATAAAGACCGTAGACAAGAGAAGCCGTTTAATAGACAAATGTACCGGCCTCGCTCTGCACCGTCACCCGCTTGCCCTCGAACGCTTCGACGCGCCCGATTACCCGGCCGTCAATCCCGAAGTGAGCCGCGATGTCGATCACGCGCTGGGCGTGGGTTTCGGACAGGTAGATTTCAAGCCGGTGACCCATGTTGAATACCTTGTACATTTCTTGCCAGTCGGTGCCGCTTTCCTGTTGAATCAGCGCAAACAATGGTGGAATTGGAAAGAGGTTATCTTTCACAACGTGCAGGTTATCAATAAAATGCAGCACTTTCGTTTGTGCCCCTCCGCTGCAATGCACCAGGCCGTGAATCTGGCTCCGTAACGCATCAAGCAGCACTTTCGCCACGGGTGCGTAGGTTCGGGTAGGCGACAGAATCAACTGCCCGACGTTCAAACCGGTCTTATCGACCGGGTCCGTCAGCCGTTTGGAGCCGCTGTACACCAGGCTGCGGTCCACGGCGGGGTCGAAGCTTTCGGCGTATTTGTCGGCCAGGTAATGCCCCAGCACATCGTGCCGGGCGGAGGTCAGGCCATTGCTGCCCATGCCGCCGTTGTAGGTCTTCTCGTAGGTCGCCTGGCCGAACGATGCCAGTCCGACAATCACATCCCCGGCCTGAATCCGATCGTTGCTAATCACCTCGTCCCGGCGCATCCGGGCCACCACCGTGCTATCGACAATCACCGTCCGGACCAGGTCGCCCACGTCGGCGGTTTCACCCCCGGTGCTGGCAATGTCGATGCCGTGTTCCCGCAGCATCGCCAACACTTCCTCGGTCCCGTCGATGATTTCGGCAATGACCTCGCCGGGAATCAGGTTCTTGTTGCGACCAATGGTCGACGACAGCAGCATCGGCCCCACCGAACCGACGCAAATCAAATCGTCGGTATTCATCACAATGGCGTCCTGCGCAATGCCCCGCCAGACCGACAGGTCGCCGGTTTCTTTCCAATACAGGTACGCCAGCGACGATTTGGTTCCGGCCCCGTCGGCGTGCATGATGGTGCAGTAGTCCGGGTCACCGGCCAGCGCGTCCGGCACAATTTTACAAAACGCCTTGGGAAACAGCCCTTTGTCCAGGTTGGCAATGGCCTTGTGTACGTCTTCTTTCGAAGCCGAAACGCCCCGTTGGGCATAGCGGTCAGTTGGTTGATTCATTCGTATTAATCCTTGACGGTGCCGGTTTTCCAGTCCGTCGAGTGCCATTATTTCAAAACTTCGACGGTATTCAATTCCGGTCCTCCGCCGTGGTTGGCCGATCCGGCCAGAATATAAATATTGTTCTTGTATACCGCAGCCTGTGTCCCGTGCCGCCCTTCCTTCAATTTGGGGCCGGAAGTCCAGCGGTTGGTTTTCGGATCGAGAATTTCGGTTTCGCTGTGCGACTTTAACTGCTCGCTTTCCCCACCGATCACCCACACTTTGTTATCCTTCGTCACCGCCGTACTGCCCGCCCGCAGGGTTGGGAAGTTGCTTTCCGGCGGCAGGGTTTCCCACTTCCCGGTTTTGAAATCGTACACATCGACTTCCGGCAAGGTCGTATCGATGACGTGCCCGGTTTTGGCCGACGACCGGCGACCGCCCGCCAGGTAAAGCTTGTCGCCGACGACCGCAGCCGCAATATGGTCGCGCGAGCGGGGCGCATCGGCCAGTTGCTTCCAGGTGTTGGTTTTCGGATCGTACTCATCCAGGCGCGATACGTGCCCGTCGTAGTGGCCGTCGATGATGCCACAAACCATGTAAATTTTGTCTTTATAGACGACAACCCCCGCCGAACCCCGGAGTTGATCTTTCGGAATTTCGGGGCCTTTCCGCCAGTTGCCGGTTTTGGGACTGTAAATATAAATGTTCGGAATCGGCGTTTCGTGCGGATACTTGCCTTCAAAAGCGCCCATCACGTAGATTTCACCCTTGTAATTGATCGCCTGAAAATGATTCATTTCGACTGGTGGCGTCGGCAGTTTTTTCCAGAGCAAGGTCTTCAGGTTCAGCGCTTCGAGCGGTTTCATGCCACGGCCGCCGATGGCGTACAGGCTGTCGCCGACCAGCGCAGCCGCGTTTTCGTGGCGTTTTTCGCACTCATTTTTCGTCACAACCGGCTCCCAGGCCTGGGCCATTGCCCACGATTGACAGCAAAGACTTAGTACGGAAAAGGTCAATAATTTCCTGTTCATAACAATTGGTTTTACATGCCGAAGCGCTGTTGAATCATTTTAGCATAATTCCAGGTCAAATGTACGGCATCGGGCGTTATAGACAAGAAACCATCCGATTTTTGCCGATGCTCAACGCCAAAATCTATCTGATTTTTTGTCTGTTAGTCCCTTTTTACAGCCTTGCCCAAACGGTTCCACCTGATACGGCAAAAATCGTTGTTACCGCTGACAGCAGTGCCAAAACCGATTCAATTGCCCGCTTAAAAAAAGAAGAAGCCGCCAAAGCGGCACCGGTCGCATCGAGCGATCCCTCCGGTTTTCATTACAAAATCACCGCCGATGGTACCGTAACGGCCGGAAACGTCAATCGGGCCCTAATTCAGGTCGGCGGTTCGTTCGACTGGGCCGTAAGTCGGCTATTTCGCTTTGCCAGCAGCCCAACCTTTGCCTACGGCCAGCAGAACGGCCAGCTCAATGAACGGGAATTCCTGGCCGATTTTCGCGCAACGCTCTTTCACGAACGGCGGTTTTATTACCTGGGCTTCGGAGCTACCGAGGTCAGCAACCTCCGCAAAATCCGGAATCGGCTCACCGGTGGCGCGGGGGTTGGCTACAAACTCGTCAGCCGAAAAAATGCCTATCTGTCGGTTACCAATGTGCTGCTGTATGAATACACGGATTTTATTACCAATACGGCCGAAGTCCCGGATGTCAATGTCCTGCGGAATTCGACCCGCTTGCTGGGCGAATTCCAGTGGGACGACGGACGGTATTCGATTAATCAAACGGTTTTTTTGCAACCAGCTCTGAACCAGCCGAACTTTCGCTGGAACGGCAGTCTATCGTTTCAGATGCGGCTGACGGCCCTTGTTAGTATACGGACAATGGTGCAAAATTCCTATGAAAGCGTCGTGGCCGTGGGCCGCAAGAACAACGATTTTCGGTGGACAACGGGGCTGGTGCTGGAAGTGAAATAAAATGGCATTTGCTTGGTATACCCGCAAAAACCGGTTATTTTTTCAACTTTTATGAACTCATCCACACTATACGCGGGGTTGAAAACAAGTCAGCTTATGGAAACAAATCACGCCTATACGGACTATCTACAACAAAATTCGGTGGCTACCCGGCCTTTTCCGGTGGCTTCGCTGGAAATCTTTCTGCTTGACCGGGCACAGGAGCGGCACCACCGGCGCGAAGTCGAGCGGCTTCAGCAACTGGCTGAGGCTCATAATTGGCGGCTAACCCGCGACTATGAAAAAGCGCTGTATGAGGGCTATACACTCATCGTTTCGAACATGGCGCAGTCGATCCTTTGGGCAAGCCACGGTTTTCTGGCGATGACCGGCTATAAGCCAGCCGAAGTCGTCGGTCGGACGCCCCGGTTTCTGCAAGGCCCCGGTACCGACCGGATCAAGCTTCGGCAACTGGCCGAGGACCTCATGCGCGCCCGCTTCGAAAAGCGCCCCCAGCCGATCCGGCAGCAACTGATCAACTACCGGAAAGGCGGCACCCCGTATTTCTGTGAAATCGAAATCGATCCTATCCAAAACCGCCAGGGTGAACTGACGCACTTTATTGCCGTAGAACGGGAAGTTTAACGTACCCACGGACTTTAGTCCGTGTGAGCTTCCTAACCAATGGGATTGGGCAGGGTCAAAAACACGGACTAAAGTCCGTGGGTACGGTTAGATTTTCTCCAGCAGATTCAGAAACTCCTGCTTTTTGTTCCGCGAAACCGGAATGTTTTTGTTGTTTTCCATGATCACCTCGCCCCCATCGCCCCGGATGTAGCGCTGCACGTAGCGCAGGTTGATTAGATAACCGTGGTGAACCCGGCAGAAGCCTTTGGTTTCCAGGACGTCTTCCACTTCTTTCAGCGTTTTCGAAATCAGCACGATCTTGCCGTTCGTCAGGAAAAACCGGGTATACCCGCCGTCCGATTCACAGTAATAAATCTCTTCGCTATTGATGATTTGCAGCCCTTCCATCGTCGGCAGGGCAATCCGGTCACCGGTTTTCTGGCGGTGTAGGTACTCGATAAAACCTTCTACTTTGGGCGTCGCCCGGGTCAGCCGTTCCTGCTCCGCTTTTTGCACCGCCTGCACCAGCTCGTCTTTATCGATCGGTTTCAGGATGTAGTCCAGCGCGTTGTGCCGAATGGCCTTAATGGCGTATTCGTTGTAGGCCGTCGTGAAGATCACATCGAAGCGCGTAAAACGGCAGGCTTCGAGCATGTCGAAACCGCTCATGCCGGGCATTTCGATGTCCAGAAAAACCAGGTCGGGCTGGTGCATTTCGATGGCCCGGTAGCCCTCTGTTCCGTCGGAGCAGGACGCCAGCAGTTGCACCTGGGGGCAATACCGCTGCAAAAGCAGACCCAGCACGTCGCGGCAGTGTTTTTCGTCATCGACAAGAATGGCAGTCATGGTTATTTGAGTTTCATGGTAAATGTAACACAGGTTCCGGCCGGCACACCCGCCGAATCGACCAGGTCGGCCACATCGATCCGGGCATCCACCCCATATATTTTGTTCACTATCTGCAACCGCTCTTCGGCAATCCGGCTCCCGTGCGACTTATGAGCCGTCAGGCTATTGGCCTGTGCCCGTTTCGAAGCTTCCCGCCCCACCCCGTTGTCGGCGATGGAAATGACCAGAAAACCGGCTACCTGCTGGCAGTCGATCTGCAAATGCGGTTTTTCGGCTTTTTGAGGCAACAATCCGTGCCAGATCGCATTCTCAACGTAGGGGTGAATCAGCAAGGGCGGCACCTGCACAGTATCCTGGCTCAGCGTCCGGCCCACCGTCAGTGTAAAGTCGAACGAGTTATCGCTCCGCAGCCGTTCGAGTTCCACGTAGGTTTCAATCGCTTTCAGTTCGTGTCGCAATGGTACCCACTCGGTCTGGGTGTTGACGATAATCTGCCGCATCAGCCGCGAAAACTTGTTCAGGTAAAGCGAAGCTTCATCGACATCGTTCTGCAGCACAAATTTGTTGATCGCGTTCAGGCTGTTGAACACAAAGTGCGGATTCATCTGCATCCGCAGGGCCATGAGCTTGGCTTCGGCGATCCGCTTGTTGTTTTCCAGCAATTGCCGCTCAGTTTGCCGGTACGCCTGTTCGATCTGTACGCGCCGGATTTTCTGGGCACAGAGCCGGGCGATGCTCGTCAGGATGTGCAGGTGGCGGGGTTTAAAAAAATTCTTTTCAGGATGTTCCGCATCAATAATCCCAACCACCTCGCCTTCCAGCACAATCGGAACCGTAATTTCGGAATACCGCATGTCGTCGTCCCGGATATACCGCGCGTCCTGCGAAGTGTCGGCGATCAATTCGGGCTGGCCCGTCTGCGCCACCGAACCCACAATGCCTTTTCCAACGGGAATTTCAATTGGTTGAAAGATTTCGTACGAACGCGGATTCTTAGGGCCGTGCGCAGCTTTCTGAATCAACACATTCCGGCTTTCATCGAGCATATAAACCACGCAATCGACAAAGTTGAGTCGGGCGATGCAATTTTTGGCAACGTCCCACAAAACCTCCTCGACGGTCGTTTGATCAATGAGCGAAATCGCAAAAAAGTTGATAGCCCGTTCGGTTTCAAGCTCTTCTTCTAACGCCTTTCTGTCCTGATCATGCTGCGTATGTTTCCCATTTTTCGACACGTTTTATTGATTTGGAACCGCACAGAGCGGTTTTTGGATTAGCTCTCCTAAAGTAACGGTAATCGGGTACTTTTGAAAGAGTCACTAAATATCCGGTCGTTTTTTGGCAATAACTGGTAGAAATACGTGGTTACTTCCCACCTGCTCCGAAAAAAAATCCCCGCTTAGGCGGGGATTTTTAACCATTACCGAATACACATTACTTATCCCTATTTACACATTAAAGACAACTGTATCTTCCCGAACAGGTACGACCAATTCATGTGCTGACGTTTCTATAAACCCGGTTATGAGGCATTTACAAGAACAGCACAAAAGTAGCTTGGTTACCGCTGCCCGCACAGCCCGAATCAACATTGAGTCGCTTTTAATTGATAAATACCGGTTGCAACTCATAAGTAACCAATTTGAGTTAAATTAAACCTTATATATGAACTCCTTGTCTAACTAGAAACATCCCAACTTATGAAGGAGCGGATTCATACACAGCATCTCTTTTGGCGGGCGGGCTTCGGGGCAAGTCCGCACCAACTTCGCGAGGCAGAGCATCAGTCGGTTCGGAAGGTGGTCCGAGCGTTGTTCAAAGACAGCCAATCCTTCATTCCCCTGACGGTTGCCGGGGGTGATCAACCCGCTAAAAAAGAACTGAAGAGTTTGTTCAGAGAAGGGAAATTGGACCGGGACTCGTTAAAAAACCGCATTCGCGAAAACCGGGAAGCGATTCGCGATCTGAACGTAGCCTGGGTGGCGCAGATGGCGTCGGGCCGGGGGGCCTTGCGCGAAAAGATGGCCCTGTTCTGGCACTCCCATTTTGCCTGCCGCAACCAGAACAACGTCCGGATGGTGGAACAGTATACGAACATTCTCCGCGAACATGCGCTTGGCAACTTCAGCGACTTGCTGATGGCGGTGTCGAAGTCACCGGCGATGCTCCAGTTTTTGAACAACCAGCAAAACCGTAAACATGCCCCCAACGAAAACTTCGCCCGCGAGGTAATGGAGTTGTTTACACTAGGCCGGGGCCAGTACACCGAAAACGACATCCGGGAAGCCGCCAGGGCCTTTACCGGCTGGGGTTTTAACGCGCAGGGCGAGTTTGTATTCCGCCGGAATGTACACGACGACGGCGACAAAACCGTATTGGGTCAAACCGGAACTTTTGGGGGCGAAGACATGATCCGGTTGCTGCTGGAACGCCGGGAAACCGCCCTCTTCGTCACGACCAAACTGTACCGGTTTCTGGTCAGCGACGAGCTTTTCGGCGACGCTGTCGAGCAGCAACGGATTGCGCAGTTAGCCGATCAGTTTTACCGGAGCGGCTACGACATCGCCGGGTTGCTGGAGACGATTTTCACCAGCGACTGGTTCTACAACCCGAAGTACATCGGAACACACATCAAGTCGCCGGTCGAGTTATTGGCCGGAATGCAACACAGCCTGGGCATTCAATTTGAACAAAAACAGCCGGTTTTGTACGTTCAGCGGACGTTGGGGCAGGTGTTGCTGTATCCGCCGAACGTAGCAGGCTGGCCGGGTGGGCGCAACTGGATCGACAGTTCAAGCCTGTTATTTCGGATGAAGTTGCCGGAACTGGTCCTGAAAGCCGGGGAAGTAACCATCAAACCGAAAGACGACGGCGACGTGAATACCGAATTGCTTTCCCGAAAAATAAACCGACTTTTTTCCGCCACTATCGACTGGCCGACGTTTGAAAAAGCGTTTGATAAAAGCAAGGATGAACGTTTGCCGGATGACCTGGCGCTGTATTTTTTGCAACTGCCGCTGAACGAGACGCAACGAAAACTGCTCGCTTCGCAGGTAAAACCGGCAAGCCCCCGCAGCGAAAAGATCCGAACGCTCGCGACAGCCATTCTGTCATTTCCGGAATATCAACTTTGCTGACCGGTTGGCCTGATTGAAATGGCTTGAATGGCTATTTAACCATTTAGCCATCAAACTATACCAGCAATTTTAAACCCTTTAACCATTCATTGTATGCATCGTCGGGCATTCTTCAAAAATTCGGCTTTTGCCACCGTGGGAACAATGCTGATTCCCCACTTCCTGAAAGCCTACGAAACCAGACATCTTGGCACAAGTCCGAAAACCGCTAAAACGCTGGTCATCGTTCAGTTGTCGGGTGGCAATGACGGCTTGAATACGGTCGTGCCCTTCCGCAACGACATCTATTACCGCGAACGACCGACCCTGGCGATTGCTCCCGACAAGGTGTTGAAGCTAAACGATGAGATCGGTTTTAACCCCGCCCTGAAAGCCCTGAAAGGACTGTACGACGACGGTCTGGTGACCGTCGTCAACAATGTGGGCTATCCGAATCCCGACCGCTCTCACTTCCGCTCGATGGACATCTGGCAAACGGCCAGCGACGCCGACCAGTACCTAAGCACGGGCTGGCTCGGGCGGTATCTGGATGCCAACTGCGTCGGCCACGATTGCCTGGCGCACCGGGCCATCGAAGTGGACGATACGCTCAGCTTAGCCTTGAAAGGACAACATCTGAACGGTTTGGCGCTGCTCGATCCGAAGAAACTGCACAACCAGACCCGCAGCGGTTTGGTCAGGGATTTGGCAAAACCCAAACCGGCCGACGAGCACTCGAACGTTGCGTATCTGTATAAAACACTGGCCGAAACCGCATCCTCGGCCGATTACATCTACGACAAATCGAAAGCCAGCCACCGTCAATTTCCCTATCCGAATAGCGAACTGGGCAACCGGCTAAAAACCGTCTCGGAACTGATTTTGGCGGGGGTCAACACG
Organism: Larkinella sp. VNQ87; assembly: GCF_049445795.1. NCBI lineage: Bacteria > Pseudomonadati > Bacteroidota > Cytophagia > Cytophagales > Spirosomataceae > Larkinella > Larkinella sp. VNQ87. The sequence goes on from NZ_JBMSDT010000002.1 coordinate 370,559, forward strand.
AATGTGTTTTACATTTCCATTTCCGGATTCGACACGCACATCAACCAGCCGGGGCAACAGGAACGGCTGTTGCGCCAGTACGCCGAAGCCGTGGCGGCTTTTACCAACGATCTGAAAGCAAATGGAAAACTGAACGAGGTCTTGCTGATGACTTTCTCGGAATTTGGCCGCCGGGTCCGGCAGAACGCCAGCAACGGCACCGACCACGGCACGGCCAACAACCTGTTCCTGATCGGCGGGGGACTGACACCGGGCCGGGTTTTCAACGAGGCACCGAACCTGACAAACCTCGACGAAGGGGATTTAAAGCATACTGTCGATTTCCGGAGCATCTACGCGACGCTCCTCCGCGACTGGCTGAAGGTCGATGATGTAGCGGTTTTGGGGCGGAAATTTGAGACGTTGAGCTTTGTGTGAGTTGTTACACAGGGTTATCGGAGGACATCAGGGTTAATCAGAGATTATCAGGCGGGGCCGCCCGGCGGTAGGTCAGAGTTTTTCTCTGATTCCCTCTGATGTTCCCTGATTAACCCTGTGTAATAACCCTATTTTTTCCACTCGCCATCCACCAACCGGAAGATTCCCAGCGGGTTGGCGGCTTTCAGGGCATCGGGCAGCAGCGCATCCGGGAAGTTCTGGTAGCAGATGGGCCGCGCAAACCGCCGAATGGCGTTGGTTCCTACCGAGGTCGACCGCACATCGGTGGTGGCCGGATACGGTCCGCCGTGGTTCATGGCGTGGCTTACTTCAACGCCCGTCGGAAAACCGTTGATGAGTAGCCGCCCAACTTTCTGTTCGAGAATTTCGAGCAAATCCGCGTAGTCCGCCAACTCCTCAGGTGTCCCGTACACGGTGGCCGTCAGGTGACCTTCCAGTCCGTTGGCGACAGCCATCATCTCTTCTTTGGTATCGGCAGTCACCAGCAGACTGCTCGGGCCGAAGACTTCTTCGGTCAGCTCCGGGTGTTCGAGCAGGACATCGGCCGTGGTGGACAGCAGCGTTGGTTGGGCCGTGGCAAAACCGTCGGCGGCAGAATCCGATTTGCTGGCGACCAGCACCTGCGAATTTTCGTTCAATTTTTCAATGCCACTGGTGTATGCCTGGTAAATGCCCTTCGTGAGCATCGGCGTCGGCTGCGTCTGCGTCATCGCTAACCGGGCTTGACTGATAAAAGCATCGCCCCCGTCCGACTGTTTGACAATCGCCAGACCCGGATTGGTGCAGAACTGTCCCACGCCCAGCGTCACGGAATCGACGTAGGCTTTCGCCAAATCCAACCCTTTCTGTTTCAGAATGGCGGGCAGGAAGAAAACCGGGTTTGTGCTGCCCATTTCGGAATACACCGGAATCGGCTCCGGTCGACGAACGGCTGCATCGTAAATGGCTTTTCCGCCCCGGAACGAGCCGGTAAAACCGATAGCTTTGATGGCCGGATGTTCCACAATCGCCATCCCAACGGCTACCCCCGTTCCCTGCACCATCTGGAAAACACCTTCGGGCAACCCACTTGCTTCAACGGCTTTACGAATCGCCTGACCAACCAACTCAGAGGTACCAGGATGAGCCGGATGCGCTTTGACGACCACCGGACAGCCAGCCGCCAGGGCCGAAGCGGTATCGCCCCCGGCCACCGAAAACGCGAGCGGGAAGTTACTCGCGCCGAAAATCCCGACCGGGCCGAGCGGAATCAACATTTGCCGTAAATCCGGGCGGGGTAGCGGTTGTCGGTCGGGCAGAGCCGTGTCGATGCGGGCATCCACCCAGGAGCCTTCGCGCAGGTATTGGGCAAAAAGCCGCAACTGGCCCGTCGTCCGGCCGCGTTCACCGGTGAGCCGGGGCAGCGGGAGAGCGGTTTCGAGGTTGGCCCGTTCAAGCAGTTCGGGGCCGAGCGCCATGATTTCGTCGGCAATGCGTTCCAAGAACTGCGCTTTCGCTTCGCCGGATAATTTGCGGTAAACGGGAAAAGCAGCGGCCGCCCGCTGGCAGGCCTGATCGACTTCTTCGCGGGTCGATTCGTTGAAAATACCGTCCAGGACTTCGCCGGTGGCGGGGTTAATGGCTTGAAAACTCATTCGTTTAGTGTTGTACAGAATTGACTAACGTACCGATTCCGTCGATGGTAATGCGCACCTCATCGCCCCCGGCCAGCGTAAAACCGTCGGGCGGCACGATGCCGGTGCCGGTCATCAAATAACAACCGTGGGGAAAACTAGTTTCCCGGAACAAAAACGAAACCAGTTCGTCGTGCCGCCGTTTCATGCGGTTGATGGCAATGCTTTCGTCAAAAACCGTCGCGTCGTCGCGCCGTATTTCGAGCCGTATTTGGGTGTCGGACGAGATGGGCGTTCCCGGAATATACAGACACGGCCCCACCGCAGCGGCTCCGTCGTAGGTTTTGGCCTGCGGCAGATACAGCGGGTTTTCGCCCTCGATGCTCCGCGAACTCATGTCGTTGCCGACGGTGTAGCCGACAATTTTTCCGTTGGAAGTGATGAACAGCGTCAGTTCCGGCTCCGGCACGTTCCAGGTCGAATCTTTCCGAATCCGCACGGCATCACCAGAACCGACCGCGCGGGCCGCTGTCGACTTGAAGAACAATTCGGGCCGCTCGGCATCATAGACCCTTTCGTAGAAATCCCCGCCCCCGGCATCTTTCGACTCTTCCATCCGGGCGTTGCGGCTTTTGAGATAGGTTACCCCCGACGCCCAGATTTCCTGCTGGCTGATGGGCGGCAACAAGTCGGTTTCGGTCCAGGCCCGGAACTCATCGGAAGCTGCCGTCGACGGAACTTCCTGCAAAAGAAACTGGTAGAGGTCGTCCTGGTTGACGAGGTAATCCCAGTCGTCGCTGGGTGCCCGGTGAAACTGGTTTTGGTGCTCGACAACGATACCCTGACGGGTGCGGTATAGTTTCATGAAAGATCGAGGAATTGAGGGTTGACTATAGACCGACAAATTTGGGGAATTTTGGGCAGGATTTCAGCCCGTTTTTTAACAAATACTACAACCTTCTTATCAAAAAAGCACACGATCCGGGGCTGCGTCCAACAGTCCGGGTAGCGAACTTTGGCAGACGGCCAAATTACTACCCCATCCAGATCGTTTAAACCGCTCGCGGACGAATTGCGGAACACAAGATTACCGGTTGTTCCTGTAAACTTATTATAATAACTATCCATTTCGTTCTCAATTAATATACAGTCAGAATAAGGCAAATAAAGCCACGTCTATTGCCAAATTTCTGCGTACATTTGTAGTACTAAAGTAAGATTAAACAGAAATTACCCGGACTTAACGGTGGAAATGAAACTAGATGTCCAGATTCATTAGTTGCCTTTTTTCGGCGGATCCGTCGCAAAACCGGGTCAACGGTTTTACCGGACCGTATAGGGCAAGACGGAGACCTGGCCCTCGCTGATCTGTCAACCGTTCGTTATTACTAGGATCAATTCGTGAATATCCTCAAGTCATTTAACGTCTTTTTCGTATGTCTCGATTCCGTTGGCTTGCCCTGCTAACAGTTGCCCTTACCAGCCTTGTTCAACCGTTCGGTCAGGCACAGCCGTCCAAAGCAAAAGTCACTTCCGATACCAGCAAAGTAGATCGGGAATATGCGTTGGAAGCCACCATGCTCGGTTTTTTTGCCAAAGATGGCGCCCGTAACCCAATTCTGAAAGCCAACAAAGGCGACCGCGTTCGGATTACGATCACGAACGGCGAGGTCATGACGCACGACATTGCGCTGGAAAAGCTCGGAATTAAAAGCAAAACCATCCAGGACAAGGGAGCGAAGGCCAGTATCACGTTCCGGGCCGACAAAAGTGATACGTATTACTGTACCGTTCCGGGACACCGCAATGCCGGCATGGTGGGAAGTTTTGAAGTGGTTGAAGGAACGATCACCAACGCCACCGTGGCCGGGCAACTCCCGATGAAAAACGGGCAGCCGCTCAACCTGAACTTTGAAACCGGCACCTTGAAAGACTGGACAGCCACCGGCGAAGCCTTCGCCAATCCGCTCGTTGGCCAGGAGCCGTCGCCCCTGCACGAAAAAGACATGACCATCGGGTTTGCCGGGAAGCACTTTCTGAGCAGTGGCGGCACGGTGAACGCCAAACTGACCGGAACGCTAACCTCCGTTCCCTTTCCGGTCACGCATCCTTTTGCAGCTTTCCGGATTTCGGGCGGGGCATTGCAGGACACCCGCGTCGAACTTGTGCAGGCCAGCACCAACAAGGTCATTTTTCACAGCACCGGACAGGGTCGCGCGACGCTTCAGCCGGTGGTGGTCGACCTGCAACCGTATCTGAATCAAGACATTTTCGTTCGAATCATCGACAACGAAACCGGGATTTCGCAGATTCCCTATATTCCGCACGACAAGTGGGCGCACATCAATTTCGATGAATTTCTGTTCTACCCGACCCGTCCGGTGTTCCCGAACGAACTGAAACAGAGCGACATCATTATTCTGCCGCCCCTCGACCCTGTCCTGAACGCGGGGCTTTCCGGGATCGAAGCCGCCAAAGCCATGACCCCGCCCAAAGGCTTTAAGATTACGCTGGCCGCTTCCGAACCGGAGATCGTCAAACCGATTTGCTTTACCATCGACTGGCGCGGCCGACTTTGGGTCGTCGAATCACACACCTATCCCGTTCCGGCGCCAGAAGGGCAAGGGCGCGACCGCATCTTCATCTTTGAAGATACCAACGGCGACGGCACCCTGGACAAGAAAAAAGTCTTTGCTGAAGGGCTAAATCTGGTCAGCGGGATTGAGGTTGGCATGGGGGGCGTCTGGCTCGGTGCTGCGCCTTATTTGTTGTTCATTCCGGCGGATTTCAAGAATGACAAACCGGCGGGTCCGGTTCAGAAACTCCTCGACGGCTGGGGTACGCACGATACACACGAAACCCTGAACAGCCTGCGCTTCGGCCCTGACGGCTGGCTGTATGGCACGCACGGTGTGTTTACGCACTCGAACGTCGGAAAACCGGGTGCCCCGGATTCTGAGCGGACGAAAATCAATGCGGGCGTCTGGCGCTATCACCCGACCACTCAGCAGTTTGAGGTGTTTGCTGAAGGCACCAGCAATCCCTGGGGCCTGGATTTTAACGACTACGGCCATGCTTTCATCACGGCCTGCGTGATTCCGCACATGTACCACATGATTCAGGGCGGGCGCTACCAGCGGCAGGCCGGAAAGCACTTCAATCCGTATACGTACGATGACATCAAAACCCACGCCGATCACGTCCACTGGGTGGGCGAGCGCGGCCCCCATGCCGGGAATTTCCGGTCGGCCTCAGCCGGGGGTGGTCACGCCCACGCCGGAGCCATGATTTACCTCGGCAATACCTGGCCGCAGGACTACCGCAACGATATTTTCATGAACAACATCAACGGCGCACGGCTAAACCGCGATCACCCGGTGCGGGCCGGATCGGGGTACAACGTCGCGCACCGCCCCGATTTCATGCCGATGAACGATTCGTGGTCGCAGTGGCTGAATATGAAGTACGACGCCAGCGGCTCGGTTTGGGCCATCGACTGGTACGACAAAAACCAGTGCCACAGCTCGAATCCGGACGTACACGACAAAACGATGGGCCGGATTTTCAAGATTTCGCACGAAAACGACAAGTGGGTGCAGGTCGATCTGTCGAAGGCGACGGACAAGGAACTGGTCAATTACCAGCTTCATGCCAACGACTGGTACGTCCGGCAGGCCCGGTTGCTGCTTCAGGAGCGGGGGCCGAACAAGAAGGTTCATAAAGCATTGAAAGAAATGCTGGCGACCAACCCCGACGCGACGCGCAAACTTCGGGCACTCTGGGCCTTACACGTGACGAAAGGACTCACGGAAAAGGAACTGGCCGATTTGTTATCCAATGAAAGCGAATACGTCCGGAGTTGGGCGATCCAACTGCTGGCCGAGGATAAAACCGTGGAGCCGGAAACGCTGAAGCGGCTGGTGGCCCTGGCCCAAACCGACAACTCGGCGCTGGTCCGGCTGTACCTGGCCTCGGCCATGACCCGACTGGAACCCGGCCAGCGCTGGGATGTGCTGGAAGCTCTGACGCAGAAAGCCGAAGACAAAGACGACCATAACCTGCCACTCATGTTGTGGTACGCTTCCGAACCGCTGGCCGCTCTCGACATGAAGCGGGCGCTGGAAATGGCCCAGAAATCGAAAATGCCGAAGCATCTGCCCTACACCGTGCAGCGAATTGCGGCAATTGGGAGTGATGACTCAAAAAAACTGCTGAAAGACTTCAACAACCGGCTGGGCAAGCTGGAACACTCGCACGAAAACCACGCGTTGCAGGCGCTCATTGCCAAGGTGTTGGAGGAGTAAGCAAACGCCCGGGCCGGGGCCACAGACAGGGCGCACAGAGCCGAGTCACCGGGTAGCCAGGCTATACAGAAGCTCGGACGACGATAACTTTACCGCACTTCTGATCGGAAAACCGCGCCAAAATTGGTAAATTCGTGAACGGCTCGTAACCGCTTCTAACGCGGGCCACCTGTGCTTCTTTCTCTCCGGGCGGTTTGCGCCAACCGGAGTTTGTTACTTGATAAAATGCTTCATAAAACCCGGGGAATCGTCTTAAGTTATTTTCGGTATCGCGAAACTTCTATCATCGTCCGTGTTTACACCGAGGAGTTTGGCCTCCAGAGTTACCTCGTCAACGGCGTGCGGTCGGCCAAAAGCAAAACCAACCGGATTGCCTTTTTTCAACCGCTGACGCTGCTCGACATGGTGGTGTATTATAAGCCCGACAAAGACCTGCACCGGCTTTCGGAAGTCAAGATCAATTACCCGTTTCAACACCTTCCGTTCGATATTGCCAAGTCAAGCATGGCGTTGTTTGTGAGTGAAATGCTCACGAAAACCCTGAAAGAGGAAGCTAGCAACCCATCGTTGTATCACTTTTTGGAAGAAAGCGTGCAGTTTCTGGAAGAATCGGAAGCTGATTACGAGAACTTTCACATTACGTTTTTACTCAAACTCGCCTTTTTTCTGGGCTTCGGCCCGAGCAATGCGCGTGAATTTGAAAGCCAGTTGCAGGAGCAAAAGTACCCGTTCCTACCCGACGAAACGGCTGAAAAAGCCCTCAACAGCTTCCTTCGCCAACGGCTGGGAACCCCCGTCAAAATTTCCCGCCAGACCCGCGCCGAACTACTCGATGCCGTGGTCGCTTTCTACCGGATTCACATCGATAGCCTGGGCGAGATCAAATCGCTGGCGGTTTTGCGGGAAGTGCTCAGTTGATCTTTTCAATCCCTGTTAGTTCCAGCATTGGGCTTCCGTCAGGCTTCGTTTGAGGAATTCAGGTCCAATTAGCCAGCCTTTGGTTTACAGGATTTCGGCCGGATTATATTGTCTGAAAGCTATTTTAGGGCATTGGCCGTAAACTATTTGCTCGTTTCTGTTGCGTTCCCTTCTATTCCATTGTATGTTTGTTTCATTATTTTTATTAAGTCTAAATAAATAAACCCGGTGCGCTGTCGCCAAACGTTACACCGGGCCTCCGTCAATTCATTCACCAGAACAATTAACAGAGTGAGCAAAAGTATGAAACATTTTAGATACCCGGTCAGAACTCTCTTGATGGGTGTTTTTTTACTCCTTACACAGCTCTCACCAAGCTTATTGGCTCAGCAACAGAGCCGATCCGCAGGCAAAGGGAACCTGAAAGGGTTGGTTCAAACGGCCGACGGCAAACCCGCCGGATTTGTAAACGTAGCCCTGAAAGGTCTGGCCAAGGGAACATTGACGAACGAACGGGGTGAGTACCAGATCCGAAACATTCCGGAAGGACCGCAGACGGTGGTTATCCAGCTCATCGGGTATGCTCCGGTGGAACTGAACGTCGTGATTGCCGCGAACGAAACCAGTACGGTTCCCCTCGTCCACCTCAACGAGAGTTCAACGGTTTTGCAGGAGGTCTGGGTGCGGGGCAATGTGAACAAATTTGCCAATAAAGAATCCGATTTTGTAGCCCGTCTGCCGCTCAAAAATCTGGAGAATCCGCAGGTGTACTCCGCCGTTACAAAAGATCTCATCAGCGATCAGGTCGTTACCGATTTCAAGGATGCCCTGCGAAATGTGCCGGGTGTAGCTCCGCTGAACAATCCGGCGGGCGGAACCGGTGCAACCATGCGCGGTTTTACGTCCAACACCACCATCCGGAACGGAATGGCCGTCCAGATTTACCAGTCCGACGTAATCAATCTCGAGCGGGTGGAGGTGATCAAAGGCCCTTCGGGTACCCTGTTCGGCTCCAGCCTGATCAGTTTTGGCGGTTTGATCAACCAGGTGACTAAAAAACCGTTTGAAACGTTCAAAGGCGAGGTTTCCTACACGGCGGGCAGCTACGAACTGAGTCGGTTTACGGTGGATGTAAATACCCCCGTGACGGCCGACAAAACGGTTTTGCTGCGGGTCAATGCGGCCGCCCACTCGGAAGGGTCATTTCAGAATTTCGGTCACAACCGGCGCTATACCGTCACGCCCAGCCTGTCTTACAAGGTCGACGACCGGCTGTCGTTCCTGTTCGACGCCGAGCTGAACAGGACCAACCGCTCGACAGTCGCCTACCACCAGAACCTGAACCGAACCACGTTCCGCAGTTTCCGGGACATTCCTATCGACATCCGGACTTCGCTGGGCGGGGAAAATATCGACGCCGATCTGACCGCCCTGAATTATTCGGCCGGAGCGCGCTACGTGCTCAGTCCGCAGTGGACCTCGCAAACCAACGTCGCCTTTGGCAATAACCGGATTGAACACAGCAACCAGATTTACCCCAACTGGACCAGCGATACCACCTTTAACCGCAACATTTCCAACTACGGTCCCCGCATTTTCAATTCCATCAATGCCCAACAAAACTTCGTGGGTGATTTTCAGTTCGGCCGCCTTCGAAACCGTCTGCTGGTGGGTATCGACCTATATACCTATACGAGTCAGCTCCGGTTTACCGACGTCGGCACGTACGATGTCGTCAACACGAAGCGGCCTATTCCCGGGATTAACCTGGAAAAAGTAAATGCAATCATTGCGACCAAAACCAACTCGAATAACCAGACAAAACTAAGCACCTACAGCGCCTATGCTTCTGATGTATTGAATCTCGGTTCGCGACTGATCGTCATGCTGAGCTTGCGAATCGATCGCTTTGTCAATAATCCGACCGTTACCAACGGCGTTGCCGGGAAAAACGATTACCGGCAAACGGCGGTTTCGCCCAAACTCGGCTTTGTGTATCAGCTTCTGCCGGATCAGGTATCCGTTTTCGGTAATTACATGAATGGCTTCCAGAACGTGGCTCCGGTGGTGCAGCCCGACGGAACCACCTCGGTTTTCAAACCGCTGAATGCCAACCAGTGGGAAGTGGGGGTCAAAGCCGACGCCTTCAACCGGAAACTGAGTGGCAGCCTCAGTTACTACGACATTGCCATCCGGAATGCGACCCGCGTCGAGAATAACTTTACGCTTCAGGACGGCTCCCAAAAAAGCAAGGGCTACGAAGTTGAACTGATTGCCAACCCGGTCACGGGGCTGAATATCGTTGCGGGTTACGCCAAAAATGAGAATAAAGTGGTGAAAGCGGCCGACTATGTCGGCAATTTTGTGGCCCAGACCCCGACGGATTTTGCCAATTTCTGGGTGACGTACAAATTCTCCGGAAAAGCCCTGCATAACCTCGGGCTGGGTTTTGGTGGCAACTATGTGTCGGATTGTTACTTCGATGCGGCCAACCGGATTACCATTCCGGAGTACACGCTGCTCAATGCGTCGGTTTTCTTCGATCAGCCGAAGTGGCGGGTTACGCTCAAAGGCAACAACCTGACCAACGAAACCTATTACTCCAACTGGGGCCTGCCGCAACCGCTCCGCCAGCTATCAGGCTCCCTAACGTTCAAATTTTAACCGGTTCCCGGGCACTGAACAATGCCCGGGAATCTTTCCTCTTTTTTAAACAATGGCCCGGCAACCGATCTATTCCTCCAAACGTTCTCTTTTCCGGCGAATCAACGAATGGCTTCACTTGTGGCTGGGGCTTTTTTCGGGGATCGTCGTCTTTGTGGTCTGCCTGACCGCCTGTTTCTGGGTATTTCGGTACGAAGTCTGGTATTTCACCGAATCCTATCAACGGGTTCCGGCCCAAAACCGCCCTTTTCTGGCCCCATCGGTTTTGCTCCAAAAAGCCGGAGCATTCGTTCGGCAAACGGAGGGGAAAACCGTCACCTTCACGGGTATTACGTACGGGAGTCCGCACAAATCGGCCTTTGTTCTCTACAAACCGTCGAAAGAAAAGATCCATCAGGTGTTTCTCAATCCCTACACCGGCGCAATCATTCATCACAAAAAAGGCCCTTCGACCGCCGAATCTTTTTTTATATTCGTCCGGGCCGGGCATCGGTTTTTCTGGCTACCGCCCAAAATTGGCAGTCCTATCGTGGGAACAGGCTGTCTGATTTTTGTCATCACCCTGATTACCGGGTTGATCTGGTGGTATCCGAAAAAATGGACCAAAACGACCCGGGCCAAAAGTTTTACCCTCAAATGGCGGGCCAACTGGAAGCGGGTCAACCTGGACCTGCACAACGTCCTGGGTTTTTACGCGTTCCTGGTCGTGCTGGCCCTGACGATTTCCGGCATCGTATACAGTTTCCGGTGGTTCGATAGTGCCTACCACTGGCTTCTGACGGGTAGACCGCAGACCCACCCAAACGGTCATCACGACGACCATCCCTTCTCCGACACGACCCGTACGGCCCGACTGTATGATAAACCGGAAGATCAGCTCTGGCACCGCATTCGCCGGGAACATCCGGGAGCGCCGGGGCGGCTAAGTATTTCGTTTCCCAAAGCAGCCAAAGACCCGTACGAAGTAGCCATCAATCCGGAAGAAGGAACCATTTACAAGACCTATGAACGCTTTTTTGACCAGTACACGCTAAAGGAACTGCCGTCCGAAGAATCGCGTCGGTATGAAGAGCTATCGGCGGGTGAGAAACTGTATCGCATGAATTTCGATATTCATGTCGGCCAGATTCTAGGCTTACCGACCCGAATTTTGGCTTTTTTTGTCAGTCTGATCGGAGCCAGTTTGCCCGTGACCGGCTTTCTGATCTGGTGGTTTCGCGGCCGAAAAAGCATAACGAGCAGCCAAACACCCCGCCGACAAGCCATTGCCTTTACCTCCAGAACCGCTAACTGAGGAATAAATGATCCCAAAAGCCAGATTAGCTAACCTAGTCTGGCTTGGGAGCTTATTCGCAATTCCTTCCGTTTTCAGCGTTCAAATTTTTTCCGTTTCAGCTCGAAATTTTGCCCCAGGTACACACGACGAACCTGTTCGTCGTTGGCCAGGTCTTCGGCAGTTCCCTGTTTCAGAATTTTCCCTTCGAACAGCAGGTACGCCCGGTCGGTGATGGAAAGCGTTTCGTTGACATTGTGGTCGGTGATCAGAATACCGATGTTCCGGAATTTGAGCTGAGCCACAATGCTCTGAATATCCTCAACGGCGATTGGATCGACACCGGCAAACGGCTCGTCCAGCAGGATGAATTTCGGGTCGACCGCCAGACAACGGGCTATTTCGGTCCGACGGCGCTCGCCACCCGACAACACCTTGCCTTTGTTTTTCCGAACGTGCGTCAGGCTGAACTCCTCCAGCAACTGCTCCACTTTGGCCTTCTGCTCCTGCCGCGACAGGCTGGTCAGTTCGAGCACAGCCAGCACGTTTTCCTCGACCGTCAGATCCCGAAAAACCGAGGCTTCCTGGGCCAGATAACCGACACCCAACCTGGCTCGTTTATACATCGGCAAAGCAGTAATATCCTGGTTATCAATGTAAACCTTGCCGCTATTGGGTTTAATCAGCCCGACCGCCATGTAAAAGGACGTGGTTTTACCCGCGCCATTCGGTCCGAGCAAACCGACAATTTCGCCCTGTTCGACCTGGTACGACACATTGTCGTTGACCAGCCGGGAGCCGTATTTCTTAACTAAATTTTCGGTTCGAAGAATCATGGTGTTGGTCACTCCGGCGGTTGTTGCTAAACCGGTTCGGATGGTACGTGAGCCGCTGGCAACCGGCCGTGTTACTGTTCAGTGCCCGCAGCGACTTTGATGTCTTTCAAATATAACTGCAACGATCTATTCCCGTTATAATTATTCTCTTCGATCTGGTAACAAATGGCAAATGGCTGGTCGCGCCGGAGGAACAACGCATGATGCGCCATGTTAAACCCTATTGCCGTAAACCGCTGGTATGATCCGGCCTGCTGAACCGTCATTTTCAGGTGCTTTTCCTTCATGATGTACGGTTCGCCGACCAAGTAGACCTCGTGCGTTGAAAAAACCGGTGCCATGTTGTGCGGACCGAACGGGGCCATCTGTTTCAGCACGTTGTAGAATTTCTGGTCGATCGCATCCAAATCGAGCGGCAGATCGATTTCGATCATCGGAATCAATTGCTCTTCCTGAATCCGCCGGGTGACGACCTCTTCGAATTTCTGCTGAAACGCCTTGATGTTTTCCAGCTTAAGCGTCAGCCCGGCCGCAAAGGTGTGCCCGCCAAATTGCTCGAGCAGATCGGCGCATTCTTCAATCGCTTCGTACACATCGAAACCCGGCACCGACCGCGCCGAGCCAGCCGCCCGGTTGTGCGACTCGGTCAGGATAATGGTCGGTCGGTGAAATTTCTCGATGCAGCGAGAGGCCACAATCCCAATCACGCCTTTGTGCCAGGTATTATTGAACAGCACGGTGCTTTTGGCCTTCAGCAGCCATTCATCACCCTGAATCATGGCCAGGGCCTGTTCGGTAATGCTCGTGTCGTATTGCCGGCGGCTGTTGTTGTGTTCATTGATCTCGAAGGCAAATTCAGTCGCTTCTTCTTCGGTTTGGGCCAGCAGCAATTGCACAGCGGCTTTGGCGTGCTTGATCCGCCCGGCGGCATTGATCCGGGGACCCAGGCCGAAAACAACATTCGTAATGTCCAGCGCCGAACTAAAACCGGCCACCTTGATCAGGGCCTGTACGCCAAAGCCGGGCGAGGAGTTTAATTTTTTCAGTCCGTAATACGCCAGGACCCGGTTTTCGCCCGTAATAGGCACAATGTCCGACGCAATGCTGATGGCCAGTAAATCCAGAAACTCAAATAACTGTTCAAGGGGAATGTCGCGCAGGAGGCAAAGGGCGTGCAACAGCTTAAAACCGACCCCACAGCCCGTCAGATCCTTGCAGGGATAATCGCAGTCCGAACGTTTGGGGTCCAGCACAGCCGCAGCCCTGGGGAGTTCGGAGCCGGGGCGGTGGTGATCGCAAATGATAAAATCAATCCCTTTTTCCCAGGCTTCGGCCACGCGGTCGATGGATTTGATCCCACAGTCGAGACTGACGATCAGCGTAAAGCCGTTTTCGGCGGCCCATTCGATTCCCTGAGCGGAAACGCCATAGCCTTCCTTATACCGATCGGGTATGTAATAATCCAGGTTGTCGTAGAGGGTTTTCATAAACCCGTAGAACAGCGCCACCGAGGTGGTTCCGTCTACATCATAATCACCGTAAACCAGGACTTTTTCGCCCCGCAGCATCGCCATTTGCAGCCGCAACACGGCCTTATCCATGTCTTTCATAAGATAAGGGTCGTGAAGATGAGTGAGTTCGGGGCGGAAATAGGTTCGGGCCTGGTCAAAGTTGTACACCCCCCGTTGCACGAGCAGCATAGCCATGAACGGATTTACTTTCAGATCTCGGGTCAACTGTTCAACCGCCAGTAGCTCCCCGGGTGACTCCGGAATCGGCCGGTATATCCAGCGTTTTTCACTCATACTGCAAAGTAACAAGAAAAGCGAGTATGAAAAACAAAAACCGGCCTGACCAATGCCCTTCTTCCGCTATCCTGTCTGTATTTACCGCTCGGGCCAAGCCACTCGCTACCGGACCAACAATCGCAGAACATACCACTGGTTGAACAGCCCAACTCGAATCAGATACAAACCCGGTTTTAAAGGATATAAGGGTTGAAGGAGCCACTCGGTTTCCGTTTTCTGCCTCAGGCCGAACAATAGTATTTGTCCGGTCATTGTGAGCAACTGCACACGGTTGGGAGCCAGTTCACGCGCCCGGAGACGGATGTCGCCCCCCAAAACCGGGTTTTCAACCAGCACCACGGGCTCCTCCCCGCGACTAACTGAAACCCATTTGGAGACCTGCATGGCCCCATCCCGATCGACCTGACGAAGACGGTAATAACTGATGCCGGGCAATGGTTCGCCATCGGTAAACGTGTAGCGTTGGCGGTTGGCGGTTTCTCCCACGGCCTCCACCTGCCCGATAGAGGTAAAAGCAACGGCGTCGGTGCTGCGTTCGATAACGAAATGGCTGGCTTTCCGCTCCCAGGCGGTTTCCCAAACGAGTTGGTTTCTGTCCCGCTCGGCGGTGGCCCGAAAGGTAGCTAATTCGACCGGCAAAGCGTTGGTGGCGCTCACCACAAAATCGTCGACCCGGAAGGACGTTGCACAGCCCGAGCCACTCGGTGGGGTATAACGGAATCGAAATGTGAGGCTGGCCTGGTTTTCGGCGGAACCCGGTAGAGTAAACATCGAGACAGCCCAGGTAGTCGTACCAGAACTGGATACATCCGCCGAGATTGTCGTCCAACTACTCCCTCCGTCCGTACTAAACTCCAGCAAAACAACTTGAGGGCCAAACGCGGCCGTTTTTCGGATGCCAAAACTGATGGCAACATTCGTCTGCCCGACGGTATTGATGACGGGTGAGGTGGCGGTTTGCTCCGCTGGGCCAGCACATTCTCCGAATGACATATTATTTCCGCCCGAAGCCGCGACGGGTGTCGTGTAACCGGAACTTGGCGAAACCGTACTGGACACGATTGCCGTCGTGCTACTGACGGTCCAGCCGTTGAGCCCGGACGAGAAGTTTTCGGAATAAATGATTTGGGCCACAGCCGCGTGGTTGAGCAAAATAAGCAACAGCGCGCTGCTGAGGAATCGTAGAAAATGGTGCATGGATACGGTTTTTTAGTGAAAAAGAAAGTGTTGGGGATATTAATTGGGCTGAACCAGCACCCGAACGGCGTCGATCCCATCCGCCCGCAGCAGGTAAATCCCGGCGGGTAAAGGTGTTTCCGGTTCCAGTACGGTTTGCCCCGACGCTATCGTACTCAACCGGGCGGGAAGGGTTCGGCCGCTTAGGTCCGAGAGCCGGAGCGAGGCAGACTCAATGTCGTTGGCTTGCAGGTGGATGCTTCGTCCGTCGGACGGATTGGGGTAGACCGTCAGGGCCCGCAAAAACCGATCGTGCCGAACCCCGATAATTTTGGAATGTCGCTTCGTTCCGTCTCTGTCTACCTGCACCAGGCGGTAATAATTGGTGATCCGGTGCGCCTGTTCGTCGGCAAACGCATAGGACTGTCGGCGCGTCGATTCCCCGGCGGCTTTCACCCGGCCAATCGGTCGAAAATGGCTGAGATCAAGCCCGTGTTCAACCACAAAATAGTCGGCATTTTGCTCCGAAACGGTTTCCCAGGTTAACTGCACGATACTGCCGATGGCTTTTCCCCGGAAAAAAGCTAGTTCGACCGGCAGCACCACACCCGACCAGTCCATGTCGCCGATGGTAAAGCCCTGCGGTCTGGGGTTTGAACCCGCGAGAGGGCCATTTCCGAAAAGAATAGTCACGTTTTTAACTTTCGTTAGGAAACGAACCTTGTCGACCGTCGTCCGAATAGTATCAGTTGCCAGAATTTCATTGCCATTGACAGTATATCCGGCTCCGGCCGGAATCACAGGCATTACGGCGTTGCCGAATTCGTCCGTAGCCACAATGATTACCTTATCCTGATAATAACTTTGTGGATTGGTGAAATCAGTTTTGTACTGAAGCGCAATGATTGAAAATTCTAAGCCCGTTACAGGATCGCCAAAAGTGAAACTGTAATTTTGCGTTTCGCCCGACGTATTGAAATCTACACTGGGTGTGTAAAGCCCGGTACTGGCTGGCCCTGGGGATAAATTTGAAAACTGCCCGGGACCGTCGACGCTAATATCGACGTTGACCGCCGGGGTTCCGATGCTGGTGTAGGAGTGGGAACGGGCACCATCCGGATACAGCGGAGCGGTGGTGTTGAAATCCAGATCCTGCGCAAAACCGGGTTCCGGACAGATTAATGCTACTAGTGCCGCAGAGAGTAAATAAAGATACTTCATCAAGCAGAAAGTTTAGCGGTGAACACCAATACAATATTCTCTACTTAGACGGAGCAATCCTTATTAAAGTCTCACATTATCTTGGAAAAATTTTATAAATTTTCAATTTATTTGTTTCGGTTACACGGATTTCACGTAAACTGCTTGGCTTCCTGCCAGTACACTTCCATCTCGTCCAGCGTCATATCCTTCAACTGCTGGCCGTGTTTACGGGCCTGTTCTTCCAGGTATTGAAAACGTTTGATAAACTTTTTATTGGTCCGTTCGAGGGCGGTTTCGGGGTTGATGTCGATAAACCGGGCGTAATTGACGAGCGAAAACAGCACATCGCCGAATTCCTTCTCGGCCCGTTCCGGATCAATCACAGCGTCGGTTTCGGCGTTGAATTCGGCTTTGAACTCCTGCATTTCTTCCTCCACCTTCTCCCAAACCTGCTGTTTTTCCTCCCAGTCGAAACCGGCTCCCCGCGCTTTCTCCTGAATCCGCATCGCTTTCACCAGTGCCGGTAATGAGCCTGGCACTCCGGCCAGCACCGATTTGTTGCCTTCTTTCAGCTTCAACTGCTCCCAGTTCTGCTTGACTTTTTCCTCGGTGTCGGCCACCACGTCGCCGTAAATGTGCGGATGGCGGGCAATCAGCTTGTCGCACACGCCGTTCAGCACATCGGCCATGTCGAAGTTGGCTCCCGAAGCCGGTTCCGACGCAATGCGGGCGTAGAAAACCAGGTGCAGCATCACATCGCCCAGTTCTTTGCGAATTTCGGGCAAATCCTTCTCCAGAATGGCGTCCGACAGTTCGTAGGTTTCCTCGATGGTCAGGTGGCGCAGGCTGTCCATCGTCTGCTTGCGGTCCCAGGGGCACTGTTCGCGCAGTTCGTCCATGATGGTCAGCAGCCGGTCGAAGGCCAGCAGTTGCTCCTGCCGCCGGGCGGGCATGGTTTCCAGTCGTTGCTTCAGGTCGGTATTCATCGGGGTGTTTTTGACAAAGTTACGGTTTTCAGCCTGCCCGGAAAGCGAATTCATCAAGTCAGCCCTGAAAAGTAAATTGACTGCCTGAAACAATCCCTAACTTTTTTCGCCCATTTCCTTGCTCCGAAGCATTTCAATCTGCTACTTTGTAAACCAAAGTTCTTTTATCCGATGTTGAACAAATTACTTGCCGTTTACCGCTCCGGCGAAGGGCTGCGGATGCTGGTGCTGCTGTCGGTCATGAGTATTGCGATGGTGGTGGTTCGCTTCAATCCCTGGTTTTTTAAGATGCTGACCTGGAACCTGTTTCTGGCCTGGATTCCGCTCCTGGCCGTCCTGTTCCTGCGCGAAGGACTCGAAAACCGCCAGTTGCCCCGCTGGATTCTCTGGCCGGGGCTGGCTTTCTGGCTGCTGTTTTTGCCGAATTCGCCGTACATTATCACCGACCTGTTTCACGTCCGGCACGTGGGCGAAGAAACCGTCTGGTTCGACACCATGATGATTTTCATGTGCGCCCTCACCGGCCTGCTGGCGGGGCTGTATTCGCAGTTGCTGGTTCACCGGATGCTCAGCCAGCGCCTGGGCGCGATGCCGACCTGGGCCGTCATGGTGGGCTGTCTGCTGCTGACCAGTTTCGGGGTCTATCTCGGGCGTTACATTCGGCTCAACAGTTGGGATTTATTTACGAATCCGCTGGATTTAGCCCATCTGATCGGTCAGAGCCTGCTGAATCCGTTTGCTTTAAAGCTCACACTTTCGTATACTTTTGCCCTGGTGACCCTCTACACGGGTTTCACCCAGTTCGTACAACGCCGTACGCATGAGTCGCTGGATTGACGTTCGGAAGAGTTTACGCAGTTTTCGGTTTGCCACGGAGGGAATTTGGGCGCTATTCCGGTTTGAAAATAACGCTAAAATTCACTTACTAGCGGCTATTTTCGTCGTTGCCGCCGGTTTTTGGCTGCAACTCGACCGGATCGAATGGGCGCTGGTGCTGACGCAGGTCGCACTGGTGCTGGCGGCCGAAGCGTTCAACACGGCGATCGAGAAACTTGCCGATGTGGTGTCGCCCGAGCGGCATCCGCAGATCAAGGCCGTCAAGGATTTATCGGCAGGCGCTGTATTGCTGGTCGTCATCCTGGCGGTTGTGGTCGGGATTTTAATTTTTGGCACGAAACTGATTGAATGGCTGGACATGGCTTGATGGATAACTAAGTAACGGTTTTTGGAACGGTGTAACCATCCAAGCCTTCAACCATCCAACCCTCTTTAACCGTTTAAACCCTTAAAACGATCGTTAACCCTTCATTCCATGTCCGAATCGCGCGAACATTTACAAACTCTGACCGAAATCCGGAGCCTGATGGAACGCTCGTCGAAGTTTCTTTCGTTGAGTGGGTTGTCGGGCGTATCGGCGGGACTCGTGGCACTGGCGGGGGCTGCGGCCGCGTACATTCGGCTTCAGAAAAATAACCTGAGCCTCAACTACGAGCGCGTCAGCGAACTGAATGGTCCGGAACGCCGGGAAATGGTCGATTTTATTTTGCTCGACGGATTTCTTGTTCTGATAGCCGCCCTGCTTCTCGGCATTTTTTTCACCATTCGGCAGGCCCGACGACAGGGCCTGAGCGTCTGGAATACCATCTCGAAACGCTTGCTGTGGTCGTTGGCGGTTCCGCTGGTGACGGGCGGCATCTTCTGTCTGGCCCTGATCCGGTTTAACCTGATCTGGCTGACCTTTCCGACCACCCTGATTTTTTATGGCCTGGCGCTTTGTAGCGGCAGTAAATACACCGTCCGTGATGTCGAATACCTCGGTTTATCGGAAATTATGCTGGGCTTGCTGGCCCTGTTCTGGACCGGGTATTCGCTGCTGACCTGGGCGGTCGGCTTTGGGGTGCTGCACATTGTGTACGGCACCGTCATGTATCTCAAATACGAACGAGACGAACAAAAGCGCTGATGCGAGAATTCCTGATCGGATTTAATAAAGCGTTTGAGAGTAAAGCCCGGCTCGGCATCATGTCCGTTCTGATTGTGAACGAAACCCTGAGTTTCAATTCATTGAAAGAACTGCTGGACCTGACCGACGGGAATCTGGCGACGCACCTGCGGGCGCTGGAGGAGCAGGGCTATGTCCTGGTGAAAAAGCAGTTCGTCGGCCGAAAACCCAACACGACCTACACCGCTACCCCGGAAGGGCGTCAGGCTTTCACCGACCATTTGAACGCCCTCGAAGATTTCATTCGCAATTCGGCCTAAAAAAACCTGTAAGAACGATCGTCTTGCAGGTTTTTTGGATTAGAACAAATTCTTAATTTCTACCCGGCGCTGAAAGTGCTGCCCATCCTTGAACGGCAGATTGATCAATACCTGCCCATGGTCCTGAACGGCTTCGATGTGCTCGGCATCCACAAATTCCGGAATGTCGAGCACCCGCAAAAACATCGGTACGGCCAGGGACTGCCCTTCCAGAGCGTTTTTTTGTTGCAGCAATGTATATAAAACCAGCTTCTTGCCGTCGATCAACACGTTGAATGCTTCCGGCTCGACGCCCGGAGCGGATAATTTGATAATCAGGCGATCGAATTCCTGTTCGGTTTCCATTCGCGTCATGCTCGAACCGCCGTATAAGGTGTTCAACAAATCGAATTGTCCACCCATGCCTTGCAGCGTATTTTCTATCGGTTTCATAGTCGTACTTGTTGGTTGTATAGTTACTGTTAAACAAATTACGTACCTAACGTAAACAGGCCATTTTTAGCGACAGAATGGCTGGCAAAGACTGATACACCGAAAATAAACTGTCAATTGGGCAGTAATTTGCTATATAACGGTTTTTGTACGCATTTTTGGTCCGAATTAGCCGTAAAATATTTATGATCGGACTGAGTGTCCTGGTACTAGTCGGCGGAGCAGTGTGGTATTTCTTCCGCACTTCCAAGGCACTGGCTGTGTTAATGTTCCACAAAATCGACCCCGAACGGCAGGATTCGCTAACGGTTTCGGTCAGACAACTGGAGCAACAACTGGCGTGGCTACAAACACATCGCTACCAAATCGTCACGCTCCGGGATGTCATGACGGCCATCGACCAAAACCGCCCCCTGCCCCCACGCTCGGTTTTGCTGACATTTGATGACGGATACGTTAACAACCTGACTTATGCCCTCCCGGTTTTGCAGCGCTTCGGCAGGCAGGCCGTGGTGTTTGTGCCGACGGCGTTCGTCGGCCAGTGTAACCAATGGGACGGCTGCACCGAGCCTTTGATGAATCCGGAGCAACTGCGCCAACTGCTGCCCACGTTCGAACTGGCCCTCCACTCCCACCAGCACCTGAATTACAAAAACCGGTCGGCCGACGAAATCCGGACCGACCTTCAGCAGAACCTGAACGCGTTCGACGCCCTGAATCTTCCTTACGTCCGGGCGTTTGCCTATCCGTACGGCGGTCGGCCCAACGATCCGGCCATCAAACAGGCCATGCAACAGGCCATGACCGAAGCCGGAATTCGGGTAGCGTTTCGGATCGGAAACCGCCTGAACCGCTTCCCGATCCAAAACCGGTACGAACTCCAGCGGCTGGACATTCGTGGCACCGACTCACTGGCCCGCTTTGTCCGAAAGGTGCGCTGGGGTAAACTGTTTTAAAAATGAAGATTTTCATCGATACCGAACGGCTTCGGGACCTGAACAGTGGTTTGGGGCAGTTTTGCTTCCGGCTTGGCCGCGAACTGGTGCAGCAACGCCCGGCATCGGCCGAACTCACCTTTCTGGTTCCGGAAAAACACCGGGGCATTTTTGGCCCCGAGGTGTCGTACCAAACCGCGACCTGGTGGCGCAACTGGTTCAATCCGGGAGCCTACGATGTCTGGCATTGCACCCACCAAGATTCCCGTTTCTGGCCCGCGTCAACCCGCACCCGGACGGTTTTAACCATTCACGACCTGAACTTTCTGGAACGGTCGGACTACAATGATGCCAAAAAAGCCGGAAAATTGGCCGCTCTCCAGCGGAAAGTTGATCGTTCCTCGGCCCTGGTGACCATTTCGGAATACACGGCTTCCGTCGTCCGCGACCGGCTGACGATTTCTGAAAAACCGCTAACGGTTATTTACAACGGCAATTCGCTCGATCAGGCCATCGCGCAATCGCCGAATCTTCCCAATCCGTATTTCCTGTTCGTGGGGGTAATTCATCCCAAAAAAAACCTGCACACGCTGTTGCCGTTGCTCGAAGCCTTCCCCGAATGGCAACTCGTGCTGGCCGGGCCGGATGCTCACCCGTATGCCGGTCACCTCCGCCAACAGGCGCAAAACCTGGGCATCGGCGACCGGCTGATCCTGCCCGGGGCCGTCGACGAAGCGACCAAAACCGGCCTGTATCAGCACTGCGATGCCTTTCTGTTTCCGTCGCTGTCTGAGGGATTTGGCTTGCCGGTGGTCGAAGCGATGAGTTGCGGCAAACCGGTTTTTCTGTCAAGGCTGACGAGCCTGCCCGAAATTGGCGGAAAAGATGCCTATTATTTCGAATCGTTCGAACCGGAAGCGATGGCCGAAACCGTGTTCGATGGGCTTAACGATTTCAGGGCCAATCCGTTCCGGGCCACCCGACTCCGCCAGCAAGCCACCCGCTTTAGCTGGGAGCAGGCCGCCCGGCAGTATTGGGAGTTGTACCAAAGCCTGGCAACCCCATAACTTCGTTATTCGCTATTCAACATTCGATATTCATTATTAATTTGATTGCTCCCAAACGCCCCCACCTCTCCAAAAATTGCCCTCCTCCTGCACCGAATTCGGCTTCGGCTTGAAAGCCGGATTTACTTTGGCTACCTTTGCGCCTTATTGAACCTAACAGGCGTATGCTTCGGACTCATAGCTGCGGAGAAATCCGCATCGAACACGTTAATACACAAGTTATCCTCTGCGGATGGGTGCAGCGTATCCGCGACAAGGGTGGTCTGGTCTGGATCGACCTGCGCGACCGCTACGGCCTGACCCAGTTGCTGCTCGAAGAAGGCCAAACCGACCCCGCCGTTGTGGCGACAGCCCGTTCGCTGGGCCGCGAGTTTGTGGTGCAGGCTACCGGAACCGTTGTCGAGCGCAAATCCAAAAACCCCAACCTGCCCACCGGCGACATTGAAATTCGGCTCGAAAAGCTGACCATTCTGAATCCGGCCAAGCTGCCCCCGTTTTTGATCGAAGACGAAACCGACGGTGGTGACGACCTGCGGATGAAATACCGCTACCTGGACCTGCGCCGGAATCCGGTCCGGAAAAACCTCGAACTGCGGCACAAAATGGCCCAGCAGACGCGGATTTACATGGACGGTCAGCAGTTTATCGAAGTCGAAACGCCGGTTTTGATTAAATCGACCCCGGAAGGGGCCCGCGATTTTGTGGTGCCGAGCCGCATGAACCCCGGCGAGTTTTACGCCCTGCCGCAGTCGCCCCAGACGTTCAAGCAATTGCTGATGGTATCCGGTTTTGACCGCTACTACCAGATTGTCAAGTGTTTCCGCGACGAAGACCTGCGCGCTGACCGCCAGCCGGAGTTTACGCAGATCGACTGTGAAATGTCGTTTATCGAGCAGGAAGACATTCTGCAAATGTTCGAAGGGCTGGTGCGGCATTTGTTCAAAACCGTCAAAGGCATCGACCTGGCCGCCGTGCCCCGGATGACCTACGCCGAAGCCATGCGGCTCTACGGTTCCGACAAACCGGATACCCGTTTTGGCATGCCGTTTGTTGAACTGAAGGGCGCGTTCGATACTGTTGATCTGACCTCGGGCAAAAACTTTGTGGTGTTTGATTCGGCCGAACTGGTTGTCGGCATCAACGCCAAAGGTTGTGCCGACTACACCCGCAAACAGCTTGACGAACTGACCGAGTGGGTGAAACGCCCACAGATTGGCGCGAAAGGGCTGATTTACGTTCGGTACAATTCCGACGGTACGCTTAAGTCGTCGGTCGATAAGTTCTATTCGGAAGACGATCTGAAACACTGGGTCATTCAGTTCCAGGCCGAACCCGGCGACCTGCTTTTGATCATGGCGGGCGATACCAATAAAGCCCGGAAGCAACTGAGCGAGTTGCGGCTCGAAATGGGCGCACGCCTGGGTCTGCGCGATCCGAACCAGTTCAGCGCCTTGTGGGTGCTCGACTTCCCGCTGCTCGAATGGGGCGAAGAAGAAAACCGCTGGTTTGCCATGCACCACCCGTTTACCTCGCCCAAACCGGAAGACATTCCGCTGCTGGAAACCGACCCCGGTACGGTGCGGGCCAATGCCTACGACATGGTGATCAACGGCACCGAAGTCGGCGGGGGTTCCATCCGGATTTTCCAGCGCGAATTACAATCGAAGATGTTTGATTTACTGGGTTTTACGCCCGAAGAAGCCCGGGCGCAGTTCGGTTTTTTGCTGGAAGCTTTCGAATTTGGCGCACCGCCCCACGGCGGGATTGCATTCGGTTTCGACCGGCTTTGCTCGATTTTCGGCGGGGCCGACTCCATCCGCGACTTCATCGCCTTCCCGAAAAACAACTCGGGCCGCGACGTCATGATTGACTCCCCCTCCACCATTGCCCAGGCGCAACTCGATGAGCTACAAATCGCAACGGTGAAAAAGAGTTAAGAATTATGAGTTAAGAATTATGAGTTGGCTCCGCAGGATTAGTATGCGTCAGCCAACTCATAATTCTTAACTCTTAATTCTTAACTTCTTAAAACAACTTCTCATTTGGCGGTTTAATGCCCTTCATCCGAATGTAAATCGTGGTCTGGCCCCGGTGGTGGGTTTGGTGCTCGAAGGCTTTGGCAAACACCATTTCGCGGGAGAGCTTGCGCGGCCCCATCGACACTTCTTCGCCCAGCTGCGCATCGCTCATTCCCTTGATGCCCTCCAGCACAAAATCGTAGCTGTCCAGAACGGCTTTGCTCAGACCGGCTTTGGTCTTGAACTCCTCCATCGTTTCCATCTTTTTACCCTGCATGGGGTTGGCCTTGCCGGTGGCTGCCGACGCAAAATTGTAGTTGGCGTTGGCCAGGTGCAGCATCTGTTCGGCAAAGCTCCGGATGTCGGGCGTCGGCTTGAAGCTGACCCCTTCTTCGGGCATCGCATCAAGGTATTCTTTGGTGTACTCTTTCGCGCGTTGCCATTCCGTGGTCATTTGGCTCACGGTGGCCGGGCGGGTCGAAAAGTTGCTGAAGGCAACCCACAGCAGCAGGGTTAAAACCGTAAATCCGGATTTCTGTTTCATGACGAAAAGCTAATGGTTTGAGAACCAAAGTTAAACCTCCCCGGCAGCTTTCCAAGCCCAAAAACCGGATTTCTACTCAAAGTCGTGTCACAAAATAAAATTCAAAATGGAAATGTAAATTGAATCGCTTTTTCGTTTAAAATGTAGTGCCGTATCTCAACAACAAATCCTAGTTATGCTGCGACCTGCCGAATATAACCGTTACGAAAAACACCTGAACCTGCCCGAAATCGGCGTGGAAGGTCAACTGAAACTGAAGCAAGCCCGCGTACTGGTGGTGGGTGCGGGCGGGTTGGGATGCCCGGTTTTGCTCTACCTGACGGCAGCGGGCGTCGGAACCATCGGCGTGATCGACCCGGATACGGTTGCCATCAGCAACCTGCAACGACAGGTATTATACACCACCGAACAAGTTGGGAAGCCCAAGGCGACGGTGGCCGTAAATTCACTCAAAAAAATTAATCCTGAAATCAGCTTCAACGCCTATGCCTACGCCCTCGATCGGTCGAATGCCCGCACGCTGATTGACGAATACGATCTGGTGGTCGACTGCACCGACAACTTTACGGTTCGGTATCTGGTCAACGATGTGTGTGTGATGCAGGAAAAACCGTTTGTCTACGGGGCCATTCACCGGTTTGAAGGCCAGGTAGCGGTTTTGAACGCCCGGCTGGCGGCTTCAGAGTTGCAACCCGAAGAAATCCGGCGCGGACCGACCTACCGCTGCCTGTTCCCGGAGTTTCCGAACCAGATGGAAATTCCGAACTGCGCCGAAACCGGCGTTATCGGCGTTTTGCCGGGCGTTATCGGGACGTACCAGGCCACGGAAGTGATCAAACTGATTACCGGCATCGGTCACGTGCTGAACGAAGAATTGCTGATGGTGGATCTGCTGGCGATGTCGTTCCAGAAAATTCGGGTGCGTCGGCGGCTCGATGCCGAAGCGGCCGCGCAGAACGGCTGGGAAGAAGGCCAGCGCGTTTCGGCCAAAACTGAAGTCCCCAAAAGCATTACGGCGCTGGAACTGGCTGATCGGCTGGCGCAGGAGGAAGACATTTTCCTGCTCGACGTCCGCGAACGGCCCGAATACAACATCTGCCACCTCGAAAACGCGGTGCTGATTCCGGTCAACATCATCGCCAATAATGTCAAACGCATTCCGACCGACCGACCGGTGGTCGTCTACTGCCACCACGGTATCCGCAGCCAGTACGTGGTGGATTACCTCCAGAAAGAATTCGGTTTTACGAACATCATGAACCTGCAGGGCGGTATCAATAGCTGGGCGCGGGATGTTCAGCCGGAGATGGCCGTGTATTAAGTCCTGGTCATACGGTTTTTCGAGGTTGTGCGTGATACCATCCTCTAAGCAAAAAGGCTGCCCCACACGAGGCAGCCTTTTTTGGCGAAAACCGGCCGGTTACTTCAGAACAACCGAGCGAATCGGGGCGCTGGGCTGTTGCGTCGACAAGCTCACGTTTTGCGTTTTGGTTTCATCACCGTTCGTGATTGCCACCTGATAAACCCCGTCGGGCAGGTTACGAACATCCAGGCTCAACCGCACCGACTGCTGGCGTTTGCCCACTTTTTGAACAAACAGCACGTCGCCCGCCGGGTTGGTCAGCCGAACCTCGACAGGGCCACCGGCCTGCTTCTCGACCATTATTTGCAACTTCCCGCTGGTGGTGGGATACATGCCGGTTTGAAAAGCAGCTACTTTTTTGGGGCGACCCGCCGGTTTGTGGATGTCGGCGTTTGAAACCGTGAAGCTGGCGAAAGTCAGAACGAAAGCGACGAACAAGGTATTTACGAGCGTTTTCATGGCATTTTGTGTTTAAAGAGTTCTTTGTTGTTGTCCTGTTTGGATGAAACAAAGGTCTCACGAAACGCCCGAAATCCCTGTCACAAATGAGTCAATCGCTGGTAGTTTTGGGAAAACCGGTTTTATCCCTTCCGATACGCACTGGGCGTTTGCTTATAAAACTCCCGAAACACTTTGGTAAAGTACGACGGGCTTTCAAAACCGACCAGATAGGCCGTTTCGGCGGCACTGTGGCCCAACCGCAGCAGATCGATGGCCTTGCGGAGCCGGTATTGCCGAATCAACTCGACGGGCGACAGATTGGTCAGGTTATGCACTTTCAGGTACAGCGCCTTTCGACTCATCGCCAATTCGTCGGCTAGCCATTCCACGCTCAGCGTCGGATCATCCAGGTGTTGGTCAATCAGCGTGTAGATCTTCCGCAGAAACTGATCGCCGACACTCAGCAGGGGTGTGGTGCTGTCGGGTTGGGCCAGTTGCTGGCGGTAATGTTCCTGCAACCGTTGCTGGTGCCGCAGCAGGTTCCGCAGCCGCAGCCGCAGTTCGCCCAGGTGAAACGGTTTGGTCAGGTAGTCGTTGGCCCCCAGCGCCAGTGCCCGCAGCCGGTGATCCTCGCCCGCACTGGCCGACAATAACATGATGGCAATGTGATCGGTGGCCGGATCACTCTTCAGGCGTTCAATCAGCCCGTGGCCATCCAGTCGCGGCATCATCAGATCCGTCACGATAATGGCAGGAAGCTCCTCCTTCGCCAGCACCCAGC
This sequence comes from Larkinella sp. VNQ87, assembly GCF_049445795.1. Lineage (NCBI taxonomy): Bacteria > Pseudomonadati > Bacteroidota > Cytophagia > Cytophagales > Spirosomataceae > Larkinella > Larkinella sp. VNQ87. Next base: position 397,621 of record NZ_JBMSDT010000002.1, read on the forward strand.
CTTCGTAGCCATCGACCGCCGACCGAACCCGGTAAGTCGTCGCCAGTTCAGCGACCATAAACTCCCGCAGTTCGGGGTTGTCTTCCACCACCACGATCAGCGGAGGTTGTTCAGTACCATTCGCCGACGCTTTCCCCGACGAGTCGGCGGCCGGGAGCGGCAAGTCCACCTCCACCGACGGCGTCGGAGCCGATGCCACCATCTCCTCCCCTTTGGCAAACTGGAGGGGCAGTTCGAGCGTAAAAACGGTGCCCGATTCTCCGCCGTCGTCACCAATCCGGCTCTCGACCCGGATGGTTCCGCCCAGCCGAAGCGTCAGTTCACGCACCAGCGCCAGGCTGATTCCGGTTGTATCGTTAGCTCGAATGCGCTGATTATCACCCTGATAAAATCGGTCGAAGACGTGCGGCAGTTTGTGGGCGCTGATGCCAATCCCGGTATCCCGAACGGCCAGCCGCACCCCGGTCGGCGTCTGATGCAACGACACCGTGATCGCTCCCGATGGTGTAAACCGGATGGCGTTCGTCAGCAAATGAAAAAGAATCGTTTCCCATTTCCCCGCATCGAACCGGTAATTCTCGGCGGTCAAATCGGTTTCATACACCAGCGAAAGGTTTTTCAGGTCGGTCGACGGCCGGAACAGGTCCACGACTTGCCCCACAAAACCGGCTAGATCGCCCACCTGTTCGACCAGTTCGACCTGCCGGGTTTCAAGCTGGTTGATTGCCATCAACTGGTTGAGCAATTGCAGAATCTGCCGGGCGTTCCGGCGAACGGTCATCAGCGGCTGCTGGAGCGGCTCGGGCACCTCATCAGTTTCCAGCAACTTGTCTACCGGTCCCATGATCAGCGACAGCGGAATCCGAAGTTCGTGCGTGATGTTGGTAAAAAACCGGGTTTTCATTGCGTCGATGGCCTTCGTTTCCTGGTTTTCGCGCAACTGCTGCACATACCGTCGACTTTTCTCAATGGTCGCTTCCAGATCCTCGAAGTCAATCGGTTTGGTCAGAAAGTCGAAAGCGCCCCGGTTCATGGCGGTCCGGATGGTGGTCATGTCGCTGTAGGCCGTCAGCATCACCGTGGGAACGCTGGCTTCGGCCTGCGAAAGCCGGTCGAGCAGCGTTAGTCCGTCCATGCCGGGCATGTTGCTGTCGGTCAGCACCAGGTCGATGTCGGGTTGTTCTTCCAGCACCTCCAACGCCTGCCGACCGTCGCGGGCAAACACAAACTCGTAGGTTCCTTGTTGAATGGCCCGGCGAAAGCGTTGTCGGAATAGGTCTTCCAGATCGGCTTCGTCGTCTACCAGCAGTATTTTAGTCTTCATTCCATCAACGGCGTAAAAACCGTAAGGTACAAAAAGGATGGGCATCCGCCTACGTGACCCCGGCAAACCGACACGAAAAGGCCGACCCGGAGCGAGTCGGCCTTTCCAGTTGTATTCAAAAACCGGTCCGTTGGTCAGCGGTTACTTCAGCGTAATAAACCGGGCCGGGGCGTTGGATTTTTCACTGGCCAAGGTAACGGTTTTGGTAGTCGTCTCGACGCCATTGGTAATCGATAACTGGTAGACCCCATCGGGCAAGTCGCTCACATCCAGGCGGAGACGGGCCGCTTGCTCGCGTTTTCCGTACTCCTGAACAAACAGCGCATCCCCTTTCTGGTTGGTCAGCCGAACCACCACCGATCCACCGGCTTCTTTTTGCAAAGCAACATGCAGTTTTCCTTCGGTCGTGGTATACATGCCGGTTTGAAAAGCGGCTACTTTTTTGGGACGACCCGCCGGTGAGTTGATGTCGGCCTGTGAAACCGTGAAGCTGGCGAAAGTCAATGCAAAAGCGACGAACAAGGTATTTACGAGCGTTTTCATGGCGTTTTGTGTTTAAAAGAGTTCTTTGTTGTTGTCCTGTTTGGATGAAACAAAGGTCCCGCGAAACACCCGAAATCCCTGTCACAAATGGGTCAATCGCTGACACTTTTGAGAAATGCCGGTTTTTCCGTCAATTTTGAGTCATAAACCGCCACGTCACCTTCCCGACGGTATCCGGTTTTCCCTTATCAGCCACCGACATCCGGCCTTTCAGCGTCCCGTTTTTTTGCCGTTCTACCTCGATGAGCCGCCAGCTAAACTGACCTTTCTCGTAGTCGTAGGTTTCGCCATCGTCGTCGTAGAGCCGGTATTGGGCCGGTTTTTCGCCGTAATGCCGGATTTCCAGGTCCACTTTCTGCCCCGGTTTGGGCGCGTGGAGCAGCGGGGGCATCATCGGAATAATCCCGCCGTCTTTCACAAAAACCGGAATCTTGTCAAGCCCCGGCGTGACGGTTATCACCTCACCATCGCCCACCAACCGGCCCGTGTAAAAGTCGTACCATCTCCCCTTCGGCAGAATCACGTTCCGCGACGTTTGCCCCGTAAACAATGGTGCCACGAGCAGGTAGTCCCCCGCCATGTACTGATCCTTGATTTCCTTCGTGATGGCTTCCTGGTACGGGTTTTCGCCCAAATTCGTTACGGTTTGCTGTTTTTCCACTTTTTCCACAAAACCGTCTTCCAGGTTTAGCGCCCGGAACGGCGGAGTGCCTTCAAAATGGTAGTTGGCAAACGCGGTGTACCAGTACGGCATCATCTGCATCCGCAGTTGCGCCACGGCTTTGACCTGTTCGGCCACGTCGGGAAACGACCAGGGCTTGGTGCCATCGGCCCAGGCGTTGATCATCGCCATCGGCGAAAAACAAACCGTCTGAAACCGGCGCAGCCACTCCTCCCCGGTTTTCGATGCCCGCACTTCCGGCGTCCACAGCACGCCCGCAAAACCGCTGTTGATCAAGCCCGTAATGAAATCCTGGTGGCTGTAATTGTCGTTGTAAATCACGTACGGGAACGACGAGCCACCCGCGTTCGACGCCCGCACCAACCCGTAGGTCCGCGTGTTGCGCCGATGAAACAAATCCGTGCTTTGCTTCTGCACCAGCAGCCCGTACGTTTGTCGCATCTGCTCGGCGCTGACGCCCGACGGAAACGTGGCGACATCCGGCCACAGCCAGGAGTCGTACCCATCGACCTCGTCGATTTTGTAGCCGCTGACGCCAAGACCAACGTGGTCTTTATCAAATTGCTGCCAGTAAATTTGTTGCGCCTGCGGCATCGTCAGGTCCGGCACCGCGCCCACCCAAACCGTGTGCGAACCGGTAAACGGTTTGATTTGGGGATAAATCGACGCATCGGGCGAGACGTAGGGATTCGTCCACAGGTTGATGCGGATGTTTTTGGAAAGCATATCCTTCACAAAACCGGCCGGGTCCGGAAACCGGGTTTTATCCCACTCAAAGGTGCAGGGATACGATTTGCTCTGCCAGCCGGGTTCGAGCCCAATGAAGTCTAGCGGATATTGCCTCGCTTCAAATTCGGCGGCTTCGTTCCGGACGCTGTCGGCAGTGTAGAGCCGATGGACGCGCTGCGTAAAACCGAGTCCCCAGCGGGGCGGCAGACAGCCCCCACCGTTGAACAGATTGAACCGCCGAACCACGTCCATCGGTTTCGGCCCTTCGAACACGTAAACCTCGACGCCCCCGGCCGGAACCAGCAGTTCGACGGCATCCGAATAGGGGCTTGCCGACCAGGTTTTGTCGGTATTGCGGTCCTGCGCTTTGGGCGGATTTTTGCTATCCTGCCGCACGGCCGATCCGGCATAAACCGTGATGTACCGGGCCGAGTTGACGAAAACGCCGTAGCCATTGGACGAGACGTAAAACGGCGTTGGCGCGTGCGTCCGGCCGTTGTCGCGGTTGCCGTAGTGGTCCATGTGCAGGTTCAGCACCTTGCCGCGCTGGTGAACCGTCTGGAAGTTCAGGCCAAATCCGTACAGTTGCTCCCCGCGTTCGAGCGGAAACCGCAGGTACGTTTTACCATCGACGACGCGGACGGCAATCTCTTCTTTCGGCAGCGGGAAACCGGTTTTGTTCAGTTTTTGAAGAGCCGCTGTGTTGGGCTGAATCCCGGCTGCGGTGAGCAGGTCGTAGGCTTCGGGCTGGCCGACGGCGAGTCTCCAGACGCCGGGAGCGGTTTCGGTCCAGTTGGTTTGGGCTTGTAGCGACAAACTACTGGCCAGCGCGAAAAAAATAGCCAGTAATGGACGGATCTGGCTGATCATTGACTGGGTATGGAACATGAAGTCGAGGGCTTTTCCATGAAAAAACCGGAGGTGTTTTTTCTACTCCATCAAATAGAGTTTTTGAAGCAGCCCCCGGTTTGCCATGTCGGTCTCCGGAGCCTCTGAGCCCCTCGACAACTTACTTGGTAGGACTAAAGAAAGAAGTTAAACAGCGATAGAAGGCCAACAGGCTGCCGGGCGGATGCTGATTCGGAATACCGACTTAGTTTCTCCGAACCACTTGCCCGAAGAAGCTGGGTTTTACTGGCGGTTTTCAGGTAATCGAAACACCGGTCGCGCAGTTGAACGAACAAATACGACTCCCAGGTTTGGCCGGGTTGAAGGACGGGCTTGCATTCTGCCCATTCCCGAAAAACCGCATCAACGATTTCCTCGGCATCCGCCCGATCCTTGATCAACGACTCGCAGAACCGCAACGCAACCGCCCGGTATCCCCGGGTCACCCGATTCGGAAGATGTTCGCGCGCGGAAGTCATGCAAGATTTTTTTGAGTCATCAATACGTGGTAGAAAATCATACACCTCATGGAATTACTTACAGAATACTACCGAAAAACCACCGACGTGTACAATTACATCGCAATATTATAATAAAATCAGACTACTTCAGTGTACATTTGTAGCGATTCAGTGTACGATTTTATCGTAAATAAAAAGTTCTCAATCGGCTGGAGTAGCCAATGGTCAGGCCTGTTTTCATCGATTAGTCCACTGGCTTTCGGAACTATTTACCGGTAGCGCAGGAGTTCATTGACGGTTTTGAAGGCATAGCCCTGCCGCCGTAAACCGGTTACAATTCCCCGGATGGCCTTGACGGATTCAGCGCGGTCGTCGTACATCACGTGCAGCAGAATGATGGAACCGGGCCGGGCCGGAGTAGGTATGGTTACCCAACTGATGACCGGCGGCCGCGAGCTTCGTTCCTTCAGGGCGGTGGTTTTCCAGTTCTTTTCCGGTGACAAAAACGTCGCCTTGATGTTCAGTCTGTCGAGAATAGCCAGGATTCGGGCGGTTTTTTCCGTCGGCCCATCGTCGTATGTCAGCGCCATTACTTTTTGATGCGTATCGACACGGGCGTGGAGAAAGAAAGCCCCGAATGCCGAAGCATGCGGGGTAAAAGGGGACATTAAAGCCGGCTTACCGGTTAGGCTTTTTGATAATGCAGTTCAACGACGCCGTTCTGGTAGACATGGCTTCTTTTCAGGTGCAGCTTGCGCTGATCGCCCGGATTTGCAAATAGCTTTTCGCCCTGGGCGGCCACAACGGGGTGGATGCCCAGCACGATTTCATCGAAAAGGTTGTTTTCCAGAAACAATTGCCAGCTTTTCAGACCACTTTCGACCGAAATCGCTTTTCCGTCGCTCTGTTTGAGTTTTTCAATCGCCTGCACCAGCGATTCGGCATCACTGAAAAGTAGCTGCTCGGAATTTCGCCAGGTCAGGTCTGCTTTCGACCGGGAAATGACGATTTTCCGGATGTCGTTGATCTTTTTGGCAAACCGTCGCTCGGTTTCTGATGTCGAGTTGCTCTCGGCCTGTTGCCAGTATTCACCGAGCCCGAAATACGTGTTGCCGCCGACGATGATGGCGTCCAGGGTGTCGTAATACGCGATGGCTGCTTCCAGAATCTCGTCACTCAGGGTCATCCAGTTTTCGGGCTCGGATGCCACGCCGTCCAGGGAGATTTGCAGGGATAAGATGATTTTTCGCATGGAGTTGGGAAGACCAGACGTTTAGAACCGCCTGTCGGTTAACGGATGAATCGATTAAGTCACTTATGCCGACACGGCTTCTTCGACGGCCTGTTCCAGTGTCGCGATGTCAATTCTGGTCATTTTTAGCATGGCCTGCATCACGCGACCAGCCTTCTCGGGGTCTTTGTCCTGCAACAACCTCCCTAATTGAGCGGGAATAATCTGCCAGGAAACGCCGAAGCGGTCTTTGAGCCAGCCACACGGTCCCGGTTTTCCGCCGTCGGCCGTCAGTTTCTCCCAGTATAAATCGACTTCTTCCTGCGTCTCGCAATGCACAAACAGCGAAATTCCCTCGGAGAACGTGAAATGGGGGCCACCGTTTAAGGCCGAAAAGGGCTGGCCGTCGAGAACAAAGGAAACCGACATGACACTGCCCTCAGGCGCGGGTCCGCCTTGGCCATACCGACTGATGTTCGTGATTTTTGAGTTGTTGAAGACCGACGTGTACAGCGTTGCCGCTTCTTCGGCCTGGTTGTTGAAGGTCAGAAAAGTCGTGATCGTTGGCATGTTGTTTACCGGTTTGGTTTTGTACGCAGACAAAGGTAAAGCGGTTTTTCGGCACCAACGGAGGGCGAAAACGACATTCTGAGGGCGGTTTGCGACAACAAATTCTACACCTGCACAAGCAGCTCATGCCTGGTTGTGCATGGTCTTGCGCTCTGAATCTTACTTCACTCCTCTAATCCCAATTCTTTCCACACTTCATCACGGCTATGCCATTTTTTGGTCTCGGATTTTGTTTTGATCAGGTGCACATAATCCAGAAAATCCTCCAGCGAATCGAAGTCCTCTAACTCGGCCGCTAGGGTTTGATAGGTGGCATAGGGTAAGACAGCGAACTTTGGCTCGCCGTTTTCTTCAATAATTTGCGCCTTCAGTGTCATTGATAAATATCTTTTCGATGCCCGATATCCACTATTTCAATAATCCGAATTTCATCCTCTTTATCAAACAGAACCCGGTAATCACCGACCCGTAATCGATACGCAGCAACCGGGTGATTAGCCAGTTTCTTAACGTTTGGCGTCTCGTTTGGGTTTGCGGCTAATTCGTCAATTTTTGACAAAATGCGCTGAGCGTCTTTCTTCTGGATTGTTTTAAGACTCTTCAATGCTTTGTCAGAAAACAGTAATTGGTACATGAACGATAAGACAGATTACTTTTCAAAGCTACCTTTTTTGGAAAACAATCCCTATGCAATCTTAAAGTAAGCTGCCTGTTTGGCTCATTCAAACAAAACAGGCTCCCCAACACCCTGGAGAGCCTGCCTGAGAACCGCCCGGACCGGTTACTTCCCCGTCACACAGTCTTTGATCCGGTAAATCCGGCCGTCGGCTTTGGTGTAAATGTAAAACTCGTTGTTCAGGCCCAGGCCAAACCGCAGGTCGGTTTTCTTGCTGCCGCTCAACTGCTGGAAGGTCGCGGGTTTGCCGCCCACCTCCACGGCCAGTTCCTGAATCGGCGTCTGTTTGCCCAACTGCAACTGATCGCTGTCGACAAAAAACACCCGGCCGAGTACAATGTCGCCGAAGATATACTTGCCGGTCAGCGCCGGAATGGCCGTCCCCGGGTAGACAAAACCGGCCGAAAAGGCGTTGCCCTCGTCGTGGTCATACAACGCCACCGGGTAGGTGTATTTAAAGCTGGCGTCGTTGGCGGGCAGGGCATACACGCGGTCCATGCGGCCCCGGTAATTCATCACAAACAGCCCTTCGCGCTCCGGCCAGCCGTAATCGGCCCCGGCCACGCCCAGGTTCAGCTCTTCCGACTGCGCCTGCCCGATGTCCGAAATCAGCATCTTGCCGTCGGGCGTCCAGCTAATGCGGTTCGGGTTCCGGAATCCCTGGCAAAAAATCTCCGGAAGTGCCTTCGGGTCTTTCACAAAGGGGTTGTGGACCGGAATGCCGTACTTCCCATTTTTGCTGTTTTTACCCTGCGGATCGATGCGCAGGACTTTACCCCAGGGGCGGTTTCGGTCTTTACAGATAAAATAAAAACCGTTTTCGGTTGCTCCACCGTCGCCGATGCCGATGTACAGCATCCCGTAGTCGGCGCTGCCGCGCTTGGCCAGCGGGTTGAAAGTAATTTCCTGCACGCCGTGAATCGGGGTGACCATGTTGATTCGGAACAGTTCCCGACCGGTGCCCGCGAACGTCGTCGCGCCCGGATCGGCCACTTTCCACTCGGTCAGCACCCATTGCAGCGTGACCTTGATCGAATCAGCATAGGTAAAATCAGCCCGGGCGGTGTTGGCTTTTTCGGTGTGCGTCGTATACAGCAAGCCGTTCTGGTAAAAATCCGGGTGGAAGGCGTAGCTGCCGAAACCGGTCGCCAAACCGGGCGTATGGATGAAATTCGGGCGTTCTTTTGCCATCGACATGTACGGCCGCAGGGCGTTTCCTTCCATTTCGTACAGCGTCCCGCGCAGGTCTTCCAGAAACACTCGGTTTTTCGGGCCGGGCAGCACCTGCATTTTGTTGATGCGAGCCAGGGGCACTTTGTCGGCGCTGGCCGGGGCCGTCGTTACTTCTTCGAGCACCAGCCGCAGGCCCGAGGGCGGGATTTTGGTCGGAATGGGGTCGGCCAGCGGAGCGCCCAGCAATTCGCTCCCGGCATCGACGGTCGACACTTTGCGTTTGGAATGGATGTAGGCCACCAGCGCGTCGATGTCGCCATCTTTCAGGTGCGTAAAGGGCGGCATCATCTGCTTGTATTCCTCGAAAAGCGCGTGCGCCCGGGCATCGCCACTGTTGATCACGTCCGGCGCGTTGCGGATAAACTTCTTCACCCACTCCTGGGGCACTTCGGTCGTCACGCTGGCCAGATTCGGGCCGATGCCTTTTTGCAGGAAGTTATGGCAGGCCGTGCAGTTCTGCTGGAACAATTGTTGGCCTTTGGTCAACACCGCCGGGTCGGTCGAGTAAGAACCGGTGGCGGCCGACGCGGCCGGTTTTGCGGGTTTCGGAGCTTGCTGGGCGAAGGTGTACGGAGAAACCGCTAACAGCGCCATTAGCGCGAACGCCCCGGGAAGAATTCGTTTTTTAGCAAAAAAAGAGGTTGCTCGATCAGGGATTTGGAATAGTGACGTTACTTTCATGCGTTGCTTTATTTCCGACTGAAAATTAGGGCAATATCTTGCCAAAATCAACCGATTCACGATGTTCACGAAAAACACGCTGCGGGTGCTGGCGGGTGACACGGTTTTTGCCCGGGGCGAATCGTATTACCGGCAAGGACTCGTCAAAAAACTCAAACAACGGGGCAGTACATTTGAAGCGACGGTCCACGGCTCCGAACCGACGCTGACGCCCGGCGAGGAACTGAACCTGTATTTACAAGCCCTCGAAAACCGCTGCCGGGCCGAGGGCAGCGTATCCGACTACCAGCAATTGCGCACGTTCTGGACCGACGACCAGCGTAACCGGTTTGTCGACAGCCTGAAAAGCAAGGGTGGGATCATCCACAACCACCTGTTTTACGCCCAGGTGCTCCAGGTCGAAAACCGCCCCACCGAGTTGCTGAAGCTGGTTGAAAACACCGACTGGCTGTATGTGCAGGGCCTGGACGAGATCCTGAAACTCGCGGCCCGCACCTACCCCAACGAGTGCATGGACCGGGTGATGGAGCGCAGCACGCAGTACCTCGACAGCGGCCAGCGCGGCCGGACCCTGTACGTGGCTATCGCCGGTTGGCTGACGGCGCTGAACGGTTTTCAGTCGCTCCGGCCGCAGGTGGCCATCTTCGCCGGGCATCTGTATAGTACCTACAGCCGGTTGAAGGCGCTGCGGGAGGAGTTGAGGAACGGGCGGTTGGCGGGGAAGTGAAGAAAATACCCTAATTTGTAGTACGAAACAAAATTGACGGAGTTATGCGGGCAGTATGGGAAGTAAAGGATTCGGAATGGGTGTTTTTATCGGCGCTGCTCAACAAGTTTGAATTTGTCCGCATTCAGCAAACGGACGAGCCTGACAAGACGGTAAACGCTGCCGATACGCCCAGGTTTGAAGCGATTCGGTTGAATACGCTCGGATTCCGATTTAACCGCGAGGAAGCTAATGAACGGTGAATATTTTGTTGACACGAATGTGCTTTCTTCACAGATGATTTTGAATCAATGCGGGTATCAGATTATCATAGGGTACTTATCTTGCAAGTATGAATTTTTATTTGGGTGTAACCGATTGGAATTGGTATTACTATCTGAGCAAGCTTGCGCCAGAAGACGTAAATTTTTGGCAGCCGGGTGGTCAAACTTCCTTTAAAGTTCTGAAGCCCGGTGGCGCGTTCTTATTTAAATTAAAAAGTCCGCACAACGCTATTGGTGGAATTGGCTTCTTTGCCGCCCAAAGCCAACTTCCTCTTTCACTAGCCTGGGATACGTTTGGCACACGCAATGGATGTGATAGTTTAGAGCAATTTCGAGCAAAAATCCAACAATACCGTAAAAGTCAAGAACGCAATCCCGCTATCGGTTGCATAGCACTTACCAATCCGATATTCTTTAAGCGAGAAGATTGGATACCGGTTCCCGAAAATTGGAGTAAAAGCATTATGCAAGGCAAGACTTACAGCACAACGGATAGTATTGGCCGAGCCTTATGGCAACAGATTGAAGCAGTAGTAGCAAGCTATCTGACCACAGCTCCTCCGGATCAGGATTCGTTTGCTGTAGCGGAAGAATTGCCACAGTATGACTATACGGTTTTGCAAAAAGTACGGATGGGGCAAGGCGCTTTCCGGCTTTCAGTAATTGATGCCTATCATAAACGGTGTGCCATTACAGGTGAGAAGACATTACCCGTTTTAGAAGCGGCTCATATTAAGCCCTTTGCCGAAGCTGGACCTAACCAAACATCTAATGGAATACTGCTTCGCTCTGATATGCACAAGCTATTTGACAATGGCTATATAACAATTACTCCCAGATTTAAAATTGAAATAAGTAAGCGAATTCGGGAAGAATTTGAAAATGGTAAAGAATACTATCAGTATCATGGAAAGGATTTATTTATACTCCCTGATTTAGCTATCAATAAGCCTTCCGAGCTGTACTTAGAATATCATAACAATGTAATATTTAGACCATAATTAATCTGAAATCTAGTGAACCTGCCCTAGAGCGTTTTGTAACTTTTTAACCACCCTGATCGCGTGAACGCCGTCTTCTACTATACCCTCCTTCAATATCGGTACGCTCAATCGCTGGGTGAAGTACTGAACGTCGGGGTGTTGCTCTTGTTTCCGGAGCAGCGGCAAGCGGTTTTCCGCTATCCGGAACGGTTAAGCCGCATTAGAAAGCTTTATCCCAAATTTGCGGAGAAAACGATCCGGTCCTATTTCAAAGGCATTGCCACGCGAACGAACCAGCTAACCAAACAGCCGGAAATCTTTGCCGATTATGAACAGCATCCCCGTCAACTGATCGACAACGAAATCCTGATCCGCGATTCCAGCGCCTTGCAGTTCGGTGACGTCAAAACCGCCATCCTCTACACCGACGATCTGGCAGCGATCAGTGATCAATTTTACCGATTGTATCTGTCCTTCTATGATCAGGAGGAACACCGTATCCACCATGATGAGGGTTATTTGGTAAAAGAATTTCAAAAACGACTTCGACTACGTTTGAACGGCGTATCGTTGCGCGAAGCCTTTGAACATCCGCTTACGATCAAACCCGAAGGAACTAAATTCAGCTACAAATTCCCTTTCGCCTGGCAGAACGGCACCTACAACCTGGTCAAACCGGTTAGCTTCGATCTGAAATTAGAAGAATCCATTCACGAGAAGGCCACCTTCAATTTTGGTCAATTCAGCTTGCTGCAACCGTATGCCGACCAACACAACGCCCGTTTCGACCTGCTGGTGGCCCGCCCGAAAGACAAGAATCTGTATAGCGCCTATGATGATGCCCTCCAACAGATTGAAAGGGTACCAAAGGTGAAAATCGTGGAAGAAGACGAGTTGGATAGCTATACTGCCAAGGCGGCCGAGGCTTTTCGATAAGTTTAACAAGAACCACCCTACAACGTCTTCCCCGAAAACGTAATCATCGGAAAACACTCCGGCACGTGCGAATCCCAGACGCGGTGAGCGTTCCAGGCCCAGCCGCCGTGGTCGGTGGCCGGAGCGGCTTCCTTGTAGGTGTTAAAGCGCGAAAAGTCAATCCGCCACTGGTCGTTGTTTTTCGGCGGCAGCGCCCGGTTATCGGCTTTGGCGAGATCGCCCATACTTTTCCAGGGAAACGCCAGTTCGACGGTCCACCGGCGGTCGCGGTCGGCGTTGTGGTTGATCGTTCCGTCGATGGCAACGGCGCTTTGGAGGCCCGGAAACCGGAAATCCCAGGAACCGTACCGCAGCCCGCGCGGGTGCTTTTTAAAGCCAACGCCGTTGAATTTCCGGACCTTCGGGTTGGTCAGGGCAAAGTGGAGATCCTGCGCAAAACCGCCTTTCTGGTAAGCTTCTTCCCAAATAAAAAACGCTTCGTAAATCGTCCCTAAGGCGTTGATTTCAAATTCGTAATACGTGTCTTTTCCGGCAATGAACACCTCCACATCGTTGTCGGTATACACCGGGTCGTTGTAGGTCGTCAGTTTGGCATTGATGAAGGGTTCTTCCACCCAGAAGGCTACGTAGAGGTTTTCGGTATCCCAACAGACAGCCGCCCGCGTGTCGTGAATCGTCGGACGGCCCGACACCAGATCGACAAACCGGGGAGAGCGCGGCAGTTTGGTCCAGATTTCCTCGTCCAGTTTCCCGTCGATCACAGGCGGTTTGGTGGTTCGGTAGGCGGTATATTGCTCAATGGTCTTTTGGTCGCAGGGAAAAGCCCAGCCCGTTGTATCAACCCCGGTTTTGGGTCCGGTTTCCCGAAGCGGTTTTTCGACACGCAGTCCCTGAACGAAAAAAACAGTGAGAACCAGAACCAGGAAGGAAGGCCAACCAGCGGGGCGGTATTTTTTCATGAGGAGTCGCAGCAAGTTCCGCAAACATACGGGTTACCACCCATGATTTCGCCGGTTTCCGCCAAAAAACCGTCATGATTCTGGGTTCAGGCAAACATCTCCGCGACGACAAACTGAAAATCCGGCAGTATGGGAGCCGCCGATATCACGTCCTGCCCCTTGTAGGTTTTCGACTCGTCGGGCGAGGTGTAAGCAAAAATCTTCTGCCGCTTCGGTGCAATGTACCAGACCAACTGCGCGCCCCCGTCGAAATAATCCTGCAACTTGTCCAGCACGTCTTCGTACGATTCCGAATCCGACAGAATTTCGATGGCGAAAACCGTACTGATTCGTTCTTTTCGGCGAATGGCCGCTTTCTGATCGGCGGTGACGTAGGTTAAATCCGGAATCCGCTTGCGGGCACCATCTACGTACGAATCCAACTCAGGCAACAATTCATTCCCTTGTTTCGACAGGCTAGATTGATAAAACTGACGAACTAAAAAGCTGGTGATAAAAATTTCATCTTGTTTCATGGCGGGCTTTGGGATAATGCGGCCGCGCACAAATTCATAGCCGCCTTCGTGGGCGTGCGTCTGCTCCCAGGCTTCAAACTCGTCGACGGTTTGCAGGTCAGTCGGCAAGGTGGGTGTCGTTGGCGTGGCAATCATAAGGGTACAGTCAATGGTCTTGATCAAATTTACAAAACCGGCGGCAGAAACGCCAGTATGGATTAGCAGTTGTTCCCGTACCCATTCCTCGCTCAGCCGCTCCTGCTCAATCCGCCAGTTATTCCGTTTCAATAAACCGAATAACGTCTGTTCTTCTTCGGTCAAAAAGGGCAACGAAACCACCGTTGTTTTTTCGCCCTCACTTACAAGGTCGTCATGCGCATCAAACGTGGCCTGATCCATGAGCAGCGCCTGAGTCTTCGGAAAGTGCTTGCGGCATTGGTTCAATAGCTGAAAACCGTGCGCATCCAAATCGCCCCAGTATAGAACCGTTTTCTCGCGCAGCCACGTTACCTCGGCCAGACATTCAATTTGAAAACCGCCACCCGACCAGATCGCAACGGCCTGAGACAGGGGCGGAAATGTCAGAAAATTCAATTGATTTTCGCAGATAACCACCTGCGTTGCGGATTGGCTGTGCCGGGCAAAGGCCGACAGCGGCAAACCAAAGTCATCATGTTCCCCGTTCAGCCGGAGGGTATCGTCCAGCGCCCGGATGCGAATCATGGGTTCGGGAACGAGCAGTCCCAGCCGTTTCTGCCACGTTTTCTGCCCAGGTTGAAGCAAGTCGGGACGCATAACGCCCAGCAAACTCAGCAGCAAACCGTGTCGCTCTTCCAGAAATTTAGTATGAACCGGCAAAGGCAGTTGTCGAACATAGTAACGCCCGGGTTCATATGTATCCCGAAAAAACCGACAAATCGCTACCCAGTGAGGCCAGTCGTCGGCATTTTCGAGTAACCGAAGCGGATTTTGATGCAACCAAAGCTCCAGTTCCGGTACAATTTCGCGCGTTTGCTCAGCCAGTGAGGTGAACCGCTGAAAAGCCGGTTTTTGGTCAATCAACTGTAGAAAGTCATCGAGCGTAGCGACGCTGATACCGGTAATGTAGGCGTTTTGCCCCACGGAACGACCGCTTTCTATCTTCCAGTGCAACGTGTACCCAGAACCGACAACGGCCCTGGAGGCCCGGTGCAGCGCGTCCTGCTCCTGCTGAATGGCCGCAAACCGCGCCAGTTTGTCGGCGGCTCTGGTCAGGCCGATCTGCGGAATTGCCTTCGGAAAAAAGGTTTCCAGCGTACCGCCCAGCCAGGCGCGCAGCACGTCCGGCCACCAGCGTTCGGCTTTTTGCCGCACTTCCTCAGGACTGATCATCGTTCACGGCGGTTTTTTGCAACTCCCGTGCGACGGTCCGATTTGCCTCCTGATACGCCTGGATCGTTAGGTTGCGCACTTTTGAGGTTTCGTTGGTCCCTTTAGCGATGTAATGAACGTGTTGCACGTAATTTTCAATGGTCCGGATTTTCTCGCCGGGGGTCACGATGAGCAGTTGCAGGTTCATTTTACCGAACAATTCCAGCCCAAAACGCGTACTGGCTTTTGAACCACGCCCAAACGCTTCGTCGATGACCACCAGCCGAAACGTGCGCGGAGAACCTTCCCAGGTAATGTTGTACTGGTAGGAAATCGCCGACGCCAGAATGGTGTAGGCCAGTTTCTCTTTTTGCCCCCCTGATTTGCCCGACGAATCGCTGTAATACTCTTTTTCGGCCTGGGTTTCTTTGTACCGTTCGCTGGCGCCGAACGAGTACCATTGCCGGACATCGGTCACTTTTTCGCGCCACCGCCGATCCACTTCATCCTGGCTCATCAGCTTATCCAAAATGAGTTTAACATCGGTAAATTTACGCTCGGCGTAGTTGTCCGCATCACCCGGGGTCGTGCTCAGACAGTTGCGCAGGTCGTTCTTAAACGTCATCAGATCCGAGGTCGTAACCGGTTCGGGCACCAACTGAATGTAGGTATCGAGCGTGTTATCGTAGGTAATATCGGACAATCGCTCGTTGATTTTGCTGATTTTGTCCTGCACATCCTTGTCATACCGGCCCAACCGCATCTGCAAAATGGCGATGCTGTTGATGGTTCCTTCTTTGAGTTCTTTCCGAAACCGGTCCTGATGGCGGGGCAAATCATCATCGGCAATGCGCCGGTGCAATTCTTCGTAGTCGCGGGCGGCCGTGGGCGCAGCACTCGCTTCAAAATCGCGACTCTCGACCGGAAATTCGTGTCCGAACTGCTGCATCTTCTTGACAATCTCCACCTCCAGTTTACTTTTTTGCTTCGTCAATTCGCCGATTTCGCCCTGCTTGCCCGTCAGCAGTTTGTGGAGTTCGTCCTGTTTGCGCTCGATGTTGCCGGCATTCAAATCCGTCGCACCCAACCGATTAATAAGGCCGGTTTTTTGGGCTTCCGAAAGCTGGTTGTCGGGAATGGTGAGCCGATTGAGTCGTTGCAGCCAGAGCGGCAATTGCTCCATGACATCGTCATCACTCCGGAAAAAGGATTCCAGCCAATCCAGATCCTTGTTCATGACGCCCAGGGTATCGAGCGCATCGAATAATTTCTGAGCCAGTGTCGTCGTTTGATTTTTCAGTTTTCCAACGTTCTCCGCCTGTTTGTTCAAGGCTACTTTTTTATTACTCAGCTCTTTATCGGTTTTGGCAATGGCCTCTTCCAGCCGACTCAGCTCGTCCGATTGCTGTTGCAATAACTGCTTTTCGTCTTCCAGTTGGTCAATCTCCAAAGCCGTCCGCATCCAATCCAACTCGGCAAAATCACGGTGTTTGCGGAGGTCATTGACGGCATCTTCCTGCTCCCTTAACCGTTTCAAATTTTGTTCCTGCTGATCAAATAGCTTCTTGGTTTGCCCGATCCGTTCATCCAACTGGGCCAACTCCGCCGTCAAATCACGAATCTTCTGCTCATTGCTCCAACCCAGGACGTAATTCCGGCGGTCGTTCAGGTCGCGTCGGTCGTCTTTTTCGTGTCGCATCTTACCGGTTTTCACCTGGCCGTTGCGGGTCATGGCGTAGGGCGTCCGGCGGTATTCGTCCAGCGATTCGCAGCAAATCAGGTTATGCTCCTGCCGCAGTTGTGCATCGATCCAGTCAAAAAACGCGCTGTCTTCTTTGATGTCAACCTTGTTCACCAACGACTGCCCCGAAACCCGGTCGGCATAACGCAGTTCGTGGCCGATGGCCCGGTAATACACCACGCGCTCGCCCAGCGTGATCCGTTCCATCGTTTCCACCAACCTGCCATACTGCGCATCCGCCACCAGCAGGCTCAGCCCCAGCCCGCGCAACCGGCGCTCGATGGCACCTTCCCAGGCGGTTTCCTCCGGTTTTACCCGAATCAGTTCGCCCACAAACGGCAGATCGGCTTCCGGCAGTCCGGCGGTCTCGGCGATGCGTCGGCGGATGGCCAGCCAGCGGTCCGGAATTTGGGTTTTCCGCTGCTTCAGCGACGCAATTTCGGTTTGCAGTTCGGTCCGTTCGTCGGCCCGTTTCTGAAGCTGGGTTACCAACTGATCCCGTTCGGTTTGCGCAACCGAGCGCTGTTTTTCGATCCGTTCGGTCAACGGATGAAGTTGCCGCAGGTTCGTCGCAAACGTATCCACATCGAGCGAATTGGATAACCCCAGCGTATCGCACAGTTCACGGTACCGCCGGGCATTGGCTTCCCGTCCCGCCCGGAGGGTTGTTTTCGTGGCGATTTCCTGTTCGATAGACTTGAGCCGCCGACCCGCCGAGGAGTTTTCCCGATCCTGTTTTAACTCATGCAGGCGGTTTTGCAAATCGTCGACTTCCTGATTCAGTTGGTCGCGCTTGCCCGCTTCGATTCCGTAGTAGGTATCGCAGGCTTCCAGTTCCTCGCGGTAAATCTGCGTTTTGTGGTAGGCAAAAAACAGCGGTAATTTTTCGGCCAGTTCTTCAAGGTCCGCAATGGCGGTTTCCCGCTGGCGGTACTCTGCCAACCGCTGGGTGATCGGTTCGAGGAGTTGCAACTGCCGCCGGGCCCGCTGCACGGCTTCGTAAGCGGCATTCAGCTCTTCAAACCGGTGGATCACTTCCTCGATCGTTTGGTCGATGTCGGTTTTGCTGAGCATCTGCGCCCGCACAAAGTCGGTCAGGTTGGCGACCTGCTTCATCGAAATTGTCTGGTAGAAGAGCTCCAGGGCCTCTTCCGTCCGGATGCCGAGCAGCGCCCGAAACCGGGTCGTGTAGTCTTCAAACGTATCGAAAACACCCTCTTTCTGCTCCCGCAGCCGTCTTTTCAGGTCGCGAATGTTCTCAAAACCGGTGAATTGCTCCCGAATGGTTAGATTTCGCTCCGAGACGACAAAAAATTTATGGGGCGACTCCGTGCCATCCGTCAGCCAGAACACCTGCGCCAGCGTGACGCCCTGCTGCGTGTGCTGGTTGTAAAAATAAGCCAGCAACACCGAATGGGTGGTGGCCGGATCGCGCAGATAAACCGCCTTGCTTTTGTGCGACGTCTCCAGCTTTTCGCCTTTGAAAGCGCCCAGCACGTACGATTTCAGGTTTCGTTCGCGCTTTTCAGAACCGGCCGCTTTGTTGCACGTGATTTTCTGGTGCGGCACTAGCAAGGTCGTCAGCGCATCGACCAGCGTGGATTTTCCCGCGCCGATGTCGCCCGTAATCAGGGCATTATCGCCCTGGGGTTCCACCTGCCACACTTTCTGGTGAAACGTGCCCCAGTTCAGAATTTCCAGGCGGTGCAGGCGGTAACCGGCTTTGGCGTAGGGGTCAGTCGGCGTCATGGTCGGTCGGTAGTTTGAAGTAGATGAGGGCGTACTGCCGGAGCTTTTCTTCGAATTCGGCCATAAATTCCAGGTCAACGAACGAGTTCAGAATCCGCCGGACTTCAAATTCATCGCCTTCGTTGCTAAGTTTTCGCAGCAACCCGTATTTTTCGAGCGTATTGATCGACTCATTGGTTTTGTCACGTACTTTGGTTTCATCGGTTTGTCCGCTATTCAGAAAGTGGCTCAACTGTTCCTGCATCTCTGTGCGACTGACCCGCAGTATATTTTCGCCCGAAAACCGCTGGTGTTCAATCAATTGCTTACGAAGCAGCACCGCCAGCAGCGTGGTCGGGTAGTTGAGCGGACGCTTCTCGATCAACGTGGGCAACTGCTCCCGGATATCATCGTCGACGACCAGTTCCGTCACCCGGGCGTAGCCTTCCGCTTCGTCCAGATACAGGTCACCGCCCCATTCAGCGAAATGCTTCCGAACCTCGTACTGGTGTTTGAGCAGGAGCCGCCACAGTTTGTCCTGATGCTGATAGATCGGGGCTTTGTAAAGTGCCCCCAACACTTGTGCTCTTTCTAGTTTAGCAGAATCCATACATTTTTTGTTGGACAATCAACCAATAAAAACACGCTGTTATTCAGCGGATAAACAGGATTTTCGGTAATCTCACCGTCCGCCTGACACCGTCGATCGTATACGTCAGTTCGTCGCCGACTTCCTCGCTGATCGTGGCTTTGGCCTGGGCTTCACTTTGCGTCGCCAGGGTCAGGTATGCAACAATTTCGGCCAGCCCTTTTTCGGGCGGAAACTCCGCCAGCACCATCGGCAGCGACGCCTGCGACCGCTGGCGCAGCACCTGCTGAATGTTACTTTCCAGCCGTTCCAGCGACACGTCATCATCGGTCAGTAACAGGGAGACATCCGCGTCTTCCTCCCCGGCTTCGACGCCTTCCGACCGGATCACCGATCCCGATACGGGCCTGAACAACGGGCGGTTCAGGAAAAAATCGAGCTGCGGTTTTCCTTCGATGAGCATCAGATCCCGGTCTTTCGGCGGACGGGCTTTCACCCGAACGGCCCATTCCAGGATCGACTCGACTTTCTGGAGAATATGCTTGTGTTCGCGAAAAAAATTCGTTTCAATCAATCGGCGGAGGCTCTTTACAATCAGATCATTTGCTTTGGTGACGCTGCTCCCGGCTTCCAGCAGATCGAACTTGAGTCGGTCAAGAT
Organism: Larkinella sp. VNQ87; assembly: GCF_049445795.1. Taxonomy (NCBI): domain Bacteria; kingdom Pseudomonadati; phylum Bacteroidota; class Cytophagia; order Cytophagales; family Spirosomataceae; genus Larkinella; species Larkinella sp. VNQ87. The sequence goes on from NZ_JBMSDT010000002.1 coordinate 417,069, forward strand.
CACGCAAATCGGCGGTTTGCAAATCAGGCAGTTGCGTGACCATCGTCACCAGGGCATCGAACTCGTCCTGCCGGGCCTGGTTCATCAACAACTCCCAGAACGCCCGAAAGCTCTTGCCCTGATCGCGCTCCCAGATCCGCGCATCGATCGTGGCAAACAGGTTATCCAGCAATCGCCCTTTGGAAAGGGAAGTCGTCAGGATTTCGTCGCGAAGTTCCCCGTCGATTTGCCGGAAATTGTGTTCGACCTGCCGAAAATCGGCCAGCAGGCGCCGGGCGGTTTCCTGCACCAACTGAAAATTCTCGCGGACCTGGGTCGAATCCCAGACATCGAGTTCCCCCTGTTCAATGCGCGCGATCTCTGCTTCTTTCTCCCGGATTTCCCGGCGCAATTGCTCGATTCGGGACGCTTTGTCGGTTGAACTCCGGTAGGCCAACTGTTCGAGCAAACTCAGCAACGTCCGCAGCCGCGACTCGGTACCGACAAATTCATGCTGGTCGAGTTCCTGCAACCACCGCAGCAACAGGGCCGCATCGGGCGTAAGTTCATAAAAAGGTTCTTCGTGGGTCAGGTCATCATAAAACCGTCGCAGCATCCCATCGTTCGTCCATTCCTCCAAATAATCGCGGGGCGGTTTGGTCTGCTCATCCAAGAGGTCGGCCGCCAGCAAAAAATCCGTGAGCCGGTTGATGAGATCAGGCTGGACATATCGGTTTTGACGACGGTACTCAAAGGCTTCGAACAGAAACGACACCAGGAGCGGAAAACCGTCGGCCCGTTTCCGAAAAGCGGCCAAAACCGGATGCCGTTCGTAGAGCGTTTTAGCCCAATGATAATCGAGAGTCGGTTTAGCCGCCATGAATCAGGTTGTAGGTCAGTCGTAAACAAAAATAGTTGAACCTAAACGTAACCTATTTATGCTCAACCATTTTATTTTCTAAAACGATAAAACCTTTGGCAACACCTACCGTCCGATTCAATACCGCGCCAGCGTCGCCCGCAACGACTCGGTCATCATCCGCACCAGGCTTTCGGGTTGCAGCACTGTCAGGTGTTCGCCGTAGCTACGGAGGTGCATCAGCAGGTCGCGGTTGGGGGCCAGCCGCAGCCGGACCACGCAGGCGGTGTCGTCGTCACGCAGCACTTCCTGCGTCTGGTGGATCGGTTTGGCCTTCACGTAGCGGCCAAACAGGGGCGTAAACGACAGCACAATTTCCTCCACGGGGTCGCTGGTGTCGGTAATGCCGTAAATGTGTTCGAAGAACTCCGACACGTAGGCCAAAACCGCATCCGGCACGGCGCAGGGTTCGTCCAGAATTTCCAGTTCGCTCATGCGGTCGAGGGCGTAGGTTTTTTCGCGACCACTGCTTTCGTCGTAGCCAATCACGTACCAGCTATCGGCCACTTCCCGCAATAGAATCGGGTGCAGCATCCGGGGCCGTTCGGCCCCGGCGGTTTCGGGGACCGGGCCGTCGTGCTTGCGGTAGTGAAACGATACCTGCCGGTTTTGGTTGACGGCCCGGATCAAAACCGGCACGTACTGCCGGTTTCCGCCCAGCACTTTTTCTTCCACGTACACCACTTTCCGGCCCGGTCCCAGAGTGTTACCGTCTTCCGGCCGGACTTCCCGGACAATATCCAGGCTCTGCCGCACCTTCTGCAACGCATTGGTCAGTTCGGCCACGACCGGCGCGCCCTGTGTAGCCGCCAGCACCTCGCGGGCGTAATCAAGCGCTTCCATGTCGTCGGGTGTGAGCATCAGCCGAAGCAGCCGGAACTGCGGATCGGTGTAATAGTAGCCGTTGCAGCGTTTGTCGTAGGCAATGGGCGCGTCGTGGTCCTCGCGCAGCCGCTGAATGTCTTTTTCAAGCGATGATACCGAACGGATTCCGCAGTGTTCGCGCAGGAGTTCGAACAGCTTTTGCTTCGAATACCGGCGCGGATGGCGGCTGATTACTTCATCAATCAGGCGGTAACGCTGGAAGGCAGAACGGGTTATCGGCATACGTCAGACTATTTTAGCTGCAAGGAAGGAATTTTTTTTGGCAAAAAATTAGAACAACGTAAAAAGAATACGTTCTGGCCCAACCACTTTTGTATCGTTCAACGTCCTCAACCGAACAGCAAACAACAACGATCCATGACTGCTACACTCTCAACCTCCCAAACGCTAGCTTCGACCTCCCGGCGCATCACGCACCGCCCAACCCGGCTTTCGGCCCGCCAGTTGCTGGATGTCGAACTCGGCTTGTTTCTGCTTTCGGAACTGCTTCCCACGGCTGCGCCCGACGCCCTGCCCGGTTTGCTCCGGGCTTCCGAACCCGCCTGGGACTTCCGGACTGCCCGCCAGCATAAACTTCGCAGCCGGGGTCTGGCGCTGCTGGCCCACCTGACCGATGCCCACCGCTGGCAGCAATTGCTGGAACTATACATACTGGCCCCCGTTGATCTGCAAGCCTACGACATCAGCCGCGACCGCAGCCGGTTTCAGTTGAAAACCGTCGGTTTTTCGCGAAACCGGGTCAGCATTTTACGGAAAGTGCTAGGCTGAAAAAAAGTTGAAAAAAAAGTTGACAACGTAAAAAGATTACGTTCTTCCAGGTGCATTTTTGTTATGAACAACACGTCGACCTGACCGACGGTAAACAACACGATGATGAACGCACTGCCTTTGTCCGACGCTCCCCTCGCCCGCCAGTTGAGTCCGTTTTTGCTGCACTGGCAGGAACCGCTGGCGACGCAACTCCGCTATCAGCACGAGTTGCCCGGCCAGGTAGCCAACCGGTTGCTGAACGTCGAACTGGGGTTGTTTCTGCTGGCCGAGTTGCTGCCGCTGGCCCCCCCGCAGGCCCTGCCGGAGTTGCTCAATGGCGAGGGCGTTGTCTACCAGCTCCGTCCCGTCTGGAAACCGCGCCAGCACCGGTATCTGAACCGCGCCCGGGCGCTGCTGGCTCCGTACCAGGACCGCGACCGCTGGCTGGCGGCCCTGGCCAAGTACGATACGCTGCCGACGAGTCTGCGGGCGTTCGGATCACACGAGCCGGGCAGTTGCGGGGCGGAAATCCACCGGAGTATTCTGCGCAGTCGGGAAGACCTTTTTCGCCAGGCGCTGGTCTGACACCATGATCCCGTTTCTTCACTCCGCATCTGCCACGACACTCATGGCCTTGAAAATCCTGTCGTTACTCGTGTTCCAGAACAAGCCGCTGGTGCTCTTTACGTTGGCTTGCCAGGCCACCCAGGCCCGGTTTCAGGTCATGCTGTATCTGTTTTCACTGCGCCGGTTTTTTCCGTTCACTTAGAGTACGGTTTTGATCGTTTGTCTCCATCAGTTCTGCTTCCCCTTACCTCATCCAACCGTCTCCGCCAAACCAAAATTTTCATCGGTGTCGACATGCGCTGTCGACGGACCCGGCCTTCTTTATCTATTTCTCAAATTAAAATAGAATAATCTCCAAATATTACAATAAAAAAGAAGTTTCGAAACAATTTTAATCCCTTTTTAACGTGCCTTTAACGCCCAATTAAGGACCAGAAGCGCTCTTTGTAGTGTCTTTTAAAATACCTCCTATCCAAAGCGCAACAGGTCTGTTTGTACCTGGCTAAGCTGAACACCGAGATGATTCAAGCCGGAAGGAAATATATTCTAACACTGTGCATTCTTCTACTGAGCGGATGGGGATATGTTTATGCAGATAAACCGGAAACGTCAGATCAGAATCAACCGGAAATCCTGCATCAAAAGACTGAATACATTCGCTTTGATTGTACATCGACCAGCCCCAAAGTAATCGACAGACATATCTTTTTGGGGCTGAATGGTAATGAAAACCTTTATATAGAGGAAAGCGAGGAGGATGATAAATTAACTTCTCTAAAGAAGTATAGGAAGGCATGTACCTTTACTTTTTTAAATCAACTAGTTATCGTATACCTCTGCCGTACTAAAAAATTTTCTTTCTCCTACAGGTCTTTCCCCTACTCCTTCCCGGACAGGCATATTCTACTTCGCGTAATCAGAGTTTGATTGAAAGTTTCCAATCGGCAAAGTCGATTGACTTAATCTTGACGTACATGCACTTTTGCCGGTTTTTATCATAAACCGGAAGTCAAATCCCGAGCCCAGATCCGTAGCATTATTCTGCCGACGCCTGACTATTTTTTCCGTAAATCCCCTACTATTAAATGCAAATCCTCATGAAAAAAATCATGATGATCATGAGCCTGTGCGTGTTGTTACTCCACACCGGCTGTGAATCCAAAAAAGAAGAAAAAGAAGAAGAAACTGAGTTTCTGGTCACCAGTCCGCTAAAAAAGGATACGACAATTGTCCGGAATTACGTCAGTCAAATTCGCTCCATCAGCCACATTGAGTTGCGCGCTTTGGAAAAAGGCTATTTACAGAAAATCTTTGTCGATGAAGGGCAGCTAGTCCACAAGGGGCAGCTCATGTTTCAAATCATGCCCATGCTATACCAGGCCGAACAGCAAAAAGCGCAGGCGGAGGCCAATTTCGCGGAAATAGAGTACAAAAACACCAAATCGCTGGCTGATAGCAATGTGGTTTCCAAAAATGAACTGGCGCTGGCCAAGGCCAAGCTCGACAAGGCCAAAGCCGAACTGGCCTTAGCCCAGGTTCATTTAGGCTTTACCCAAATCCGGGCTCCGTTCGATGGCATTATGGACCACTTTCAGGTGCGGCTAGGAAGCCTCGTCAACGAAGGTGATTTACTGACAACGCTGTCTGACAACAGCAAAATGTGGGTGTATTTCAATGTACCGGAAGCCGAATACCTGGAATACAAAACCAAGGTTCAGAAAGGCGATTTCACGAAAGTAAATCTGCTGATGGCAAACAATAAACTGTTCAATTATTCGGGACAAGTGGAAACGATTGAAGCTGACTTTAACAACGAAACCGGCAACATTGCTTTTCGGGCGACTTTTCCCAATCCAAACCGGTTACTACGACACGGTGAAACCGGCAATGTTCAGATGACTACGGCCCTTAAAAATGCGTTGCTAATCCCGCAGAAAGCCACCTTTGAAGTGCTGGAAAAAAAGTATGTGTATGTGGTGGATAAAAACAACGTAGTTCGGTCGCGGGAAATTACAATAGCCGCGGAAATGCCCCACATCTTCGCTGTACAATCCGGCCTTCAACCAGATGATAAAATCCTGCTGGAAGGCTTACGCCAAGTACGCGAAAACGAAAAAATACACTGCAAATTCCTGCAGCCGGAATCGGTTCTCTCCCATTTAAACCTGTATGCCGAATAAGTACGACGGAGCGCTGCTCCGTTGAATTTTTAGGCAGTAGTAACACCCTAGTCATCTTATGACTCAACGGAGCAGCGCTCCGTTGTACAAAACACAAGGATATGTTTAGTAAATTCATCCGCAGGCCCGTATTCGCGATTGTCCTATCGGTCATGATTGTCTTTATAGGCATCCTGGCAATCAAGAAATTACCGATTTCGCAGTTCCCGGATATTGCGCCCACTACCGTCAATATCTTCATTGCCTATCCCGGAGCCAGCGCCGATGTGCTGGTTAAATCCACACTGATTACGCTGGAACAGGCCATCAACGGCGTGCAGGACATGCGGTACATCGCTACGGATGCCACCAGCGCCGGGGAGGCCACCCTCCGAATCATCTTCGAACCAGGGACCGACCCGAACGATGCGGTTATCCGGGTCAAAACCCGGGTCGACCAGGTCATGCCCCTCTTGCCCGAACTGGTTCAGCGCGAAGGGGTGATCATTACGCCCATCCAACCCAGTATGTTGATGTACGTCAACCTTTATTCGAAGGATAAGCGGATTGACGAAAAATTCCTGTTCAACTACGCCACCGTGAAAATGATCCCGGAGATTCAGCGGACCCGGGGGGTGGCAAGGGCACAAATCCTGGGGAGCCGCCGGTATGCCATGCGTGTCTGGCTCAACCCCGACCGCATGCGGGCCTATAACATCTCCGTCGAAGAAGTGATGAAGGCCCTGGGCGAGCAAAGCATCATCGGTCGACCAGGCCGGCTTGGTCAAAGCTCCGGGATTGCCGCCCAATCGCTGGAGTATGTGCTTACCTACAAAGGCCGGTACAGCGAACCGAAGGAGTACGAAGACATTATCATCCGGGCCAATGCCGAAGGCGAAAGCATCCACCTGAAGGATATCGCTAAAGTCGAACTGGGCAGTGAATTCTTCGACATTTATTCGAACCTGGACGGTCACGCTTCGGCGGCTATTGTGTTGCGGCAAAACTACGGCAGTAACGCCAGCGAGGTCATCGATGAAGTGAAGGCGAAGCTCAATGACATGAAAGCCTCCTTTCCGCCGGGCATGGATTACCAAATCAGTTATGACGTTTCACAATTTCTGGATGCGTCGATTGAGCAGGTGATTCATACGTTGCGGGACGCATTTCTTCTTGTTGCCCTGGTGGTGTTTGTATTCCTGGGCGACTGGCGCTCGACGCTCATTCCGATTCTGGCGGTTCCGGTTTCGTTGATCGGGGCGTTTTTTGTCATTCAGCTTTTCGGGCTTTCCATCAACCTGATTACGCTCTTTGCTCTGGTGCTGGCTATCGGTATTGTGGTCGACGATGCGATTGTGGTGGTGGAAGCCGTGCATGCCAAGATGGAAGAAGAACCGCACCTCTCGCCCTTCAGTGCCGTTAAAAAAGTGCTGGGCGAGATTAGCGGAGCGATTATCGCCATTACGGCCGTCATGGTATCGGTCTTCCTGCCGATTTCGTTTATGTCGGGGCCGGTCGGAACGTTTTACCGGCAGTTCTCCATCACGATGGCGAGTTCCATTGTGATTTCGGCCCTGATCGCCCTGACGCTGACGCCCGTTTTGTGTGCCATGTTGCTGAAAAACCATCATGGACACACCAAGAAGAAAAACCTGCTGACCCGGGCGTTCGATCGCTTCAACCGGGGATTCGACAACCTGACCGGCCGGTATGTGGGTTTGTTGAAACTGATCGTCAACCGACGCGTGGTGACGTTCGGGGTGTTGCTGGCCTTCGGGGCGGGAATTTTCTACGAAAACCAGGTGCTGCCCGCCGGTTTTATTCCGAACGAAGACCAGAGCACCATTTACGCCATCATTCAGACTCCTCCGGGTTCAACGCTGGAAAAAACCAATGAGGTGTCGCAACGGCTTCAGAAAATCTGCGAAGAAGTGCCGGGCATCCAATCGGTTTCTTCGCTGGCTGGCTACGAGATCATGACCGAAGGGCGCGGTTCCAACGCCGGGACGTGTCTGATCAACCTGAAACCCTGGTCGGAGCGCGATCACAACGTGAAGGAAATCATGGAAGAACTGGAAGTGAAATCGAAGGGACTCGGCGCGACGGTCGAATTCTTTGAACCCCCGGCCATCCCCGGTTTCGGTACGTCAGGCGGTTTTTCGATGCGCTTGCTGGACAAAACCACCGACACCGACTACCGCGAATTCGATAAAATCAACAAGGACTTCATGGATGCGTTGAGCAAACGGAAAGAGCTGACGGGTCTGTTCACGTTTTTTGCGGCCAATTATCCGCAATACGAACTCGAAATCGACAACAAACTGGCGATGCAAAAAGGCGTGTCGATCGGGAAAGCGATGGAGAACCTGAACATCATGATTGGCAGTACATACGAACAGGGATTTATTAAGTTCAACCAGTTCTTTAAGGTCTACGTGCAGTCGGACCCCAGTTTCCGGCGGCTTCCCTCCGACCTGTTGAAGCTTTTTGTCAAGAACGAAGCGGGCGAAATGGTGCCTTATTCGGCCTTCATGACGCTGAAAAAAGGGCAGGGGCCGAACGAGATTACCCGGTTTAACCTCTACAATTCAGCCGCCATCCAGGGCCTTCCGGCGAAGGGCTACACCACGGCCGAAGCCATCCAGGCGATTCGGGAAGTGGCCGCCAAAACCCTGCCCAAAGGCTATGACATCGCGTTTGAAGGACTTTCCTACGATGAGTCGATCCGCGGAAATGAGGCTTTGTACGTGTTCCTGATCGTGCTGGCCTTCGTCTACTTTGTACTGGCTGCGCAGTACGAAAGCTTTATCATTCCGCTGGCCGTGGTCTTCTCGCTGCCTGTTGGGGTATTCGGTTCGTTTCTGCTGCTCAAACTGATGGGGCTGGAAAACAACATCTACGCCCAGATTGGGCTCATCATGCTCGTCGGTCTGTTGGGGAAAAATGCGGTGTTGATCGTCGAGTTTGCCGTTCAGAAACGACAGCAGGGCGAAACCATCCTGCATGCCGCCATCGAAGGCGCCCGGGTGCGTTTCCGCCCGATCCTGATGACCTCCTTCGCCTTCGTGGCCGGTCTGATTCCGCTGATCATTGCCACGGGAGCGGGTGCGATCGGAAACCGGACGATTGGCGCGTCGGCCCTCGGCGGTATGTTGTTCGGGACCATTTTCGGCGTCATCATCATTCCCGGTTTGTATTACATCTTTGGTCATCTGGCCGATGGCCGCAAGCTGATCCGGGATGAAGAAGATGATCCGCTGACCGAAGAGTTTGTCCATTCCGTAGACCGTTTCCCCCAACCCGAAGAAAGTGAAATCAACAAATAATCAACGAATTCTGAACGGCCTGGGGATCGCGCTGCTTATCCTGGGTACGGTCGGTTGCAGTGTCCCGCGTCTGGCCCAGAAAACCGAGAACCGTTCTGTTCCGGCGAGTTATTCCAACTCGCTCGACTCGGCCAATAGCGCTCAAGTCCGGTGGCAGGCGTTCTTTACCGACCCCAACCTGATTGCCCTGATCGACACGGCCCTGCGCAATAACCAGGAACTGAACATTACGTTGCAGGAGATTGAGATGTCGCGCAACGAAGTCAGCGCCCGGCAGGGGGAATACCGACCCTTTGTCGGGATTGGCGGTGGCCCCGGCATCGAAAAAACGCCCCGCTACACGCGGCTGGGAGCCGCCGAGGAGGCCAGTGAAATAAAACCGGGTCGAAAAGTACCCGATCCGCTGCCCGACTTCCGGGTGGCCGCCTATGCCCGCTGGGAGGTCGATATCTGGCACAAACTGCGCAATGCCCGGCAAGCCGCCGTGTACCGGTACCTGGCTTCGGTAGAGGGGAAAAATTTCATGGTCACCAACCTGGTCGCCGAAATTGCCAACTCCTACTACGAACTGCTGGCGCTCGATACGCAGTTGGACATTCTCCGGCGAAACATTGAGATTCAGACGAACGCGCTGAAAATCGTCCAGTTGGAAAAGGAAGCCACGCGGGTGACTGAACTGGCGGTCCGGCGGTTTCAGGCCCAGGTGCTGAATACGCAGAATCTTCAGTACGACATTCAGCAGAAAATCGTCGAAACCGAAAACCGCATTAACTTTTTGCTGGGCCGGTATCCGCAACCGATTGTCCGCGATCACCAGAATTTTGAGAAGCTGGTTCCGGCCGCTATTCAGGCGGGTCTGCCCGCGCAGTTGCTCGAAAACCGCCCGGATGTCCGCCAGGCCGAGCAGGAGCTGGCAGCCGCCAGGCTGGATATTCAGGTAGCCAGGGCCAATTTTTACCCCTCGCTGGGCATTTCCGCCAGCCTGGGTGTGCAGGCTTTCAACCCGGTTTATCTGGCAACCCTGCCCGAATCGCTGCTGGCATCGCTGGTCGGCGATCTGGCCGGACCGGTCGTTAACAAGAATGCCATTAAAGCGACCTACGCCAACGCCAACGCCCGGCAGATTCAGGCGGTTTACCAGTACGAACGAACGCTGTTAAATGCCTACATGGAGGTGGTCAATCAGCTTTCCAAAATCAGTAACCTGGAAAAAAGTTACGGCGTGAAAGCAAACGAAGTCCAGGCGTTGAATGAGTCCATCACGATTTCCAACCGACTTTTCAGTTCGGCCCGCGCCGACTACATGGAGGTGCTGCTGACCCAGCGCGATGCGCTCGAATCCCGGTTTGACCTGGTCGAGACGAAAATGCAGCAGATGAATGCCATGGTGAATGTGTACCGGGCTCTGGGGGGTGGCTGGAAGTAAGGAAACCCATTCGCTCACCAGCGGTACGCGATACAATTGTGCCGCTGGTGAGCGAACTTTTTTTTATATTTTACAAACAATCCACATCGGCCACCACCGTCACGGCTTTTAAACCCTTGTCGCTCAGCAATTCGTTGATTTTTTCCTGAATGAACACTTTGGCCGCTTTCGGGCTGATGGTGCGTTCGAGTTTGATCAGAATCGTGTACAAAAACTGGTTGCGAATCCGCTCGACCAGCGGCACCTCCGGCCCCAGCACCCGCGCCGAACCGAGTTTCTCGGTCAGTTGATCCACCAGCCGCTGGGCCGCCTGCTGACTAACGGTTTGCTCGCTATGCCGCACCGTGAGCTTGATCAGGCGCGAAAACGGCGGGTAGTTGTAGTTCTGCCGCTCCACAATCTCTTCCTCAAACAGCCCTTTATAATCGTTTTCCAGCACCCGGAGCAAAACCGCCTGTTGCGGATTGCTGGTCTGGATCAGCACTTTACCCCGCCGGTCGGCCCGGCGACCGGCCCGGCCACTCACCTGCGTGATCATCTGAAACGCCCGCTCGACGGCCCGGAATTCCGGGTAGTGAATCATCCGGTCGGCGTCGAAAATCCCGACCAGGCTGACGTTACCGAAGTCCAGCCCCTTGCTGATCATCTGCGTGCCGACCAGAATATCGACGTTGCCGCCCTCGAACTCCGAAATAATCTGCTGGTAGGCGTTTTTGGCCCGCGTCGTGTCCAAATCCATCCGTTGAATCCGGGCGTCCGGAAACACAATCTGCAACTGGTCTTCCAGCTTTTCAGTCCCAAAACCGATCGTTCTGACCTTCACCGACCCGCAGGCCGGGCAACTTTTCGGCACGGGATCTTTGTGGCCGCAGTAGTGGCAACGCAGCTCGGCGTCGCGCATGTGGTAGGTCAGGCTCACGTCGCAGTTGGGGCAGCGGCTCGTCCACTCGCAGTCTTCGCATTGCAGGTAGGGCGAATATCCGCGCCGGTTTTGAAACAGAATGCTCTGCTCCTTTCGCTCCAGGTTATGCTGGAGGTGTTCGAGCAAGACTGATGAAAACTCATTTTTCATCTTCTTCTGCTGCCGTTCAATCCGCGTGTTGACCAGCACAATGTCAGGCAGCATCGCATCGCCGTAGCGTTCGAGCAGTTCGACCAGCCCATAGCGGCCCTGCTGCGCGTGGTAATAGGTTTCAACCGAGGGTGTGGCCGAGCCGAGCAGCACCTTGGCTTTTTGCCAGTGGGCAATCATCATGGCGACGTCGCGGGCGTGGTAGCGCGGGGCCGGGTCGTGCTGCTTGTACGACGTTTCGTGCTCTTCATCCACGATAATCAGCCCCAGGTTGTCGAACGGCAGAAAAACCGCCGAGCGAACGCCCACCACAAACTGGTATTGTCCGGACACGATGCCTTTCCAGACCTCCACTCGCTCGTTGTCCGAAAACTTCGAGTGGTAAATGCCCATTTTATCGCCGAAGACCTTTTTCAGCCGAACCACAATCTGGGTCGTCAGGGCAATTTCGGGCAAGAGATACAACACCTGTGAACCGCTTTCCAGCGCGTTCTGAATCAGGTTAATATACACCTCGGTTTTGCCGCTACCGGTAATGCCGTGCAGCAGCACAATGTCTTTTTCGTTGAACTGGCTCAGCACCTGGTCGCAGGCTCGTTGTTGAACCTCAGTCAGTTTCACTTCTACGCTGGGCGAATTATCGTCGCCGAAACGGGGCACAATCACCTCAAACGTTTCAAACACCTGATTTTTGATCAGCGTTTGCAACGACGACTGCGACACCTCGTCGTCTTGGTTCAGCACGGTTTTGTCCAGCCCTTTTCGATTCAAAACCGGGTTGGTGTGTACCGGTATGTGGCTCAGGTATTTCATGACCACCTCTTGCTGCTTCGGCGACTTGTCCAGTCCGTTAATCAAGGCTAGCACCTGTTCCCGGCTCTCATACCGCTCCGTCAGCCGGACCTTCCGGACCATCTTCGGCACGTACTTTTCGCGCACCTCATCAAACACGATCACCGCCCGTTTCCCGACCAGCGATTTGATCGTCGTCGGCACGTTCGTCTCACCCACCAACCGGCCCAGTTCCTCGTACGAGAGCGCCGGGTGTTTCTTCAGTTCGTCGAGCAGCCGCGCTTCCTCGTCCGTCAGCAGGTCGGGGTAATCGAAATCCGGGTTGTACTGCACCTTCGACTGGCTCGTGATTTTCAGTCCCGACGGCAGGGCCACGTTCAGCACTTCGCCGATGTTGCAGAGGTAATACTCCGCCATCCACTCAAACAGTTCGAGCTGGTAGGCCGTCACCAGCGGGTATTCATCGAGCAGTTCCAGAATGTATTTAGCCTGGTAGGTGCTCGGCGGCTGGTGGTGAATACGCCCCACAACGGCCGTATAGACCCGGTTTTTCCCAAACGGCACGATCACGCGCGCGCCCACTTTCAGCCGATCCACCATATCGCGCGGGACGCGGTAGGTAAACAGCCGCGGAATCGGCACGGGGATGATCAGGTCGGCGAAATAGGTCGTTTCTTCCGCAAATGAAAATGTCAGTGGCTGCGCTTGCACAAAGAGATACGGCTGTTGGTACAGCAAGTTAACAATTGTCCCGGTATGTTCCGTTCAGATCGGCCCGGGGCCATCCCGAGCTTTATTTCTGATGCCGCTATTCAGTAAAATCGTTAGTACTAACTATTGTCCGTTCAGGCCCCAACCAGGAATTTGAGGTGTTTTTTTAGGCTCGATTATTTACTCCGCCCGTTGGCACCCCTCGAACAAGCCCAAAATTAAAGCAATGAAAGACAGACACATAAGTAGGTCTTATTTTTTAAAAGAATAGTCAATGACATTTGACCGGGAAGCTTGATGAAATCAATGACAAGGCCAGTTGCGGCTGATCATAATCTTCACAGCTCTTACTTCAGTTCTTATGCAAACGCAATTTCTTTCTTACAAGCTAAGCCAGAAACTAGGCGAAGGTGGCATGGCAACCGTCTGGTACGCCGAGAATCTTCTCGGAAAACGCTTTGCGATTAAAGTGCTTAAGCCCGGGATGGAAGCCAAGGAAAAACTGGCGGAACGATTCCGGCTCGAAGCCAAAATGATGGTGAGTCTGGAACACCCGTCCATCCGCCAGGTGTTTGATTATCACGAAGATGGCACCACGATGGCCATCATCATGGAGTACCTGGAGGGCGAGGATCTCGGTCGGTATCTGATCGAACAGGGCCCGGTATCCGAGTCGCAGGCCATCCAATGGTTTGTTTCTATTCTGGACGCCCTGGCGTACGTTCACGCGAAAAATTACATTCACCGCGACCTCAAACCGTCGAACCTGTTTCTGACCCGCGACCAGCAGATCAAGGTGATGGACTTCGGAATCGCCAAACTTGTCGATTCCAACCTGGAAATGACCGATACGAATACCCACATCGGTTCCCCGCAGTACATGAGTCCGGAGCAGATCACCACGCCAAAAGCCATCGATTACCGAACCGATATTTACTCCCTGGGCGTTACACTCTACGCGCTTCTGACGGGCCGAAAACCGTACGACGATTCGTTTGGTTCGTCGTTTACCGTTCAGGCTGAGATCGTTAAAAAACCGTTGCCGTGGATACCGGGGGTTTCCGAGCGTACCAATGCCGTCATTCAGAAAGCGACCCGCAAGAATCCCGCCGACCGCTTCCAGAGCTGCGCCGACATGAAAGACGCGCTGACCGGCCTCAAACCCGTCGAATTCGACGGAAACGACCAAGACGAAAAAACCTACGTCAAAGCCGACCCGAACCACCCGAACCTGCCCCCCGATGTCCGGAACATAACCGAACAACCCGCGCCGGTGGACCCGCCGAAAACCGATGCTCCTCACCAGACGGACGTTAACCGCCGGGATGTGGTCCCCAAACCCCGCCCCCTGCGGAAAGCCCTGCTGATTGCTACCGGCGTACTCCTCGTTGGCGCGGTCCTGGCCGGGCTGTGGGTCCAGAACGTGAGACGCGAAATTGCAAAGGGGGTCGAACTGGCGGGCAAAGGTGAATACACCGAAGCGTTTCATCTGATCTACGAAAACCGCGAATCGTATTTTATGACGCCCGAAGCCATGAATTACCTCGGGTATATGTACGGAACCGGGCTCGGAACGCAGGTAGATTACACCGAAGCCCTGCACTGGTACCGAAAAGCCGCCGAGCAGGGGTATTTGCTCAGTCTAAGCAACATTGGCGTGTTTTACCGGGATGGGCTGGGCGTTGAGAAGGATTATCAGATGGCCCGGGATTGTTTTGAACGCGCGGCCGCCGGAGGCATTGCCCGCGCCAAGTACAACCTCGGCGAACTATACGCGAACGGATTCGGCGTCAGCCAAAATCACTACGAAGCCGTTCGGTGGTACCGGGATGGCGCGGAAGACGGCGATGTCGGGGCGCAATTCAAACTCGGATTGGCCTACCAGTACGGCACTGGGGTGAACAAGGATTATTCGCTGGCCGAATACTGGTATCGGAAAGCCGCCCGGCAGAACTACGCCGACGCGCAGAATTCGATGGGGGTACTCTATTACTTCGGGTACATCGGCGGCAACGGAGTCGATTACGCAACTGCCCGTTTCTGGTACGAGAAAGCGGCCACCCAGAATAACGTGTATTCGCTCTACAACCTGGGCTACCTCTACGATTACGGACAAGGCGTTGTCCGCAACTGGTCGGTCGCCGTCGAGTATTACAAACGGGCCGCCCGACTCGGCAATGCCGACGCCCAGAAACGCCTGAGAGAATATTTCATTCGCTGGTAAAGAATAGGTTTAAGGTTTGAGGTTTAATGTTTCAGGTTGCTTCGCCCCGCCATCCCAAACGTCAAACTTCCAACCTTAAACGTTAAACCATAAACCTTAAACCTTACCCATGAACCCCGATGCGCTGAAGCAACCGGCCTTACAAGTGATTCGTATCGGAAAAAACAAGGACAACGACCTGGTGCTCGAAAAACCGGGTATTAGCCGTTACCACGCTAGACTGACCCTCTACACCGATTTTCTGGGATTGCTGGAAGACTTAGGCTCGACGTACGGAACGGAGGTAGACGGCCGCCGGATCGTCCAGAAACTCATCACACCCAGCAGTTTGGTCGTGCTGGGTACCATCGTCCGGTTGGATGTGCAGGCGTTGTTCGACCGCGCGAAGGCCCCTTCACAGCCCCGCCCTGTGTTACCGCCGTCGGGACTGCCTTTGGTTAATCAACCCCTTCAACCGCCTGCCGGAGGAGCCAGGCCGATGGTTTTTGCGGAGGAATTCAAGCGGCTGAGTTGGCATTTTGAACAGTATACGGTCGCTAAACAGGAAATTTTAACCGGTGATCCCAAGAAAAAAGCCTGGATTCGCGTGGCCATTGGCTGGGTACCCTACGCCGGTTTTCCGCTGGCAGCCCTGATCGACGCGTACGTGTTCAATACCAGTGAACGGGTGCAGGTTCTCGACGAAGCCTTCCGACGCGACTACAAATGTCCCAATCCCAACTGCCAGCAATTTTTAGGGTACGTTCCTTTCACCGACCTGCTCAATCAACGGCAATGTCGCTACTGCAAATGCTTGTGGGTCAACCCCTGAAAATTCAACTTTTTTTTACGACAGCACTGACATCCCCGGCCCCCGCCGGATAAAGAAGTAAATACCAAGCTAAACGTATCTGACATTCTAAATGCATTTTAACCATGGACCCGATTTCCAATTCTTTCGATCAGCCTACCCAAACCGGTAAAACAGGCGGCAAAAAACTGACTCGCCAACAAAAAAGCCTGATTTACAGCGGGCTTGGGGGAGCCGTCTCACTGGCCGGTGGCAGCGCCCTGGCCTGGGGCATGAGCCAGGATGGCAAGCCGAACCAAGAACATCCCAAGACCGAAGCCAAACCGACCGACGAAACCGCTTCCAGCCTCGACAAACCCAACACGTCCGCCGAAGCATCCGCCGACAGTACGAAAGTCTCGGCAGCCCCGCAGCCCGAAGTCGCTTCCCGCCCCAATTCCGCCCCGGAATCCTCTGCCGCCAATGAATCAACGCCTGCGAACGAACCCACGGTGGCTACGCACGTTACCGACGAAATGTCCTTTGAAGACGCCTTTAAAACGGCCCGGCAGGAAGTAGGCCCCGGCGGCTACTTCGAATGGAACGGCCATCTGTACAACACGTACTATAAAGAAGAATGGGAAGCGCTGTCGCCGTCCGAACGTGAGGAGTACACGGCCAGCGTTTACCACGACGATCCGTCGTCCTCGTCCTACACGACGGCCAGCAACGAGACCAGCAAAGCCGACATCCGGGTCGGTGAATACCAGGGCCACACCGTTGCGCTGGGCGATGCCGATCGCGACGGCGATGCAGAAGTGATCGTCTTCGACGGAACGACGGGGGCTATCGATAAAGACAACGACGGCATTATGGAAACCCGCGTTGAACTTGATCCAAACACCCACGAAGTCGTTAACCAGACTCCACTGGCGACCACCTTCGAAGCACCGAAAATGAGCGATCTGCAAACCGGCCCGGCCAGAGTGACGACGGCCAGCACCACCGGCGAGGGCGAAATGGAAGTACACCATACGCAATACCAGGGCCACGACGTCATTTTGGGCGATACCAACCACGACGGCGACGCCGAGGTGCTTATCGTCGACGGGGTCCACGGGTTTGTCGACAAAGACAACGACGGCATCCTGGAAACCCAGGTCGAACTCGACCCCACTACTCAGGAGATAGTTGGCCAATACGCAATGGCAGAAGTGTTCAATGCGCCCTCCATGCACGCTTTTGACACGCCCCAACCAGTGGAAACCGACAGCCCGACGCAGGAGGTCGAAGTGGTCAAGACGACGATCGACGGCCAGGAATTCAACGCGAGCGATCTCGACAACGACGGGTATGTCGATATCGTCGTCGCCGAAAACGGCCTCGGCGCGGTCGACCGGGATGGCGACCACCGGTTTGAGACGGCGATTCAGATCGATATGACAACGGGGGAAGTCGTGGCCACGGCGCCGATGGAGCACACCTACGAAGTCCCGACCATGGACAGCATTTCACCGGTGGAGAATACGGAAGTAGCCCACGACTTCGACAACAACGCCGACGTCAGCGAGTGGGTGGCTTGATCCCACACGGCATCCGGTATCTCGTACCCGATTCTCTTCCGTTGCAATTGTCATGAACGTTCAGGAACTCACGCTCACCTGCGGTAATCCGGCCTGCCGGGCCCGGCTTACGGTCCGGGTCAAAGTCCCGACCCAGGCCAAAGAGGTCAAATGCCCGAAATGCGGCTACCTTAACCCTCTGCCTCCGCTTTCTGCACCCCAACCACCCGTGGACGACGAGGGGACACTGCTCCAGGACAACGAAAAAACCTGGATTCAGAATGCAGACGCGACCAAACCGACCCTGCCCGAAGTGCTGGGATGGCTGATTGTTCATGACGAAAAAACGTCGGCGCAGACCTTCAACCTCAAGCAAGGTCTCAATACCGTCGGCCGGGTTTCCCAAAAATCTCCATCGGACCTGATGATTCAAACCCAGGACCGGTACATGAGTCGGCCGCACTGCACGATTGAAGTAAAAATCAACAAATTGGGCCAGGTGGACTATGTTCTTCAGGACGGTGCCCGCCAGCCCGACGGCAGCCGGAAAAACAGCCAGAACGGCACCTTCCTCAACGGCCAGGAGCCCGCCCTGCACCCTTCCGAGCAAATTTACCTCAAAGACGGCGACACCATCCAGATCGGCGAAACCAAGGTGGTTCTGAAAACCTACCAGATGTCAGAATCGCTGCAAAAGGCACACCGCCAGGTAGAAGGCTCGGATTACACCCGCACCATTTTATCGTTCACCTAAAATCGACCCCTGTTATGAAAGTATCCATTCACCCGCCTTTGGGTTACTCCTACCTGGGTGGACGCAGCAACAACGAAGATGCCATCTTTCCCGGGGCTGAGGAGGCAACGCGCCACCAGCCGTGGTTTATGGTGTGCGACGGCGTCGGCGGAGCAGCCCGGGGTGAAATAGCCAGCCACATTGCCACCGAAAGTTTCAACGACTATTTCATTCAGAATCAGCCGGACGTGCCCACACCCGCCTACATTCAGTCGGCGCTTGACTACGTCCAGGCCCAGTTTGACGATTACCTAAACCGGCATCCGGAGGCCCAGGGCATGGCAACGACGCTCACGTTGCTGTACCTCCACGAAGCCGGTGCCACCGTGGCCCACATCGGCGACAGCCGCGTGTATCACCTTCGCAATGGCCGGGTTATCTGGCGCACCGAAGATCATTCGCTGGTCAATCAACTGCTGAAAGCCGGGGTCATTTCGCAGGAGGAAGCCCGCGAGCACCCGCAACGGAACGTCATCGAACGGGCCATTCAGGGCAATACCAAACCCGTCAAAGCCGCTGTGCAAGTTCTGAACGACATCCAGCCCGGCGATTATTTTTTCCTGTGTACGGACGGGGTGCTGGAGCGCGTCAGCGACCAGCTTCTGGAGAACGTCCTCGGCGGACAGGCATCCAACGAACAGAAAAAGCAAACCCTGATCGACTGCTGCCAGGGGAACACCAAAGACAATTTTTCGGCGTATCTGATTCAGATCGAAACCGTCAGTGGGGAGATTCCCGACGCGTACCTGGTTCCCCCGCCCGTGTACGCCCGGCCCGAAACCGTACCAGACGAAACCGTCGCCGTGGTGGCCGTCGACGCGAAGCGGACGCTGCCGGACCCGGTTTCGTCCCCCCGATCGGTTCCGGGCAAACCTCCCGTTGCCAAACCCGCTTCGGAAGAGCCTAAACAAACCGGGCATCCCGGCACCAACTCGTTGTTCCTCCTGCTGACGGTGGCGCTGATGGCCGCCATTCTGACGATGGGCGGAACGTACGTGTACCGGCACTGGACCCAACCGACGCTTACCACGGAACCGGAACAACCCGTAAAAAACCAGGATCAGCCCCCCAAGCCGGGTAACCAGCCGCCGATCCGGGTGCCGAACCCGGATAAAAACCCGCCCCCGAACATCGAGGCTGTCGAAGGAATCACCCAGGTTTTGGGCGGAGATGATGCCCCCCTCAAAATCACCCGGACGCTGTTCAAGAAACCGACCAAACAGGGTTGGATCCTGGTCGATGCCAAGGATCAGCCCATCAACCAGCAGGTCTACGCGGAAATTCGCGAACCCAGCGACAAATTCATTGCCGTCCGGCAGAAAAACAAGTGGGGCTACCTAACCCTGGAAGGAAAAACTGCCATTGTCTGCCAGTTCGACGAAGCCAGCGATTTCGAAGGCGGCAGGGCCCACGTCGTCCGGAACGGCGAGCCCTACGAAATCAATAAAACCGGGAAGCGCGTTGCCGTCCTGGACGCCAAAACGGAAGCGGGTCAGGCAGATAATCTTTCGAAAAAACTCGTCTCGACGCGGCCGGCAGCGACCCCAATCTAATCCCTTATCAACTTTTCTACGGCTATGAAATGGTTCCTTTTGAGTGCCTGGATCCTCACAGCGATTACCAACGCCCGGGCTCAGCAAACGTACGCGGTGGTGCTGGGCGTAGCGGACTACGTCGGGACGCAGAATGATTTGCACTATGCCGACGCCGATGCCCGGCTTATTACTCAGTTTCTGCGCAGCCCACGCGGAGGCCGGGTTCCGGCTAGCCACATCGTCACCCTGACCAACAACGAGGTCACCCGTGTCAACGTCCTGCGGGCGTTCCGGGTGTTCGAACTGGCCCGGCCCGGCGACCGGATCATCTTCTACTTCTCCGGTCACGGTCTCGATGGCAAGTTTTTTACCTATAACGGCCAGGAACTGCTGCATCAGGAGTTGAAAAATGCGTTCCGCCGGTCGGCCGCCAAAACCAAAATCGTCTGGGCCGACGCCTGTTATTCGGGCAGTATGAGACGGAAAACAAAGGTCCGGCTGGTATCGAACCCGACGTATCGCCAGTTGAACGACCCGTCGCTCAACATCATCGTGATGGCGTCGTCGCGGTCGAGCCAGAGCTCGGCCGAATACAGTTCGCTGCGACAGGGAGCGTTCACCTTCTACATGGTGAAAGGTGCCGAAGGCGCAGCCGACAAGGACCGCAACGGGGTGGTGACCATCGGCGAACATTTCCGGTATGTGTACCAGTCGGTGCGGAGTGTGTCCCACAATACGCAGATTCCGATCATCTACGGCAAATTCGCCGACTCCCTGCCGGTAACGGTTTTATAACGTCCCTTTTCACCGAAATCAGTCTGAATGACGCCTATGCTTCTGCCGACCAATCCATGCAGTGCTTTCCCGACCGATGAGTCACTTTACGCCGGTTTAAAGAACGGGGACGACCGGGCCTACGCCTGCCTGTACGCCCAAACGTTTCGTTCGTTTACCCACTACGTGCAAACCCACCAAGGAACGATGGAACACGCCCAGGATGCGTTTCAGCAGGGAATCGCCGAATTTTACATCGCCTTGAAATCCGGCCGCTATCAGTTATCGCCCACCGCTCGCTTAAAAAGTGTCCTTTTCGAATTTTGCAAGCGCAAGTGGCTGAATGAGTTACAAAGTGCCCGGCACCGTCGCACGCAGGCGCTTGATGTTTACCTGGACCCCCAGGATGACGATTCGTCAGATGAACTGATGACCTTTTCCGAAAATGTGAACCGCGTCAATCACTTGCTTCAACGAATGGGCGAAAATTGCCAGCGAGTCATTGATTTGTTTTATATTCAGGGAAAACCGCTGGCGGAAATTGCCGTTATCATGAATTATACCCCCCAAACCGCCCGTACCAAGCGGTACGAATGCACGGAGCAACTGAAAAAGCTGTTTTGGGGGAAAGAGAAAAATCAGTCGTTGGTCAATCGCCGTGTTTAAGTGAATCCCAACGGCTGGCAACTGTTTACAACCATGACTTTAACTGAAGCAGAATTCGACCGCATCGAGGCCTTTCTGGCAGGCACCCTGCCGCCCGATGAACAGCGGCAACTGGAAGCGGATATGAACCAGGATCCCGACCTTCGGCAGGCGTTTGAAGAACACCGGGTAATCTGGGAAGGACTCCATGTCCCGGTGGCGGTCGCCTATTTCCAGGATTTGCATGAGCAACTGGAAGAACAAGGCTTGCTGGACGCGGACGACCTCTGGGTGGAAGCCGAACCCGCAGATGACGAACCGGAGGTGTTCGTAGCTGACGATTCAAAGGCCGATCCGGATGAATCCGCACACCACATTGAAGTAGCCATTCTGGCTGAACCTGATCCGGAAGTTCCCCCCAAAGCCGGCGAAGCCCCGAATGAGTGGGACGCTGATCTGCTCCACCCCTACCCTGAAGATTCTGACGAAGAATAAAACCGTTATTTACACCCCAAAGACCAGATGAAGGAAATAGTCTGGTCTTTGGGGCGTATTTCTGTAGGCACCCTCAAACTCGTCCCGGCAACGACGACGGCAGAAAGATTGATTTATCTCGCAGAAAAGCGCCAATCCAGATCAGCACCAGCACCATGATGGCGTTGGTCACAGGTCCGCCGTGCGAAAGTTCGGCGGCAATAGCACCGGCAAAATAACAGGTTAGCAGTAAAAAACCCACTTTCATGGTCTTCGGATAGATGTACAGAGCCGCAAATGTAATTTCCATGATCCCCAGCATAGGAATATACGGCCCGACTCCGGCTTTGGTCAGCACGGCCTTGATTTCGGGCCCACCACTTAGCTTCATAATACCGCTCATGATAACCATTCCAATGGCAATCACATTGAAAATGAGCATAATCACGCGTTTGATCTTGGTATTCATCGTTTTCAGAAGTTAGGGGCGATCACAACCGATCGCTTTGTGTTGTATCTGCTGCAAAATTACCTACCTTTACTATGCAAAAGATACCACTATCCCGAAGGATACCAGTATCCTTCGGGATAGTAACTGAGCTTCTCATGACGATTCAGAAAAAACAAACGACTTTACTCGACCGGGCCGAATGTAACCAGCATCTGGCGGGTGTTCAGGATGCGCTTTATGTGCTCAATGGCAAGTGGAAGTTGCCCATTATCATTGCCTTAGCGGAAGGGCACACCCGTTTCAAGGAGTTGCAACGCACAGTGAGCGGTATTACGCCAAAGCTGCTTACAAAGGAATTACGGGAGTTGGAAATCAACGAATTCGTCATCCGGAAGGTGTATCCTACCACGCCGGTACGAATCGAATACGAACTCACGCCGTACAGCGACACCTTGCAGCCTATCATTAAAGCCCTGAGCGACTGGGGAAAGCAGCATCGGGCGCGCATTCAGTCCCGGTAGGTGGCGCGATTGACCGGCCTGATTCAGCCGACCCCGGAGCTCCCAAACCCGTACAACCTTTCCCGTGTGCATGGGAAAGGTTGTACGGGTTGAGCGAACTACCGGATTGTTCGTCGGCGGTTTTGCTACACAGCCGCCGGTTGGGAAGCCCGCTGAAAGTGAGTCTCGCCCCAGGCCAGTTGCGGATAGAAAATGAAGGGTAAAAACAGCAAACCGACCGTGAAGCTTCCGCTTTTGCCAAACCGTTTACTCAACAGATTGAGCACCCAGAACATGAAAATGAAATTCACGTACGGAGCCAGCATCAACAACAGCCACCACCAGGGTTTCCCGACAATTTTCAGCAGCGTCAGCGCATTGTAGACCGGCACGATGGCGGCCCAACCGGGTTCACCCGCTTTTTCAAACACCTTCCAAAGAGCCGTAACCCATACGCCAGCCACCAGCAAAAAACCAGTTCCCAGCATCAGCAGTGCCAGTAGCTCCACGTTATTCGAGGTTCGCCGGTGTTCGTAGTCGTAATAATTGTAATTGTAATGGTCATCCGGTAAAAAAGCGCCCTCCGACACCAGCCGCATCAACAGGAAACTGAAAAGCGCCAACCCGAATCCCACGGCAACAATGATGTACACCTGCCGTAAAGCAGTCGGGGCGGTGGCTATAAAATCGGGGGTCGGCAGAATGGCGTCTTTCCGCAACGGGGCCGGGCCAGGGAGCGGCACGGGCGGAGGAGGAACGGGCTGGGGTTCCGGGCGCTCCGGAATCGGCGACAAAAGCTGATAACTGTTACCGTTGAGCACAATCCGGGATGCCTGTCCCTGCTTCCGAACCAGCGCCTGCCGCTCCTGCACATCCGTCACCGAATCGTATTCAACCGGCACCACCAGGTTACCAGCGGTGTTGACCAGCCCCCAGCGCGGTCCCCGCCGGACGGCTGCGTACCCTTCGCGGAAGGACCGTTGCTCATCATAAAAAGGACGTTCAACGGGCGTCGGTATCTCGTTCGAAACCTCAACCGGGGCAGCCAGTCCGGGTTCGGTCTGTGTCGCCAACATCAGCAGCAACGTGTCGGCCGAATGAACCCGCTGATCGACATCCCGCACCAGACACTGCCGGATCATGGCCTGATAGGGTTCGGGAATCTGATTGAACTGCGACGGAATTTCAACCTGGTTAATGCGCTGGATGATTTGCGAACGTTCGGTTTCGGACCCGGCCCCGCTATCGCCTATGAACGGTTTTTGCCCGGTCATCAGTTCGTACAGAATGACTCCGAACGCCCACAGATCGACATTGAAGCGCATGCGACTATTGGCCAGTTGTTCCGGGGCCATGTAGTAAACGGAGCCACCCACGGTCGAATTCAGAAAAGCCGTGGCCGTAGCCGCCATATCCTCCCCCCGAACCACTTTGCTTAAACCGAAATCCGTGATCAGCGGAACGTATTTTCCGTACGGCGTCCGGGTAATCAGAATGTTCTGGGGTTTCAAATCCCGGTGCGCCATGTGGTGGCGGTGCAGGTGCGCCAGGCCGCTCAGGATGCCGCTGATCAGATCGTCTTTCTCGGCCTGCGTCAGGCTTTTGCTGCGCAGGAGGTCGGCCAGGCTGCCTTCCCGGTAATACTTCAGCACGGCCATGTCAACGACGCCGTAGACGGTCGTAAACCGTTCGCAGAACTCATACCGGGCAATGTTCGTGTGGCGGGGCAATTGGTTGGCGAGTTCGACTTCCCGCTGGAGGGACAAATCCCGTTGTTCGCTCCGAACGGGCGACACTTTTACGGCAACCCACTGATTCTCGACGACATCCCACCCTTTGTAAACGGCACCAAAACCACCTTCGCCCAGGCGGCCAAAATCTTCGTCGTGTTCAGGAAAGGAAAGTTTACCCGGGTCGTACTGGTAGCGTTGGCGAAAGTCTTCGTAAGTCATGGGACAAGGCGTTTAATGACCGAAACGGACCAGATCGCGACAATCGACCGTTCGTTTCTAGCTTAATCCGAATGACTTCCGGGATGTCAGTGCCGGGACACAAGTTTTTTTACAGCTTCATTTGCCGGACTTCGTTACGCAGCGTTTCGGGGTCCCAGCCGTCCTCCACGTCTTTCAGCCAGCGGTCTTTGTCGTCCGAACTGAGCAGTTGTTCCAATTCGCGGATGCGTTGGCGGGCACTGGTCATGTATTGTTTCCGATCGTGCCGAACGGCCACCAGCCCGGCCAGGTTCTTCTCGTCGTGTTTCAGAAATAAGCGGGCCGCCCGCTGCGAGGGATACGCCCGAAAACCGAGCATCGTCATCGCATCGACGCCCATCCGGAGCGAGCTATCGACGGTTTCTCGGTAAACGTGAGCGATGCCAGCCTCCAGCAGGTCGTAGGCGTCTTCGCGGTCGGCGGCCCGGACGAGCAGCTTCAGGTGCGGAAAATGCTTTTTGGCGGTTTCGACCAGTTCCAGCACTTTTTCCGGCGAATCGAGCGCAATGATCAGCAGTTTGGCTTCTTCGGCCCCCGCCGATTTCAACAAGTCGTAGCGTGAGGCATCGCCGTAGTACACCTTCATGCCCAATTTCCGCAGAATATCGACCCGGTCGGAATCGAAGTCCAAAACCGTGGTGCCGATCTTGTTGGCCCGCAAAAACCGCCCGACAATGTTGCCATATCGGCCAAAACCGGCGACGATGACGGCGTTTTTCTCTTCAATCACATCCTGTTCGCGCTCCACGGCCTCTTTGGTGCCCAGACGCGGCAACAGTACTTTCTCATTCAGTAGGAAAACCAGGGGCGTCAGGCCCATGCTAATCGCTACTACGGCCGTCATCAAATCGACCACCTCCTGCGACAGAATCCCGTTTTGGGTGGCAAACGAAAACAGCACAAACGCAAATTCGCCCACCTGACACAGCCCGAGCGAAAACAGCAGGTTTTGGTCCGTTTGCAGCCCAAACCACTTGCCCAAACCTGCCAGCACCAGCGCCTTCGCCACCATCACTGCCAGCACGATTCCGATCACCCGCAGTGGATTTTCCATAATCAGATCGAAATTAATAGCCGCCCCGACCGAGATAAAAAACAGCCCCAGCAACAAGCCCTTGAACGGGTCGATGTCGCTTTCCAACTCGTGTTTGTATTCGCTGTTGGCCAGCACCACGCCCGCGACGAACGCGCCCAGCGCCGGGCTCAGACCCACCATTTCCATCAGCACCGAAATAGCCGCCACCATCAGCAAAGCCGTGGCAATGAACACTTCCCGCAGCCCCGTCCGGGCAATGATCCGGAAAACCGGCCCCATCACATACCGCCCGATTAGCACCAGCGCCAGCACGGCCCCCACCACCGCAAACGGCCGCAACCAGCCGGGCAGGCCGTCGAGCAGCGAAGGATGGGCGTGGGCATCGGTTTCGGTCGCTACCGGGTAGGTCGCCAGCAACGGCATGATTGCCAGAATCGGGATCACGGCAATGTCCTGAAACAGCAACACCGCAAACGTATTCTGCCCGGCCGCCGTGTTCATCAGCCCTTTTTCGTTCAGCGTTTGGAGCACAATGGCCGTCGACGACATCGCCAGAATCATTCCCAGCGCCAGCGACGGTTGCCAGGGCAGGCCCGTCAGCATACTCAACCCGCCAGTCAGCACCGCCGTAAGCAGCACCTGCAAACCGCCCAGCCCCAGCACCGGCATCCGGAGTTTCCAGAGCCGTTCGGGTTCGAGTTCCAGCCCCACCAGAAACAGCATGATGATGACGCCAAACTCGGCAAAGTGCATAATATCCTGGCCCTCGTCGCCCACAAGCCCCAGCACCGCCGGGCCAATGACAATGCCCGCCAGCAGATAGCCCAGCACCGAGCCCAGGCCCAGTCGTTTGGCAATCGGGACAAACACGACGCCCGACGCCAGGTAAATAATGGCCTGAATAAGAACAGATTGATTCATACGGATCGGTTACTCAATGATGATTTCGTTCAGATACTGGCGCGTCCGGGCGTCTTCCACGTCGAGTTGGTCGGTGGTGAGCATCCGGAGCAGGCTTTTGTATTGCCGGGCATACTGGTGCATTTCTTCCTCAGTCAGCCGGTGCGTGCCGTGGACCACAAACGGCGGCAGGTAAATCATTTTACACAGATAAGCCGTCTGGTCGAAGGGCGCCAGAAACTGCCGGATCGTAAACCGGTTGTGGCCCTCTTCCTCGTACGCCCGCTGCGGACCGCCGGTGGTGATGGCGTTGAACAGCTTTTTGCCTGCCAACGCATTGCCTTCGCGCCCGTACGCCCAGCCGTGTTCGAGCACCAGGTCTTCCCACTGCTTCACCATCGCGGGCGAGCTGTACCAGTACATCGGGTGGTGCAGGATAATGTAGTCGTGTTCCAGCAACAGTTGTTGTTCGCGGTCCACGTCGATGTCAAAATCCGGATATTCTTCGTACAAGTCGTTGACCGTCACCGACTCCACCGACTGGCAGGCTCCCATCAGGATTCGATTGGTTCGCGATTTTTCCAGCGCGGGATGCGCAAAAAGGATGAGAACAGACGCCATTCGGTACGGGAAAAGAGGATAATCAGCACCGGTTTGCGACGGAATGTAACCGACCGGTTCCACCAAATTTAACCCAAACCTACAGGAAATAAAAACCGGGTAGCCCGATTGGCGGGTAAAACCGCCCGGTTTTTGGTCGTTTAAGAGCGCGTTTTCGGGGAAAATAACCGCCAAACCAAACTTCTTTGGTTAACTTTGGTATTCTTATTTGTAAGAGGATACGATCACCATTGCTCAGCGAGCACCAAACTATGTACGATGTCATTATCATTGGCGGGGGGCCGTGCGGGCTGGCGGCCGGAATCGAAGCGTCGAAAGCTGGGTTGAGCCACCTGATTCTGGAAAAAGGCAGCCTGACCGAATCCATCCGGCGTTACCCGAAAATGATGCGGTTTTTCTCGACCGCCGAAAACATTGAGATCGGTGGCATTCCGTTTCCAATTGCGGGCGTGAAAGCCAACCGTACCGAAGCCCTGCAATATTACCGGAAAGTGGCGGGCTATTTCAACCTGAATTTCAAGCTGTTCACCGAAGTCAAGCACATTACGCGCTACCAGCCTTCGGAGGAGGAAGCCGGAAAATGCGAGGACCTGTTTACGGTTTTCACGACCAACGGCCAGACGTACCAGGCACACAAGGTGATCCTGGCGACGGGCTATTTCGACAAACCGCGCACGCTCGGCATTCCGGGCGAGGATTTGCCGCACGTCACACACTATTACGACGAGCCGTTTCAGTATTCGTACACGAACGTGGTGATTGTGGGCGCGTCGAACTCGGCCGTGGAAGCCGCGCTGGAGCTCTACCGGGCCGACGCCCACGTCACGATTGTTCACCGCGCCGACGATTTCCGGAAAACCGTAAAATACTGGCTCATTCCCGACGTCAAAAACCGCGTCAGGGAAGGTAAGATTCACACCTGGTTTGGCACCTGCGTGACCCGCATCGAACCCGGTAAAATCTGCACGACGAACCTCCAAACCGGCGAAGAAACCGAACTCCCCGCTGATTTCGTGCTGATTCTGACCGGTTACATCCCAGACGCCGAGTTGCTGCGGGAATGTGGCGTCGAACTGAATCCGGAAACCCAGGTGCCGGTTTACGACAAGGAAACCTTCGAAACCAACGTGCCGGGCCTGTACGTCTGCGGCACCGTCATGGCCGGAATTTACACCGAAAAAGTGTTCATCGAAAACGGCCGCGACCACGCCAAAGCCATCATCGACCACATCACCGGCAAACCGGTCCGGAAAGTCGCCGAGCTAATCGAGCGGATTTGATGCGGCAGCGGGCACCCCGCTCACGGTTTCACCCGGTCGGTTTTGTTCAGATCGAGGTAGTCCTTCAGACGGCCTTCCGTATCGTAGATTTTCAGGTTCAGGTGACCGTCGGCCAGCGTGACAGTGCCGTAATGGTAGCCCCGGAAGGCTTTGGCCGTAAACCAGGCCCGGGTGGGCGCAAAATCCTCCAGATTGCCCCCGGCTCCACCCGCCTGTACATATATGATGCCTTTCTGGTAATTGACTTTCCCCTCGCGGATCGGCAACGTCCGGTGGTAGGTGTGCAGGTGGCCGTAAAACACCAGATCGACGCCGTATTTCTCGTACAACGGAATGATCTTGCGGATTTGCGCATCGCCCAGGTCCGTCGACCGCGTCCAGGCATTGCCGTAATCGTCTTCGTCCGGCGAATACGGCGCGTGGTGGTGGGCCACGAATTTCCAGCGGGCCGTCGATTTTTTCAGTTGTTCTTCCAGCCAGATGTACTGCCGACCGCCGGGCGCAAACTCCTTCTCCTCGTTGCTGTTGAGCATGAAAAACTCGGCATCGCCGTACCGGAAACTGTAGTAGGCCCTCGGTTCGGGCAGGGCGTTGTAATGTTTATACCAATAGAGATCGCCTTCGCCGTTGCCCGGCACCGGAAAAAACGGCACCCGGCTCGACAACTGGCGGCTACCGGTAAAAAATTCGTAATTCCATTCAAACTTGTACGGCTGTTCGCCCCCGTCGGTCAGGTCGCCTACGTGCAACACAAAATTGGGTCGCTCATCCCAGAGCAACCGCCCTACCCGGTGGTTGACGTGCGGCCGCGCTTCCGTATCGCCGATTAGCCCGAACGTAAAAGCCACCCCTTCTTTCACCGCCGTACTGAACGTCAGAATGCCCGACGAGATCGTTTCGCCGGTTTTCGATTGGGCTTCAATTTCGTAGAAATACGGCGTCCCCGGTTTCAGACCGGTCAACACCGCTTCCTGAATGTAGCTGCGCACCTTGCCTTCGTTGTGCGTTTTCCCTTCGGTCAGCGGAACTGTGAGCGTGTTGTTCAGGGGCTGGCGGTCACCGTAGCGGATCACCGCCGAGGCTGGCCGATCCGTTTCCCAGACCAGCCGGATGCTCTCGGGCTGCGCGCTGTTCAGGTACGGCCCGGCGTTGAAGTGAAACAAATCCGGGTACAAACGCCCGTCTTCGACCATCTGCTGTAAGTCGGCAAACCGCCGGGCGATGGCCGGTTCGCTCAGCGCCCCCTCGTGAATCCGCACGTTTTTGACCAGATCGCCCCACTGCATATACGGTTCGCGGCCCAGGTAAGCCGCCAGTTCCAGGTACAGCGAATCCGTTCCGGCGGCCGGTTGGGCCACCCGAGCGATCTCACCAATCTTTTTACCGTTCAGGTACAACTGCAAACCGGTTCCGTCGTACGTGCCGACCAGGTGGCTCCAGCGTTTTTTCCAGCCCCGTTCCTGCGTCGTCCGCA
The DNA here is from genome assembly GCF_049445795.1 of Larkinella sp. VNQ87. Lineage (NCBI taxonomy): Bacteria > Pseudomonadati > Bacteroidota > Cytophagia > Cytophagales > Spirosomataceae > Larkinella > Larkinella sp. VNQ87. The sequence continues at coordinate 446,684 of NZ_JBMSDT010000002.1, forward strand.
CCAGCGAAGCCCCGGTGGTCAGGTCCGGTTGTTTGCCGGTAGCTCCGAGTTGCGCCAGTTCGTCGGGTTTCAGCGAAAACACCATCGTCCGGTCGTGGTAGCCGATCAGCCAGCCGCCTTGTTCCGGCCGTTGCCGACTGCGGAGCGCCACCAGGGCACCCACCGGTTCGTTGACGTGATTGAGCAGCCATAGTTCTACGGAGAACGGTTTTCCGGACCGGGCCACGGCGGGCAGCAGGTTCTGAAGGCGATCCGTCGGTTTTTCTCCCCAGAACAGCAGCGGAGCGGTTTCGGTCGCAGCCACGACGGCGGGGGTTTTGGGCGCATCCAGGCGCGGGCCGGGGTAATTGCGGGCGTTCCGTTCCAGCGTGTAATCGGGCCAGAACCACCAGTCGCCCAGCAGTTGGGCGGGCGACGGTTGCGCATTGGACGAAACAGAACGCAAGAAGAAGACGGCCAGGAGGATAAAGCCGAAGGGTTTCATACGAGTGGGTTTTGAGCCCTAAAGGTACGGTTTTCCCTCAGCATGTGGGTGTTAAGAAATTGTGTCGGGAAGTCCGTATTTTGATAGCAGAAATGTAAATTAAGCCCTTCATAACAAGGAATTTACCCTGTTGCGAAGGGCTTTGTTTACGAAGGCAAAACTAGTATAAAGAAACTAGCTCGGCATTTTTAGCGACCACTAAATTGCTGGAATCATAATCAAATCCCAGCGCGGCTTCGCGCAACAGATCTTCGACCGTTGGGTAGGCCCTAACCCGATCTATTGTTTTCCAGGCTTCAAAGGGCAAATGTTCACTCAGATAATCAATGATGGTGTCGGTAACCTCAAATTTCTGCAACAGCCCTTGCTGCAGGCCCGGCGAGCTTACGCCCAAAATATACACCCCGCTGAAAAAATCAGTGAGCGTCTCGACTATAGTGAATGCTTCTACGAGCGGAGTGGATGTGCTGGTTTGGTAGTCCCGGTTTAGCGCGTCGAGTTTTTCGGTTAAGATCGTTACCAATGCTTTTCTATCCATGAGAATACGGTTTTTACGTCCTTCATAAAGTTTTCAATGTGGACCGTATTGGCCGGGGCTGCTTCGTACCTCCGATCAACTCTCCAACCGGTCACATTGTTCCAGGCCGTTAACAGACGTGTGTTTTGGGCTCTTTCTTGTTGAAATATCGGGGACAGTCCAGCAAAAATAAGTAAAATGCTAAGATCGTGTATTTCTAACTGCTTAGGCAAAACCTTGATTCCCAAATGCTTCAGGATGGTACCCTTCAGGGCAATTTCGACGGCAATTCCTCCATAATAGTAAGCCCCGAGAGAAAATTGTTTGCGTATAAAAGTTCAGCTTCCTGTAATCTGGTATTAGCTAATTGTTGAAAATGGTTGTGGACAGACATAAAACATTGTCTTAAAGACAAAAATACACTTCGGCCAGAATTTGATTTTGTGGTGAAACAAATGTACGAAAAGACCAGCAAAAGTTCGACTATACCATTTTTTAAACGTAAGGCTAAAAAATAATCCGCAGTAATCATTGAAGTAAGCTTGTGTCGTCAGTTACCACAAGCTTGCTCACGTTGTCAGGCTTCCCCTCGTTTCGGGTAGCCGCTAAATAAAACCGCCTGGCCCCGCTGCTGAAAACCGGTAAATCCTGCATTTTTGCAAACCAACTAGTTGCCCGATGATGACCCGATTCCTGCTTTCTATCCTCCTGCTGGTTACCACCCTTTCCTTCGCCCAAACGCCCTCGCCCGTAGCACCCGCGTCCCGCTGGCAAACCGACTTCTGGAAGGCCCAGTGGATTGGCCACCCGACGGCCCCGATCCGGGCGTACGGCGTCTACCATTTCCGCAAGAGTTTTGAGCTGGCCCAAAAGCCCGGCCGCTTCGTGATCAATGTTTCGGGCGATAACCGCTACCGGCTGTTTGTCAACGGGAAAGCCGTTGTTGCTGGCCCGGCACGCAGTGATTTGCAGAACTGGAACTACGAAACCGTCGACATTGCGCCTTATCTCAATGCCGGAAAAAACACGCTGGCGGCCGTGGTGACCTACCAGGCCGAATACGCGCCGTTTTACCAGATGAGTTATCAGTTCGCATTCATCGTGCAGGGCGACGGCGATGCCGAGCAGGTGGTCAATACGAACAACACCTGGAAAGTGTACCAGAACCCGGCTTATTCGCCGGTGATCAACGATATTCCGAAACTCCGGACGTACATCGTCGTGGGTGCGGGCGACCGGGTTGCGGGCGACAAATACCCCTGGGGCTGGGAACAACCCGGTTTTGACGACGCCGGTTGGTCGGCGGCCAAACCAGTGGGCTGGCCCGCCAAACCACGTGGCCTCGGCACCGACGGCAACTGGAACCTGGTGCCGCGCACAATTCCGCTGATGGACGAGGTACCGCAACGACTGGCGACGGTCCGCCGGTCGGAAGGCATCGATGTGGACGATGATTTTTTGCAGGGAAAAAACTCCTTCACGGTTCACCGTAACTCCAAAGCCGTCATTCTCTGCGACCAGGGCCACCTGACCAACGCCTTTCCCGAACTGACCGTCAGCCGGGGGAAAGACGCTGTCATCACGCTGGCCTACGCCGAAGCGATGGTGGACGAAAAGCGGCAGAAAGGCAACCGCAACCAGGTGGAAGGCAAGCAGTTGATCGGTTTTGAGGATCAATTTGTGGGCGACGGCAGCAAGCAGAAACGCACCTTCCGGCCGTTGCTGTTCCGGACGTACCGGTATGTGCAGATTACCATTGAAACCAAGGGCGAACCGCTGGAAGTCCACGATCTGATCGGGCACTTTACGGGCTACCCCTTTCCCGAAAAAGCCCGGTTTTCGAGCAGCGACGAGAGTTTGAAGAATATCTGGACGGTCGGCTGGCGGACGGCGCGGCTGTGCGCGGGCGAGACGTATTATGATTGTCCGTATTACGAACAATTGCAGTACACTGGTGACACCCGGATTCAGGCGCTGATTTCGCTCTACGTTACAGGCGACGACCGGCTGATGCGGAAAGCCATTCAGGATTACGACCACAGCCGGTTCAGCGACGGCCTGACGCAAAGCCGCTATCCGAGCGCCGACTTTCAGGTCATTCCGCCGTTTTCGCTGTACTGGGTCACGATGGTGTACGACTACTGGATGCACCGCAAGGACGACAAGTTTGTAGAATCGATGATGCCCGGCATCACGAGCGTGCTCGACTGGCACGAGAAACGACTGGCCGCCAACGGCTTGAACGGCCCGCTCGAATGGTGGAATTTCGTCGACTGGTCGAAATGGGAAGCGCCGGAGGAAGGCATGGGTGGGGTTCCGAAGGGCGCGCGGAAAGGTGGTTCGGCCATTCTGACGCTGCAACAGGCGTACACGATGCAACGGATTTCGCAGGTGTTTTACCACTACGGCAAAAACCAGCAGGCCGAGCATTACCGGGCCGTGGGCATCCGGCTGGCGCGAAACGTCTACGAACGCTGCTGGGATGCCGGGCGCGGTTTGATGGCTGATACCCCCGACAAAACCAGCTTCAGCCAGCACGCCAACATCTGGGCCATCCTGACCGACGCGGTTCCGGCCGCGCAGCAGAAAGCCCTAATGCAGAAGGTCATGAGCGATATCTCCTTAACCCAGGCGACGTTCTACTTCAAATTTTATTTGTTTCAGGCCCTGAAAAAAACCGGCCTGGCTGACCAGTTTCTGCCGCTGCTGCAACCCTGGCGCGACATGCTGGCGATGGGCCTGACGACTTTTGCCGAAAACCCCGAGCCGACCCGCTCCGACTGCCACGCCTGGAGCGCATCGCCGAACTACGAGTTTTTGTCGACGGTTTGCGGCATCAACCCGGCATCCCCCGGTTTTGAAACTGTGGTCATCACGCCGTACCTAGGCACCCTGCAATTTGCAGAAGGGGCCATGCCGCATCCGTACGGCGAAATTGCGGTGCGGTTCGACAAAACCCCGACCGGCGGTTTAAAAGGAACCGTGACCTTGCCCGACGGCCTGACCGGAACCCTGAAATGGAAAGGAAAAACCGTGGCGTTGAAGGAAGGGCAGCAGACGGTGAGTTTGTGAACCTGAACGGTTTTCTTCATTCCCTTCGCTCGAAAATCCGGACATCCTCCACGGTTTTGATCAGCCGGTAATGCTCACGGATGTACGCGTTGATGGCCGGAATGCGCTCGAATCGGTACGCCTGATCCGAAAACGGAGCCAGCCGATGCGAGAGGGCGTCGACAAAAAGCCGGGGTCGGTTTTGTTGGAGATCGCCGAGAAACTGGCGGATGCGGTACGGCTGCGTCGAGGTCGGGGAATAGACCCAGAAGGTGTTGGACGAACGGTAGCCCATCGGTCGGCGGGCGTAAACGTGCAGCCGGTCGAGGTAACCCCAGACCACCACGCTTTCGTTCGGTTGGGTCCGGTTTTGAATTTCACTGGTAAGTTGTCGGAACACCGGTTCGCCGGGATGCACTGGCAGCGGAGCGCGGTAAACGGTGTTGACAGCAGCCTGCGCCAAAGCCAGCCCCAGACTCAGGAACAGCATTCGCCGGGTAGTTGAAAGGACGTTAATTTCAAGCAAAACCGCCAGCAGAAACAGGCTCGGAAAAAACAGAAAAAGCTGGTAGTGCGGGTAGTTGTTTCCGGCCTGCAAAACGGCATACAGACTGGCGGTCCACCAACTCACTGCCAGCCAAAACCGCTCTCGCTGCCCGGTTTTCAAAGGTAGCCGAAACAGCCTCCCGCTCCCAAACAACATAGCCAAGAAAAGGGCCAGCCAAAAACCGGCTACTTTGTACGAATGAAACAGATAGCGGCCGATGCGTACGGGCGAAAACCGCTCCCAGCCCGACAGCGACGAGTATTCGGTGGTGTAGGAATAGACGAAATAATTGCTGAAATAATCGCCCCAGAACGATTCCAGGTCGTTTCGACTGGCGAAATACACCGTCAGCAGCAAAACCGGCACCACCGCCCCGCCCAACAGCCCGGCCAGCGCGCCGATTCGCCCGATGCGGTATAGTTTCCAGACGGCAAATAGCCCGAACACCAGGCCCATCGGCACGGTCTGGAACTTGACAAACGGCAGGCATCCAAGCCAAAACCCGAGAAACAAGGCCATTTTGCCAGATTTTGACGAAAGCCGTTCCAGTCCGAAAATTCCCAGCATCAGCCACAGGTTGCCCGTTATTTCGGTATTAAAACTGGCAAAATCGTGGTACCAGATAGTACTCAGCAACAGGATCGGGAGCCAGATGAGGCAGGTTGCGGTTTCTTCCGGCAAAAACCGGATGATGAGTCGCCGGAAAAGCCAGAGTGTCAGGCACCAAATCAGAACGCCCAAAAGGTCGATCGATGCATACTCCAGCGGAATACCCGCCATCTCCAGCAGCGCCAGCGGCAACACACCCAGCGGTCGGCCATCGGAGCTGGTCAGCAGGGTATAAAGCGGATCACTGGCCTTTCCGACCGTGATGGCCGTGGCAATCCAGGTGCCGGTATCGACGTTCTGCTCACGGTCGGGAAGGTAGAGCAGCCGGATCAGCACAAATAAGCCGAGCGAAATGCCGACCGCCGTTTGTCCGGAAAACCGGGGATGCGTTTCCCGAAAAACCGCCCGTTTTCCCAGCAAAAAAGTCCATCCTATCAGAATAGCCAATACCAACAACCGCACCGGCAGTGCATACACCCAGCTTTCCATCAACGCATAACGGTGAAAAGCGAACTGCCGAAGGGCGGATCTTCGAAAAACCGCTCTTCGACCCGAAGCAGCCCTAACACTTGCTCATTGACCCACAACGGCGGTAACTTCACGTCGGAAGCCAGGCTGGCAGGGCGGCTGATCCGGTGCAGCAGCAACTGTGTTTTTCGCAAAAACCAGATCGGGATGGTCAGCAGAAAATTCCAGTAAGCCACCTGGGCGAGCGTAAAACCAGCCAGATCCGCAAACCGGCCCCATTCGGACCGGACAAACCGACGGGGAATGTTCAGGGCGATATCGTGCGTACCCCGTAGAGCCGAAAAGGCGTTGTTGTTGCTGATGAAAATTCCGCCGGACCGCAACCGCTGCCGGAAAATGCCCAGAATCCGGACAATTTCGTCATCCGAAAAATAACACAGCACATCGTTGCAGATGATGACATCGAAGGTTTGGCCGGGATGAAAGCTGTCGATGGCCCGCAGGTCGTGAAGTTCAGCCGCAACACCCCGCCCCTGGGCGAATTCAACCGCATCGGACGATGCATCAAAACCGCTCAATTGAGAATATCCTACCCGCCGGAGCGCATCGAGCAAACCGCCCGTACCACAACCGGCGTCGAGAATCCGAACGGATTGATTGGCCGGAAAAACCGCCCGGATTTGCCGAATGACCTTGTTATGCAGCGTCTGGTACCACCACAACTCACGCTCGACTTGATACATTCGCTCGTACTCGCTCCGGTTTCCGATCATGGTTGAAATGTTCCGATTTGACAATGTATTGCGGCAATCCACTCTGCATCATAAACATCCGGCCGACGTATTCGCCCAGTACGCCCATTCCGAAGAGTTGAACCCCCGCACCCAGACAGATGCTCAGCCAGACCAGATGATCCGTTTCGGGCAAATGCGTCCGCAGCAATGACCCAATGATTTCGGCGCAACCCGCGAGAAAACTGAAGGCCATCAGACCCATTCCGGTAAGCGTCAACAGGCGCAGCGGCTGCACGGAATAGCCAAAAAAGATGGTCAGAAAGAGCGAAATCAGTCGTTTAACGGTGTAATTCGACCCACCTTCCCGGCGCTTTTCGTGCGTGACCACTACCCGGCCCACGTTCCGGGTAACCTGAAAAATAAGGCCGTCGAGGTACGGATAAGGACCTTTGTACCGGATAATTTCCTGAACGACTTCCCTCCGCAACAGCTTGAAACTGGACAGGTAGAGGTCCGACGGTTTTTTCAACAGCCAGGTGGTCAACCGGTTGACGAGCCAGCTTCCCCAGTTCCGGAACCAGGCATGTCTTTTCTTCATGTATTGTGAATACACCACATCGTAGCCTCCCCGCTGCGCTTCCCGCAGCAGCTTGATGATTTCCTGCGGGGGGTTTTGAAAGTCATCGTCGATAATCACACAGAATTCGCCCCGGGCGTGGTTGAGGCCACACATCACGGCCTGAAACTCGCCGAAGTTTTTGCGAAGTGAAATAAACTGAACCGGTTGGTATAGCTGCACCAGACTTTCGCAGATGGCCTCAGAGGCATCGCGGCTGCCATCGTTGACCAGCACGATTTCGAACGGATAGGCCGCCAGTTCGTCGACCAGGCATTCCACCAGCGGTAGAATCGTGCGCTCACTATTATAAACCGGAATAATGACAGAGAGTAACATCGCTACGGCGCTTGGTTAATGGTTTGAATGATGTAATCGGCTTCGGCATCCGTTAAGGCCGTATTAAGCGGCAAACTCAGCACTTCCCGGTGCAACTGTTCGGTAACGGGTAAACACAACCGCCGATAATCGGTATACGCATCTTGCCGGTGCGGAGCCACCGGGTAATGGATGGCCGTTCCCACGCCCTGCTGCGCGAGATAGGCCATAAAAGCTTCCCGGTTCGGATGGCGGACTACAAACTGGTGCCAGACATCGTCGTAAATCCGGTCGGCGGGGGGCAGTATAACGGCCGGATGCCGAATTTCGCGCAGGTAACGGGCTGCCAGATCCTGCCGACGGCGGTTATCGGCGTCCAGATGCGGCAACTTCACCATCAGCATGGCTGCCTGCACCTCGTCCAGACGGCTGTTGACGCCCGGAATCTGGTGAATGTACTTTTGTTCAGAACCGTAATTGCGCAGAAGCCGGATTCGTTGCGCCAGGGCATCGTCGTTGGTCACCACGGCGCCGGCGTCGCCCAGCGCGCCCAGGTTTTTGGTCGGGTAAAAGCTGAACGCGGCTGCATCGGACCAATTACCGGCTTTCCGGCCACCGTACGCAGCGCCGTGGGCCTGAGCCGCATCCTCCAGCAGCCGGAGGTTGTATTGCTCAGCCAATGCCCGAATCGGGGCCATGTCGCAGCAGCGTCCGTAGAGATGCACGACCGCGATGGCGCGGGTTTTTTCGGTAATCAACGGTTCCAGCTTCTCTGCATCAAGGGTATACGTCCGGGGATCAGGCTCGGCCCAAACCGGCACCAGGCCGAGGTCGGTGATGGGCAGAATGGTGGCAATGTAGGTGTTAGCCGGAATGATGACTTCACTGCCCGCCGGGAACGCAAACGCCCGGAGAATCAGGTTGATGGCATCCAGGCCATTGCCTACACCAATGCCGTATTTTGTTCCGCAGTAGGCGGCAAACTGGTTTTCGAACGCTTCCAACTCCCGACCCAGCACATACCAACCGGACGCCAGCACCCGGGCGGTCGCTTCCTGCAAAGCCGTTAGATACGGTTCATTGACCTGCCTGAGGTCCAGGTGCGAAATCATGGTCGATCGAAGAAGTAATCGGATGGGTCATAATGCTCATTCGAAAGGACGAGTAAAATGGTTTCTTTCGAAAACTCATCGATGATATGCCAATCACCGGGCTCAATTACCAGACATTCATCCGGCCGATTCAGGCAAAAGAAGGATTCTTCATTTCCGTTGGTCACAAACACCCGGCAATGTCCGTTCAGCGCAATCAGGGCATTCGACTCTTTCCGGTGCCCGTGTAAAGCCCGCTGTTGTGAAGGAGACGTAACGTTATATATGTAAAAAGCTCGCTTTAATTCGCCGGGTAATATTTTTTCGAAAACGGTTAAGTCGCCTTTTTCTGCTGAAAAAGTAGTTAGCTGTACAAGTTTGGGCATAGAGACAGTAGTTACTGGCGTGAAATTAGGTATAATTTTATTTTTTTGAAATCGGATAAACGGGAATAATTAACTATAAATAGTTGAAAGAATGACTGACTGAGCTACCTGTTCAATTTCCATACCGAGAGATTATCTACTTCGATAAAACCGCTCAATTTATTAAATAAGCCACATATGACTTCCTGCCAGAACTGATCTTATCAACTTCATTATTCATGGCAATTTTTTTGCATTTAATTTGTCCTTACTACCAACTTATTCATTGCCAGCCAGAATCGATTAAAAACATCAAAAGGCCGGTTTTTTGAACCGGCCTTTTGATCAATAAACACAACACTGATTCTTACATCATCGGCGCAAAGAAAGGACCGGCAATGGCCAAAACTTCCGCAGCCGTCAGCGGCTCATCGAACGATTCGTAGATCAACTGATCGACCATTCCATTTTCGTATAGTTTGCCGCTGACCAACGGTGACAGACTGACACCAGCCTGGCTGCCCTGATCCTCGTTTGCGTAGACTTTCGGATCTGGCTCGGTACCGTTCTGACCGCCCGCCGGATAGGGCCGTAACCCCCGCATGTACCGAACCGCAGCCGCGTGCCGGGCTTCTACGGAGTGAATTCGCAAGGCTACACCCAAAACCGTTTTGGCTGTCGGGGTACCCTCTTCCAGCAAGCAGGCGGCCTGCCCTTTGTAAGCCCGCACGCCCGTATCTTCCAGCGCCTGTGCGTAGGTCAGGAACGTCGGGTAGTCGGCCAGGGCTGCGTTCAGGGTCGCCATGTTGTATTTAGGCTGTAACTCATTCTTTTTCAAGCCCAAAACACCCTCGATCAAATCGACGTGCTGCGCTTCGTGCTTGGCAATTTGTACCACATACGTGCGCGTTCCGACGGGCAACAAACCGGCCTTAAATTGAGCGGCCCGGTAGAAATCACGCTCCAGGTATTCGAGCGTCAGGGCATATTTCAGGATCGCAATGGCATCACCGGCACAGCCATCGGCTGCAAAAGCTTTGTTGACCATCCCGACAAAGAAAGCCGGCGTAGCGGCCGCCACCGTGGCGGTTTTCAACATTTTCCGGCGGGCAAAGTCCAGCTTTTCACCCGCTTCCGGATCAGCTTTTTCGATTTGAGAGAATATTCCGAAGAGATTCATCGTTCGTTGGGGTTATGAGTTGGCGGCTTCCAGGGCAAGCAGAGAGGCCGGATTCAGTTCTGTTTTAATGTATTTACCAGCGCGACCCAGTACTTCGGCAACCGTCAGTGCTTTTTCCAGACCGTTGTTATCGACGACATAGTCACCGGCAAATAAGGCCCCGTTTGGTTGCAGAATCGAGCTGATCAGCGAAGCGTGACGCGCTTCGACCGACACGATTTTACCCGCAATCGTCAGAAAAGGCGCTCCGGCTTTCGAGATCAGCGGACCCGCACCGTTGTAAGCCGCCACGCCCGTATCTTCCAGCACCCGGGCGGTGTTCAATACTTCCCGGCGATTGGTAAAATCGATGCTGCTGACATCGAATTCCAAGTTGTCCGTGATGCGCTGCTCGTTCGGAATAGCTGCTTTGAAAAATTCCCGGTGAATCAGTTCATGGTCGTGGATGGTCCGGAACACCATATCTTCCTGACTTCCCATAGCGAACGTCTTTTTCTCAACGACAGCCATGTAAAAAGCGGTTTCCAGTTGTTCAAGGGCGTAGGCGTAGTTCAGAATGGCAAAATCTCCTTCTCCGAAGCTGATACCAGCGGCTGTAATCCGGGCCCCGGAATGCTTGGGAGCCGTCTCAGTGAGTGAATTCTGGCAAGCCGCCAGAAAAGCCGACGCTGAAACAGTCGTCAGACCCAGCGCACGCAGAAACATCCGGCGCTCAACCGACGGGATGGCGGGTACACTCGGTCCTTTCTTGGGCGTAGCGGTACTGGTTAGTTCTTCCATAAGAAAAGTTTATTTTAATGGGTGTATGAAATGGTGTGCCTTGCAAGACACCCATACGAACGAACCAGTTGGTTTTTTGGATTTCAGACCGTTTGTTTTTTTACAAATTCAGACAAATAACCGAGCGACCGGCTCAAAAAAGAAGCTGATTCTGAAGAAATAAAGGCCTTTCTTCCCTAAATAATTTTTTATTATTTTTTTCCTTACCTTCAGGTTAAGGATCAGCAGAAGTGAATTTGGACTCGAACGAATTGGAGAGAAACCGCTTTTGTTATTTTCAGCCGAAGAGCAATTATTGGTAAGCAGCCGTCAGATTTAGTACGTGGGCTAAAGGGGTAAGTTCTGAAGTTCCTGCTTTAAAAAATGCTGAAATCGTTCCTGTAGTCCCCGGTAATACGTAAGGTATTTAAGTCCCTCCTCGGTGACAACAGCGCCCCCACCCCGCTCCCCGCCGGTTTGTGTCGATACCAGCGGAGCATCCGCCTGGTTATTCATGGATTGTACCAATTCCCAGGCCCGTTTATAAGACATTTTCATTTCTTTAGCCGCCTGGTTTATCGAGCCGGTTTGTTGAATTCGCTCGAGCAGTTCCATTCGGCCAATCCCGAAAAACCGCTCCTCAGCTTCCAGCCAAACCCGGCCGTTGATTTGTAAATTGGTCATGTGTCTGTTGCGGGGTTTAAAAAAACGCCGTCACTTTTCGGAGTGACCGCTCCAGTCGACTACGCGACAAAAACCGGTTCGACGATCGGAAGGTCAACGTAACAATGGCACGAGTTCCTTCGCCGGGGGCCGATTGCCACTCGATATCGCCGTTGATTAAGGCCACCCGCGACTCGATATTGCCGATTCCCAGGCCACGTCGGGCTTCCCGGTAATCGAACCCCTGTCCATCGTCGCTGTAGTACAGCTTGAGCAACGGTTCTTCAAAGACCAGCCGGATGCTAACCTGCCGGGCGTTGGCGTGTTTCAGAGTATTGTTCAACAATTCCTGCGTGATTCGATAGAGCATCAGCTCGGTTTCCGCTTCCAGCCGCGAGGGGAGTTCATCGGCCCAGAAATGCGTTTCCAGCGTCGATTTGTCGATCCGGGACAACAGTTCTTCGACTGCAGCCGCGTAGCCGTACTGTTCGAGAGTCCGGGGACTCAGCTCACGCAGCAGATTCCGGATACTGCTGATAATCTCGCTGATAAGGTGCCGGGCCTGATCGCCCAGCGAAGGCGAATGCAACGGGTGAGCCGACGATTCGGTCAAACGCCCAACATACAGTTTGAGTGTGGCCAGTTGCGTCCCGATCTCATCGTGCAGGTCGCGGGCCAGGTTTTTCTTGATCTGCTCCTGCAGTTCGACCGCCAGCCGGGTATTCCGCTGGTGTTGCCGGTGAATCCGGTTCTCGCGCCGACGGAGCCAGTAAAAAGCAATCGAACCGACCACAAGCCCCAGCAATACCAGAAACCAGGCCCGCTGCCAGAACGGCGGCTGAACCACAATCGTCAGGCGCCTGATGCGTGGGCTCCACTGCCCGTCTTTGTTGGCCGCTTTCACCCGAAAGGTATACGTCCCCGGCGGCAGGTTGGCATACCGAACGTAGGTATCCAGCCCCGACTGCACCCACTGGTTGTCATAGCCAAGGAGCTGATACTGATACTCGTTTCGGCCATTGCTGTAATAATCCAAAGCCGTAAATTCGAGTGCTACCGTATTCTGGTCGTACGGCAATTCGACCCGGCTCATTTCACCGATGTATCCTTCCGATTCGAACGGAACCTCATTGACGGTCAGCTTGTGAATGTGCACTGCCGGCATGTACGAACTGGTTCGGAACTGTTCCGGATAAAACCGGTTGAAGCCGTTGACGCCCCCAAAAAACAGCTCGCCATCCTGGGTCCGGTAGTAGGCGTTCCCGTTGAATTCGTAGCCTTGCAGCCCGTCGGACATATCGAAATTTTTGAACCGTTTCGTGGTCGGATCGAAAAAGGAAATCCCCCGGTTGGTACTGATCCAGAGCCGGTTTTGGTGGTCGGGCAGGATACCGTACACAAACGGATTCGCCAGCCCATGCTGGTGATCGTAGATACGAATCCGGCCCGTTTTGGTGTTGAAAGCCGCCAGCCCTTTGTCGGTCGCCATCCAGACGATGGGCTGCACCGGATCTTCGTAGAAATACAAAACCGTGTAACCGTCCAGTCCTTTCACGATACGTTGCGGGCGCGGGTCCTTGCCGATCGGGGGCCGTTCGTAGCAATAGAATCCGCCGGAAAACGTACCGACCCAATACCGCCCTGCCCGGTCGCGGGCCAGGCTAAAAATATTCTGGTGGGACAGCGTGGGCAGTAACGTAAATTTCCGCTGCTGCACATCCAGGAGGTATAGACCGTCTTCGGAAGCCGCCAGCATGATCGTTTGATCGATAGCCAGTACCCGCCGGATGAAATTCTCCACCACTTTGCTGTTCGGAGAACCCGGCAACGGAATCTTGTCAAACGTAGATTTCGCTTTATTGAAGGTAAAAACACCTCCGTTTGTACCGACCCAGATGCGGCCCAACGGATCTTTATACAAGCATTTGATCAGCGTTCGGGACGGCAGATCGCTGTATTTTGCCTGCGTCAGGTATCGCCGGATGATGCGGTTGCTGGGTCGGTCGAGCACATCGAGACTGCGTTCGGTGGCAATCCAAAGTTCCGTCGGCGAGGTTTCCAGAAAACCGCGTACCACAAAATGACTGAGCGTTGTCGGATCTTTGGCCAGATGCGGCTCTTTCTGCGAAACCGCCATACCGCCGAAAAAAGTGGTTCCGGGCACAATCCGGGCCAGCCCATCCGGGTCGGTATTGGCCCAGATAATACCCTGGCGGTCAACATATAACTTACAAATTTCGTAATCCGAAAGCTTGCGGGCGCTGTTGGTAAAACCGCCCACCTGGCTAAACCGGTTGCTGGCTTTGTCGAACAGCCAGATACCGCCCCGTTGCGTGCCTAGCCACAGAAGCCCGTTCTGATCCTCCGCAATGGTATAAATCGATGTTAAGTTTCGGCCCTCACCAGGCACAAACTGCTGGTAACGACCCGTTTGTGGTTCAAATCGAATCAGACCCGTGGCCGTTCCGAGCCAGGCAACACCAGCGGTATCGCAGTGAAACGAAAAAACGCCCATCGCCGGGCCTGCTTCATTGGCCGGATGGTTGCTGAAATAATAATGCGGTTTACGTTCGTACAGGTTGTAGCGAATCAGGCCCGTCGGCGCGTGGAGCCAGACGTCGCCCAGGGGCGTCCGAACGGTTGAATTCAACTGGTCATACTCGTGCGTGGGCCGAATGGTCGGGTCCAGGACCAGCTTCTGCCGTGTCTTGATATTTAGCGATACCAGCCCTTCGGCTTCGCTGTAATACAGCACTTCCTGGCCGTTGGCGTAAAACGGAATTGTTTTGCTTTTCAGCCGTTTCTTCTCTTTTGAATACGAATAGAGGCAGGTAAAGTGATCGGTAGCCCGGTCGTAGTAGTTCAGACCATCTTCGGTCCCAATCCAGAGATTACCGTTGCGGTCTTCCACAATCCCGGAAATATTGATGCCCACAATCGCCGTGGAATCGCGCAAATTCGGGCGGTAATGACGAAAGTGCGTCCCGTCGTACCGGTTCAAACCGTCCTGTGTACCCAGCCAGAGGAAGCCCCGGCTGTCGTTCATCATATGGTATACCGAACCCTGCGTCAAGCCATCATCAACCCCGATATGATCGATCCGAAGGGACAGCGTCAAAGGGTCTTTACTAGCTCCCGAAACATCCGGGGCCCCAAAGGCCATGATCCAGATGGCAATGATAAAAAGGCGGGTTAGTTTCATTTGTTACCGAACCGGAAACATCTTGGTAAGTTAGCAGATAGATCGGTAACCTGCAAATCAGATTGTTAGAACAACTTTTTTGAACGTAAATTAGCAGACATCCAAGAACGTTACTCAAACTGCCCGGCTTCTTTGGCGTAAGGGCGTTAAAACCCAAAAAACCGCCCCTCATCTCAAAAAGGCGGTTTTTTGGGTATCTAATTTGCACCGACGGTTTCTTTCGGTGAATTATTTCACCATTTCAACACTTTCAGGGTCACGGCCTGTCCCTCACTCGTAATCCGCAACAGCAGCAAACCCGCCGATTGCCGTACAATCGGCACTTTTTGCGTTTCGATGCCGCGGGCTACGGCCACTTCGCGTTCGGCAACAATCCGGCCATTCAGATCGAGTAGTTGCAACCGCACCGATTGGCCCTCTGCCCCCCGGATTTCCACCGCTACGGTTTCATCCACCGGATTGCCCAACAAGACTGCGGTCAATTGCTCTTCTTCCACACCCGCCGACAAACGAGCGGCCAAAGGCGGGCACGTCAGCGGTTTGGGAGCGCCTTTCAGCACGTACGTGCTGTTCAGCACTTTGGCGCTAATCTGGTGCGTCACATTGTTTTTCAGGGAGGCCGGGGTCGTGAAGTTGTAGGCATGTGCCCCGTTGCCTTTGCCAGCATCCTTCAGATCCTGCCGGTAGATATTGGCCTCCGTTGTCCCGATCGAAACGCCGTTGGCGTAAAACTCCACCGTCAAGGACGTATTGGGTTTGTTCCGATCCCAGACCCAGCCCCGAATGCTGCCACATTCGACTTTGTCCAGAAAACCCTCGAAATTACCCGTCACGGTGCCCGATGTAGGCGGTTGCGTTACCGGAGCCTGAATAATCAGTGTCACCGTTGTGTTGGCCGAACCGCCCCGGGGATCCGTGGCGGTGTAGGTCATTGGAAAGGTTCCGTTCACCGTTGGTGTGCCGTTCAAGGTCCGGTTACTGGGGTTAAAATTCAACCCACCCGGTAGCGGAGATAATCCATAGGACAGCGCTTCGTTGTCCGGGTCCGTAAACGCTGGTAATACCGTCGAGTACGCGACACCCTGCTGCGCCGAAAGGGCCGAAACCAGCGGAGCCTGGGGCGGGTTGTTGGTCGGTGACGGAGTCCCTGTGCCCTGACATTCAATTACTTTCGGGCCACTTTTCAGGGTAAAATTACTACCGGTTACCCGCGCTGACAGGCTGTGCTTCTGCCCGTCTTTCAGCGAATTGGGAATCACGAAGCGGAAGGCATGCCGCCCGTCGCCTTTCCCCGCATTGAGCAAATCCTGCCGGAACTCGTCGGCGGTCATGGAGCCAATGACGGTAGTACCGTCCAGAATATCGACCGAGATGGGTGTTGTTTTCCGATTAGCATCCCAGGCCCAACCCCGGAACGTCTCACAATCGGCTCCGTAGAGGTAGCCATCGTAGCTGGCGTTGACCACCGGCGGAGCGGTACACGAAGCCGTTGGCACTCCAGCGGTTTCGCCCCGGTTCAGCATTGGTGTCGAATTCCCGAAAAAATTCTGGCCGTTGTAAGCGTTGGTCAGTGCCTTGTGCCACTCGGAAGCCACCGAACTCTGACCCAGCGTACTGAAGTGCGTTCTATCGGGGTCCGGAAGCCGGAAGGAGTTGCCGAACTGGTCGGTATTGGGCCCGGCAAAAACATTCGTCCGACCGTACGGCGTCACAAACGGATCACCGAAGGCTTTGGGCGCGGCCGCAGGGTCGTTGGTCTGGTGCGTGCTATAGCCGATCACCTTGTGTTGTCCGACAATGACTAGCGGATCGGCCAGTCCGCGCAGGTGACTGGCCTGGGAAATGACCCAAGGGACCTCGGCTCCCAGATCCGACCGGCTCTGCCCGATCAACTCGTTCAGCACGGCTTCGTACGTCTCCGAAGTGTTGATGGTATTGGTCCGCACGTCGAAATACCGGTTGGCCCGAGGGAAAAAACCGGTCGAATTTTCCGGGGCCGTATTGGCTTTGCTGGGGTCGTCGCGCCGGTCGCTCTCGCCCTGGTGCCATAAAATTGCCCGCAAACCGGTTTGCCGGGCTTTACCGGTCAGGTAGTTCTTCAGGTTCCTATACGGAAACCCGTTGATATAGCGCGGTTGGCCGTTGCTGAACGGGGTGTTGCGGCCCTGGCTGCTGTTGCGCCATTCGACGACGCTCGTCGCTGACATGGCTGTCTGGTAAAAAACCACCGGCACTTGCAGCAACTGGACCAGTTTGTTGCCCACACCACCCCAATACCACTGAAACTGGATGGTAGCTGGTGAGCATCCGGCGCATTTGCCCGGATCGTTTTCTTCGAAACCCTGTAAATTATTGCTTTGATCTTTTTCGTTTGAAAACCGCACAAAGGTCGCATTACCGGTCTCGTAGGAAGGGTTTCCGTTATTGGCAAAGCCCGACGCATTCGATTGACCGGCAATGGCAAACACCTCCCCGACACCAACATCGACATCGGCGGTTTCGCGACCGGCATTATCCCTGGCCCGGACTTTATACATGCCACCCGACACGTCGATCTGGGCCGTGACCTGGCAGGTCCCGGCGCCCGAAACCGGTACGGTCGTCCAGCTTTGGGCGCTGCCCGTCACCGGATGGAGCGGTCCGGTGGTGCCGCCCGCCAGCTCGTATTTGTAAAAAAGCAGTTGCAGGGAAGAAATCGCCTGCCCGTTTGTCGATGTGACGATAAATTTTATACTGGCTTTATTGTCGGTTCCGCGCTGGAAAACCAGTCCGCTCTGCGGCCAGGAGATCACCACCTGCGCCCGAACGGAGCCGGACCAGCCGAGAATCATTGTCAGGAAAATAAGTGTAATGAGTAGTTTTTTCCGCATATAGTGTGGTTTAAATAAGGCTTTAAAAACCAGAACCGGCTGATAACTAGCTGCTCTTGCGTGAGACGAGAGGTTGCTTTACCGTGTCTGATAGTTGCGCAGGCAAGTTACAATGCGACTTTATTTTTTAGTTACAAATGCTCAACTATTTTTATACTTAGATACAATCATCAATATCTACTTATACGTTATTGCTTTTCAACTGTTTATTGGCTTCGGAAGCACATGAACGAACTTATTGACTTGACTTTTTCGTAGTTTAAGCTGGCGGTTGTACCGCTAGACCGATTTTAACCAGCCGTTCCCATGCCTGAATTTTCCAGTATTTCTCCGCAGCTTACCTACCCCAAAACCCGCAAAACCGACCAGACTGACGACTATCACGGCACAAAAGTGGCCGACCCCTACCGCTGGCTTGAAGACGACCGTTCGGCCGAAACCGGCGAGTGGGTGAAGGCGCAGAATGCCGTGACATTCGGCTACCTGAACCAGATTCCGTACCAGGACCAAATCCGAAACCGGCTGAAACAGTTGATCAACTACCCCCGGTATTCGGCCCCGAGCCGCAAGGGCGAGTGGTTTTATTTTTACAAAAACGACGGCCTGCAAAACCAGTCGGTGCTGTACCGGCAGAAAGGGCTGTACGGCCCGCCGGAGGTGGTGATCGACCCCAACACGCTTTCGGCCGACGGCACGACGCAACTGGTGAGTTTTCAGCTCTCGAAGGACGGTCGGTTTGCGGCTTATGCGCTGTCGAAAGCCGGTTCCGACTGGCAGACTATTCAGGTTCTGGATACCAAAACGCTTCGGAACCTGCCGGATCAGATCGAATGGGTGAAGTTTTCGGGCGCAGCCTGGCAGGGCGACGGTTTTTACTACAGCCGGTACGACCAGCCCACGCCCGGGGAAGAACTTTCATCGCGGAACGAGTTCATGAAGGTGTATTTCCACCGGTTGAACACATCCCAGGCGCAGGATGAGTTGATCTACGAAGATCAGGCTCACCCCCTGCGGTATTTTTTCGCGCAGACCACCGAGGACGAGCGGTATCTGATTCTGAATGTTTCGGAAGGAACCGACGGCTCCGAGATCTGGTACAAAGACCGGCACTCCGGTAACAAAGCGTTTACACTCCTTTTTGAAGGCTTTCAGTTTAATTATTCGGTGATCGATAACCTGGGCGATGCGCTTGTGGTTCATCACAATAACGGAGCGCCGAATTACAAACTGTCGCAGGTAATTCCGGCAACCGGCGCACTCAGTGACCTGATTCCCGAAAAAACCGAGAAATTGGACGAAGCCCGGCTGTCGGGCGGCAAGCTGTTTGCCAATTACCTGAAAGATGCCACGTCCCGCATTTCGGTTTATGATGTGGCGGGAAATTTTGAAAATGAGGTTCTTTTGCCGGGCCTGGGTTCGGTCGGCGGTTTTGGCGGAGAACACGGTGACCCGTTCGTGTTTTATACCTTTACGTCGTTCACGGCTCCCCCGACGATTTACCGCTACGACATTGCTACGCGGGAATCGACGCTGTTCCGGGCACCGGAGATTGCTTTTCAGTCCGCTGGCTTTGAAACGACGCAGGTCTTTTTCAGCAGCAAAGACGGCACGCGCGTGCCGATGTTTCTGACCTGCCGGAAAGGGCTGCAACGGAACGGCGACAACCCGACGTTGCTCTACGGTTACGGCGGTTTCAACATCAGTTTGACGCCCGGTTTCAGCGCTTTCCTGATTCCGTTTCTGGAACAGGGTGGAATTTATGTGCAAATGAACCTGCGCGGGGGCAGTGAATACGGCGAAACCTGGCACCAGCAGGGCATGAAGCTCCGGAAGCAGAATGTGTTCGACGACTGCATTGCGGCTGCCGAATACCTGATTGCCGAGCGGTATACGTCACCACAAAAACTGGCGCTCCGGGGCGGTTCCAACGGCGGTTTGCTGGTGGGGGCTGTAATCAACCAGCGGCCCGAACTGTTCCGGGTGGCCATTCCCGAAGTGGGTGTGATGGACATGCTCCGGTTTCACAAATTCACGGTCGGCTGGGGCTGGGTGAGCGATTACGGCAGCAGCGACAATCCGGAGGAGTTCAACGCGTTGTACGCTTATTCGCCGATTCACAACATCAAAACCGGTCTGCCTTATCCGGCCACGCTGATCGTAACGGCCGATCACGACGACCGCGTGGTGCCCGCCCATTCGTTCAAGTACGCGGCCACCTTGCAGGAGCACTATACAGGACTGAACCCGGTTTTGATCCGGATCGAAACCAATTCCGGGCACGGGGCAAGCAACATCATCAAATCCATCGAAACCGCCACTGATGTGTATTCTTTCCTGCTCTGGAATATGGGGGTGGAAGAGTTGAAATAAAAACAGACCCCTGCCGGAAACATGTTTCCGGCAGGGGTCTGTTAATCAGAATAATTGCTTAAAATTTAAAGGCGACTCCTAATTTCAAGGCTGATACGCCGTAACCAACTTCGGCAAAGCCACCTAGATTGGGTTTGAAATAATACCGACCACCGATGTGAAGACCAAACAGAACCTGGTTGCCATAGGCATTATCATAAAACCCAGAATAACCTGAGTTGTCTCTGTAGCTTGAGATATAATAACCCAATGCTAAACCGCCATACAAATCCAGCTTGTCGTTGTTCAAATTCAACAATTCGTTTACGTGATATGAACCACGCACTGCCACTGGAACGAAGGTATAACGCCATTTATAACCACCGAAGTTATACCCCCAAGTATAGAAGTCGATCTGAGCACCCACACTGATTTCGTCGGTTACACCAACTTCAAAGGAAGCACCGATTGGCAAACCACCACCGTAGTAGCTGGACAAACCAATTCCGGCATTCAATAATTTATCGCCTTTCTGATATTGTGCGAATGATTTCGTACCTACAAACAGCAGGGACATTACGAGGAGTGAGGAGAAGATTTTTTTCATTAGTATGAATGAGTTAGATGTGAAACTTGAGCCAAAATAAGGGAGTTTCTAAACGTCTTACAAGAGTCGGGCGGTTCGGAAGCCGGTTTTGGGCCAAAATCGGGTAGAATCCCTCTAAATTTTCGTAGTAGTAACTCATATTGGCATAGTAGTATCAAGTATTTCTACGTAATGCCTGCTCAGCGTCACCGGCCTCCCTTTCGCAGGAGAGTAACCAGACGCTCACCTGGTTATTTTTTCATCCATTCTGCGTATCTAATCAAAATTTTTTACACTTTTTTCTCCGCTCCTGTAATGAATCCTGCGCCCGCTCGTCTTTGCTCTTGAAATGGATTTGCAAACCTTTAAACACAAGGTACTTCCCGTGCAGGGGCGGCTTTTTCGGCTGGCCCGGCTGTTTCTGCGCAACCGCGAAGAAGCCGAGGATACGTTGCAGGAAGTTTTGATGCGACTCTGGACCAAACGGCAACATCTGGATACCTATCATAGTGTGGAAGCCCTCGCCGTCCAAATGACCAAAAACCTGTGTCTGGACAAACTGAAGTCGCAGGCGAACCGGACCCGGGACGACGAAGCCGACCTCTCCGGGGTTCGGGCCGACGGGGTTTCACCGTATGATCAGACTGAGTTATCAGACAGCACGGCCTTAATTCGGCGCATCGTCGAGACCCTGCCCGAAACCCAGAAGCTGATTCTGCACCTGCGCGATGTGGAAGAGTACACGTTTGAAGAAATTGAAGAAGTAACGGGACTAACCGTGAACAACATCCGGGTGATTTTGTCGAGAGCCCGGCAACGGGTGCGTGACAGTTACCTCAAAACGATCAATTATGAAGCCGGATTTTGAAAAATTACTGGAGAAATACTACGCGGGGGAAACGACATTGGAGGAAGAGAAGCAGTTGCGGGAATTTTTCAACGATGAGTCGGTTCCGGCCCGGTTACAACACGAAGCCGCCCCGTTCCGCTACGCTGCGGATGCCCGAAACGACTACCCATCGGCCCGGTTTACCCGACAAGCAACCAACCGGCTCGACTCCGCCGGTCGAATTTATAGCCTGACAAGCTGGAGTTTGCGCCTGGCCGCCAGCCTGGTGCTGCTAGCGGGCGGTTTTGCGAGTGGCCTGTATTACAGCCAGCGCAGTTCAACCTCGCCGGAAACTGCGTCGACGGTAGCGATTAAAAAAGTACTTGAGTTTGATCAGGTAGCCCAAACCTCGGCCAGTGAACGGATTCAGGCCGTGAACCAGTCGTCGGAACTGCCGGAAGCCGATCAGGAAGTCACGAAGTTGCTCATCAATACGCTGAATTTTGACGATAACGTCAACGTCCGGCTGGCGGCCTGTCAGGCCCTGATGCGGTTTCCGAACGAACCCGGTGTGCGCGAAGCCCTGATTCAGTCGCTGACGATCCAGACTGATCCGTACGTCCAGATTATGCTGATCGAAGCCCTGGTAACCGTCCGGGAAAAACGGGCCGCGGATGTCATGCAGCGCCTGATTCGCAACCAGCAGGTCATCGAAGCCGTTCGCCAGAAAGCCGAAGAAGGCCTGAACCGCCTGAGTCCCAAACCGTCTGCCTCCTGATTCGTCTTTTTTCCTATTTTATACAAACCAAACCAATGAGAAAGACCACCTTATTGTTACTCAGTCTAACGTGCCTGGCATTAAGCGCCAGCGCCCAGGAATTCAAGACCAAACTCGGTAATGCGAAAGATCGGAAAGTGATCCTCGAAATGGATGCCGGTGACTATAAACTCGAAGGCTACGACGGCGATGAGCTGATCATTCGGGCTTCGTCAGGTCTGGAGGCACCACCCGAGCGGGCGAAAGGGTTGAAACCGCTCTATTACAATGCCGTCGACAATTCAGGCATCGGGCTGGCCGTGACATCCGAAAGCGGGGCGTTAAAAATCGAAAAAGCCACCCGCAAAGACATCGATTACACCATTCGGGTACCGAAAAAAGCTGCCCTGCTCGTTCGGCAAACCAACTGGCGCGGAGGTGCCATTTCCATCAGCAACATGGACGGCGATCTGGAAATCAAAACCAATAACGCGCCGATTACGCTCAAAAGCGTCACCGGTCCGGTGGTTGCCAACACGACCAACGGCGAGGTCAACGTCATTTACACCAATCTTAGTCAGGAAAAACCGAGTTCGATCACCACGATTTCGGGGATTGTGGATGTGACGCTGCCTGCCAACGCCAAAACCAGCCTGAAAATGCGGTCGATCAACGGTGAGATGTATACGGATTTCGACCTGGGCCTGAAAAACTCCCGCGACGGGTTGTCGAAAGTAGGCGGGGGCAACAACATCGAGGGCACAACCAACGGCGGGGGCGTTGAAATTCAGCTCAATACGATCAGTAGCAACATTTATATCCGTAAGCAAAAATAAGACGACCGTGAAAAAGCTGCTCTTCTTCCTCCTGCTCGGCCTGCCCCTTGGCCCTACCTTCTCCCAGAAGATCATTGACAAAAAACTTCCCTTCACCGCTGGTCAGTTGGTCAATCTGAACCTGAAATTTGCCGACAGCATCCAGATCCGGTATTGGGACAAAGCCGAAGTGTCCGTTCGAATCGCCGTAACCGTCAACGGCGGGCGGCTCAACGATGCCCTGCTGGTTGAAACCGGCTCGACTGCGGGCGAAATCAGCGTCAAAACCGACTTCGACCGTGAACTGCTGAAACAGGGCCGTGCCGAAGACTGCCCCGGCACGGCTTCTTCCTGGCGCACGGAACGGAACGGCCAGAATTATTACACCTGCAGCACCATCCATTACCAGGTTTTTCTACCCCGGAAGGCCAAACTCCGCGTCGAATCCATCAACGGAAACATCGACATCGAAGGTGCCAGCGAAGCCGTGTTTGCCAAAACCATCAGTGGTTTTGTCGACCTGAACTGGCCCGGCTCGAAAGGCGCCAACCTGGCCCTGAAAACCATTACCGGTGAGGTATATTCCGATTTGTCGATTGATTTCAAAAGCAAACGGCAGCAAAATCCAATTGTGGGATATCTGCTCGAAGGCACTGTGAATGGCGGAGGGCCGGAAGTACGGCTCGAATCGATCAGCAATAACGTTTACGTCCGAAAAGGGAAGTAAAACATCCCTGTTTCCCTGCCAGCGCCCGTCCCCTGGCAGGGGATTACAAAATCCTATTTCTTTTCTCCGACTTCTGGTCTATTTTCGCTTTCAGTAGCACCGGTTGTCGATGAATATTCTCCTGCTGAAAGTCACCTTAATGCCCTCGGTCATTGCCCTGATCACGCTGGCAATTCGGAAATGGGGCAACAAAATCGGCGGAGTGATTGGGAGCATGCCCTGGGTAGCCGGACCGATCCTGTTGTTTTTCATTCTGGAACAAGGCAAACCGTTCGGCATTCAGGCTATCCAGGGCGTTATGACCGGCATTTTGGCGCTGATCAGTTTCTGTTTCAGCTACTCGGTCTTTTCCCAAACCCGGAACTGGCCCTCCACCCTGCTGCTGGCGTATGTCTTTTACACCGTGACGGCAGTGATCTTCTATTACTTACAACTAAATTTAATCGTCAGTTATGCGCTGGTGATGGGATGTATTCTCCTGGCGCTGCGGTTTTTTCCGGTTCCCACGGCCCACCCGCCTAAAATCCGGCAACTACCGTTTGACATCCCGATCCGGATGCTGATCACTACGTTATTCGTCCTGATCGTCACGGGCTTAGCCAACGTGCTGGGACCAAGCTGGAGCGGTATTCTAACCCCGTTTCCGATTCAAACCTCGATTTTAGCGGTCTTTTCACAAATTCTTCAGGGTAGTTATGCCGCGATCACAGCTTTGCGGGGGCTAGTGATGGGATTACTCGGTTTTACGACCTTTCTTTTTCTTCAAGCCTTTTTCCTGCCCGAATTTTCGGTGGCCGTCTCGTTCGGGCTCGCTTTTCTGGTCAATGCACTCATCAACCTCATTGTAATTCGCATCTGGTAAAAGCGCAGAAATTCGTATGTCTTCAGCTTCATTTCGATCAGGAACCCGCCAGAATCCGTTGCTTTTGTGTACTTGCTTAAACCGCCAATTCGTTACGAACCGGAACAGCGTCGTTCTACCCATTTAACACCAACACTATCAAGCTGTTAAATCTGTATTTTCCTCGACCGTTTACTCAAAATTAACTGGCGAACCCAGTGCTTTTGGGTAGGTTGAAATTTCTTTCGCTGTTATGGTTACTCTTCTCAGAGCTTGGGTTTATATCACGGTGGGCCTATTTCTTATCGGGGCAGTCGTATGGTATATCAATCGGTTACGGGAAGCGTTTTACGATCCAACCGGAAACCGGGTTATTTTACCATTTACCATCATCAGTTCTAGCGTGCAAGGTCAGGATGGCGAAAAGCTGGGCATGGTTATGGCCCATATGTTATCAGCCCGGCTTGCGCAACTGCAACAGGAATTGATCACAACGGCAAATGCCCTCGATCTGGAGCAGCAAGAGACACTTGATGATCGGAAAGTACCGCAGGATTTGGCCCGGGCTCACCCCATCACTTTGGGGTATGGTGGGATGCCTTTTCAAACTATCGACCTAAAAATGAATGTCGGAGGTGTCGATTTGTCGGGGTTGTTAGCTTATATCCAGCGATTTTTCTCAGAAAAAAATGGTCTGCGGCTTTCTGTCAATTACGAAGGTAACACGTCTGTCGTTGTCGGGAGCCTTGCCGACGATGGAGAGTCAATCTGGCTGGCGGGAAGCGACAAAACCAGTGAAATTGTCGATCGGATTGCTTACTATCTGGCACACCGCCGGTTTATCAAAGAAGTGGTAGAGGCCGAAGCAATTACACCGGAAGAGTTTCGGGATTTGATGTCGGCACTAAAAAAAGTGAAAGAACTTAACCGACTTATTTTGCGGGGTCGGCAACCTGAGCAGGAAAAATACGCCGAAATTATTGCCACTCTGGACACCCTGGCACAGAAAACGCCCCGCTGGCGGGCCTTACTACGCGTTACAGCTGAAATTGCCGAAAACGCGCGACACACGACCAAAGCCTTGGAATATTACAAAATGGAGCGTGCACTCATCCAGCAGGATTCATCAATGGCAAAACAAGCCGAACCGTTGAAATGGATTGAAGACAAGATCGCTGCCTTGACCAAAGAGGTAGATGAAAAGCTCAAACTCTCGTTTCCGACCTCTTCGGGTTCCGGCTTACAGGCCGGGTTGTCGGGCGAAACAGCGGATCGGCTTTTCGGACCAATCCGCAGACTGATCAGGTATGTGCCTCCTCCCCCGGACGCAAGACCGGTACGTGTTGCCATGCTGGGTGGAGTGCCGCCTGAGGGTTGGCTCCCCGATGAGCAGATTGAAATCATTTCAACAGAATCCACCGACCCTGAACAGCCGGATGAATACCTTACGGATTACACCGCTTCACTTACCCAGGCGGTACTGATCAGCGCCCCGAAAGCCCGGTTTGTCTTTGTGAAGTCGATGGCCCGCTCCAGTTCACTGACTACATCGAGTATCCTGAGCATGATCGAAGCCCTCATCGCCCGCAAACCTGATATTCTGATTATTACATATGGGCCTTTGGAAGGCAAAATATATGAAACCGTATTCGATCGCATCGCCAAAAGCGGTATTCTGGTTTTGATCGCTGCGGGAAATGACCCCCAACGTCCGTTTCCGTTTGCCGGTCGGCCCATTCTCAACCAAATCATGGTCATCTCGTCGGTTAACGAAAACGGCCAACCCTCCGTGTTTACGCCAAAGGACCCCCGAGGTTTCTGGGCACCCGGCGAAAAAATTCCGGTTCAAAAATTCCATCTTCAAAACGGACAGTGGAAAACCGTACCCGGTATTGTGCAGGGCACTTCGTTTGCGACTGCCATTGCAGCCGGAGTAGCGGCCGGTATTCTGTCGCACCAACCAGTGACTACCAAAGACCTGATCAACAAAATCAGGCAAACCGCCACCCCAGTCGGTTCGGATCAGAAGTCGGCCCCTCCCGTACTGAACCAGCAGGCGGTTTTCGCCCGGTTATCTACCGGGCAATAAACTGAAAGGTAATCAAAAACCCCGGTTTGCGCCGGGGTTTTGTTGCATTTACCAGGCTCACTCGTGACTCGATGTCACCTGCTCACCTTTTTTGAGCTTATCCTTGAACACCTTGCGGAATTTGTCGAGTTTCGGTGCAATCACAAAGGCACAGTAACCCTGCTCCGGGTTGTTGACAAAATAGCTCTGATGGTAATCTTCAGCGACGTAGAACGCCGAGGCCGGGCTAATCTCGGTCACGATCGGTTTGTCGTACGCACCGGACTCGTTCAATTCCTTCTTCACGGTTTCGGCCAGTTGCTTTTGCTCGTCATTGTGGTAAAAAATCACCGAGCGGTATTGTGTGCCGACGTCGGCGCCCTGCCGGTTCAGCGAGGTGGGGTCGTGGCTCCGGAAGAAGGCCTGCAACAGTTCGGCGTACGAAACTTTTTTCGGGTCGTAGGTCACCTCCACACACTCGGCGTGGCCGGTCGTGCCGGTGCAAACTTCCTTGTAGGTGGGGTTAGCCTTCGTGCCGCCTTCGTAGCCGGATACGGCTTCGGCCACACCGTCCAGGGATTCAAACATGGCTTCCGTACACCAGAAGCAGCCGGTGCCGAAGGTAGCTTTTTCCAGGCCGTCGGCCGTGGGTAGTGAGTTGCTGGTATTCATAACTTTGGTTTTTCGCTCGGATGTTTGTTGTTTCGACGCCTGTCCACACGACAGCAGTGGCACGATCGGCAACAGGGCCATCAACCAGGTCGTCAATGGTTTGAAGGACGATGGTTTAAACATAGGAATGATGTTAAAGGTTTTATTCCGACCGTACACCGGTATAACAAAAGCGAGTTCCATACATACGCCGAAACCGGCCCTACGGTTTCTAGGAAACAGAATCCCGGACAAGACGGTTCGCTGATATTTTCGGTATTCGGTTTTCAGTTTACGGTTTGTGGGAAAACAATAGCCTTAAATAACGAATATTGAATAACGAATACAGAACAGCGAACAACTGTATACCGAATACTGTAAACCGTAAACCGTAAAACCACCCACATATGCCTGACATCGCTCACTTGAAACCGGAACAATTTCGTTTTGATGGTTCCACCGATTTTGTTCTGGCCGACCAGCCGACGAAAATTGATGATTTGTACGACGACAAAGAACACTACGAACTCCTGCTCCGCGAGCTGACAAGCCAACTGAACGAGTTGCAGGAAACCATGTTTGCTCACAACCGCTACGGACTGGTGACGATTTTTCAGGCGATGGATGCCGCCGGAAAAGACAGCACCATTCAGCACGTTTTCTCCGGGGTCAATCCGCTGGGCCTGCGCGTCCATTCGTTCAAACGACCCTCCGAGCAGGAACTCGACCACGATTTTCTCTGGCGCAACATCATCAACCTGCCCGAACGCGGCACCATCGGCATTTTCAACCGCTCGTATTACGAAGAAGTGCTGGTGGTCAAGGTGCATCCCGAGATTCTAACCAAGACCCAGCGGCTACCTGACGACCGGATCGCCGACCTCGACAAGGTCTGGAAAAAACGCTACAAAGACCTCCGGCACTTCGAAACCTACCTGCACCACAACGGTTTTCCGGTTTTGAAATTTTTTCTGAATGTGTCGAAAAGAGAGCAAGCAGAACGGCTCATCGACCGGATTGAAGACCCGTCGAAAAATTGGAAATTCGACGATCAGGACGTGGTCGAACGCGGTTTCTGGAAACAATACATGCAGGTATATGAAGAAGCCATCAACGCAACCGCCACCCAAAAAGCCCCCTGGTACGTCATCCCGGCCGACGACAAGAAAAACATGCGGCTGATCGTGGCCAAAATTCTGGCCGACGAGTTGAAGAGCCTGAAAATGGAATACCCAAAAGTAAACAAACGGCAACAAAAAAACCTGCAGGAACTCATTGCGGTCATTCAGAACGAATAGTTGCTGCGGGGCAGTGTGTCTTCGGACCCGGTTTTTCGTCTAAGCAACTGAAAGAGGTTCTTTCGGCCGGATGGGGCCGTCCGGCGGAGGTACGGTCCGCTCAGTTGCCACAAAACCGTGAAAGCCTGTTGTACCCGTTGGCTGATCGGCGGTTTACTGTTGCTCCCTTCGCTCGGATGGGCGCAGGAATACCGTCGGCGCGAAACCAACCTGAGCGCATTCATGCAGGAATTATTCCCGGTACAAACGGAAGGCATCGATTATGCTTCGGTTTACGAAAACCTGTACCAGTTATACGCCAACCCGCTCGACCTGAATACCGCCACCCACGACGAACTGGCGGCTACCCTGCTCCTGACCGAACGACAACTCAACAGTCTGTTCGACCACCGGAAAAACCTCGGTCCTTTTCTGTCGATCTATGAACTGCAAGCCGTGCCGGGGTTCGACCTGCCCACCATTCGCCGGTTGCTCCCGTTTGTCACCGTTGATAACCAAACCCGGCGGTTTTCGCTGCGCAACCCCACCGATCATTACCTAATCCTGCGCGTCGAACAGGTTCTCGAAAAGCAGGAAGGTTTTTCGCCCGCCGAACCAGACGCACGAGGGAACTTGCCCCGGCCTTATGCGGGTGGGCGGCAGCAGTGGTATGGGCGGTATCGTTATAGCCGCCCGCATGAATTCAGCTTCGGACTCACGCTGGAACAGGACCCCGGCGAACCCTTTCGCTGGAAACCGGGCGCGCATCAGTTTGGCATCGACTACCTTTCGTTTCACGCTCAATTGCAAAACCGGGGCCGCTGGCGGAATATCCTGCTGGGTGATTATCAACTGCAAGTCGGGCAGGGGTTGGTGCTGGCGTCAGGCTTCTCGCTGGGCAAAGGCTCCGAAACAGTCGCGGGTGTGCGTCGGCCGTCGCTGGGCAGCCGTCCCTACACATCGTTGAGCGAATACGGTTTTTTGCGGGGCGTAACGGCCACCTACACCCTGAGCCAGCAATGGGACGTAACGCTTCTGGCCGCCCGCAACCGTCGTGATGGCAACCTGGTTGTCGATACCGAAAGTCAGGAAGAAAAAATTAGTTCGCTCCAAACCAGCGGCTTACATCGCACACCCGCCGAACTGGCCGACCGCGCCAGCCTGCTCGAACAGAATCTGGGGACGCATGTGCTGTACCATCCAGGCCAGCGGCTGCAACTGGGCGCGACGGTGCTTCATACGGTTTTTGACAAAGCCCTGCAAAAGCGGGGTTTGCCGTACAACCGCTACGAATTTGTGGGCAAACGGAATACCGTTGTGGGGTTGCACGGCAGTTACCGCTGGCAGAACATCAGTTTTTTCGGCGAAGCGGCCCGCGCGTCCAGTGGCGGTATTGGGGCTGTCGGCGGAGCGGTCGCCAGCCTGACCAAACGCCTGGATGCGGCTTTGGTGGGTCGGTCGTATGCCCGAAACTTTCACAGCTTTTACGCCAATGCGTTCGGCGAAAACACGCGCAACAGCAACGAGCGGGGCCTCTACACGGGCCTGCGGTACGTCATCTACCGCAAACTGACGCTGAGCGGTTTTCTGGACTACTACCGGTTTCCGTGGTGGAAGTATTTGGTCGACAAGCCGTCGCGGGGCTTTGATTACCTGCTGCAAGCGACGTATACACCCACTAAAAAGCTGACGGTTTCGGGCCTTTACCACGAAGAGCACAAGGAAAAAAACCTCCCGACCCGGCTCAGCCAGATAAAGCAAACCGTCGAGACCATCCGGAAAAGTTACGTCCTGAACGCCGAATACGCGCCCTCGCGGGTGTGGTCGCTGCGGAGCAGGGTCCAATGGGGCGGTTTTCGCTACGTCGGTTTTCCGGCCTCAAAAGGGCTGGCGGTGGTGCAGGATGCTACGGTAGATTTCGGGCGGCTGGCCCTCAACGCCCGGCTGGCCTGGTTCAGCACCGACGATTACGACAGTCGGCAGTACGTCTACGAGCGGGATGTGCTGTCGGCCTTTTCGATCCCGGCCTACGCTGACCAGGGCTTCCGGAACTACCTACTGCTTCAATACACCCTCAACAAACACCTGGACCTCTGGCTGCGCTGGAGCCGCAGCGATTTCCGCGACCAGGAAACCGTCGGTTCCGACCTGGACGAAATTCCGAAACCGCACAAAAGCGAGATGAAGCTGCAGGTTAGATGGCGGTTTTGAGGAAGGGCAAAGGGCATGGGGGTTAGGGCAGAGGGTTGAGGATTAACACCTGATTTACATCATTTTCTAAAGTCTGACGGCCGTTCAAGACCAGCTTTTTAATTATCTTTGATTTTTACATAAAAATAATGAAAGAGACGTTCGAGGATTTAACTGAAACTCTTGCCAACGGCGACGCAGCCGCTTTAAATACATTACTGTCTGATGGGCTTCTACGGGAGCTGGGGCATTTCAATGTATTCAATCTCGAAAACATCGTTCCTACCAACCGTGAAAAGTCTGCCGTTTCCTGCGCATCGCGCGCATTTTATAAGATCAGTTTTCTTACTGGCCGCTCTCAGGCGGATTATCCGGACCAATCCATCGAAATCGTGCATCCGACATTGATATTTTCGACTCCGAAAAGTCCCTGCTACTGGTTGCCTATGGGCAGACAAACCGGCCGGTTTTGTGTCTTTACGGCTGATTTCCTCAATCCCATGATAAGCGGGGTGATCCTGGACGAGTTGCCAATCTTTAAATCTGCGCAGCATCCGGTCTTTATTTTATCGGATCTGGACATTGAGCGTACCCAACAGATTTTCGGGTTTATGGATTCGGAGATCGGTTCCGACTACGCCTACAAATATGATCTTCTGAGAGCTTACACGTTGGAGTTGATCCATTTGGGTCAGAAATTACAGTCATCCACGCTGCGCAGTCCCAATCATAGCGCGGCTGCGAGAATTACCTCTTTGTTTTTGGATTTGCTGGCCCGGCAATTCCCGCTTGAGAGCCCGCAGCAAACGATCATGTTGCGCACAGCCAACCAATTTGCTGATCAGCTTGGGCTTCATATCAACCACCTTAATAAAACGCTAAAAAGTACCACGGGTTTGACCACCACCGAGCTGATTGCGAGCAGGATAACCCAGGAGGCCAAGTCATTGCTTCGCCATACAGACTGGACAATTGCAGAGATCGCCGAAAGTCTCGGATTTTCCGACTTTGCCCATTTTGCTAAATTCTTTAAAGCTGAGACGCATGTTTCGCCCGGCTCCTTTCGAAAGGATGTGAAGGTTTGAATTATACATAAATCTGATTGTATCCGACAAACTTGGATCGCGCTATCCGGGGGAGATTTGCATTGTCTAAAACAATACAAATCTCCTATGACAACAAACAAAATTGCAATCGTAACCGGCGGCAGCCGGGGCATCGGAAAGGACATCGCTCTGAGTCTGGCCAAACAGGGTGTTAATGTTATCATTACTTATCTTAATGCTCAGAGCGAAGCGGAAAAAACAGTTAAAATGATTGAATCGTTGGGCAGTGCCGGGCTTGCACTTCGCCTTGACACAACTGTTACCTCTGACTTTGACGCTTTTTTCGAGCAGGTGTCCAGCTCATTGGAATCCCACTTCCAAAAAGCAAAATTTGATTTTCTGATCAACAATGCCGGTACGAGCATCTCTGCTTCTTTGGCAGAGACGACCGAATCGCAGTTTGACCAGATGATGAACATTCATTTGAAAGGTGTCTATTTCCTGACGCAAAAGGCACTGAATCTGCTCGCCGACGGCGGCCGGATCATCAACATTTCTTCCGCTGTTTCGCGCGTCAGTTTTCCGGGTGTGTCGGCTTATGCAATTATGAAGGGCGCTTTGGATGTGTATACCAGGTTTCTGGCGCTGGAACTGGGAAGCAGAGGTATTTCTGCCAATGTGGTTGCGCCGGGCGCGGTTTTTGGTGGTGGGGCCATGCGGGATACGCCTGAATTACGCGCTTTCGTGTCAAATGCTACCGCACTTGGACGTGTTGGCTCTCCGGAAGATATTGGCGGAGTAGTCGCTTTTCTTTGTAGTGATGAGGCCAGATGGGTAAACGGGCAGCGCATTGAACTTACCGGCGGCATGAATCTGTAAAGCGCAGGCCGCCTTGCCACTTTGGATCCGCTGTTTTACAGCGGATCCAGTTGTTTTAAAAGAAACCCTGAGTACGCCAATCCGCTCTGTCTCATCTATCGGTCTGAGCACTTCTGCCATTTCCGCTTGATTGTCATAATATTCTATGTTTTAATTCTTCTCTCTGTCTCTACACCGGGTTGAGGCTAATTGAACCCGCCGTTTAAACTTATCATCTGCATGAAGGTCTGTCTCTGAATTTTCGGATAGCGCTGCTCAAAACTGCTTGTCTGAGCCATTTTCAGCACGCCAGACTCCAATGTAGTCTAGACTTTTTTCACATTTTCTCCTTACCTATACTTACTCCTCCCGAATATTCGCGTCCTCCACTTTCGCGGTTCGGCTGCTCATCGCCGACACGCCGAAGAAACCGACGGCTTTCGGGCCGCTGGAATTGCGGTTCTGGATGTTGGTCGGCACGTTGGCGGGTGGGGAGGCAAACAAGCCGCCGTTGTTGATTTGCTCGCTCAGTTGCAGGAAGAAATAGAACGCATCCGGCGTAATCGACAACACCTCCACTTTGATCTGATCGTTCCGGTTGTACAGACTGTCGATGTTGATCGACTGGCGGATCGGCTGGATGAACAATAAGCCATCGGTATCGGCCGAGCCGTTGAACGAGCCGTTGTACGAAACGACTATGTTGCTGGTGGCATCGAGCCGCCTGTCATTCCGGTACGTCCGAATCCAGTAATAATCCGTTCCGCCCGGAATGTCCCTGGCGTAAAACTCGGCCTGAAACGCCGTGCGGCTTTCCAACGGATTCGGTTTTTCCTCCCGAAACACCAGTGAATCCACCGGCGGCACCCGGCGCATTTCCGAGATGGCGTAGTATTCCTGCCCTTCGTAGCGAATGCCCAGCAAATACCGCTTACCGATCTTGCCAAACTTCTCGCCGTTTTTGGGCGTCCAGACGTAATTGCCGTTGTTTTTCACGTCCACAAACTCGTGAATCACACTGTCTTCGTCGGCCACAATCACCGTAGCGCCAAGGGCCGCCGGGGGTTGCGCGGCATCGAAATAGCCGGTGGTTCGCGTCAGTTTGATGGTTTGCGGACCCGGTTCATCCGTCAACCAGCCGTCGACGGCCAGTTGCGAGGGACCGGTTTGCAGATTAATGTCGATGGGGTCTTCACAGGACGTCATGCCCAGCAGCAGCAGGCCGAGCAGGAGAATGTGAACAATCGAAAAACCGAAGATGTGTGTATTTTTCATGGCTTTCAAGTACCCCCGGACTTTAGTCCGGGTTTTTGAGTTAACCTCCTCTTTGGTTTATAAAACTCACCCGGACTAAAGTCCGGGGGTACGGTACGTTAGAATTTAAAGTTGTAGGTAGCCGAGGGAATAATGGTCGCGAATATCGAGTACCGAATCGCTTCGGCCACCGGAATCTGGGTCTGCTCGCCGTTCAGCGTGACGGTTCGTTTGTCTTCGGCCTGCCGGAAAAACACCGAGAACGGGTTCTTGCGGGCGTAAGCGTTGTAGACCGAGAACACCCAGTTGCTTTCCCATTTCTGCTCCGGCCTTTTCTTGCGGTTTTGCAGCGTGGCCGACAAATCCAGCCGGTGGTAGGGCGGAATCCGGTAGTTGTTGCGCGAGTTTTCCGCATTATGCGGCACCAGATACCCCTGGAAAAGATAGCCATTGGTCGGGAACGTGCCCGGTGTGCCGGTTGCGAATGCAAACGTGGCCGAGAAACTCCAGCGTTTGTTCAGGTCGTAGAGCGCCACCACATTGAGGGTGTGCCGCTTGTCGAAACGCGTCGGAAACCAGCGATTGTTGTTGATGCCGTCGACGAGCCGTTCGGTTTTGGCCAGCGTATAGCTTACCCAGCCGGTCAAATCGCCCCGGTTTTTCTTCAAATAAAACTCAGCCCCATAAGCCCGGCCTTTCCCGTTCATCAAATCGCCTTCGAGGTATTTGTTCAGCAGCAGATCGGCCCCGTCGATGTAGTCGATCTGGTTTTGCAGCCATTTGTAATAGACCTCTACCGACGCTTCAAACTCCCGGCCGCTGGGGCCGAAGTTCCGGAAGTAGCCCCCGGCAATCTGATCGGCGAGTTGCGGTTTGATGTTGTTGGTTGACGGCGTCCAGACATCCAGGGGCGTCGACGCCGTGGTGTTCGACACCAGGTGAATGTACTGCGCCAGCCGGTTGTAACTCAGTTTCAGCGAACTCAGGTCGTTCAACTCGTACTTGGCCGAAAATCGGGGTTCCCAGTTGCCGTACGTCTGGATGCTCTCGTTGCGGTCGTATTTCGTGGTGGAAACCGGAAACCGGCGCTGACCGGCGGGCACATCAGTTTCAAACTCATACGCTTCGCCGGGGCCGATGTAATTATAGAACGAATACCGCAGGCCATACTGCAACTGCACCCGCCGGGAAACCTGCTGTTCGTTGCCGATGTAGAGGGCAGTTTCAAGCGCATACTTGCTCTCCAACCCAAATGACCGAACCTCGCCCCCGCTGGCGGCATTCGCCAGCCCCGGCCGGAAGTCGTAAATGATGGCCTGGCCGCCAAACGTCAGCGTGTTGTTTTTCAGGAAAAGCGTAAAATCTGGTTTCAGACTATAATTAATAATGCTCGACTTCCAGTTGAAGTAGTCTTGCGGATTGGTTCGCTTCAGGTCACTGTCGAGCATGTAGTCGTAATTGCTGTAAAAAGCCGTCGTGTTCAGAAACAGTTTATCGCTGAAAACGTGGTTCCAGCGGAGGCTGGTGGTGGTGTTGCCCCAGTTGAAGCCAAAATCCGCTCCGAACACATCGCGGCCCAGATAACCCGACGCGTAGATGGTATTTTTGTCGTTGATCCGGTAATTGGCTTTGGCCGTCAGGTCGTAGAAGAAAAACCGGGAGCCTTTCAGGTCGCCGGTCAGAAACGGCTTGGCCAGAATATCGGCATAGGAGCGCCGGCCCGCGATGATGAACGAGCCCCGCGCCTGACCTTCCTTGTCTTTAAACAACGGCTGTTCCAACGTCAACCGACTGAAAATAAGGCCAATCCCGCCCGAAACCGTCGTCCGTTTCGAGTTCCCTTCTTTCATCCGAACGTCGAGGATCGACGAAATCCGCCCGCCGTACAGGGCCGGTATCCCGCCTTTGACCAGCTTCACATCCTTGACGGCATCCGGGTTGAACACCGAGAAGAACCCGAACAGGTGCGAGGAGTTGTAGACCGGCGCTTCGTCGAGCAGCACCAGGTTCTGATCGACGTTGCCGCCCCGCACATTGAAGCCCGTCGCACCCTCGCCGACTGTCGACACGCCCGGCAGCAGTTGAATGCTCCGGATCACATCGACCTCGCCCAGTAGGGCCGGAATCTTCTGGATGGTCTTCATCTCGACGGTGTTGACGCTCATCGCAATGTCTTTCACATTGTCGTCTTCGCGCCGGGTCGAAACCGTCACTTCCTGCAAATCCCGGCCTTCTTCTTTCAATTCAATATTTAGCCGGACGTTGTCGTTGGTCAAATCGACGGTACGGTATTCTTTGGCAAACCCTACATACGTGAAAATCAGGTTGTAGGTTCCGGCCGGGAGCGTCAGCGAATAAAAACCGTAGGAGTTGGTGGTGATGCCGGAGTTGGTTTCTTTGACAAAAACCGACACTCCGATCAGGCCCTCGCCGTTGGCTGCATCTTTGATGTAACCGCTCACGGTCACCTGTTCGTTTGTCCGCCGGACCACCGGGGCCGGGTTGGGGCTTTCCTGCGCCCAACTGGCGGCACTAATCAGGATTAGCAGCAGGCAAATTGGTACGAATTGTTTCATAGAGAATGGTTGTAGACTGCACGGCACATTGGGTGCCTTGTTTCCGAATGACAACAAAGGTCGGCTTTCCCCTCATGCGGCAGGACAAAAAAGTGATGAACCGCCAAAATCAGGGCGTGAAAGGAATGACGTATAGTACTAAACCAACCGGCTTACCGACACAAATTACAATTGGCGCAACCCTGTCAGCGGTCGAAGATCCTGACAGCGCTAAGGTAGGTCATCCCCAACTTATCCTGTCAGTGTCTTCGACTGCTGACAGGATTTCGAACAAGCTATCTTCTGTTTATTTTTAGCTCGTTTCCGCCATAACATTATGAGGTACATCCTGGTTTTCACTTTATTTTTTCGTTTTATTGCGGCTGCTCAAGCCCAAACCCTGCAACCCGCCCAGGCCCGCGCCGACGTACAGTACCTGACCCAAAAACTGGAACAACTGCATCCCGGCCTGGGTTACTATCTACCCAAACCCGCTTACGACCGGCTGGTCGACTCGGTGACCCACCGACTGGACCGACCGCTGGCTTATCAGGCGTTTTACCAAACCATCACGCCCCTGATTACCAGCCTGAAAGACGGCCATTCGGATTTGGGGCACCGAAAACAGGAGTTTGGCAAAAACCGCCGATTGATGCCGTTTTACATCCGGGAAGTAGGTGAGCGGTATTACCTCTCCCACGACCTGACGCCCGACTCGTCGCTGGTTCGGGGCAGCGAACTGCTCGCCATCGACCAGCAACCCATCGCGGACCTGCACCAGTTGCTCCAGGACACCGACCGCAGCGGGTCCGACGGCGACAACCGCACGGGCCGCCGGTTTCGGAGCCTGATTGGGTTTGCGAGTTATTACCGCAACTGGTTTGGCCCGGCCGATTCGGTGCAGATCACTTACCGACTGCCCGGCGATACGCTGGTTCGCGCCCGCTTTGTCCGCTGCGAGACCAGCAAGGTTCTGGATGCCAACCTAATGAAACGCTACCGGAAAGAACTGAATCTCAAGCCCAATCTGTCGGTGACGGTGATCGACAGCCTGAAAAACACCGCCGTGCTGCGCGTTTCGACGTTCAGCGGCAACTGGCTGGGCTTTCTGACGGGAAAATACAAGCGCCAGCTTCGGCGGGCTTTTCGCGAGATCGACCGGAAGCAAATCCGGAATCTGATAGTCGACGTGCGGAGCAACGGCGGAGGGGCTGTCGTCAACTCGGCCCGGCTTCTGCGCTACTGGCTCCCGGAGCCATTTCGCGTAATGGGTCGCGAAACCATGAAACCGGGCTACCGGCGCGTGGTGGCACCCTGGTACAATCCGGTGTCGTGGCTGCTTTTTCCGGTTTTCATCAAAAAAGATTCCGCTCATTATTACACCGAGCGGTTTTCAGGCCGACCCTACCAGCCGCAAAACCGGTATGCGTTTCGGGGAAACCTGTATTTTCTCATGAATGGCGCGTCGTATTCGGCCACAGCTTCGGTGCTGGCGCATTCGTTGAACCAGCGGGTCGGCACGTTCGTGGGCGAAGCCTGCGGGGGCGCGTATTGGGGCGATTTTGCCGGACAATTCAAAACCGTCACGCTGCCCCATTCCCGACTGCGCGTCCGGATTCCGCTGAAACGGATGCCCCACGCCGTCGACCTGCGGAATGCCAACGGATTTACGGTGGAACCGGATTTCCCGGTCGAACGCAGCTACGACGACATTCTGACCGGCCGGGATTTCAGTCTCGTCTACACCCTCAAACTCATTCAGGCGGGTCAGAAAGCCGATCGGCAGGCCGTTCAAGAATGAAAAACCGGTTGCGTCAACAGTTTACGGGATTTGTGGTTACTTAAACCGGGCGTGACCGGTTGCTGGTCATTCAGCAACCCATTCCCCCGACTTGCACACTTTACAACCTGATGACGCACATGAGTGAATTAAAAGAACTCGGCCTGGGCATTATCGGCTTCGGCGGTTTTGGCCTGTTTGCCGCCCAGCATTTTCTCCAGAGTCCGCACCTCAAACTCGTCGGCATTGCCGGTTCGCAGCGCGACGAAGCCACCCGGGCCGCCAACCGCTTCGGAGCCACACATTTCGACACCATCGACGAACTGCTGGCCCAGTCCGACCTCGACATCGTCTACATTGCCACCCCGCCGTTTCTGCACTACGAACAGTCGATGCAGGCGCTCCGGGCCGGGAAACACGTCATTTGCGAAAAACCGCTGGCGATGAACGCCGAGCAGGGCCGCGAGATGGTTGCCTTTGCCGAAAGCCGGGGGTTGCTGATGATCACGAACCTGATGCAACGCTACAATCCGATGTTCGAACGTATCAAAACCCTGATCGACAAGCAGATCCTGGGCGAGTTTCTGCACGGGTATTTTGAAAACTACGCGGGCGACGAAGGACTTGGGCCGCAACACTGGTTCTGGAACCGGGAGTTGAGTGGCGGTATCTTTATCGAACACGGCGTTCACTTTTTCGACCTGTTTGCGGGTTGGCTGGGTGAAGGAACAGTGGAAGCCGCGCAGGTCAGCAAACGCCCCGGCACGGACCTCGAAGATCAGGTCCAGGCCACGGTACGGTACGGCGATTCGCTGGTCAATTTCTACCACGGTTTTACGCAGGTGGGCCGGATGGACCGGCAGGAAATGCGGCTGTTGTTCGAGCGGGGCGATGTCACGCTGTTCGAGTGGGTGCCGACACGGGCCATAATCCGGGGACTGGTCGACGAAGCCGGAACCCGTGCCCTGATGGACCTGTTTCCGGGCGCGGTGCTGGACATCTCGGCCAACTACGGAGGCAAAGACCGCAGCGCGCGCGGGCGGCACAAGGCGTTTGAAGCCGCCCAGCAAGTCGAAATCCGGTATGGTTTTGACCACCAGAAAATGCACCTCTACGGCGAACTGCTCCGGCTCATGATCCGCGATCAGACCAGTTATCTTTTTTACCCCGAAACGCACCGGAAAATTACCGAACAAAACGGCCTGATTTCCCTTCAAACCGCCGAAGAAGCCGACCGGCGGGCGCATCGCTAAGGCAGCGGTCAAATTCCCAAACTGGCCCCATTTTCGGCCGGTTTGGGGCACTCCGGTTGCAATGAGTACCTTTAGCGTATATCTTTGCCAGCCTGAAGATCAGAATCCTCCCATACTACCCCTCAGCGCCGAAAACGTCCACCGCAAACCGGTAGGTAGATTTTTCGCGCTCTTCCCCGCACTCCGTACGAGGTTACCCAACGTCAAGCCTTTCAGGCTTCTCTTCCAACTATTTTATTGATAATCAATATGCAACAGATAGAATTAAACAAAGCGATTGTTCGCGATTTTTACCGGCGTGTGCTCGCCAACGGCGATTTGGCCTACGCCGAACAGATCACTGCCGACGACTACATCCAGCACAGCCCGACCGTAAAACCGGGTAAAGCCGGGCTGCTGGAAGCCCTCCGGTACATGAGCCAACTGCCAAAACCGGCTTCTCCGGCTAAACCCTTCCTGCGACTGATTGCGGAAGGCGAGTACGTGGTAACAAACCTAAGCTTTGTGCTGGGCGGCCAGCCGAAAGCCGTGGTCGATCTGTTCCGGCTCCGAAATGGGCAGATGGTCGAGCATTGGGACGCCATCGAAGACCAGCCCGAAACCAGCCCGAACGGCCACCCGATGCTGAACGGCGCGACCGAGATCGAGGACCATGCCATGACCGAACGGAACAAAGACATCGTCGGGCGGTTTTTCCAACCGGTTTTTATTGAGCACCGATTTGACTGGCTTGCCGATTTCGTCGCTCCTGAGCTGATGCAGCACCACCCCGAAATCGCTAACGGTTTGGATGGTTTACAAAAGTATCTGTCTGAAAAGAACGACCGGCTGACGGTTCAAACCGTGTTGCGCACCATCGCGGAGGGCAATTTTGTCGTCGTCCAGTCAGCAGGTCAATTTTTGCAAAAACCGGCTACGTTCTACGACATTTTTCGGTTGCTAAACGAGAAAATCGTGGAACAGTGGAGCGTAAAACAGGTGATGCCGTAAAAACAAAACCGCCCACGGCCTGAGCCGTGGGCGGGTAAACATTGATTCAGCAAGTTACAACCGGACCGCGCGCAGCCGCAGGCTGTTGCTGACCACCGACACCGAACTGAGCGCCATCGCGGCCCCGGCCAGCATCGGGTTCAGCAGAAAACCGTTGAACGGGTACAGAATCCCGGCGGCAATCGGAATCCCGATCAGGTTGTAAATGAACGCCCAGAACAGGTTCTGACGAATCACGCGGACCGTCCGGCGCGACAACTCCAGTGCCTTCGGAATCCGGCCCAGATCGGAGGTAATGAGCGTCATCCGGGCTACGTCCATCGCAATATCGGAGCCCTTGCCCATCGCGATGCTCACGTCGGCCTGGGCCAGCGCCTGGGAGTCGTTGATCCCGTCGCCCACCATCGCGACCACCTTGCCCTGCGTTTGCAGTTCCTGCACAAAAGCGGCTTTGTCGGATGGCATTACTTCGGCCCGAAAATCCGTTACTCCAACGGCTTTGGCCACGGCTTCAGCGGTTTGTGGATTGTCGCCCGTCAGCATGTACACCGCAATAGCCCGGTTTTTTAGGGTTTGAATGGCGGTTTTTGCGGTTTCCTTAATCGGATCGGCAATGGCGAGGATCGCCAGCACGTTTTGTTCGTCGGCAAAATAGACCACGGTTTTAGCCTCGGCCTGCAGTTGCCGGACGCGCTGTTCCACCTCCTGGCTGATCGCAACCCCGCGTTCGTGCAGCAACGGGCGGTTTCCCACCACGTAGCCAACGCCTTCGTACCGACCCGAAACGCCCCGGCCCGTCAGGCTTTCGAACGATTCGAGCGCCACGTTTTTGTCCGGCAACCCGCTCAAATGTTCGGCCACGGCTTCGGCCAGCGGGTGTTCGGACTGATTTTCCAGCGCAAACAAAACCGCTGCTTTTTCGGAAGCGTCGGGACGCTGCCACTCCAGGTTCGTTACCGCCGGTTTTCCCGCCGTGATCGTGCCGGTTTTGTCCAGCACCACGGCGTTTACCTTGTGCCCCAGTTCCAGGCTTTCGGCGTCTTTGATCAGAATCTGGTTGTCGGCTCCCTTGCCCACCCCGACCATGATGGCCGTAGGCGTCGCCAGTCCGAGCGCACAGGGGCAGGCAATCACCAACACCGTTACGGACGTGAGCAGCGCCTGCGCAAAGCCGTTTTCTCCGCCGAAGATGATCCAGACTACAAACGTCAGCACCGCAATCCCGATGACCACCGGCACGAAAATTCCGGCAATCCGGTCGACCAGCTTCTGCACCGGGGCCTTGCTGCCCTGGGCGTCCTGTACCGCGCGGATGATCTGCGCCAGAATGGTGTCGGCTCCCACTTTTTCGGCCCGAAACCGGAAGCTACCTTTCTGGTTGATCGTTCCGGCAAAGACTTTTTCATCCGGTTTTTTCCCGACCGGCACCGGCTCGCCCGAAATCATGCTTTCGTCGACGAACGATGTCCCCGAAACGACCATACCATCGACCGGAATTTTCTCGCCGGGCCGCACCACAATCTCCTGACCCACCCGCACGGCCGCCACTGCAATGTCCGATTCCTGGCCGTTTTCCACCACCCGGACGGTTTTCGGTTGCAGCCCCATCAGCTTCTTCAGCGCCGAGGAAGTGTTGGATTTGGCCCGTTCTTCGAGCAGTTTTCCCAGCAGAATAAAGGTGATGACCACAGCCGCCGATTCGAAGTAGACGTGCGGATGAATGCCGCGTCGGTGCCAGAATTCAGGAAAAACCGTGTTGAAGGTGCTAAACAGAAAGGCAATCCCGGTCGACAGAGCCACCAGCGTGTCCATGTTGGCTTTGCCGTGCCGGGCCTGTTTCCAGGCGTTGACGAAAAACGATCGACCCAGCCCGAACACGACCGGCGCAGCCAGCACCAGCATGATTTCGTTGGCGTACGGAATGTCCATGAAAAACATCCCGATCACCACCAGCGGCACCGACAGCCCAGCCGCCCAGAGGGTGCGGTTTTTCAGTGATTCGTACTGCCGTTGCTGCGCTTCGGCCTGTACTTCCTGCGGGTCTTCGGCGTCGA
Organism: Larkinella sp. VNQ87; assembly: GCF_049445795.1. Classification (NCBI taxonomy): domain Bacteria; kingdom Pseudomonadati; phylum Bacteroidota; class Cytophagia; order Cytophagales; family Spirosomataceae; genus Larkinella; species Larkinella sp. VNQ87. The sequence continues at coordinate 489,038 of NZ_JBMSDT010000002.1, forward strand.
CGACCAGGTCGTAGCCAATCGACCGGACCGCGTTCTGCAAATCCTGCTGCGTGACAGCTTTCGGGTCGTATTCGACCCAGGCCTGCTGGTTGGCGTAGTTGACACCCGCGTCGACAACGCCCGGCGTGTGTTTCAGCATCGACTCAACGCTGACGGCACAGGCTGCACAGGTCATTTCCAAAACCGGGTACGTCTTGCGCACCGGTTTGGCCGTGGCCCCGGACCGGGTGGTTCGTGCCACCGCCGGTGTCGGCGTACTCATAGCGGTTCGGCTTTGTACCCGGCTTCCTGAAGGGCTTCTTTCACCTGCTGGGCGGTGGCCCCTTCGACGGTCAGGAGTTTATTGGGATCCTGCGTATCGACCTGCCAGTTGTTTTCACCGGCGACTTTGTTGAGGTACGGCGTTACCGTAGCGACGCAGCCGCCACACTTGATATTGGTTTTAAACGTGAGCTTTTCCATGATCGTGTGATTGAAAAATTAGTACTGCAAAGATCAGGAATAGAACACGGTTCGGTGTTACAGAATTCCGGTTGGCTGGTATAGAATTGTGCGGCCGGTTAATTGATCACGGTTCCTTCTTCAATGTCTTCGCGGGCATTGACAATGATCTTGTCGTTGGCCCGGATACCGCCGAACACCTCGGTCAGGCCCTTTTCTTTGTGGCCTTGTTTTACTTCGATGTATTTCGCTTTGCCGTCGTCCAGCTTGATGATGTACTGCCGCTCAGTTGAGGTAATGACGGCCGACGAGGGCACCACCAGCGTTTCGGGCGCACCGTTGGACGACAGGATGATTTCGGCAAACATACCGGGTTTGAACTGGCGTCGCGGATTGGATACGTCAATCTCAACGGTTTCGGAGCGGAACTGCGGGTCCATGTTGCCCGACATCCGGCTGACTTTTCCCTGAAACTCTTTTCCGGGCAACGAATTGACGGTGAAAGCGATGCCACTCCCGCGATGCACCTGACTCCCGTACGTTTCCGGCACATCGACCAGCAAACGCAATCGGTCATGCTGTTGCAGGACCAGCATTGGCCGATCCAGTTTGGCCCCCGAACCCACCAACGCGCCGGGATGGACATTCCGCTCTGTAATCACGCCATCGAACGGAGCTTTCACTTCCAGGTACGAATAAAGCTTTTGTAAGGCCTGAAAGTTGGCATTTTCACCGACCAGGGCGACGCTGTCGGCCATCAGCCGCGATTTGGCGGTTTCCAGATCGAGCGCCGACACCGAGCCCGGCACCCGGTTTCCGATCAGCAGACGTTTGTAATGGTCCTGGCTGGCTGTCAACATCACTTTGGCTTTCAGGTACTTCGAGCGAGCCGCCACCAGTTGCTCCTCCAATTCGGGCGCTTCCAGCACCATCAGTGTCTGCCCTTTCCGGACTTCCGAACCCCGGTCAACCAGCACTTTTTCGACAAAACCGCTGGCTTTCGGGTACAGGTTTACCTCCTGAAACGCCCTGAATTCGCCCGGTAACTGGATGGTCGGGGCCAGCCGTTGCTCCAGCACTTCGCCAACCTGGTAGGTTTGCGGAACCGGTTTTTTGGTCCGTTTTTTTCGTTCACCGGTTTGCTCGTCCGAGTGGCAGCCCGTTAACAGTCCGCCCGAGACGACCGCCAGAAGACCGATATAAAGAAGGTTTGTTTTCATGGAAAACCGCTTCAGAATGTGATTTGAATGGATTAAAAGAATGCGTTAAACCGTTTCCGGCATCAGGGATGGGTCGTTGAAAGGCGTTTTTTTCTGCAACCAGGCATAGACCTGCGGCACGATGTACAGAGCCGCCACCGTGGAAGCAATCAGCCCACCAATCACGGCGCGGCCCAGCGGAGCCACCTGCTCGCCCGCTTCGCCGGTGCCGAGCGCCATCGGCACCATCCCGGCCACCATCGCAAAACTGGTCATCAGCACCGGCCGCAACCGGATTCCGGCGCTGTCGATGGCGGCCTGATGGGCATCGCGGTATTGCCAGCGCAACCGCTCGGCATTCGTCACGATCAGAATGGCGTTGGCCACCGAAATGCCCGTCGACATGATGATGCCCATGTACGATTGCAGGTTGAGCGTCGAACCCGTCAGCAACAGCATCGCCAGCGAACCGACAATCACGGCCGGAACCGTCGACAAAACCGCAAATGACAACTTGAACGACTGGTAATTGGCCGCCAGCAGCAGGAAAATCACCACGACGGCCACCGACAGGCCGAATTGCAAACTGCTCAGCGTCTCGGTCAGCAGCGACGACATGCCTTTGACCTGGGCCACCAGGCCCTTCGGCGGACTGCCCAGCGAGGCAACGGCTGCTTCCACGGCTTGCGTAGCGGTTCCCAGGTCTTTTTTGTACACGTTCGCGCTTACCGTCACAAACCGCCGGGGGCCACTGCGCGAATATTCGCCCGGCAGCGTATCGACAGAGAACGTCGCCACATCCGCCAAAACCGGCCGGGGCTGACCCGCTACCAGCGGAACTTCCTGCAACTGACTCAGGTTCTGCATGGCGTATTCAGGAATCTGAACCTGGACCTGATAGGTGTAGGCCGAGTTTTCGTCGAGCCACTGATTTTTCTCGGTATACCGGCTGGAGGAGGTCGATGCGGTGATGGATCGGGCGGTTTCCTGAAGATTCAGGCCCATCATGGCCAGCTTTTGCCGGTCGAGCTGAATGTTGATGACCGGAAATTTGAGCGGCTGCACAATCCGGACATCCCGCAAAAAAGGCTCTTCGTTCAATCGCTCCACGAGTTGGTTGGCATAGCCTTCAATCTGTTTCATGTCGCGCCCGGCCACCTGCACCTCGATGGGCGTGTTGGCCCCCTGGCTCATCAGTTTCTCGGTCAGGTCGGCGGGTTCGAACGAGAGCGTGACTTCGGGCATCTGCTCGGCGACGGCTTCCCGCAGGGTTTCCTTCATGTCGTCCATCCGGACGCGATACTCCTTGTTCAGCCCAACTTTAATAACGGCATCGTTCGAACCGGTCGTGCTGACGTACAAATTCGTGGTGGCGTAGTTGGTCGGCACAACGCCCACGTAGGCCGACGAAACCGCCAGGTTGCCGTCCGTCACCTCATCGATCAGAGTCAGCAAATCCTTGACACGCTTTTCGGTGCGCTCCAGCCGGGTGCCGTCGGGCATTTTCATCCGGATAACCATCTGCCCGGAATTGATCTGGGGCAATAAATCTTTCCCGATGATCGAAAAACCAAATCCGGCTAGAACCAGCACTCCGATGAAATACAGCCCGATCAGCAGCCGGTTGTAGCGCATCATGCCGCCGACCTGCCGCACAAAGCCATTCTTGAACCGGTCAAAGCGAGTGGTCGTTTGCTGTGTGGCATGCACCTCGGTGGCGTAAACTCCTTCGGTTGCGGGAGCGTGGTGCGGTTCGTCTTTCAGCATCCAGTTAGCCAACACCGGCACGAGACTTTGCGCCAGGAAATACGAAACCGTCATCGCAAAACCGATGGAAAGTGACAGCGGCAGAAACATCGCTTTCGGCACCCCCGACATGATAAACGAAGGAGCAAAAACCGCCAGAATACAGAGCAGAATCAGCAGCAGCGGCAGGGCAATTTCCTGACAGGCATCGTAAATGGCCTGTCGTTTGGGCTTGCCCATTTCCAAATGCTGATGAATGTTCTCGATGGTCACCGTGGCCTGATCGACCAACACCCCGATGGCCAACGCCAGCCCCGACAGCGTCATGATGTTGATGGTTTGCCCCGCCAGCGACAGGCACAAAACCGCCGTAATGACCGAGATGGGAATGGTCAGGATGACGATGATCGAACTCCGCAGATCGCCCAGAAACAAGAGCACCATAATACCCGTCAGCACGGCCCCGATACCACCTTCCAGCAGCAGGCTTTTGACGGAATTGATCACAAAAACCGATTGATCGAACTCGTACGACACGTCGATATCGTCGGGCAGCAGGCTTTTCATTTCCGGCAGTTTGGCTTTCAGCGCTGTCACGACCGACCAGGTGGAGGCATCGGCGGTTTTGACGACCGGAATGTACGACGAGCGTTTACCATTGACCAGCGCGTAGCCCACCGTCACGTCGGAAGCATCCTGCACCGTGGCCACATCCCGCAGAAAAACCATCTGTCGCCCGTTGCTCACCACCGGAATTTTGCTAAAATCCTCCACCTGTTTTTCCAGCGAGTTCAGTGTAGTGATGAACATGGTGTTTTTGATCCGGATGTTTCCGGAAGGCGTCATGGCGTTGTTTTTCGCCAGCGCTTCCACCACTTCGTCGGGCGAGATGTTGAAACCCCGGATTTTACCGGGATCGAGGTTGATGACCACCGTCCGGGAGTTGGTGCCGATCGGGGGCGGGGCCGACAAACCCGGCACTGTCGAGAACAGGGGCCGGATGCGGGTGACGGCCAGTTCGTGGATTTCTTTCAGCGAGCGCGTGGGGCTGCTGAAGACCAGATCGCCGATGGGCACCGACGAGGCATCGTAGCGGACCACCTGCGGGGGCAAGGCGCCGGGCGGAAAAAACTTCATGGCCCGGTTGACCTGAATCGCCACTTCGGCAGCCGCCTGGGCCATATCGGTGCCTTCGTAAAACGCCAGTTTAACCACCGTCAGCCCCTGCACGCTTTTGCTCTGAATTTCCTGAATGCCGGAAACGTACAAAAACTGGTCCTGCATCCGGGTGGCAAAAAAGCCCTCCATTTGCTTGGGTGACATCCCGCCATACGGTTCGATGACGTAAATCACCGGGGAATTCAGCCGGGGAAAAATATCAATCGGAATCCGCATAGCCGCCAGAATCGAGAACAACAATACCCCCGATACAAGCACCAGTACGGAAATTGGTTTCTTTAACGATGTTGCTAAAATAGACATAGTCAGCTAATCAATAACGCTTAAAACTTCCGGCCAAACCGGATTCAGCTTTACGCCGGTTTTATCCAAATCGACTGTATTTTCGCCAACGACGCCATCAGTTCTCTGACCGAGTGGGGCTTTTCCAGGCATATTACAGCACCGGCCTGCCGGGCTTCTTCGATTCGTTTCTCCGGCAGTCCGCCGGACAGCAGAATCTTGGGTATGGATTCGATTTCCGGCATTTGACGAAGCGCCACGAGCGTCTGAACGCCATCCATCACGGGCATCATCCCGTTGATAAAAATGACCGCCGGTTTTTTCGTTTTGGCCTCAGCCAGCACCCCGAGCAGGGCCGGGCCGCTCTTGAAAACCCGGATCACATCGTTCGGGAAACAGCTTTCTGCCGCCATCCGGAACAGCTCAATATCGTCTTCATCATCGTCAACCAGGTAGATCATCCGCGATTTACCCGCCGATTCCAGGTGTGTACCAATCATTTTTTCGTTTAAGGGATCATTATTTTCCGGCCCGAATAAGCCGGCAGTCGTTTTCGCTTCCAGTAGCTTCGCAGGATCAGAAAGCTGCCTACGAAAACTGCTGGAAGGCTCAAAAGCTGGTTTATGGTCAGTCCAAGCCAGCGGATTATACCTGCCGGATGGTCTTTCAAATCGTCAATCAAAAACCGGAAAAAGAACACGCCGACCAGGAAAAAACCTATCAATCGACCTCTGAAGGAACAATCCGATTGCCGAAACCAGGCCCAGCCCAACCCGCCCAACAACAACAGGCTGACCAGTGCTTCGTATAGCGGGACAGGATGGCGGGGTTGAGCCGGGAACTCCGGGTAGTTAAGAAAAACAAACGCCCAGAGTGAATTGGTAGGCCGCCCCACAGCTTCCGAACTCATCAATTGCCCTAGCCGTGCCCAAAAAATCACCAGCGGCACCACCACGGCCAGCCGGTCGGCGAGCCAGAGATACGTTTGCTGCGGATGCCGGTGCGCTTCCTCGTAAAAGGCCAGTCCCAGAAAAAAACCGGCAGCCGCCCCGTGACTCGACAAGCCCGGCTCCAGCGGCAGCAGGATTCCGAGCGGATTTACCAGTAGAAACATCGGTTCGGTCAGTAAAAAATACCCCAACCGTGCCCCAATCGCCGTGGTCAGGCCAACGCAAAGCAACAGCGTCCTTGCTTTTCGAAGTGACACCCCTCCCTTTACCAACACCTGCTCGGCCAACCAACTCCCCGTCAGCAAACCGGTCGCCACCAACAGTTCGTACCAGGTCAGAACGATGGAACCCATCCGGAGCAACTCAGGCTCGACCCGCCAGACTACGTAGGACAGCATACTATTGAGGAGTTAGCTTTTACCGTGGAATGTTCTGAATAAAACGGTCCAGATCGCCGGATGTGGCCGCCTGAACAAGCAGCGCCCGCCAGAGATTTGTGATAGCCAGCGCCTGATCGGCCTCGGATCGGCTAAGTAACGCGCTGACTTGTGTGAGCGTCAAAATGGTGTCCAGACCCGCTTCATACCGCGATTGCGCCTGGGAAAACGCCAGGCGAGCCGCAGCCAGTTGCGGTGGGATCTGCCGGGCGGTTTCCTGCGCGAGTTCGAGTTGAACCCGGGCATTTCGCACGTCGGCCTGAAGCGTCAGGTTCTCCCGTTCATACGTGGATCGCAGGACATTGATACGTTCGTTCTGAGCCGCCAGCGCATATTTGGTTCGGAATAGGTCAGTGGGTCGCCAGATGGCCGTAACGCCCACCAGGTAGTTGAACGCCCGCAATGGCAGACCCGCTGCCAGCGAGGGGTCAATCTGAAACGAGCCATCCGAAGCCGTTTGCTCCTTCATACCCGACCCGCGCCCCCAGAGTGACCCGAGCAGCGAAACCGAGGGCAAAGCCGCTGTTTTGATCAATCGGGCTGTGGTTTCACCCAGATCGATCTGTTTCTGAAAAAACCGGAGTTGAGGATGTAGCCCCGAAACCGCTACGGGGTTAGCCGGAAAATCGGGCACCCGGGTATAAAAACCCATCGTATCCAACTCCATCGTCGTCTGGGGCTGTCCGATCAGTTCGTACAATCGGATCACCTGCTGCTGGGCCGCTCGCTGGCTCTCCAGCACCTGGGTACGGGCACGGTAGACTTCCGCCGTAGCCACCGCACTGTCGATCCCGGATCGCAGACCAGCGACCGCGTTCGAACTGGCCACCCGTTGCAGAGCTTCGGCCCGTTGGAGATTAGCAACCTGCAAACTGATGGTTTTGCTGGCGCTGAGGGCCATCAGATAAGCTTCACAAACGCGTAACTGATGCGTGAACAACTCGCCCTCGTAGTCGGCCTGCGCCCCTTCCACAGCCGCCCGGGCCTGCTGACGGCGGGCCTGCTGACGACCAAACGTGATGGCTTCCCAATCCATCACTACGGAAGCGCCACTGGTCCAGACCGACTCGTTCGTAAATCCGTTGGTCTTGATGCTGCCCGAAATCGGCAATGCCAGACCACCGTTCGACACATATGGGCCACGCACCTGATTGGAGGTACCGTTCAGGGCCTGGGCCTGTATGCCTACTTGTGGTCGCAGAGCGGCCCGCACGCCCAGGACATTGGCTTCGGCGGCTCGTAGTTCGGCCAGTTTACCGCGCAGGCTCGGGTAATTGGTCCGGGCCAGTTCCAAGGCCTGCGGAAGCGTCAGCCGGTTTTCGGCGGGCGTTTGCGCAACAACAACCCGGACCAGCAGGCTGCTCAGCAGGAAGGGTACAATTCCTGAAACTATCGTTTTCTTCCGGCGCATTCAGCTACTTTTTTTCGTAACTGTAAACTTACCGCGCCGAAATTAGAGCCAGATTAGGGCGAAATTAGAAGAAATTAGAGCGAGATTAAGGCTGTTTGACGGGCAATACGACCTCCGCCCGAGTCCCTCCGCCGGGCCGGGTCAGGAGCCGGAGTTGCCCTTGATGCAATTGTATGACGCGATGCGCCAGGGTCAGGCCAATGCCGAAACCGTCAACGGTTTTGCTGTTTGAACCGCGCACGAGCGGGAGCAGAACCCGATCTTCCTCACCGGGTAATACCCCAATGCCCTGGTCGTCGATCCGGATTACCAATTGCTCAGCACCTTCCCGTTCCAGCGATACCTGAACTAGTTGCCCCGTCGAATACTTAACGGCATTATCCATCAGGTTAAGCAGGGCGGTTTTGAGCAGGTGCGGGTTGCCCGTCAGCCTAAGTGGGGTGGCCTCTTCCAAAATGGCGTCGCTAACGTGTACCGAAAGCGCCTGCCCCGTTCGCTGCTGCCCGAGCGTATCAGCCACATCCAGCACCACCTCAACCAGGTCGAGCGGCTGGCTGTCGAGTCGGGCGTTGATACCATCGATGCTGGCCAGTTGGAGCAGGCCATTCGAGAGAGCCGTCAGTTTGTCGAGTTCGCGAACGGCCTGTTTCATTCCCTGCTTGAGGCTATCCGGGTCCGAATCGTACGTCATGGAGGTTTCGAGCCAGCCTTTGATGGTTGTCAGCGGAGTTCGTAATTCGTGCGAAGCCTGCGCGATGAACGAGCGCTGGTTGTCGGCCAGTTGTTCCTGCCGGGTCAGCAGGTCGTTGAAGGCTGTGGCCAGCACCCCAACTTCATCGGTTGGATTTTCCGGTTTCAGCCGAAAGTCGAGGGTTTGCGCGTTCGGTGCGTTCAATTGCCCGATCAGGTTGTTGAGGGGTTCGAGTGCCTTGCGGGCAAAGACAAACCCCAGCAGACAGACCAGCCCGATAGCAAAAATATTACCAAAAATGAACAGATCCCGCAGGGTTTCCTGGCGTTGATAGCCGTCCTGATCGTAGGCCGTGACGACGGCGAGGTACTCCCGGCCGTCGGGCGAGGGTTTGGCGCCCGGGTACGTCAGCGCTACGCCGTCTTTCAGGTACGGATGATCTGGGGTCGGGTACGTAAACCGCACCAGCTTTTGCTGCCGGACCCGGTTCAGAAAGGCCCGGCTGGGCATGAAATCATTGGTATCCCGGCTGGCGTAAATCAGGCTGTCGGCCGGGGAATACACAAACTCTACCTGCTCCGGCAGCGAGGCAATCACGCTTCCGGCTACGGTCCCCTGCAGGGTCAGCAGATGTTCGGTCACGCGCGCTTTCCGCTCCAGCCGGTCTTCGATACTCCGTTGCCGGAAGCCTACGTAGGTTATGTAGACATAAAACGAAAACGCCAGCAGAATACCGGCCACCAGCAGCGAAAACCACAGAATGAGTTTGTATTTGATCTGCATGTCAGGTTCTCAGGACATAGCCCATGCCGATGACGGTGTGAAGCAGTTTAGGCTCAAAGCCTTTGTCGATCTTTTTCCGAAGGTAATTGATATACACCTCGATCACGTTCGTATTGGTGTCGAAATGCAAATCCCAGACTTTTTCGGCAATATCGACCCGGCTCACAATCCGGCCCTGATTGATCATGAGGTATTCGAGCAGGGCGTACTCACGGGTCGTCAGATCAATGCGGGAACCTGCCCGGAAAACCGTGCGAGACTGCGTATCCATTTCAAGATCGGCCAGCCGCAGGATGTCTTTTGAGCCAAAAAACGGACTGCTCCGCCGGGCCAGTGCCCGGATTCGTAGCAACAGTTCCCGAAACTCAAACGGTTTGACCACATAATCGTCGGCTCCGGCACCAAAACCGCTTTCCTTATCGGGCAGGCTGTCGAGGGCCGTCAGCAGCAGCACCACCTGGCGGGGCAACTGCTGTTTGATGTGACGGCACAGTTCAAAGCCATTGATATAGGGCAGGTTGACGTCCAGAATAATGACATCATAAGGCTTGTTGTCGGCCAGTCGCTGCCCCACCAGTCCATCGTAAGCCACGTCGATTTCGTAGCCTTCGCTCTCAATTCCTTTTTTAACAAAGGACGCCAAACTTACTTCGTCTTCAACCAGCAGAATTTTCATGGTCCGGTATTTCTAGACCATAACCAACACGGTGCGAAAGAAGGTCTACCGGGCGCTAAAATACGGATTTATTTTATTGTCGGGCAACCGGCTCAGGATTCGGCCAGGTGCGGCAGTTCGACGGTTTTGAGCCAGTAGCGCAGTGTGGTTTGCAGTTGTTCCTGCCAGTCTTCGAACAAAACCGGCTTGGTGTGAAACGCCCGGGCACCTAGCCGATAGGCCTGGCTGATGTCTTCGGGCCGGGAAGAACCCGACCACATCACGACCGGAATTTGCTGAAAGCTCTCGTTGGACTTAAGCAATTGGAGCGTTTTCAGTCCGTCGAGAACCGGCATAAAGAAATCCAGCATGATCAGCGATGGAAAGCTTTCCGGCGTAATGGTTTGCAAGTGGCTGAGCAAGGCCGCACCGTGCAGAAACCGGCGGATGGTCAGGTCCGGCTGAATTTCGCGGATGGCGCGACTGATGTAATCGAAATCCGTCTCGTCGTCCTCCACAATGTAAAAAGTAATTCCTGTTTCCATGCGCGTTGCTTACTTCATCCATTCAAAATAAAACGTGCTCCCTTTCCCAACGGCTGATTCGACCCAGACCTTGCCGCCCTGTTCTTCGACCAGCATTTTCAAAATAAACAACCCGACGCCGGTGCTGGTCTCGGTCTGGGCGGTATTGCTGGTCGTTTGGAACAGTTTGAAAATCGCTTCCTGGTCGTCTTCCTGAATACCGGGGCCGTTGTCTTTCACGTAAAACTCGATCCAGCGCCCCCGATCCTGCCCGCCGATTTCAACCAGCCCTTCCGGTTTGTCGTTGTATTTAATGGCATTGCTGATGAGGTTCTGAAAAATCTGGTGCAGCTTGATCTTTTTGGTTTGCATGACCGGCAACCGGTCTTTGATGTCGATCGAGATGTGCTTCGGCGGAAAAATCATGAGCGCGATCTGCTCGACGAGTTCATGCACATCGACCTCCTCGACCGTCTGCTGGGCCACGTTTTTCCGGGAATATTCCAGCAGGGAATTAATCATTTCGGACAAGTGAAAAGCGGCTGATTTCGAGTGGCCGACATACTCCTGAATTTCGTCGCGTGGTACGGTTTCTTCCTCGTTCCGCATTTCGAGCAGCGAAAGGGCGGCAATCATCCCCACCAGGGGCGATTTGAGGTCATGGGCCACGATGTACACAAATTTTTCGAGCTGCTTGTTGATTTTTTCGAGTTGCTGCGCCGTCTGCTTCAACTCCTGCTGGTAGTGATACAATTGTTCAAATACCCGCACTTTGGCTTTGGTAACATTTACGTCCAGCGGTTTTTGCAGGTAATCGACGGCTCCCTCGCCGAAACCCTTCAAAATGTACTGTTCTTCTTTGTTGATGGCCGTTACGAAGATAATCGAAATATCGCGGGTTTTCGGGTTGGACTTCAGCAACCGCGCCACCTCGAAACCGTCCATCTCGGGCATTTGTACATCGAGCATCACCAGCCCGATCCGGTCGTTTTTTAGCGCATGGCGCAGGGCTTCATTCCCCGAGGTTGCTTTGATAAAGGTCCGGTGTTCACTGGCCAGCATTTCCTCCAGAACCAGCAGGTTCTCTTCGCGGTCGTCGACCAGCAGGATGGTCATTTCCGGCGGATGATTGGCTACTACCATTCGTCGTAGAGATTATTCGTTGAGTGTATGGATAAAAGATGCAATGCTTTGTGGAGTTAACACCATAACCCCGGTATTTCGGTCAATGGCAGCCTGTGGCATGGCCGGATATTCAGCCGTGGCCGGGTCCTGCACAATGGCGACCCCGCCCTGAGCCACCACCGCCAGCAAGCCATCGGCCCCGTCCGGATTGGCCCCACTCAGCAGGATGGCCACGGCGGTTTCGGCATACACCTGCGCAATGCTCTCGAACGTCACATCGATCGACGGGCGGCTGTAATGAACCGGCTCGGAATAGTCCAGACTAATCGTCTCGCCGGGTTCGATCAGCAGGTGGTAGTTTTGCGGAGCCAGGTAAATCCGGCTTGCCTGAATGACTTCCTTATCGTCCGGTTCGCTGAGTTGAAGACCGGTCCCCTTGCTGGCCAAAATCGTCTCCAGACTGCTCGGAACGTTCTTCAGACGGTGTAAAATTATGAAAACACTGAACCGGAATGACGCGGGCAGGGCCCGTAATAGTTCCGTCACAACCGGGATACTTCCCGCCGATCCTCCAATGGCCAAAACTCTGAATCGGTTGCTCATGGGTGCCAAGTAGTTCAGCAGTTTAAAGTTTAGAGTTCAGAGTTTATGGTTTATGGTTTTAAAACCAGCACTTCTCAACTTATACTCAGATGGTTAAACTCGAAAACTATAGACTATAAACCGTAAACCAAAAACTATTTTTACTGAATTCTTACGTCTTACTCCGATAGATTCGAACCGCCGGATTGACGACCTCAAACTGTTGCCGCGCTTCCGCGAACAGCAGCGACTCCTTCATGCCGAGCGCCAGATACCCAAGCGGAGCGAGGCTGTTGCCAAACAGGGTCATAACCCGGTTTTGCAAATGCCGATTGAAATAAATCAGCACGTTTCGGCAGCAAATTAACTGAAACTCATTAAAGGCCTGATCGGTAGCCAGATTGTGCGTCGCAAAAACCAGGTTTTTCCGAAATTCCTTCCGGATAATCGCGTGTTCGTACCGGGCGGTATAATATGACGAAAAATCGCTCAGGCCACCCGACTGGATGTAATTGGCTGTGTAATCCTTCATATACTGCAAGGGTACAATGCCCTGCCGCGCCCGCTCCAGGTTGGCCGGATTCAGGTCGGTGGCATAGAGTCGCGCCCGGTCCAGCAGTCCCGCTTCGTGCAATAAAATGGCCATCGAAAATACCTCTTCCCCCGTTGAGCAGCCGGCGTGCCAGATCTTGATGGTCGGGTACGAAGCGAGCTTGGGCAGCACATTCATCCGCAACTCCTTATAAAAGACCGGATCGCGAAACATCTCCGTCACGTTCACCGTCAGCGACTCAATAAACCAGGCAAAAAACCGGGGATCGTTGGTCAATTGGTATTTCAGTTCGTAGACCGTCTGGCAATTGGCTTTCTGCATGCAGCGTAGCACCCGGCGTTGCAGCGAAGCCCGGGCGTAATCGCTGAAATCGTAGCCGTATTGCCGCCGAATCAGGTGGACAACTTCTTCGAGTTCTTCCGGCGAAATGTGAATGTGTCCAATCATGCCTTCACCGATAACCAGACCCGCATCAGCGAAAACAAGCGTCCGCTATCGACCGGTTTTGTAATGTAATCCGATGCACCAGCCTCGATGGCTTTTTCGCGGTCACCGACCATAGCCTTGGCCGTCAGCGCAATCACGGGCAGGTGCAGCAGTTTCAGCTCCGACCGGATTCGGCGCGTAGCTTCGTAGCCGTCCATTTCCGGCATCATGATATCCATCAGCACAATGTCGGTATCCGGGTTTTCCTGCAAGACATCCAGCGCTTCCCGACCGTCGACCGCCGTAATGACATTCATCTGTTGTTCTTCCAGCAACGTACTGAGCGCAAAGACATTCCGCATATCGTCGTCGACCAGCAGCACTTTTCGGCCCTGCAAACTCCGATCATTAATCTGCGTCAGCGGTTTGGGCAATTCCTTCGTCTGCACTTCCTGCACTTTGTACAGGAACAGTTCCATCTCGTCCATCAACCGGTCGATGGCCTGCGACGACTCCCGGATGACCACATCCGACAGTTTCTTCAGTTGCCATTCATCGGCCGGTTTCAGGTCTTTATCCAGGTAAATGATGACCGGCAGCGTCGGCTCGGGCATGGCTTCCCGCAAGGCCTTCAATTCCTGCACCCCTGTTGCGAGGTCGCCCCCCAAATCCGCAATCAGACAGTCGTAGCCCGGCTGTTGCAGCTTTTCCAGGGCTTCCGCCCGGGTAGACACATAATCACATTCCAGGCCGACCTGCCGCTGGTCGATCACCCGTTGCAGGGAATCGTCGTTCAGGTAGCTGCCCGACAATACAAGCACTTTTTTGATTCGGCCCTGCAACTGATCGCCGATCCGGTTGAAGGCCGCTTCCAGGTCGCCGGGCGAAACGGGTTTGCGCAGATACGCCAGGGCGCTGCCCAAGCCGGTTTTCGGCTCGTCCGACGCCGACATGACGTGGACGGGAATGTGCTTCAGATTAGCGTCATTTTTCAGCCAGTTGAGGACACTCCAGCCATCGACCACCGGCAACTGCATGTCCAGAATAATCGCCGATGGTTTGTACTTCCGGGCATACTGAATCCCTTCATCCCCCCGCAGTGCCACAATCGTTTTATACCCTTTGTCGCGGGCAAAATCCTGAACCACGCGGGCAAAAGCCGGATCATCTTCGACAATCAGCATGACCTTATCGTCTTTCTGAAGGGCATTCCGGTCGTCTTCCAGCGTGTTTTGTTCGGCAACCGGCCCGGCAGGTTGTGCCGGAACGTTTTTTTCCGGCTTGGGTTCCGAAGCGGCTGGTTTGGGTTGGTTGTCCGGAGTGGCTTCAACAAGTGGCAGATAGATACTGAACGTGCTGCCCTGGCCTTCCTGGCTTTGCAGCCGGATTTCGCCCCCCATCCGCCGGATGAGTTCCTTGCTGATGGACAAGCCCAGGCCCGTGCCGCCGTACTTCCGGCTGGTCGATCCGTCGGCCTGCTGAAAGGCTTCAAAAATAAGCTGCTGTTTATCCGCCGAAATCCCGATGCCGGTATCGGTCACCGAAATGACCAGCAACCGGCTGGCTTTCAGCAGAGCCTCATTCGAAAAACCGCCTACCGAACGCTGCGTCCGAAACGCCAGCGTCACTTTTCCGCCCTTGGGTGTAAACTTGAACGCATTCGAAAGCAGGTTTTTGATTACCTGTTCGAGCCGCTGTTTGGCAATCCATAAAACCGGCGGAACCGATTCTTCCACCTCGGTAACGAACTGAACATCTTTCTGATCGGCCACGACGCTGAACAATTGCTCCTGATCGTGCAGGATGCCGCTTACCGAGGCATTCTCGGCGGCCATGTCGATCTTGCCCGCTTCAATTTTCGATAAATCCAGAATGTCGTTGATCAAATTGAGTAAATCCGAACCCGATTTGTGAATCACGCTCGCGTATTCAACCTGCTTGTCGGTCAGGTTATTCGTTTTGTTTTCGGCCAGCATTTTGGCCAGAATCAGTACGCTGTTGAGGGGCGTACGCAGTTCGTGCGACATATTGGCCAGAAACTCCGACTTGTAGCGGCTGGTTTCCTCCAGTTCACGAGCTTTTAGGGCGAGGGTTTGCCGTCCCACTTCCACCGCTTCATTTTTCTCTTCCAGCTCGGCATTAATCTGGCGGAGTTCTTCTTCCTGTACCTTGAGTTCCTCCTCCGATGCCTGCAAAATTTCGGCCTGCCGGGTCAGTTCTTCGTTCGACTGCCGGAGTTCTTCCTGCTGGTGTTCCAGGGCCTGCTTCTGTTCCTGCACCTGCTCCAGCAGGCGGTTTACTTTTTTGCGCGCATCGGCCGCGTTCAGCGCAATGGCAATGTTGTTGGCGACCGTCTCAAGCAATTCCAGTTGGGCGGAGCTTAAGGGCTCGAACGTGGCCAGTTCGATGACACCCTTACGTTCTTTCTTGTACCAGAGGGGAACGCAGACCACCTGCCCGGCGACGGCTTTTCCGCTCCCCGACTGAATCGTCCAATAGTTGGCCGGAATATGATTGGTGACGACCACCTGATGGCCCATCGCAGCCTGCCCCACCAACCCTTCCCGCAGGGCATAGGTCCGGGGCGTCTGAGCCGGTAGCGCAATCGAAGCATTCAGTTCCAGGTGATCGGTTTCTTCATCGTAGCAATAAAAACCGCCCGCCGGAACCGCCAGGTATTGGGTAAGAACCGTTAAAACGGCCTGCCCCACCGACTCCGACTCGCCAACGCCCTGCACGGCATCGTTCACCAGCGACAGGCCGGTCAGTTGCCAGTTCCGCTCGCTACTTACCCGGTTCAGTTGTTCGACTTCATCGAGGTTCTGCTGCAACCGTCCTTCGGCTTTCTGGCGGTTGCTAATCTCATGGTATAATAAATAATAAAGAACACTGCCCAGTACCACCAACAAAACCGCCCCCCCGCCGAACACGTAAATCGCCATTGTTACCGCCCGGTCGCTTTCGGTTTCACGCTTTCTCAACAGCCGCTCCTCTTCTTCAAGCATGATCGCGAATCGCTTCCGAACCTCGTCCATCCGGTTTTTTTCGGCATCCGTAATCCGAATAATATCAGCCCGACTGTACTGACCAGCATTGGTTCCCAGGCTTTTCCAGTATTGCAGCAAGTCCCGGATGCTTTCTTTCAGTTCAAGATTGTTCGCAATTTGCGCCGGATTGTCGGCAACGAGTTCGTCAATCCGGCGGATCGACGGCTCAATCTGGTTCAGCGCATCCAGATACGGTTTCAGGAAACGCATTTCGTTGGTGCTCCGAAATCCGCGCCGACCGGTTTCCATATCGATCAGCATCTGCTCGGTTATGGCCAGTTGTTTCATAACCCGAAAACTGTGCCGAACCCAAAGCGCTTCATCTAACTGGTTCCGAATCGTTTGAAAAGCCACAGTCCCCAACCCGACGAACATGACAAGCGTAACCACAGCACCGACGTGCAACCGTGTAAGCGACGTAAATTTCATACCATCAACGCGTAAACAAGGCAGGACTTTTGCAAGAAATGAGTATGCAGTTGATCCAAAAATGAATTGATAAGCTCGGTAGCGAACCGATGTAGGGTTGCGTTTTCACGACTGATGAAGGCAAAACTAGACTTACCCACCCTACATTTATACCTTTGTCAAAAATCGTACCGCATATGTTACTGTAATATCAAATCATTTTACTTAATTAGGCTTACTAAAACTAGTCATGATTTTTATTTATCAGACGTTTTTCGCTTTTTTTTGTACAGTTGTCGTCCGATCCACCCATCCACTTCGCTAAAAGCTATACTATGATGTCTTCATCAACTCATGTAACCAACCCTGGTAACCTGGCTGTCCGGGTTCTGATTGTTGAAGACAATCCGATGAATCAGACTTTCCTGGCGATGTTGCTGGGCAAATACAACATCCCGAGCGTGGTGGTCAACAATGGGCTGGAAGCTGTTAACTTTCTGAAAACGGAAACCGTCGATCTGGTTTTAATGGATATCCAAATGCCGGTGATGGATGGGCTGACGGCTACGCAGCAGATTCGCGAACACCTGGGGCTGACGCTCCCGGTTGTTGCCGTAACGTCGAACCCTGAATTCGACGCCCGACCGCGCTGCCAGCAGGTCGGAATGAATGATTTTTTGTCAAAACCGGTTCAGAAAAAACAACTGGAGGCCGTATTGGAACGTTTTTTGGGCGTACGGGAAGTGGAGCCGTCGACGGTCGATCACGCCTATTTGCTGGAAATTACCGGTGGCGATACCGATCTGCTGACGGATCTGCTGACCTTCTTTAAGAACGATCTGCCCACCAACCGTGCGGCTTTGTTTCAGGCCCTCAACGACGACGACCGGGCCGCCTTCGATCATCTGGCTCACCGCTTTCGCTCCTCGCTCAACTCGCTCGCCATGACGGGACTGGCTACGGACCTGAAACAACTGGAAAGAAACCCTAATCTGACAAACGCAGAAATTCGTCAACGACTGACCACCTTGTTCGATCAGATTCCGGGCGGATTGAAGATGCTGGACGACTTTCTGAAGTAAAAACGGTCACTCGCTGTTGTGAAGAACAAAAAATAAGGCGCCGTCTGCACAGCGCCTTACCAGGATCGACTAATTACAACAGAAACTTCAATCGAATAACTTCCTTTTCGTCCAGATACCGCCATGTCCCGCGCGGCAGGTCTTTCTTGGTCAGGCCAGCGTAAACCGTGCGGTCCAGTTTGGTTACTTCGTAGCCGAAATGCTCGAAAATCCGGCGCACAATCCGATTCCGGCCGCTGTGGATTTCGATGCCGACCACCTGCGCGTCGGGCGTTACAATACCCAGATCGTCGGGTTTGATCGGGCCGTCCTCCAATTCGATACCGTCGCGAATCGCTTCAAAATGTTCGTTTGTGATCGGTTTGTCCAGTTCCACCTGATACACCTTCTTGATTTCGTTGGAGGGGTGCGTCAATTTCTCCACCAATTCACCGTCGTTCGTCAGCAGCAGCAAACCGGTCGTGTTGCGGTCCAGGCGACCCACCGGGTAAATCCGGTACGGCGTCGCTCCGGCCACCAGGTCCATCACCGTGTTGCGGTCGTTCGGATCGTCGGTGGTCGTGATGTAATCCTTCGGTTTGTTCAACAGCACGTAGGTCATTTTCTCCGGATTCAGCACCCGCGTGCCGTATTTGACTACATCGGTCGGTTTTACCCGGTAGCCCATTTCGGTAATGACCTTTCCATTGACGCTGATGTCGCCCTGTGCAATTAGCTCGTCGGCATCCCGGCGCGAACAAATGCCCGCGTTGGCGATGTACCGGTTCAGGCGAATCATCCCGTCTTCGGCTTCGCGCGGGGTACGCTCGCTCCGGTCGGCCCCGGCCTGGCCGCGACCCGGTTTTTTACCGCCTTTCTTATCGCGCGGACTCCGACCGCCCAACGCTCTTTCTTTCAATTTGTCCAGATCGTATTCCGGAGCCCGCGACCGGCCTACCTGCCGCTCCCGGCTGGCTTCGATTTTCCGTTGCCGTTCCGGATCAACGTCTTCCCGACCCGGACGCTCGTAATTGCTGCGCTCAAACCGCTCCGGCTGTTCGTTCCGACGATCCCGGTCGAAACTCCGGCGTTCCCGATTATCCGGTCGATCATCCCGCCGGGCGCGAAAACCGCCCTCGCGGTTCCGGTCCGAACGGTCGCTGTAGCCCCGCTCGTTGCCGAAGCGATCATCCCGGCGCTCGGGCCGCTCCGAACGCTCGTCGGAATACCGGTTGCGGTCGCCATAGCTTTTTTCATTGCCAAACCGATCGTTGTTGCGGCCACCGGCCTCGCCCGAACGTCCATAGCGCGGACGCTCATCGCGTGAATCCGAACCGCCAAACCGGTTGCTGCGCGGGTTGTTCCGGTCACGGTCGAACCGATCGTCGTCCCGACGGGCTTCCCGGCGCGGGCCACCGCTTTCAAACCGGTCATTGCGCGATTCATTGCGGTCGAAACGGTCGTCTCTCCGGCCGAAGCCCCGCTCATCGTCCCGACGGTTCGGGCGTGTTTCGTCAAAATTACGGCGGGGTCCACCGCCTTCGTAGCGCCCCCCACGCGGACTATCGTCCCGGAAGCGGTCGTTGCGGCCCCGGTTTTCATCCCGGTTGAACGAACGCCGGTCGTCGCTTTGTCCGAAGCGCGGACGATCGAGCCGATCCAGGTCGTCCCGACGGGGCCGCTCCGAACGGTCGCTTTCAAACCGGCGACCGCCCCCCGAAGGACGCGATCCGCGCGGCTTATCAAAACCTGGTTTGTCGTAACCGGGCTTATCGAAGCTGCGTTCCCGGCGTTCGAAGCCCGAATCACCGTCGCGCCGGTCGGCGTCTTTGTTGAATTTGCTGTAGAATTTATTGGTGGATTCAGGTCGTCCAAACCCTGCTTTCCGGTCACCCGGGCGACTTTCCGATTCGTCTCGTCGTTTGCTCATAAAAGTTGCAGTATCCCTACTGTAGTTAAATATTCAGTGAAAATTAGTTTGTAGTTTACGGTTTCAGGATTTAGGGGCATTTTTGAGCCGTAAAATTTTTATCAGACGAAAGTACTAGTTTCAAAAATACGCTGATCAATAGACGCTACTTCTAACTATAAGTCGTAAACTAAAAACAATGAACTACTGAAAATAGATTGATTTTCAGTTACTTTCAAAA
Source organism: Larkinella sp. VNQ87 (assembly GCF_049445795.1). Taxonomy (NCBI): domain Bacteria; kingdom Pseudomonadati; phylum Bacteroidota; class Cytophagia; order Cytophagales; family Spirosomataceae; genus Larkinella; species Larkinella sp. VNQ87. Next base: position 508,688 of record NZ_JBMSDT010000002.1, read on the forward strand.
CGCATTCTGAAATGGGGTGCAAAGTTAGCGTATTTTCACGTAACTTCTGACTTTGTTTTGAAATCAACAGCATTTCATGCGAAAAGGATTCAGGAATTTGTAAAATTGTCGGACTGATTTCTTGCTCATGGCCTCTACACCCCCTTCGATACATACCGATTTGCCCAAACCGCTCTGGAAGCCCGACCGGCGGCTCACCGAACAATCCCAACTCAAGCGGTATCTGGACTGGCTTTTTGTCAAAAAAGGACTTTATTTCCGCGACTACCACGACCTCTGGGACTGGTCGACGACCGACCTGGAAGCTTTTTGGGAAAGTCTCTGGCAGTTTTTCAACGTCCAGAGCCATTCGGAGTACGAAGATGTCATCGAAAAACCGGCTTCGGGCATGATCGGCACCCGCTGGTTTACCGGCGCGACGCTGAACTACGCCGAGCATATTTTCCGGCACAAAACCAGCGAACGTCCGGCCATCGTCTACCAGTCGGAGCGCCAGCCGCTTCGTTCGCTTTCATGGCTTGATCTGGAAAAACAGGTAGCTGCCGTGGCCGGTTTTCTGCGCGAAAACGGCATTCGGTCCGGCGACCGCGTAGTATCGGTGTTGCCCAATATTCCGGAAGCTGTCGTGGCCTTTCTGGCCACCAACAGTGTGGGGGCCGTCTGGTCGAGTTGTTCGCCGGACTTCGGCACGGCCAGCATCGTCGACCGGTTTCGGCCCATCGAACCCAAAGTTCTGTTTGCCGTAGACGGCTATACGTACAACGGCAAAGCGATCGATAAAACCGACGCCCTCACGGATCTGCAGAAGGTTTTGCCGACACTGAAGCAGGTCGTCTGGATTCCGTATCTGAATCCGACGTTTGCACCGGTTTCGGGCTTTCGGGCCAAATCGACTTTGTGGGAGGGTATTCTGCTGACTTACGCGGACGAACCCCTGACGTTCGAACCCGTGCCATTCGAACATCCAATCTGGATTCTGTTTTCATCGGGTACAACCGGCAAACCGAAGGCCATTACGCACAGCGTCGGTGGCTGCCTCCTCGAACACCTCAAAGCCCTGGCGCTGCACCAGGATGTCCAGCCCGGCGACCGCTATTTCTGGTATTCGACCACCGGCTGGATGATGTGGAATTACTCGGTAGCGTCGATGCTGGCCGGGGCCACACTGGTGTTGTACGACGGCTCGGCGGGCTACCCCAACCTGGATGTGCTCTGGAAACTGGCCGAACAGGCCAACATCAACCATTTTGGCGCGGGCGCGGCCTATCTGCTGGCTTGTATGCGGGCGGGTTTGTCGTTCAGCGCCACTTCTCGATTCAGCAGCCTGCGGACCATCGGTTCGACAGGTTCTCCCTTACCGCCGGAAGGGTTCCGATGGGTCTACGAATCCGTAAAAAAAGACGTTTGGCTAGTGTCGCTCAGCGGGGGAACGGACGTGTGCAGCGGGTTTGTCGGCGGTTGCCCCCTGCTGCCGGTCTACGAAGGCGAAATCCAATGCCGGTTGCTGGGGTGTAAACTGGAAGCGTTCGACGAAACGGGAAAACCGGTTCGGAATGAATTGGGTGAAATGGTCATTCTGGAACCCATGCCATCGATGCCGATTTATTTCTGGAACGACGACCAGAACAGCCACCAACGCTACAAAGCCAGCTATTTCGAGCAGTACGACGGCATCTGGCGGCACGGCGACTGGATCAAAATCACCGACCGCAAAACCGTCGTGATCTACGGCCGCTCCGACGCAACACTCAACCGCGACGGCGTGCGGATCGGGACGAGCGAAGTGTACAGCGCCGTCGAAAGTGTTCCCGACGTAGCCGACAGCCTGGTGGTATGCCTGGAGTTGCCCGGTGGCCGGTATTTTATGCCCTTGTTCGTCGTCCTGAAAGGCCGGACGGACGAACCGGTAACCGAGTTGGATGAAGAAACCGCCCGCCCGATTCGGCAGGCGCTCCGGACGCAATACAGCCCCCGGCATGTGCCGGACGCCATTTTTCAGGTGCCTGACATTCCGTACACGATCAGCGGTAAGAAAGTGGAAATGCCCGTGAAAAAAATTTTAATGGGGATTTCGCCCGAACGGGTCGCCAGCCGCGACACGCTTCGGAACCCGGCCGCCCTGGATGCATTCGTTCAATTAGCCGACACGTTGAAAGCTGATGTTTCGGTTCGATTGGAATCTTAGAAAAATTTCTGTAGATTTCTCTGCATTTCGGCAAACATCTTACCGGGATTTGTACGTTATGCAAAACGCGTACCCACGGGCCGGGCCGGGCAGGCTTTAGTCCGTGCGAATCTCATTATACATTTATTTTGCCATAACACGGACTAAAGTCCGTGGGTACTTACTATGAGAAAACCTGAACACGAGAAAATCCAGAACGACAAGGCAACGGTGCGGTTGCCGATGCTACTGGGCATTACGCTGGCAGCCGGAATGCTGATCGGCGCTACGTTTTTTGGGGGTGGCAAAAGCCTCAACAACATTGGGCGCGGTTATTCCAAATTCAAGGAAGTGCTGCAACTGATTGAAAACAACTACGTTGACTCGGTCAACACGGAGGATCTGGTGGATTATTCCATTTCCAAAATGCTGGAAAAGCTGGATCCCCACACCACCTACATGAACCCACAGGACGCCGTGGCCGCCCGAACGCAACTGGAAGGCGGTTTCGACGGGATTGGGGTTGAGTTCAACATTTACAAAGACACGGTTTATGTCGTAACGCCAATGGCGGGCGGTCCTTCCGAAAGCGCCGGGATTCTGAGTGGCGACAAAATTATCAAGGTGGATAACACCGAGATGACCGGGAGTAAACTCGATAATGCGCTCGTCTTTAAAATGTTACGGGGCAAAAAGGGAACCGACGTAAAGCTGGTGGTAATGCGGAAAGGCGAGAAAAAACCGCTGATGTTCACCGTTCAGCGCGACCGGATTCCGACCTACTCCGTGGACGCAGCTTACATGGTCGACGACAAAACCGGGTACATCAAAGTCAGCCGGTTTTCGGAAACCACCTACGACGAGTTCAAGAAAGCCCTCGGCAGCCTGAAGCAGAAAGGCATGTCGCAGATGATCCTCGACCTGCGGAATAACCCCGGCGGCTACATGGACCGGGCCACGAGCCTGGCCGACGAGTTCATTTCCGGTGATAAACTGCTGGTGTATACCGATGGCAAAGACGATCGCTACGACCGCCAGACGAAAGCGCGTATTGCCGGTCAGTTTGAGGAAGGCCCCGTCATCGTGCTGATGGATGAAGGCAGCGCGTCGGCATCGGAAATTGTGGCCGGTGCCTTGCAGGACCACGACCGGGCGCTGATCGTCGGTCGGCGGTCGTTCGGGAAAGGGCTGGTGCAAATGCCAGTCATGCTGTCCGACGGCTCCGAACTGCGGCTGACGATCTCCCGCTATTATACCCCGAGCGGCCGGAGCATCCAGAAACCGTACGTGGCCGGACACGGTGAGGACTACGAAAAAGAACTCGAAGCCCGCTCGAAAAGCGGGGAATACTACATTGCCGACAGCATCAAGAACAACGAAAAGTACAAGTTCAAAACGACCGGTGGCCGGACGGTTTTCGGAGCAGGCGGCATTACGCCCGACGTGTTTGTCCCCCGCGACACGTTGTTCATGACCAAGTACCTGATCCAGTTGTTCAATAAAAACATCATCCGGGAACAGGCGATGGAGTATGCCAACGACAACCGGAAACAACTGGAAAAAGACGGTTTTGCCAGCTACAGAAAGAATTTTGTGGTGACCGACGCCATGCTGAAACGCCTGACCGACGACGCCACGGCGCAGGGCATCAAGTTCAACGAGCCGGAGTTCAAGCGGTCGAAGAAGTACATTCAGACGCAGTTGAAAGCCTATATTGCGCAATACGCCTGGAAGAAAGGCCACCGCGACGGGCTCAACAACGAGTTCTTCGAAATGCTGGCGGAAAACGACGAAACGTTCCGGAAGGCGCTTACACTCTTCGCCCAGGCCCGAAGCCTGGAACGAGGCAACTACACGTCGCAGAAATAAAAAGAAGGGCGGGGTTTGAATCCCGCCCTTCTTTTTATTCGTATTGCTCAGGCTACCGCATCATCTTGTTGAGCTTACCCGACGACTGCATCTGGTTCATTTTCTTCATCATCTTTCGCATTTCGTCAAACTGCTTCAGGAGGTTGTTCACTTCCTGAATCGAGGTGCCGCTCCCGGCGGCAATGCGTTTCTTGCGGTTTCCGTCGATGATTTCCGGCCGTTCGCGTTCCTTCGGCGTCATGGAGCCAATGATGGCTTCGATGGGTTTGAACGAGTCGTTGTCGATATCGACGTCCTTCATCATCTTGCCCATGCCCGGAATCATGCCGATGAGGTCTTTGATGTTCCCCATCTTCTTGATTTGCTGCAGCTGCCCACGGAAGTCGTTGAAATCAAACTTGTTCTGCCGCATCTTGGAACTGATGCGCTTGGCTTCTTCCTCATCAAAAGCCTGCTGCGCCCGCTCCACGAGCGAAATCACGTCGCCCATGCCCAGAATCCGGCTCGCCATTCGGTCGGGATAGAACACGTCGAGGGCTTCCATTTTCTCGCCCGTGCTGATGAACTTGATCGGTTTTTGCACGACGCCCCGAATTGAGAGCGCGGCCCCACCCCGGGCGTCACCGTCGAGTTTGGTCAGCACAACGCCGTCGAAATTCAGCCGGTCGTTGAAGGTCTTGGCCGTGTTGACCGCATCCTGTCCCGTCATCGAGTCGACCACGAACAGCGTTTCCGACGGATTCAGCGATTTCTTGAGGTTTTCTACCTCCTGCATCATCACCTCATCGACAGCCAGACGACCGGCGGTATCGACAATGACCACTTTCTTGCCGGTTTTGCGGGCGTGCGCCAGCGCGTTCTGCGCAATCTCGACAGCATTCTTATTTTCCGGTTCGGCGTACACCTCCACGCCCACCTGTTCGCCCAGCACTTTCAACTGGTCGATGGCCGCCGGGCGGTAAATGTCGCAGGCCGTCAGGAGTACGTTGCGGCCCTGTTTTTTCAGAAAAGCCGCCAGTTTGCCCGAAAAGGTGGTTTTCCCCGATCCCTGCAACCCCGCAATCAGGATGATGGCCGGGTCGCCTTTCAGGTTGATGCTCTGGGCTTCTCCGCCCATGAGGTCGGTCAGTTCCTCCTGAACGATCTTGACGAACAGTTGCCCCGGTTCGACCGCAATCAGCACCTTGCGGTCGAGGGCTTTTTCCTTGACCCGATCGGTAACCTCCTTGGCCACCTTGTAGTTTACGTCGGCATCGGTCAATGCCCGGCGCACTTCCTTGACGGTCGTGGCCACGTTGATTTCGGTAATCCGGCCTTGTCCCTTGAGGGTTTTGAAGGCCTGATTCAGTTTATCCTGCAGATTCTCAAACATATTCCCAATTTTTACCTCTGATCACCTCTGATGTTCTCTGATCAACCCTGTGTAACAGCTTGGTTAGTTATTCCACAGAGTTGATCAGAGAACATCAGAGGTGATCAGAGAGGTTGCAAAGGTAGTGATTTTTGGGGCAGGTTGGAAATACCTTTTGGCTTGGTTAACTTTGACTTATTCGCCAATTCTTCGTCTAAGGAGTATGGAAGTCGAAATCAACAAACAGCAGCCCGTTTCGGGAGGGCCGGAAAACCGGTTGACGGCCACCGAATACCGCCATCTGGAGTTCGACGACAATGATCCTTACCTGTACGAACTCCTGGACGGAGAACTTGTGAGACGATCAGCCCCGGCCCCCAAACACCAGCGCCTGTCGCGCAACATGACCGTTGCCCTTCACCAGTACGTGCTGGAAAATAAGCTGGGCGAAGCGTTTTTCCAGGTCGCGCACAACCCGCAAAAACCGTTCGTGGTGCGGCTGACCACGGGTTCGGTACGGGTGTTGGGCACCTCCTTCAACATCAAATCGTATCCCGGCGACAGCACCGTTGAAACCGCCGTCGTCACCGGCAAAGTGGCTTTCATTCCAAACCGACCGAAAAAACCGGCCAACCCGGCCCGCCAGCCCCGACGTGGCCCTGCAGGGCCGGGCGGCCGGGGTGCAGATTACCCAGGCGGGTGGAACGCCGGGCGGGGCCGTGCGGATCAACGTGCGGGGGGCGCGTCGATCAACTCCAATTCGCAGCCGCTGATCGTGATCGACGGCGTGCCGGTTTTGAACTCCGCGTACGGCGTGGGCGGGGTGGCGATGAATCCCCTGGCCGAAATCAACCCCGACGATATTGAAAGCATGGAGGTGCTGAAAGATGCCTCGGCCTCGGTTTTGTACGGATCGCGGGCGGCCAACGGCGTCATTCTGATTACGACCAAAAAAGGCGGGAAAGGCAAACCGACTTTTGACGTCAGTTACCAGGAAGGCATCACGAACGAGACAAACCGCGTCGATTTTGTCGATAACGGGGCTGATTACCTGACGATTCTGAAACGGGCAGCCGCCCAAAACCGGCAGTCGGGCCTGGCACCGGCCTCGACCAACCTCGTGTCGCTGCTCCCCGCCGGTATTTTGCAGGGTTCATCGGCACCCATCGACAGCCGGTTGCTGGCCGATTCGGCGACGCTTTACCGGACATCGACCGACTGGCTTTCGCAGGTACTGCGCCAGGGCTCGTTCCGCGTCGCAACGGTGGGCATCAGCGCCGGGACTCAGAAGCTGTCGGTTTATGCCAGCGGGTCATACCGGAAAGAAAACGGCATCGTGATCGGGCAGTCGCAGGAACGGCTGAGCGGCCGGATCAACCTGAATTACAGCCCCATCCGGCAAATTCGCTTCGGCCTGAACACCTCGATCAACGGCATTGAAAACCGGACCATTCCGCGATTACCAGACTAACAAAAATGACATTCTGCAAACGCCGACGCTGTTTCCGACGGGGGTTGTCGGACGGGAGCAGAACGGCAACGGCCGGGCCGAAAACCGCGATGCCACCAGCTACACCTGGAACACCAACAACCTGATTACCTACACCCGCGACCTCTGGAAAGGCCACCGCCTGACGGCCATGCTCGGAAACAGTGTGCAGAGCCAGACCAACCGCTCGAACACCTACATTACCGAAAACGTCGCCCCCGAAGCCCGGGCTGGCATCGATACCGTGCGGGTCGTGAAGGTGGACGACAACCCAGCCTACCGGTTTTCGTCGTTTTTCGGGCGGCTCAACTACATCATCCGCGATAAGTATTTGTTCGAAGCCAGCTTCCGGACGGACGGCTCGTCACGCTTCGGCCCCGGCAGGCGCTGGGCGTCGTTTCCGGGCGTATCGGTGGGCTGGGTCCTGAGCGAAGAGCCGTTTCTGCGCGACAACCTGCGGGCGGTTAACTTCCTGAAAGTGCGGGCGTCGTACGGGTTGACCGGAAATGCCGAAATCGGTAACTTTTCGTGGCAGAAATCCTTCACCTACGTCGGCTACAACGCGGCCATTTACGGCGGGGTGCAGGGTGGTCAGTTCACGAATCCGGGTAACACGGACCTGAGCTGGGATTCGACGCCGGGCTGGATTTTACGCTGTTCAACAACCGAATCCGGGGTACGTTCGATTTTTACCACAAAGTTTCGGACGGCCTGTTGCTCGAATACAGCCTGGGGCCCCTGTTCGGTACGATCAACAACGTGATGACGATCAACCTCGGATCGGTCCGAAACCGGGGCGTCGAATTCAGCATTAGTACGCAAAACCTGACCCGACCCGGTTTCCGCTGGACGACGGACTTCAACATCGCCCGCAACCAAAACAAGGTGCTGTCGACCTATACCGCACCGTTTCTGAATTATCCGTATCAGTTCATTTCGGGAACGAACATTGCCGCCGTAGGCTCTCCGCTCGGCACGTACTACATGCCCCGTTTTGCCGGTTTTGATCCCGTCACGGGTAACGAACTCTTCTACGAGCGCGACCGGAACTAGTTTGCCATCAGCGGGCAAACCGTCGGGACGGGCAACCTCTGGGACGGCACGCCGGGCGCGTCGCTGCTGCAGACGGTTTACCAGCGGTCGGGCATCATGCCGACGACCAACTCGGCCACCCGCAGCGAAGTGATTTTTGAAATGGTTCACGTCACCGGACGCAATTCGCGCACCACCAACTCCGCCCCGCTACGAACCCATTACGTCCTGCAAGCCCCTTACACGGCGGCCCAACTCGCCAACGTCAACACGCTGAATTCGGGGCCGAACCTGCGCCTGAGCCAGCAGTTTAAAACGCTGGCGAACTTCGACCGGGCCAACGACCGGCGGCTCAGGATGACGACCGGCGCGCTTTTCGGTCCCTATTCGATGCCTTTTATCGGGATTTGCTTCGTTTTGCCTTGTACCTGGTCAAAAGCCGGGAGGAAGCCGAGGAGATTATTCAGGATGTGTTCGTCCGAATCTGGCAGCGTCGGCACCTGTTGCCTACCATCGACAACCTTCGCTCGTACCTGTTCACGGCCACCCGCAACCTTTGCCTGAATTACCTGCAAAAAAAGCACCGGCCGCTGACCGCTGATCGGGATGACGAACCGCCCCCGACCCGCCCGACGACAGCCGGGACCCCGAGCGGGTGTATCTTTCGCAGGAAGCCGAGGACATGGCCGAACAGGCCATTGAGCAGTTACCGGCGCAGTGTAAACTGATTTTCAGGATGGTGCGCGAGCAGGAGTTGAGCTACCGGGAAGTGGCCGACCTGCTCGCTATTTCACCTCGGACAGTCGAAACCCAGATTGGCATTGCCCTGAAGAAACTCGCGACTTTGCTGAAAAAATATTGAAGAGTACCGGTTTTAACTGAATTGACAAAACCGATTGCTGATCGCGCAAAACCGCTTACCTTTATGATTGATTTCTACCAAAACGATCATGAAGCTTCCCGGTTCGGAAATCCCGTTACTCAACACCGCCGACCTCTGGCAGCGGTACGTTCACGACCCGCAGACGCTGTCGGCCTCCTTTCGGGACAATCCGGAAGACTTTTTGATTACCCGGCTGGAGGACATCCGTTCGATCCTGAAACTGCCCACGCAGCCCCACCGCCGACAGGTCAACGAACTGGTGTTGGTCACGAAGGGAACGCTCACCCGAAGCTGCAACCTGAATCAGCTTACCATCGGTCCTGGTCACATCCACCTGCTGCTGGCAAATCAGATTGCGACAGTCGATACCGTCACGGACGACGTAAGTGGTTTTTATTGCCATTTCAGCCTGGAAACTATCATTCGGCTCTACCATAAAGAACACATGGTCAAGGAGTTGAGTCAGTTGAACGCGTTCATGCAACACGATTCTATTCACCTGGCCGACAAGGCTTTACCCGCCGTCCAAACGCTCTTTGAACGCCTGGTTGAGGAATACCGAACGAACAACGACCTCAGCCTGATCGATGCCTACCTGGTAACCCTATGCTACGAAATCCGGAACGCCATCCAGCCCGAAACCGGCTCCCGGACGGCCCCCGGGATGCCCTTCGAACTAACCGAACAGTTCAAGCGGCTGGTCCTTCAGTATTGCAGCCTGCACCCGCCCATGACGTTCTACGCCGATCACCTCGGCGTTTCACCGAATCACCTCAACAAGTCTGTGAAGCAGGCAACGGGCAAACCGGCCACCGCCCTCATCAACGATGTCCTGCTGCTCGAAGCCAAGGTGCTGCTGAAACACACCAACTATACCATTGGCGAAATTGCCCACCGGCTGGGCTTCGATGATCCGTCGTATTTCGGGCGGTTTTTCAAAAAAGTGTCCGGACAGACGCCCCTCGAATTTCGACGTGTTGATTGAAAAATACCAGAAATAACCTGATTCGTCCGAACAGGAGAGACGCCCAGACCAGAACTTTGCAGCGTAAATCGTAACGCATTATGACGCTGTATTCCGGGCTGCTGGCCCTGCATTCCTTCGTTCGCTGGCTGGTGGTAGTCGCCATCGTGCTGACCTTGCTCCGGAGTTTCCGGGGGTGGCTCCGCCAAAAACCGTATACCCGCGCCGATGCCGGACTTCGATCGGCCGCCACCTCGCTCACGCACCTGCAACTGCTGCTGGGATTCGGATTATATTTTAACAGCCCGATTGTCAGCTACTTCCGGCAGGATGTCCGACAGAACCTGCGCTACCCCGAACTGGCTTTTTTCGGTGTTTATCACATCAGCCTGATGGTGATTGCCGTGGTGGTGCTGACATTCGGATCGTCGCTCGGGAAACGGGCTGCCACGGATACGCTTAAACACCGCACTGTCGCGCTTTATTTCCTGGCCGGAACACTGCTGATTCTGATGGCGGTTCCCTGGCCGTTTTCACCCTTCGTCCAGCGGCCCTGGTTACGTGCTTTTTAACTTCCTGAAACTATGCAAACACCACTTACTCCCCGCATCCGCCGTCTGCGGCTGGTCGCCGTGCTGGAAGGCATTTCCTTTCTCGTGTTGATTGGCATTGCCATGCCCCTGAAATACATCTGGGGACAACCCTGGCTGGTGCAGAACATCGGCCTGATTCACGGCCTGTTGTTCATTCTGTACATCCTGAACGTCATTCAGGCCAAGCTCGAACTCGACTGGCCGAACGGCAAAACCGCCCTCGCGCTCGTGCTGTCGGTTATTCCGTTCGGCACGTTTTATGTAACGTCCCGGCTGTTACCCCAGTTAACAGACAAACCGCACCGGCCGGATGCGCAATCCGACTAATTGTTCTCTCTTCATTCAAGCCTATTTCATTACACGGTATGGTGCAGCGGCAAACTCCTCAACCGGTGGTTCAACTGATCGGGGTGAGCAAGTCATACGGTTGCGTCCCGGCGGTTCAGGCGCTGGATGTAACCATTTTCGAAGGGGAAATTGTGGCGCTGATCGGCCTCAACGGTTCCGGTAAAACAACGGCCTTGGCGCTGATGGCGGGGCTGCTTCGGCCCACGCAAGGTCAGGTTAGGCTGTTCGACCAGGAAGCATCGGCGTCTCAAAACCGGCGACGTGTGGGCCTGATGCCGCATACCAGGGCTGTTCCGGAATCTTTGCAGGTCGATGAGTGGATCGACTTCTGTTCGCAGCGCTACGATGACCCGCTGCCCCCTTCCTTTGTGGCCGATGTAGCGGATTTATCAGACTTCCAGTCCGCCCCACTTGCCACGCTCTCAAACGGGCAACGCCGTCGGCTGGCGTTTGGGCTGGCCCTTTGCGGCATCCCGGATTTGCTGTTGCTCGACGAACCGGCGACCGGCCTGGATGCGGTCGGGCGGACGGTTTTGGCCCAACAAATCCGGCACTTCGCCCAAACGGGCCGCACGGTGGTCCTGACGACCCACGATCTGACCGAAGCGGAGGCCCTGGCCAACCGGATTCTGGTGCTACACCACGGCTGTCTGCTAGCCGACGCGACTCCCGCGCAACTCCGGCAACAAGCTGGCGGTTCGCGGATTCGGTGCCGAACATCGCTCGATTTGGACTGGCTTCGGCAACTTCCGAGCGTGACCGATGTTTGCCGCGAAGAAGCTTTTGTCTACATCCATACGCCAACCCCCGAATCCGTTCTGCGGCTTCTTTTTCAGTATGACGAACAACTTTCGGACCTGGCGGTCAGCCGGGGCGGTTTAGACGATGCCGTCAGGCAGTTAATTCATACGACCTCTGTTGTCATCTGACGGCTATCTCTCCGCAAGCCCGCTGTGTCACAACAGCAAACCGTGCCAGCCATCGCGGAGTTTGTTGACGGCCCGGTGCAGCAGGTTGGCGACCGACTGGTAACTGAGGCCCATCACTTCCGCAATCTTGTCATTGGGCAGGGCCGCAAAGAATTTCAGATGAATGGCTTCCTGCTGCCGCTCCGTCAGGGTTTGCAACAGGGTGTCCAGGCGGCTGCGCTGGTAGGCCGATAGTTCCGTCCGGATCAATTCTTCCTCGAAACTTTCGGTGTACTCATGCTCGAAAAAACCGTCGTCCAGGGATTCCGTCCCCCCCCGGCGCAGGGCGTCCCGGTACAATTTCCGGCGTAAGGATTTGAACAGGTAGACCCGCACATACTCGGTTTGCACGATGTTCCGGCGGTAGGCCCAGAGTTCAACAAACAAATCCTGAATTCCGTCTTTGAGCAAATCGGCGTCGCGCGTAAACTTCAGCCCGTAGTGATATAGCGGCCGGTAAAACCGCCGGATCAATTCTTCAAAAGCCGACTCATCGCCCTGGCGAACCTGCTCCCACAAGTCCGGGTCCGGTACAGTTTTTTTCATACGAACAGCGCGTTAGGCATACGGTGGTTCAGGGTAACGGGGCAAGCAAACCGCCTGAACTACAAAGTAGTGCATTATTTATAAACCGTATTGTGGCCATCGGCAAAAAATTTCCCAAGTCGGTGGGTATGAACCCCAAAAACCGTCCTATCTCCTGATAACCACGCCGGGACTGATTCGACCATCATGCAGCCGTACCAGACTTACAAAGCCGAAGATTTTCTGACCGACGATTCGTTCATCGCCTGGGTGTATGGGCGCGATCCGGCGGCTGTTGCGTTCTGGTCCGGGTGGATGGCCGAGGCCCACCCAAACCGGGGCGAAGCCCTGCTGGCCAAAGACATGCTGGAAGCCCTCGACCTGCCCGAAACTGAAATAACCGAAGCCACCCTGACGCACGAAACCGGCCAGATTCTGGGCCGAATCCGGCAGGAACCTACCCGGCGACCGATGCCGGTTTTTCGGCGGTTCTGGCCTTTGGCGGCTGCGGTCGTGTTTCTGCTCGGAGCCAGTTGGCTGGTCTGGCGGATGGCCAACCGAACGCCCTTGCTCGCCGACCTCCTGCCCGTTGCCCGCCCCCGCGAGGGCGTGGTGGAACAGGCCAACCGTACCGATAAACCGGTGCTGGTGAGCTTGCCCGACGGCAGCACGGTTCGGCTCCAGCCCAACAGCCGGATTCAGCATGTGGCCGGGTTCGGGCAGCGCGTCCGGGCCGTCATTCTGACCGGCGAAGCGTTTTTCGAGGTCGTTCCGAATCCGAAAGTACCGTTTCTGGTCTACGCCCGTGATGTAGTAACGCGCGTGGTAGGCACCAGTTTCACGATCAAAGCTTTCGAAGAAAATCCGCAGGTGACGGTGGCCGTCCGAACGGGGCGCGTGACGGTTTATTCCCGGAAAGAACTGGAACAACAGCGCAACGTCGAAAAACCGGAGGTGTCGGGCGTGGTGCTGACGCCGAATCAGCAGGTCATTTTCAACGCCCGCGAAGCCATGTTCCGGAAAGAACTGGTCGAAAAACCGGTGCCGGTAGTTCCGGCGTCAAAACCGGTTTCCTTTGAATTTGACGACGTACCCGTGGCCGAAGTCTTCCGGCGCATTGAGGAAACGTACGAAATCGACATTGTCTACAACGAATCGCTGCTGCAACACTGCACCCTCACGGCCTCGCTGACCGGCTTGACGCTCTACGAACAACTGCGTCTGATCAGCAAATCGCTTGAAGGTTCCTACGAAGTAACCGACGGCAAAATCCTCATCCTGGCGACCGGATGCGGCCCGTAACCTTCTCTTCTGTATTCTCAAGTATGCGACACCTTTATTGAACAAACCATGAAAAACCGACTACCAACCCAACCCCTTGTCTTCTACCTTCGCCGAATGGCGGTCCTGCTGCTGGTGCTGCTCAGCCAGGCCGGTTTCGCTTCCCACGGCTTAGCGCCCGTGGTGGACCAGGCGCAGGAACTGCTGAATCAGCGCATCAGTCTGCAACTAAAAAATAAATCGCTGAAAGAGGTGTTGAGCACCATTGAAAAACAGACCCAGGTCAAGTTTATCTATGTGCCGCAGAACATCCGGGCCGACCGCGACATTTCGGTTCAGGCCACCAACGAAGCCCTGGCCGGGGTGTTGGAGCGGGTCTTTACGCCCCTGGGCATCACGTACGAAGTGGCCGAAAACCGCATCATCCTGACCAAAGGCAAAACCAGCGAGTTGCTGCCCGCTCAGAGCCAGCTTCTCGACCAGGCGGTTTCGGGCACCGTCACCGACGACAAGGGCGAAGGACTGCCGGGCGTGAGCATCACCGTGAAAGGCACCACGCAGGGCACCACCACCGATGCCCAGGGCGGTTTTCGGTTGAACGTAGCCGACGGGAATGCCGTGCTGGTGTTCAGCTTTGTGGGCTATGCCAAACAGGAAATCACGGTCGGCACGCAGAGTGTAATCAACGTCCGGCTGCTGCCCGGCGATCAGACGCTGAACGAAGTGGTCGTCACGGCATTAGGGATCAAGCGGGAAAAGAAAGCGCTGACCTACGCGGCCGGGGAAATCAAAGGAACCGATCTGGCGCAGGCCAACGTCACGAACCTCGGAACCGCCCTGTCGGGCAAAGTGGCCGGGGTGCAGGTGACCTCGTCGGCGGGGGGCGCCACGGGATCATCGCGGATCGTGATTCGCGGAAACTCCTCACTATCCGGCAATTCACAGCCGTTGTACGTCATCGACGGCGTTCCGATCGACAACTCCAACCGCCGGGCCATCAGCTCGTTTCAGTTGCAGGGCGGTCTGGACGGCGGTGACGGCATTTCGAACATCAACCCGAACGACATCGAATCAATGACCATCCTGAAAGGCCCCAACGGCGCGGCTTTGTACGGCCAACTGGGTGCCAATGGGGTAGTGATCATCACGACCAAATCGGGTCGGCGCAACCGGCGGCCGACGATTCAGTACAACGGCAGCTATTCGGTCGGCAACGCGCTCGTCAAACCGGATTACCAGAACGAATACGGCCAGGGCTACAACGGCCAGTTTACGTTTTACCGGCAGGCCAACGGCTCGGTGGTGGCCTACAATCCCTCCCTCACCGGCGGAATTCCCAAACTGAGCGGGGGCCGCAACCCCACGACGCGCGGAAGCTGGGGGCCGAAAATGCAGGGCCAGACCGTAGAAGACATGTGGGGCGACACGGTGAGCTATTCGCCCATCGCCGATCCGTACAAGGAATTCTTCCAACCTGAAAAACAGGCCATTAACACCGTCAGCGTCGATGGCGGGGGCGAGAAAGTCAATTACTACTTTTCGCTGACCAACCTGAACAACAACGGTTTTGTGCCGACCAACAAACTGAACCGCAACTCGGTGACGGTCAAGCTGTCGGCGGATATTGCCAAAGGACTGAACCTGGACACCAAGATTAACTACATCAACCAGAAAGTCAACAACCGGCCGTACGTGGGCGACGATGGCATGAACCCGGTGTACCGGTTTTTGTACATTCCGCGCAGCCTGAGCATGGACGGTCTGAAACGGTACGAGTATTCGGCCAAAGACATCCAGTATTCCCGGGATCTGGGCGGCAACGGTTTTTTTGTCGGGGGTGAAAAGATTTTTGAAAGTAACTCGGTGACGTCCAACCCATTCTGGACCATCAACAACACCCGCAACGAAGACACCCGCGACCGGATCATTGCCTACGCCAAGCTAAACTACGAACTCGCGAAAGGCATCAACGTGCAGCTTCGCTACGGCTCGGATTTGTACTACGAACGGCAGTTTGGCTGGAAAGCCGTCGGGACACGGACCTCGCAAACCGGCGAAGTCTTTGAAAACGTGGAGTTTAACAAAACCGAGAACGTCGATGCGTTATTGATGATCAACCGGGAACTGGGCGATTTTTCCGTGAGTGCCAACTTCGGAGCCAACCACCTGAGCAGCCGTTACCGGATCACCGGGAACGCCGGGACGCAACTAAGCATTCCGGGCCTGTACGCCATTGGTCGCACGGTGCTGAACACGCCCCGGCTGGGCGTGGCCGAATCGGTCATCAACTCGGTGTTCGGGCAGGCCAGCATCGGTTTCCGCGACTATCTGTTCCTCGACGTATCGGCCCGGAACGACTGGTCGTCGACGCTGCCGATCACGAACAGTTCGTACTTCTACCCATCGGTGGGTTTGAGCTGGGCCGTGACGGACGCCATTCCGCTGAATGTCCCGGCGCTGGACTACCTGAAAATCCGGGCCTCGTACGCGCAGGCCGGTCGCTCGGGTGATCCGTACTCGACGCTGGGGTATTACAACCTGAATGCCAACACGTTCCTGAACCAGCCGTTGGCCACGTACACCAGCACGGTGGTGGACCCGAACCTGAAAAACGAGCTAAAAACGTCGTACGAAGCGGGAGCCGAACTCCGGTTTTTCAAAAACCGCCTGAACCTGGACTTCACGTACTACCATTCCGTCACGAGCAACCAGATTCTACCGATTGTTATCTCGCAATCAACGGGTTACAGCAGCAAACTGACCAATGCGGGCCGGATCGAAAACCAGGGTGTCGAGTTGTTGATCGGTGGTACGCCCGTCAAGCTCAGCAACGGGTTTAGCTGGGATGCGAGCTTCAACTTCTCGGTCAACCGCAACAAGGTGCTCGAACTGATCGACGGCGTGAACGAAATCGTGGTCGGTTCCGACCGCAACATCCGGGTGGTGGCTGCCCCGGGTGAACCTTACGGCCAGTTGAAAGCCGCCGATTATGCCTGGCTGAAAGACGCCAACGGCAACCGCCTGATCGACGACAAAGGCCTGCCCATTGTCCAGAGCATCGGAACCGTCGCCATCGGCAACGCCACACCGAAATGGATCGGCGGATTGACCAACAGCTTCTCCTACAAAGGCTTATCGCTGAGTTCGCTGCTCGATATCCGGCGGGGCGGTCAGATTTTCTCGCAGGGCCGGGTGCAGGAAGCCGCCTACGGAACCTCGAAACGGACGCTGGAAGGCCGCGAAGGCGGGTTGATTGCCGCCGGGGTGAAAGCCCGTCGGGAAGGCAACCAGTGGATCAGCACCGGCCAGCCCAACGACATTCCGGTGACGGCCCAGGCCTACTGGAACCGGGTGGCCTCGGACAAAGGCTTTGCCGTGGCCGAAGAGTTTCTGTACGACGCCAGTTACATCGCGATCCGGGAAGTGCGGCTGGCGTACCAGCTTCCGTCTACGATTCTGAAAAACAACAAAGTAGTCCGGAGCGCGTCGATTGCCCTTTACGGACGGAATCTGGGGTACATCGAACGGCATACCGACGGTTTTTCGCCCGAAAATTCGTCGATCAACGTCAACTCTGGCACGATGGGCATGGAGCAGCACTCGCTGCCGCTGATGCGCACCGTCGGTGTCGACCTGAACCTGAGCTTCTGACCCTAACTGACTTGACATCATGAAACGTTTATCAAAACAAATACTCCTTCCGGTTCTGGGCTTGCTCGTTACGGCCTCGGCCTGTACCAATGATTTTGAGGAATTGAACACCTCGCCCACCCAGCCCCGCAGCGTTCCGGCGGAATACCTGTACTCACAAGCCCAACTCAACGGTTTTCTGGCCGATGGCACCAACTGGTGGCAGGTGGGTTCGTGGGTGCAGCACTGGGCCAGCGGCTCGCTCTCGGCCCCCTCGCAATACCTCGAAGATCGCGACCTCTACGAAACCGGCAACTGGGCGACGCATTACGAACTGATCAAAAACCTGGCGCAAATCCGGAACCAGATTCTGAAAGGACAGGAAGCCACGCCCAACGGCCGGACGAAACTGGCGATTGCCAAAATCACGGAAATCTATTTCTGGCAACGCATGACCGACTTTTGGGGCGACATCCCGTACACTCAGGCCGGTTTGCCCGACGACAACCTGGTTCTGCTGCCGAAATATGACAAACAGGAAGACATCTACAAATCGCTGATTGCGGACCTGGACGCAGCCATCGGTCAACTGACGGCCGCCGACGTATCATACGGCAACGCGGATTTTGTTTACAAAGGTGACGTGACGAAATGGCGCAGGCTGGGCAATTCGCTGAAACTCCGGCTCGGAATGCGGCTGCGGTTTGCCGACCCGGCCCTGGCCCGCAAAACCGTCGAGGAAGCCCTGAAAGCCCCGCTGATTGAAAGCAATGCCGACAACGGCGCAATGCCGACCGTGACCCAGGATGGCAACCCGTTTGGGTATCACCCGATTATCGCGGGCTACAACAGCAGCAAGGAACTGAACCAACTCGCGGCCCCGCTGATCGACGTGCTGCTGGCGAAAAACGACCCCCGGCTGCCCCGCATTGCCGAACCGACCGAAAACTCGAAAAAAGCCGGGAAACCGGTGTACCGCGGGCTGGGCGTCGCGCTGGGCGGCAGCGTGATTATCAACCGCGACGATTATTCGTACGGCACCATTTCGATTTACAACGACCGGAAAGCGACTTTCCCGTACGTGTTTCTGGCCTATTCCGACAACTGCTTTTTCAAGGCCGAAGCGGCTTTGCTCGGCTGGGGTGGTCTGACGCCCGCCCAGGCTGAGGGTTTCTACCAGGCTGGTATCCGGGCCACCATGCAAATCCAGCCGTATTCGATTTCAGAAACAGCAATCACCGAATACCTCGCCCGGGAAGGCAAACTAACCGGCACGCCCGAACAGCAACTGGAGCAGATCATGACGCAGAAATGGCTCAGCCTCTTCATGCGGCATTACGAAGCCTACGCCGAATGGCGCCGGACGGGCTATCCGAAACTGACGCCCGGCCCGAATCCCGGCACCACCAACGGCCAGATACCGCGCCGGGGCGTGTATTCCAGCACCGAACGACTGCGGAATGTTGCCAGTTACAACGAAGCGTCTTCAAGACTCGCTAACGGCGACACCTACCTGAGCAAGGTTTGGTGGGATAAACGGTGAGGGAATATCAAATGTAAAATGTCGAATGTAAAAGTGATTGCGCGAGACAACTTTTACATTCGACATTTTACATTTGATATTTTTTTCTTACGCTTTCGCCAGCGCGGCAAAGTCTTCGTCCGACAACTCGATCTTGTCGGCGGCCAGGTTCTCGTTCAGGTGCGTCAGCGAGCTTGTTCCCGGAATCAGCAGGATGTTCGGCGCGCGTTTCAGCAACCAGGCCAGCGCAATCTGGGCGGTGGTTGCCTGGTGCTTGCTGGCGATGGCCTGAATTTTACTCGCCAGTTTGTCGGGGCCGGATGCCAGCGGGTACCACGGAATGAACGCCATGCCGCGTTGAACCGTATAATCCAGCACGTCTTCCCACCGCCGGTTGCCGAGGTTGTACAGGTTTTGAA
This sequence comes from Larkinella sp. VNQ87, assembly GCF_049445795.1. Lineage (NCBI taxonomy): Bacteria > Pseudomonadati > Bacteroidota > Cytophagia > Cytophagales > Spirosomataceae > Larkinella > Larkinella sp. VNQ87. Next base: position 527,726 of record NZ_JBMSDT010000002.1, read on the forward strand.
CCGAAACAATCGGCAGCACTTTTTCAGCCCGCTCGATGTCTTCAATACCCACTTCCGACAGCCCGACGTGCCGGATTTTACCCACCTGAATGGCTTCGACCACCGGCGCGAGGGTTTCCTCCACCGGCACCTTTGGGTCGAACCGGTGCAGTTGCCAGAGGTCAATGCGGTCCACCTTCAGGCGTTGCAGGCTTCCCTCGATGGCTTCCCGAATGTGCTCGGGCCGTCCGTTCGGAATCCATTGATTCGGTCCTGTCCGATCAAAACCGCCTTTGGTGGCAATGATCAGGCCGTTGGGGTACGGATGCAGGGCGTCGGCAATCAGAACTTCGTTGGTGTGCGGGCCGTACGAATCGGCGGTATCGATAAAATTGACGCCGGATTCCACGGCGGTTTGCAGCACCTTTTTCGCCGTTTCGCGGTCGGGCGCATCGCCCCAAACACCCGGCCCGGTCAGTTGCATGCCGCCGTAGCCCAGCCGGTTGATTTCCAGTTCCCCGCCGATGGTGAACGTCAGCGCGGTTTGTGTTGTGTTGCTCATCCTGTGTGGTTCTTTTGAATTAGCTACAACACCCAAAAACCGGTTTTTCGGTTCCGCACCCGGCTAAAAATTACGCTGTGGCCTTTAGAACCCCGAGACTCTTTACCATATTACTTTACAAACTTCAGCACTTCGGCGACAAACCGGTCGGTTTCCGAAATGAACGGCTCGTGGTATGATTCTTCAAACGTCACGAACGATTTTGGCGCATTAACCAATAGCTCCCGGGTTTCGTAGCCAATTTCAATCGGCACCACCCCATCTTTCTGCCCCCAGAACAAAGCCACCGGAATGCGAACGGTTTTCAGTTGGTCGCTCTTTTCGTACCGCTGAATTTCGTAATCGCCGTATTCTGTATAGGCTTTCGGGTGCGAAAACTGCGCCAGGGCGGTATTCGGTGATGCGAACAAATAATTGATAACAAATGCCTTGTCGTCATAAATCGAAACCGGATTGCCGCCCAGGTCGAGCATGCGCTTGTAGAGTTCGGGCCACTCGTAGGTCGCCAGGTTCTCGCGGGTTACCGGGTGGGCTTCGACGTATTTTTCAATGTCGGGCTTATTTTGCTGCCGGGCTTCGCGCAGCACCCACTCGCGCATCTGCACTAGCCAGCGGTAGGTCGAGAACGTGCCGTTGACGGCCATCAGGCCGCTCACCAGCTTCTGGTTGTCGTGGGTGGTCAGAAACTGCCAGGCCAGCTCGACGCCAAAACTGTGGGCCAACAGGTAGATCTGCGCGTTCGGATACTGTTCTTTCAGCAGTTTGACGACGTAATACGCATCCTCCCCAAATTGCTGATAGGTAAGCGTTTTGACATCCACCTTACCCGACGATGACCCGGCAATTCGCTGGTCCCAGTAAGCCACGGCCACGTCGTTTTCCAGGTTTTTGAGGTAATGTCGGTAACACATGGCGCAGTCGCCGGGGCCTCCGTGCAGAAACAGCACGAGTTTGTTGGAAGCCAGATTACCGCGTACCCAAATGGGCATGTCAGCGCCTTTGTGCCGCAGAAATAACGTTCGATCAGTAGTACCGGGATCGTCTTTTTCGCAGGAAACGAGCGTGAGAGCGAACAGAAAAAGGAGGTATGGATAAAGCGTTTTCATCGGTTTTTCAGGGGTTTACGGATACCACATTCGATGGCGAAGCGATAGAAATGGGAGGCATTGTAAGGCCGTTGCTGCATCACATTCAGCCGGGCATACCAGGCCAGCGGGACGTTTCGCCGAGCGGATAAATCCCGGCCATACCCTACAGAAAGCGTGGGCAAATAAGCGCCCCGACCGGCCATCTTCACCCGCCGGAACGAGCCATCTTCGGCCACTTCGAACGTCTGCCCCGCCAGAAAATACCGGAAGTAGGAATTGGAAAGGCTCACTTCGAACACGTTGCCCCGCTGGCTGGTCCGCTGGTAGGCCAGTTCGGGCGAGAGGATGACGCCAACGTGGTTGCGCGGGTGGTTATAAATGGCCAGACCGGGCGTAAACAGAAATTCTTTGCGGGCCGAATTACTGGCTTTGATCCGGGAAATGATCGGATATTCGTACGCGATCTTTGCCCCGTAATGGGTAATCGTTTCGCCGAAATACGCCACCCGCAGGCTCTGGCCCCGGGCCGTCAGCGCGCTCATCGCCAGCAACGTGGTCATCAGGTATGCAATCAGTTTCATTGTATGTTGTTGTTTATCAGTGCAAAGTTCCTGAAATCGTCTTTAACGCGGGATGGCAGGAGACGTTAAAAAACCGGCAAAACACGACAAAAACCGCCGTTACCTCTAACCTTTTCCATCAACAGGCTGTTAACGGAAAGTTTTGAACCAAACAATCACCCGAAACCCCACCGGAGGGTGGCAAACGTAACCATCCAATACAATGTACTTAACCAGTAAAGACCTTGAAAACACTGAGCGGCTCCGGCGGCTCAACCTCATCAACTCCGTAACCGGCATCAAACCGGCCAACCTCATCGGCACGGTATCGAACCAGCAGCAGACCAACCTGGCTATTTTCAGTTCCGTGGTGCATCTGGGCAGCAATCCAGCCCTGCTGGGCTTCGTCCTGCGCCCCGACCGCGACGCGGGCCAGCACACCTACGAAAACATTCGGGAAAGCGGTTTTTACACGATCAACCACGTCCATGACGGTTTTATCGAGCAGGCGCATTACACCTCGGCTAAATTCAAACGGGAGGAATCGGAATTTGAACAATGCCGGTTTACGGAAGAATACCTGTTCGACTTTACGGCGCCGTTCGTCAAAGAAAGTCGGCTCAAACTGGGCATGAAATTTTTGCAGGCCCTCCCGATTGAATTGAACGGCACGCTGCTGGTAATCGGTCAGGTGGAGCATGTGGTGGTGCCCGACGAAGCCGTCGATGAGCAAGGTCACATCGACCTGAGTGCGGTGAACGATGTCGGCATTTCGGGCCTCAACAGCTATTACAAGCTGGAAAAACTGGCCCAGTTTCCCTACGCCCGCCCGCAGACGATGCCCGATTTTTCCGCGAAAACCGACGCATGAAAAAACCGCATTTGCCCACCAAAACCTGTGTCGTGTGTCAAAAACCGTTTACCTGGCGGAAGAAATGGGAGAAAGTATGGGACGAGGTGAAGTATTGCAGCGAGCGGTGTCGCCGAGACAAAACCGGTGTTCCGGGTTGAAGCGGTTCTTACCCCCAACCCTCTAAAGGGGGCTTAAACATCCGGATTGACTAAGCCCCCTTTAGAGGGTTGGGGGTAAGAGCCACCTCGGCACGGTTCCGTTTAACCAGCCACCATTCCACCACCAGCAGGTTCGGAATCCAGCACAACCAAGCGACGATGGGATAGGCCGTCGAAAAAGGCATTTGCAAAACCGCCAGTTCAAAGGGCAGAATGATGCGCAGGGTGACGGCGGCTAAGGTGGCGGCATAGCTGCGGTACATCCAGGCCTGATGGCTACGGACTTGCCCGCACCGGATGGCCCGGTAAGCTTGGAACGTGGTGTAAAACCAGGCTACGGCCAGGCTCATGAACCCCGTAGCCGCCACCCAGCCCGTGCTCGAAAACCAGGCCGCGCCAAAGGCCGCTACACTGCCCACCAGAATGCTGACTACGTAGAGTTTACCCAGCGTGTGGTGCAATCTGACCCGGCGCTGGCGGAGTTTTTTGGAAAACTGAAACGGCCCCAGTCCGAGTGCGATGGCTCCCAGGGCCACGTGCGTGAAGAAAACCGCCCGCCAGAATCCGTTGTCCAGCGGTTTGTCGCGGAGAAAACCGGGGGTATAGTTCGGGAGAAAGTACGTCAGCGCATACACCGCAACGACATAGATGAGGAAGTAACCTACCCCGGTGCCAACCCGGCGCAGAAGCGTTTTTGCGGCCATAGCATGTTTTAAATCACCAGAAAGGTACCGAAAAACCGGGGGTTCGGCAAAATCAGCGCAAGCGTCATCAGCCCATGTCCGAGTCGTTGTTGATGTACTCCAGTTTGTTGTTCCAGACCAGGGCAATCTGCGTAGCCCGCTGGCGGACCAACTCGGCATTTTTGCCTTCGAAGTGTTCGGCCAGCGTGGCCGTGAATAGTTGCAGCCACCGCTCAAAATGGTCGAGGGTCAGCGTATGCTGCTGATTGACGATCAAATGCGGCCGGAACGGGTGGCCCTGGTAGGCGTTGTTACCCAGAATGATGTTCTCCCAGAAGGCGTACATCTTGGGCAGGTGTTGGGCCCAGTCGACCCGGGCAACGTCGGTAAAAACCGGGCCGATCAGGTCGTCGGCCCGAACTTTATCATAAAACGAATCCACCAAAAACCGGATGGCTTCCGGCGAATCCAGCGTGCGTTTGCTCATACCGGTTTTCAATCCATATGCTCAGTGGGAGAACACCGTTTGGTAGTCATCCGGTTTAAATCCGAGCGCAATTATTTTCCCCTCGCTTTCGATCAGCGGTCGCCGAATCACCGACGGGTTGGCCAGCATGAGGGCGATGGCGTCGTCGGTCTGCGTGGGCCGGTCGGTTTCGGGCAGTTGCCGCCAGGTGGTTCCGGCGCGGTTGACAAGGTCTTCCCAAGGTTTTTGGGTCAGCCAGCGCTCGATCGTGGGCCGGTCAATGCCCTGTTTTTTGTAATCATGAAACTGGTAGTCAACACCGTTGGCCGCCAGCCAGACGCGGGCTTTTTTGACGGTATCGCAATTGGGGATGGCGTAAAGCGTGTACATCGCAGGGATTTTTCGGGATGCTAAAGTACGGGATTTATCGCAACGATTACCCCTCGGCAGGGTTAACAAACCATCGTACTTTTCCTAAGTTTGTATCATGAAACAACGCTTTTACTTTGACACCTCGGTTTTTGGCGGTGTTTACGATAGTGAATTTGACGAACTTTCTCTCCAACTTTTTGAAAAAGTGCGGTTGGGAGCCATTACCTGCATGTATTCAGACTTAACCTTGGGTGAGCTTCACTACGCTCCTCAGCGAGTTCAGGATTTCATAAAAACCTTACCAACTGACCACCTGGAATTTGTTCACATATCGGATGAAAGTCTGGGGCTGGCGAGACAGTACATTGCTGAAAAAGTGGTGGGTGAGACTAGTTTCGATGATTGTATTCACATAGCTCTGGCTACTATCCACAAAGCCGATTTGCTGGTTAGCTGGAACTTCAAACACATCGTGAACATTTATCGGATACGCGGCTATAATTCGGTAAATTTACGTCAGGGCTATTCAACGCTGGAAATACGTTCTCCTAAAGATATTGTGGATTATGAAGACGAAACAGAAAGCTAACGAGAAAGAATTCGACACGGTTAAAACCTTTCGAGCCATCAAAGAAAAGATCTCCAAAGACATTGCCGGTATGACATTGCCGCAAATTCAGGCGTATTTACGAGAAAAGGAAAACCGCCTTTCCAAGTAATCACTTACTCCTGACCAACTTCTGCGCCTATTCCCTTGAAAACCGTCCTGACCTTTTTTTTCGTAGCCATCGCCTTTCTGGCTCAGGCCCAATCCACTGCTGACACCTTTCTCCCCGGCGACCCGCTGCCCGACGCCCCCGAGCTGGCTCCCCGGGGCTCGTTTGCCGTGGGGGTGCGAACGCTGAAAGTGGTCCACACGGGCCAGCTTGATGTGTTGCACACCAAAGACGGGAAAAGTCCGCTGTACGACCGGCCGCTGACGCTGGAAATCTGGTATCCGGCCCAGGTTCCGGCCAGCCAGCTGCAACTCGTCACCTACGAGGAAGTACTCGGCCGCGCCAACGACCCCAAACGGCCGCTGGTGCCGTTTACGTTCGGGGGCCGCGCCCGGCGCGATGCCGAACCCGACCGCCGGGAGGGTGCCTATCCGCTCGTCATCGTGTCGCACGGCTACCCCGGCTCGCGGCTGCTGCTGACTTACCTGACCGAGAATCTGGCGTCGAAAGGCTACGTGGTGGTGGCGATTGATCATACCGAATCGACCTACCGCGACCTGGGCGGTTTTCCGAGCACCCTGCTCAACCGCTCGCTCGACGACCTGTTTGTGTTGAATGAAATCACCCGGCTGAGCGCCAAAACCGCGAAAAGCTTCCTGGCGGGGCTGGTCAATACGGACAAAACCGGTCTGATCGGTTACTCGATGGGCGGTTACGGGGCGCTCAACGTGGTGGGTGCCGGTTACAGCGCCCAGGCCGTCCAGTTTTTTAGCCAGTTGACCAACGGCAGCACGGCCCTGCAAGCCCGGACCACCAGCGCACCCGACTACAAAGCTTCGCAGGACCCGCGCATTAAAGCCGTGGTAGCCTTCGCGCCCTGGGGCATGGAACGGGGCGTCTGGGACGCCGACGGACTCCGGGGCCTGACCCGCCCACTGCTGTTCGTGGCGGGGAGCAAAGACGATATTTCGGGCTACGAAAAAGGCATTAAAGCCATTTACGACGGGGCCGTCAACGCCGACCGGTATTTGCTGACCTACATCAACGCCCGGCACAACGTGGCTCCGAACCCGCCCCCGGCCGCCACCCTGAAACCCGGTTTTCCGGATGACTACCAGCACTTTGCCGAACCCGCCTGGAACGAACGCCGGATCAACAACATCAACCAGCATTTCGTCACGGCTTTTCTGGGCATTCACCTGAAAGGGCTGGACTACGGAAAGTACCTGGATGTACCGGAGAACGCCAACGACGCGCCCTGGACCGGTTTCAAACCCCGCTCGTCGGTGGGGCTGGAAATGCGCCACGCCCGGCCGTAAGCTATTTCGTTCAAAGAACAGCCGTTCGCAGAATTCTCGTATCTTTAGTAAAAAATATACCCTATGTTAATTGAGCGAACTCCAAACGAGGTCATCATTCGCCTGCCCGCTTCGGTCGATGTCACGGGGTTACAGCGACTGGTAGACTATTTAACGTATACAGCGTCTGCCTCGAAAGCCACTCAGGAGCAAGTAGACGAATTAGCCATAGAGGTCAAAAAAGGCTGGTGGGAACAAAAACGCAAACGGTGACAAACTCGCCAGGTCATAAGGACTCACCCTTGCCAAACCGCATGACACCCCGCCTTGAAACGCTACCTGAAACGAAACTGGTTGGCCAACACCTTCGGATGTCGCTGGCCAACGACCGAACCGGCGAACTGTGGCGCAACTTCATGCCCCGCCGGAAAGAGATTCCCAACCCGGTGACGCGCGATTTGATCTCGTTGCAGGTCTACGACCAACCGCTGACCTACGCCGATTTCGGCCCGACGACCGGGTTTGAAAAATGGGCGCTGGTGGAAGTGGGTGATTTTGAAACAATTCCTGACGGCATGGAAGCCTTCACGCTGCCCCGCGGGTTATATGCGGTTTTTCACTACCAGGGTTTAGCTAATGCGTTTGCCGCAACCTTCCACTACATTTTCGGCACCTGGCTCCCGAACTCGGCGTACGCTCTCGACCACCGCCCGCATTTTGAGGTCCTGGGCGAGAAGTACAAAAACAACGATCCGAGCTCGGAAGAAGAGATTTGGGTGCCGGTGAAGTAAATTAATCCGCTAAGTGTTGGGCCCGTCCCTCCGAATGGTCGGGTCACCAGGGCAGACTGCCCGGTTCGGGAAAGTATTCCTCACTGAAAAATTTTCCGGTGGGTCCATCCGGGCCAATCAGCGCGTACTTGCTGATCCGTTGCCCGGCCTCTTCGACCGTGCTGGTACCCTGGTGGTTGGTGAAATCGGTTTGGGTGTATCCGGGGCAAACCGCGTTTACTTTGAAAGGCGTAACCCGAAGCTCGTAGGCCAGATTGACCGTGTACATATTCAGGGCGGCCTTCGACGACTGATATGCCACAAACCGGGTGGGGTAATTCGGGTTGTCCAGGTCAGCGGCCAGGGTAAGGGAAGCCATGCTGGTGCTCACATTCACGATCCGGGGGGCCGGTGAGGGTTTCAGCAAATCGATAAACGCCTGTGTCACCCCGACCACGCCGAACACATTGGTTTCATAAACGGTTCTGAATTCATCGATCGTTGTTTCGAGGGCCGATTGCTGAAATGCGCCCGAAATCCCGGCATTGTTGACGAGTACATCCAAAACCGTTGTTTTTTCGCCGATTGCCCGGCGGGCGGCCTCGATGGACGCCGGATCCGTGACGTCCAGTTGGATGACTTCAATCGTGCTCAGCCCCTCGGCTTTGAGCTTTGCTACGGCGGCCAAACCCCGCTCCAGACTGCGGCTGCCCATGTAAACGAAAAATCCGCTTTGTGCGAGTTGTCTGACGACTTCCAGGCCAATGCCTTTGTTGGCCCCGGTTACAAGTGCTGATTTCATTTGGATGACTGGTTTAAATGAACGAGGCAAAAGTAGCTCGTCCTCAACCAGTCGATCTGGACAAATCCGCTCAATTGCTGGACAAACCGTGTCGGTCGGCCAGAAAGGCGCTGATGTTCTTGCCGGTACGCTTTTTGAAGAGTCGTGAAAAATAATTAGGGTCATTAAAGCCCAGCTCGTACGCCAGCTCCTTCACCGAAAGGGGCGCATACTGGAGCTTTCGCTGGGCTTCCTGCATCAGCCGGTTGGTGATCCATTCTTTGGGCGAAAGGCCCGAAAACTCTTTGACAAGACCATAAAGACTACCCGGCGTCATGGCCAGTTCTTCGGCAATGGCGTGGACATCGTGCTGTTCGGTCAGATGGGTTTCCACCGCCAACTTAAAGGCAATATATTTTGCCAGCTTCGGATTTGAGGGGCTCGTCTGATCACGCTGCTCGAAATAAGCACTGTTAAACTCGGTTAATAGCGCGTTCAAATGCGCCAGAATGATGGGCACCTTCGTCTGCTTTCCGGGCGAATGCAGCAGTTGAAACAAGATGGACAGCACCGCTTTTACCCGCTGTTTGGCGTCCGAATCAAACGTGATGGTGTTGGCATGAAACGGATTGACCAGAAAAGGGTATGTCTGCGGAAGCATCGCCAGCGTGTTCTCATCGAACGAAATTTTATACTGCTTCGTCGCTTTTTGGGGAGAAGGAGTGAAGATTTGATTGGGCACCCCAAAAACGACCTGGCCATCGGAAAGGGTAATGTCCTGCAAGTCGACCTTAACGGTTTCTACGCCCTGGTCCACAAACACGAAATAATAATAGGCCAGTTTATGGGGTTGAAGCAGCTTTTTCCACACCTTCTCCGGGAGTGCGACGGCACAATTTTCGTTCACCAGAATGGGCAACTGCTCGTGGTGCTTGATCTGATCGAGTAATCCTTTGGTTTCCTGCATGGCTGATTCGGTCTCTAAAACAAATCCACAACAACAAAAAGCAGCGATTTGTGTCCTGGCCGGCTCGTGAATCGCCCCTTCTCCGTCGAACGGTTGTAGGCAATTGTGTCGCCCCGATTCAACCAGACAATGCTGTAGATTTAGTGCTATTGCTTAAAAAGCCTTAGTCATTCGTGTTAAGCAGTAGCCTTTTTTATATTTATCGATTACAATCGCAAATTTTTACTTAATTTGTCGATTGTAATCGACAGATTAAGTAATGATCCCTCGTCTTTTGGAAGCGCAACTGCGGACTCGCTGGGATTCCGGGAAGGCGCTGGTCGTCATGGGGCCGCGTCAGGTCGGCAAAACAACCCTCCTGCGCAAGCTGTGCGAGGAGCAGGGCGCTTATCTGTTGCTCAATGCCGACGAAACTGATGTTCGGACCCAACTGGAAAATGCAAACCTCACCCGGCTCCGCCAGATCATCGGATCAAACCGGATTGTTTTCATCGACGAAGCCCAACGCGTTCCGAACATCGGCCTGACGCTCAAACTCCTGACCGATCAGCTTCCCGAGGTTCGGTTGCTGGTCAGTGGCTCCTCGTCATTCGATTTGGCGAATGAGATCAACGAACCCCTGACGGGTCGAAAGTGGGAGTTTCGGCTTTTTCCGATTGCCTGGCAGGAGTTGGTGGGTCGTGTCGGCTTCCTGGACGCCCGCCGACAACTGGAAATCCGCCTTCTGTACGGTTTTTATCCGGAGGTCGTCACCAGCCTCGGCGACGAACGCGCCGTGTTGCAGCAACTCAGCAGTAGCTACCTCTACAAAGATCTGCTGACGTTTGGTGGCATTCGGCGGCCAGAATTGCTGGAAAAACTTCTCGTGGCTCTGGCCTTGCAACTCGGCTCCGAAGTGTCTTACAACGAACTGGCCCGCACGCTTCAGGTCGACCGGGCCACGGTCGAATCCTACATTGGCTTACTGGAAAAAGCCTTTGTGGTTTTTCGGCTCCAGCCGTACAGCCGAAACCTGCGCACCGAAATTAGCAGCAGCCGCAAAGTTTATTTCTACGACAACGGGATTCGCAACGCCATTCTGGCGGATTTCAAACCGCTCGGTCTGCGAAACGATGTCGGAGCGTTGTGGGAAAATTTTCTGATCAGCGAACGGCAAAAAGTGTTGCACTACCACCAGATTTGGGCAAAACCGTACTTCTGGCGCACCCATCAGCAGCAGGAGATCGACTACCTCGAAGAAAAGGACGGCGCTTTGCGGGCCTGGGAGTTCAAATGGAATCCCAACGCCAAAGCTCGGTTCCCCAAAACCTTTACGGAGACATACCACCTTGCTCAAACGGCAGTTATTCACCCGAATAACTTTGAAGAGTTTGTGGGGTTATAATCGCTAAAACCCTCCTCACCGCACCCGCTCCAGCACGAACAACTGTAAAAACCGCCCCTGCTCCGTCGAAACGTACCGATTATACGCGATTTTGTCGCCCCGGTTCGACCAGACGATGCCGTTGCGGGGTTGGGCGTCGTCCGATGCGCGGGGTGTCAGGCGTTTGAACACGCCCGTGGCTACTTCGGTCACGAACACGCTGTTGTCAGCGGCATAGGCCACCCACCGGCCGTCGGGGCTGAAGTTGAACGTGGTCTGAATCGAAAACGGCTGGCGGGTCAGTTGGCGAATCGCTCCGCCGTTGGGCGAGACGCCGAAGAGTTGCACGGTTCCGGTTTTGTCTTTCGCCAGAAAACCGATCAGCGCGCCGTCGGGCGTGGTTCGGAGCCAGTGGCGCGGGCCTTCCGCGCCGTGTTCGGTGAATGTGATCCGGCGTTGCTGCACGCCTTTCGGCGGGTTAGCACGCCCGGTTTCAGTCCCTTCCAGCGGCTGACCGTCAACGGCTTGCGTTAGGTTGTCGGGCAAGTCGGCCACGAAAAGTTCGGCGACGGTTTTGCCATCCGGTTTCCGGACATTGCCCTGAAACGCCAGCGCCCGGTTTTGCCAGTTTCCGTCCGGTTTTCGGTAGCCGTGGGTGCCAATCCAGCCTTCATCGAACGCCTTGTCGATCTCGTCGCTGCCCGGTTTTGGCGACTCAGTGACGCGCGTGACAACCACCGAAAACAACTCGCCCGAATTATTCTCCCGCGAACCATCGTCGGCCACGGCCACCTTTCCGAACGGTGCCATGACGCCCACCACGCGCAGATCCCTGACGGCCGGATTCGTTTTGCTCAACCGGTCGAGCACGTAATCGTTGTACGTAAAGCTGATCCACTGGCCGTCGGCGCTCCAGCCGTGGGCGTGCGTACCGCCCCGTAGTGCGCCAGGCGTAAACGGTGGCGTCACGTCGCGGGCGTCGAGAAAAACCGGTTTTCCGGGCTGGTCAGTGTCGATGGCAACGCCCGTCCGCCGGGCAAAATCGTACGGTTTCTGTTGGTTGGCGTTCCGGATGCCGTGAATGAACAGCACCCGGTTTTGAGTAGGCGAAAACGTTGCCGCGCCCACGCCCGGCCCAAACTCCGTCTGGTTCTCAGTCTGGTACAACAACCGGATTTCGCCGGTTTTGACGCTTACCATCTCAATAGAACCCGTGCTGCCGATGCCCGTATCCACGTTACGGGTGTCGTAAACGAGCCATTCGTCGTTCGGCGAGAAAGCCTGGGCGTTGTGGATGGTGTGGCCTTTGGCATCAAACGTAAGCTGTCGTTCGGTAAAATTCATAGTCAGGTGTGGTTTGGGAGCGCAGGTTTGTAAACCCGCACCGAGCAGGAGCCAGCCGATCCGGGCGTTCATGGGTTTTCGGTTTTCAGTTTTCGGTATACGGTTTTCAGTTTATGGTTGCAGGAGTTAACAAGCTGGGAACCTCAGCGGCTGCATTTTCGCAGAAAACTGAAACCTGTAAACCGTCTCACTGCAAATAATTTCGCTTGTATTCGAGTGGCGTGACGCCTTTGACACGCTTGAAATGGCGGTAGAAGTTTGAGAGGTTGTTGAAGCCGCTTTCCGAACAGATCACCTCGGCGCTCAGCTTGTTTTCGACCAGCGCCCGGCAGGCGTGACTGATCCGGATTTCGGTCAGAAACTCGTGGTAGGTCTTGTGCGTCATGAGTTTGAAATACCGGCAAAACGAGGTCACACTCAGGTTGGCGACCGACGCAATCTCCTCCAGCGTAATCTCTTTGGCGTAGTTCGACAGCGTGTAGCTGCACACCTTGTTGAGCCGAACCGTCTCCAGTTCGTTCGATTGGTAGAACACCCGCTCCGATGTAATCGTCTCTAGTTCATCGGATTGCGACAGCAGTTCCAGAATCGACAGCAGCACGATCAACCGCTGCAACGGCCGGGCTTCGACGGCGCTGTACAGTAATTCGGCCACTTTATTATTCGTTTCGCCCTTGATCAACAAACCGCGTAGCGCCCGTTCGTAGAGCCGCCGGATGGGCTGGGTTTCGGCCAGGTTCAGGAAATCGCGGCCCAGGCAATCGGGCCGGAACTGCATCAGAATGGCTTCGACCTGCATGTCGGGTTCGTCCTGGAAAAAGGCTTCGTTGCACCGCCAGGTATGCGGTAGATTTTCGCCCACCAGCAAAATTTCCCCGGCCGAAAAGTTGCTGACGTTATCGCCGATAAACCGCACGCCCTCTCCCCGAATGACGTAGTGCAACTCCAGTTCGGGGTGGTAATGCCAGAGGTTCCCGAAGTTGGGCTTGATGTCGTGCCGGACGCTGAACGAATCCTGAGCGTTGACGGGTACTTTATGAAAATGCGGCTTCATTCGTTTACCAAAATGGATATGGTAAATTTGTACATAAATTGGGAAAGTCTACACAAAACAGCAGTCCCTTTATCTACTAGTTTTGCCAGTAAAATCAAATAATTTACTCGCCCAGTGATAAAACTACGGTAGTATACTCGAAAAGTACTACGGTTTTTGAAGAAGACGAAAAAAAATATTCTGATAATTTAGCGTACCTGACTATCTCCTAAACCCGACCCTTTTGCGACGCCGATGAAAAGCCTGCCCGTGATTGATTTGCTCGTAATCGTTGCCTATCTGATCGGGATGGTTGCTGTTGGCGTGTATTTTTCACGCAACAACAAAAGCGCCGACCAGTTTACGAAGGCATCGGGCAGGATTCCGGGCTGGGCCATCGGCATGTCGATTTACGCGACATTCCTGAGCAGCAACACCTTCCTGGGCGTACCGGGCAAGGCGTTCGGCAGCAACTGGAACTCGTTCGTGTTCAGCCTGGCAATGCCGCTCTCGGCCTGGGTAGCAGCCCGGTTTTTCATTCCGTTTTACCGCACCACCGGCGAAGTATCGGCCTACACCCACCTCGAACACCGGTTCGGGGCCTGGGCTCGGACTTATGCCGTGGTCTGTTTTCTGCTGACGCAACTAGCCCGCATGGGGTCCATTTTCTTCGGCATTGCGCTAAGTTTGCAAGCGTTAACCGGTTACCCGATGGCGACGATTATGGTTGTGGTCGGGCTTTGCATCATTTTTTACACCGTCATGGGGGGCATGGAAGCCGTTATCTGGACGGAGGTGGTCCAGGGCGTGATCAAAACCGCCGGGGCGCTGATTATCCTCTGGCTGGTGGTCGACGGCATGCCGGGCGGGGTGGGCAAGATCGTCGACATCGGGAAGGCCGACGACAAATTCAGCCTGGGCAGTTACGCGCCGGATTTCACCCAGGCAACGTTCTGGGTGGTGTTGCTCTACGGTTTCTTCATGAACCTGAACAACTTCGGCATGGACCAGAATTACGTCCAGCGCTACCACACCACGACCTCCATCAAAGAAGCCGCGCGATCGATCTGGCTCTGTGTGTACCTCTACGTGCCGGTTTCCCTGATGTTTTTCATGCTCGGTTCGTGCCTGTACGCCTATTACCAGACCAACCCCGAAATGCTCGACGCGGTCCGGATGCAGGTGGCCGGAGAACGCCTGCCCAACGGCAGTCCAGAGGCCATTCGGCAACTCGCCAACACGCTGACACCCGCCGAATTTGGCGACAAGGTGATGCCGCATTTCATGGTCAACAAGGTTCCGGCGGGGCTGGTCGGGTTGATCGTCGCGGCCATTCTGTCGGCAGCCATGAGCACCATCAGTTCGAGCATGAATGCGTCGGCCACGGTTTTCTCGGTCGACATTTACCAACGGTACCTGAACCCCAACCTGTCGGGCGGTCAATCGCTGCGGTTGCTGTACATCGCCACCACGGTTTTCGGCGTGCTCGGCATGACGACCGGCATTGCCATGATCGGCGTCAAAAGTGTGCTCGATATCTGGTGGATGCTGTCCGGGATTTTTGCGGGCGGGATGCTGGGCTTGTTTTTGCTCGGCATTATCTCGCGGCAAACCCGCAACACCGAAGCGCTGACCGCGACAATTGTCGGCATCGTGGTGATTGTCTGGATGACGTTTTCACCCCAGATTCCGGACGAGTACGCGTTTGTCCGCAGCACCCTGCACCAGAACATGATTATGGTCGTCGGAACGCTGACGATCTTCCTGGTCGGCCTGCTGCTGACCAAACTGCGCGGCAACAAACCGGTGCCATCCTCCAATCCTGAAAATTCTGTTCTCAACGTATAGCTTATTCCTAAACCCTTACTTTTAAGTTGTTACACAGAGTTGATCAGAGGACATCAGAGGTTATCAGAGTCTCTGATTAACCCTGTGTAACAACCCTTCTCTACATTTCCAACTCTTTCACTCACCATGCCTTCTTCCTCCGTCGAATCGTTACCCCGTGGGTTCATCCCCGTCATGCTTACACCGTTTCAGGAAACCGGTGCCGTTGATTACCCCGCGCTCGCCCAGTTGGTCGACTTTTACCTGGAAATCGGAGCTACAGGCCTGTTTGCCAACTGTTTATCCAGCGAGATGTACGAGCTGACGGAAGATGAACGGCTGGAAATCACGCGGTTTGTGGTCGAGCAGACGGCGGGACGCGTGCCGGTCGTGGCGACGGGCACCTTCGGCGGGCCGATTGCCCGGCAGGCGGAGTTTGTCAAGCGCATCTACGAAACCGGCATTCAGGCCGTGATCGTCATTACGAGCCTGATCGCCGACGAAGACGAATCCGATGCGGTTTTTCTCGAACGGATGCACGAGTTGATCGACCGGACTGACGACATTCCGCTCGGTTTTTACGAGTGCCCCGTGCCGTACAAACGGCTGATCAGCGCCGACATTCTGAACGATCTGCTGCCCACCGGCCGGTTGATTTACCACAAAGACACTTGTCTGGACGATGCCGAAGTCGCCCGCCGGATTGCCGCCGGAGCCGATTACCGGTTCGGGCTGTACGACGCCTACATGGTCAACGCGGTGTCATCGCTGCGGGCCGGAGCCGCCGGGCTGTCGTGCATTCAGGGCAACGAATTTCCGGAACTGATCGTCTGGTTGTGCGACAATTTCAACAACACCGCCCGGCAATCAGACATCGACCGGGTGCAGCAGTTTTTCGTCGATTGCATGGATCTTGTCCATTCAGCCTATCCCACCATTGCCAAATACACCCTGCAAAAACGCGGTTTGCCGATTTCGCTCTACACCCGCCGGGAGGTTGGTCCGCTGACGGCTGAGTTACAACGCGAGATGGACGCCCTGATCGAAACCGCCAACGAGCTTCAGGCGTCGCTGGGCATCGAGCCGGTGTTGGTGGAAAAATTGGTGGAGTAAGAGAAAATAGGAACGCGGATTGAACGGATGAAACGGATCAAAACGGATAAAGATCCGTGTAAATCCGTTTCATCCGTTCAATCCGCGTTCCAGTCCAACCCATACAGTGCTATGAAATACACCTTCCTGTTATCCTTTCTGCTATCCGCAACCGCCTTCGCGCAGGAAACCAACTCGCTGGGCATGAAGCTCGTGACGGTTCCGGCGGGCCGGTTTTACATGGGTTCGGAGGGCGAAGGCGAAGATTATGACGAAGCGCCGGTTCACCGCGTGACGATTTCGAAGCCGTTTCGGATGGCTATCACGGAAGTGACCAACGCTCAGTACGAAGCCTTCGATCCCGAACACAAAAAGCTGCGGAGCAAAGCCGGTTTTTCGAAAGACGACGACGAAGCCGTGATCTTCGTGAGCTACCCGGAAGCCGTCGCCTTCTGCGAGTGGCTGAGCAAAAAAGAAGGAAAACCGTACCGGCTCCCGACCGAAGCCGAGTGGGAATATGCTTGCCACGCGGGCACCGTGACGCCCTTTTCGACGGGTCGGTTTTTGCCCGCAAACTATCAGAAAAGCCAGAAAACCGACCGTACCCCCGTTGTTGTTTCGCTAAAAGTTGGCCAGACACCCGCCAACCCGTGGGGCTTGCAGGAGATGCACGGCAACGTGGAAGAATGGTGCTCCGACTGGTACGGCCCCTACGAAGCCGGGGAGCAGCGCGATCCGGTCGGCCGGGCTTCGGGCCTCTTTCGCGTCACACGCGGAGGCAGCCACGGGACGCCGGTGCAGTACCTGCGTACCACCAACCGGCTCGGCATGATTCCGGAGGATAAGCACTGGCTGGTCGGTTTCCGGGTGGTGCAGGCCGAAAAACCGGCGACGCAACCGCTCCCCGCCATTCCGCCTAAGGCCTTTGCACAAAACGTTTCGCAAAAACCGTTTGCCTGGAAAACCGTCTCGGCCTCACAACCGGTTTTTCTGGAACCGATCCGCTACGTCAACAAACCGGCCTGCGACGCGGGCGTTCCGTTTTATTCGCACAACCACCAGCCGGCCCTCACCTGGTGCCCCAACGGCGATTTGCTCGCGATCTGGTTTTCGACGGAAAAAGAAGCCGGGCGCGAGATGACCGTCGTCGCCAGTCGCTTACGGGCCGGGCAAACCCGCTGGGACGCTCCGTCCGAGTTCTTTAAAGTGCCGGACCGGAACATGACCGGGAGTTCAATTTTCCACGACGGCACGGGCACGATTTACCACATGAACGGCGTCGAAGCCAGTGGCGACTGGCAGAATCTGGCGATGGCTCTCCGCACCAGCCGCGACAACGGCGCCACCTGGTCGGCCCCGCTGCTGGTGGCTCCCGAACACGAAAAGCGCCATCAGGTGATTGCCGGGATGTTTAAATCCAAAGAAGGCTGGCTGGTGCAGGCTTGCGACGCCGACCCCAGCTCGTCGGGCGGCACGGCGGTACACGTCAGCAAGGATGGCGGCAAAACCTGGGTCGCGCCGTACACCGACCCGGCCAAACCGGACTACAAAACCGGGGCGTCGGGCGGGTTGATTGCCGGGATTCACGCGGGGGTTGCCCAGTTGAAAGACGGCAGTTTGCTGGCGTTTGGCCGGAGCGATAACCTCCCGGGGCCGGACGGAAAACCCCGGATGCCGATGAGCCTGTCGCGGGATATGGGCCAAACCTGGACGTATTCACCTTCTGAATTTCCCCCGATTGCGGGCGGGCAGCGGCTGATTTTTTACCGATTAAACGAAGGCCCGCTGATGCTGATCGGTTTTACGCACCACCCCGAAGAACCGGACGAAACGAAAAAAGGCATGCTGTTTACCGACGCCAAAGGCAATTCGTTCAAAGGCTACGGGATGTACGCGGCCCTGTCGTTCGACGAGGGCAAAACCTGGCCAGTCAAAAAGCTGCTGACCGACGGGCAATACCGGTACCTGAACGGCGGAGCCTGGACCGGCGCGTTCGAAATGGACGCGACCCACGCCGAACCGCGCGGTTATCTGGCCCTGACGCAAACGCCCGACAACCTGATTCACCTCATCAGCAGCAGCATTCATTACCGGTTTAACCTGGCCTGGTTGCAACAGAAAATGGTGGTGGAAGCGGCCCGGCAATAGGTTAATAGGATTTTCACCCCCAACCCCCTGAAGGACGGTCGGCCGCTGCCGGGCTGAAACATCTGGATTTCAAAAGCCCGGCAGCGGCCGACCGTCCTTCAGGGGGTTGGGGGCTAACTAAAGCAATGATTATTCAGTGGGCGAAAAATTTACCGAACCGGTTTCTGTCCGTACTTTTGCCAAATGGAACCGCTTCGCATTGCTACCGCCCAGTTTGAACACCACAACGGTGATAAAGCGTATAACCTTTCAATAATCCGACAGCTTGCCGCCCAGGCGTCCCAACAGGGTGCCGAGGTTATTGCCTTCCACGAATGCTCGATTACGGGCTACACCCACGCCCGGCACCTCTCCCGCGAGCAGATGCTCGACCTGGCCGAGCGCATTCCGGACGGCGATAGCATCCGGGTTCTGACGGACATTGCCCGCGAAAACCGCATCGTGGTGCTGGCTGGTTTATTCGAAAAAGACGAGCAGGACCGCCTGTTCAAGGCGTATGTGTGCGTAGACGAAAACGGTCTGGTGGCCAAATACCGCAAGCTGCATCCGTTCATTAATCCGCACCTGCTGCCGGGCGATCAGTACGTGGTGTTTGAGATTAAGGGCTGGAAATGCGGCATTCTGATTTGCTACGATAACAACGTCATCGAAAACGTCCGGGCTACGACGCTGCTCGGTGCCGACATCATTTTCATGCCGCACGTCACGATGTGTACGCCCTCGACCCGGCGCGGGCTTCGTCGATCCGGCGCTTTGGAAAAACCGGGAAAATGACCCGACCTCGCTGCGCATCGAATTTGATGGGCTGAAAGGACGCGCCTGGCTCATGAAGTGGCTTCCGGCCCGCGCCTACGACAACGGGATTTACGTGGTGTTCTCGAATCCCATCGGCATGGACGACGACCAGCTCAAAAACGGCTGCTCAATGATTCTCGACCCGTTTGGCGACATCCTGGCCGAATGCCGGAAGCTCGACAACGACGTTGCTATTGCGCTCTGCACGCCCGAAAAACTGACGATGGCGGGTGGGTATCGCTACAAACAGGCGCGTCGGCCCGATCTGTACCGCGACATCATCGGAAAACCGCACCAGCCCGAGCAGAAAGTGGTCTGGCTAAACCCCGAAACCGATCCGTCGGCGTAAGAAGCGAACCTACTTCACCAGCCACTCATATGTAAACTGTGCATAGACAATTTTCGCATAGCCGTCTTTCTCGTACAAAACACCAATTTTTCGATCCTGCTGAACCACCAGATCGGAATACGCGGACGGCCCACTGTGAATGGTCTTCCCGGCCGACCAGCTTTTACCGTCGTCGGTACTCACCCGAACCGTCAGGTTTGTCCGGCTGGTCTGGCTGTTCGGATTCGAGAACAACAGAACGCGCTGACCCCGGCGCGGCTGGTACTCGATCAGGCTTCCCTGACAAACCGGGTCGGGTAAATCGTGGGCAATCCGCACGGGCTCCCAGCTTTCTCCCCCGGTTTTTGAAACCGACAGCAGCCGGTTTTTCACATCCCCCGACTGGTTGCGGCTGTTCATCAACAGATTTCCGTCGGACGTTTCCACGGCCGTACTTTCGTTGCTGCCGGGATAGTCGATGTTCAGGCTGATTTTCCAGGTTTTCCCGTGATCATCCGAGTAAAAACCGTGCGCCCGGTAATCGCGGAACTGCGGCTGCGGTGGCCCGGCCGAATGATTGGCCGGTACAAAAAGCCGTCCCCGGTACCGGCCTTTCTGTAGTTGCAGCGCGTGGCCCGGCGTGTTGGCGTACGAGCGCCAGTCTTCCGGAAACGCATACGCCGGATTGGCAGCCGGTTGGTTCGGGCGGGAAACCTGCGCCGTAATGTTGACGGCTTCCGACCAGGTCTGGCCCGCGTCGGCGCTGGTTTTGTACCAGACTTCCCGAACAGCCTCCCCTTTCCGCACGTTATTTTCCGACGTAATCCCTGTGTTGTAAATCAGAAAAAACCGTCCACGCCGAAAAGCCGGATCGGTAAGGTCGAAAACCGGCGCAGGATTCCCGGCCTGTGCATTCCCGTTGTCGACCACGACGCGAAGCGGCCCCCACGTCCGGCCGTTGTCCGTGCTCACGCGAAGCACCAGATCAATGTCGCCAAAGTCGTCGCAATCCTTCCGGCGACCTTCCGCAAAAGCCAGCAAATGGCCGTCCGGGGATTTTACAATGGCCGGAATCCGGTAGCATTGGTAGCCGTTGTCGCCGTTCTGAAAAACCGTCGTTTCGGTAATCGGACCGGTTTGCCAAACGGTTTCACCGGATAACGTCAGCAAATTGACGAGAAGCAAAAGGAAGAAAAAACCAGAACGAAGCATGGCAGAAAGGGTCGGAATAGTGCGAAGCTAGAGAATTTTCAGTTCAACTGGCAAAAAAGTAGTTCCTTTGAGTCATGAGCAATTGGTATCTCCTCGACTTAATCGGAACCACTGTGTTTGCCATTTCGGGCGCGTTGTCGGCCCTCAGCAAAAAGATGTACCACGACCTGTTCGGGGTTTCGTTCATCGGCTTTCTGACGGCCGTCGGCGGGGGAACGACGCGGGATGTGATCCTGGGCGCTCATCCCGTTTTCTGGATCCGGGACCCGAATTACCTCATCGTCATTCTGGTTGGAGTGGGCATCGCCATTGCCGGGCGACGCTGGTGGTTTGGGCAACTCCGCCGACCGCTGCTCTTCTTCGACACGCTCGGGATCGGGATTTACACCATTTTTGGCTTGCAGAAAGCCCTGAGCCTGCACGTCAACGGCTGGGCTGCAGTTTTGCTGGGCCTGATGTCGGCGCTGTTCGGGGGCGTCCTGCGCGACACGCTGGTGAACGACCTGCCGCTCATTTTCGAAAAACAGGTGTATGCCACCGCCTGTCTCGTCGGGGCTGTGCTGTATCTTCTTGGAAATCAACTCAAACTAGACCCTAATCTCAACTTTTTGCTCTCCGCCGGAAGTATTACCCTTATTCGTCTGCTGGCGATTCGGTACGGCTGGACCTTGCCCCGCATCGGCGCTCAATGAATGACGTAGCCCAGATTGTGCTTGATTTCTTTCAGCACAAACGTGCTGTTCAACACACCGATGTTCTCGA
The DNA here is from genome assembly GCF_049445795.1 of Larkinella sp. VNQ87. Taxonomy (NCBI): domain Bacteria; kingdom Pseudomonadati; phylum Bacteroidota; class Cytophagia; order Cytophagales; family Spirosomataceae; genus Larkinella; species Larkinella sp. VNQ87. The sequence goes on from NZ_JBMSDT010000002.1 coordinate 548,883, forward strand.
TTTCAGAAAGTTTGTATTTCACGAAATTGTGATACCCGTCAAGGCTGCTGATGTGGATTTTTAGCAAAAAATCGACCTGTCCGGCCATGTGGTAGCATTCCTGTACCTCTTCCAGCTTTTTAATTTCCTCCTCAAACTTGTCGATAAAGGCCTTGTCGTGGTAGCGCATCGACACCTGACAAAACGCCGTGATGGGTTGCCCCAGTAAGTTTTTATCCAACACCGCCACATATTGCCGGATCACGCCCAGTGTTTCCAGCCGCTTGATTCGTTCGTACACCGGCGAGAGCGTCAGGCCCAGTTGAGCGGCTAACTCCTTGGTGGTCAGCTTCGCATCTTCCTGCAAAAGCCGCAGCAATTTCTTGTCAGTTTCATCGAGTACTTCCATGCCGAAAATTTTTCTAAAAGGGATGATCAGGAAAGAACTTGCACAGATATTTTATCTTTAAAAATCCAGCTATACCACAATATTAACGTATTTATTAAACTTATACCTTAAAAAAGGCGGTATTTGTAAATTTGCACCGCAACAGCAACGGCTTTGGCGTTGTTAAGTTTACACTTCCTAACACACTAAAAGATGAAGCGCGAAACCATTCTCGTGATCGGGGCCAACGGCCAGATCGGTACAGCTCTTCTCCCCCGCCTTCAGGCCCAATACGGACTGAATTCCGTTGTGGGTGCCGACCTGCGACGCGCGCCCTCGGAGCAAGGAATTTTCGAATTACTGGACGCCACAAAAGCCGACGAACTGGCCGAACTGGTCAGTCGCTACGGGGTTACCCAGATTTATCACCTCGCGGCCGTGCTCTCGGCCAAAGGGGAAACCGATCCGCTCGGAGCCTGGAACCTGAACATGCAGACGCTGCTCAATGTCCTGGAAGTTGCCCGCGTGCAACAGATTCGGAAAGTATTTATTCCGAGCTCCATTGCTGCTTTCGGTGAACACGCGCCCAAGTTCGAAACGCCCCAAACCGCATCGCTCGACCCGGCTACGGTGTACGGCATCAGCAAGGTTGCCGCTGAAAACTGGTCGTTGTACTACCACAAACGCTACGGCTTGGACGTGCGCTCGCTGCGGTATCCGGGCATCATCAGCTACCAGTCGATGCCGGGGGGCGGCACCACCGATTACGCCGTGGCGATTTTTCACGCGGCCGTTCAGGGGCAACCGTTCGAGTGTTTTCTGGCCCCGGACACGCTGCTGCCGATGATGTACATGGACGACGCCCTGCGCGCGACGCTCGAACTGATGGAGGCCTCCGAAAACCGCATCAGCGTGCGAACCTCGTACAACCTGGCCGGGATGAGCTTCGCGCCTGCCGAACTAACGGCTTCCATTCAGGCGTATTTTCCGGAGTTTACCGTTCAGTATAAACCGGATTTCCGGCAAGCCATCGCCGATTCCTGGCCCCGAACCATCGACGACAGCGTTGCCCGGCACGACTGGGGCTGGAAACCGGAATTTGATCTGCCGCGCATGACGCAGGAAATGATCACTCAGCTTTCGACGGTCTATCACACCCTGATTCCAACGCATTAACGTAATCTTACCCCTAAATCCCCTGAAGGGGACTTGATACATCCGGATCAAAAGTCCCCTTCAGGGGATTTAGGGGCAAACCAATAACGGTATGTATACGATCAAAGAAGAACTCCAGCAGGAACTCGATTCGATTCGGGAAGCCGGTTTATACAAATCCGAACGGATTATTATCTCGCCCCAATCGTCGGTTATCGCCATCCACGGTGGCCGCGAGGTGCTAAATTTCTGTGCCAACAACTACCTCGGCCTGTCGTCGCACCCGGAAGTGATCAAAGCCGCCCACAAAACGCTCGATAGCCACGGTTTTGGCCTGTCGTCGGTGCGGTTTATCTGCGGTACGCAAGACATTCACAAGGAACTGGAACGAAAAACCGCCGAGTTTGTCGGGGCCGAAGACTGCATTCTGTACGCGGCTGCGTTCGACGCCAACGGCGGGGTGTTCGAGCCGCTGCTGAACGAAGAAGACGCCATCATTTCCGATGAACTGAACCACGCGTCGATCATCGACGGCATTCGGTTGTGCAAAGCCAAACGGTTTCGCTACAAACACAACGACATGGCCGATCTGGAAGCGCAGTTGCAGGCGGCTGCGAGCAGTCGGCGGAAGCTGATCGTAACCGACGGCGCGTTCTCGATGGACGGCACGATTGCCCAACTCGATAAAATCTGTGATCTCGCCGACCAGTACGGCGCGATGGTAATGGTCGATGAATGCCACGCCAGCGGTTTTCTGGGCAAAACCGGTCGCGGAACGCCGGAATACCGCAACGTGTTCGGGCGCATCGACATCATTACGGGCACCTACGGCAAAGCCCTCGGGGGCGCATCAGGCGGTTTTACGGCGGCCCGGAAAGAGATTGTAGACCTGCTGCGGCAACGGTCGCGGCCCTACCTGTTTTCGAATACGCTGGCTCCGGCCATTGTCGGTGCATCGCTGAAAGTGCTGGAGATTCTGGCATCGTCGACGACCCTGCGCGACAAGCTCGAAGCCAACACCCGGCAGTTCCGGGAAGCCATGACGACCGCCGGTTTCGATATTCTGCCGGGCGAACACCCGATTGTGCCGATCATGCTGTACGACGCGCCCCTCGCGCAGGAATTTGCGGCCCGGCTGCTCGCAGAAGGTATTTACGTCATCGGCTTCTTCTACCCGGTGGTGCCGAAAGGCAAAGCCCGGATTCGAGTGCAGATTTCGGCCGGCCACGAACCGGAGCACATCCGGAAAGCCGTAGCCGCGTTTACCAAAATTGGCCGCGAGTTGGGCGTGATTCCGGCGGAGCAGTCCACCACCATCCCCGTAGCTTCCTCTCCCCGAGCCTGACAGGTTTGACCGTAGATAACCCCGGGTTACCCCGGGGTTATCTACGGTCAAACCCTGCGGGTTTGTGGGTCAGTCAATGCCTGGTGAGCCAGTCGAAAATGTAATCGGCGTCTTCTTTCCAGGTGGGCTGGCCCAGGACAAAGTGGTTTCGGCCGGGAAATTCCTTGTAATCGAGCACCGAACCACTGGGTTTATACGCTTTGTAGTTCCGGTAGTTCAAGTGAGCGGGGATGATAGTATCGATCTCGCCGGATGTAATCAGCAACGGCGCGTGTGGCTTGGCAAAATCGACTTTGGCCGCGCTGGTCAATCCGCCCCGGGCGACGGTTTTGGATTCCGGAATGGTATTTTCTTCGTACGCCTTTTTTTGTTCGTCCAGCGGCATGCCGTTCACAAACGCGTACTGCCAGTCTTTGAACGACATCAAATACGTCTTCTTCAGGGATGTAAACAATCCGAGTGCTTTCCACCCCGCTTTCAGGAACGAAAATTCGTAGGGAAATACGCCCAACGGAGGAACCGGGTGAATGGCCACCCCGGCCACGCCCAGGCCCCGGTTGATCAGAATTTGCGTGACCAAACCGCCCAGCGAGTGGCCGATGATGATCGGTTTTTCGGGTAAATTTTTAGCAAAATTCGCGTAGTGATCAACGAGTTCCGTTAAGGTTAGTGCGGCTAAATCGGTGTCGTTCGGCTGGCGGTTGCGGAGTTCGGCCGCGGTGCCGTTTTTGTACGGCCAGGCTGGTGCGTACGTTTTGTACCCTTTGCTTTCAAAATATTCCTGCCATTCTTTCCAACTGGTGTTGACAACAAAGGCTCCGGTGATAAACAGGACGGTTTTGGTGGTACTGGCTTTCATGATCGTATCGTTTTCGTGTTGTGTTTTTGTCTGTCGTTCAGCGATTTGAACGAGACAAAGGTCCGCACGACGACGATCAATAATTTTAACCGAGGTTAAGATCGTATGAGCGCCTGATTTTTTTGTCACACCCTCTGCTTAACGTGTGACTTGTTGTTGCCTCCTCCGTCAAATACAACAAAACCGAATACCAAAAACGTGAGAAAGCCAACCACCGCACTACTTGTCCTGAGTCTATGTATCGCCCTGATTTCCAACCACCTTTACGGGCTTTCAGGCTTCCTTTTCTGTCTGATCACCGCTGGGCTTTGTCTGACAACCTGGATTGTCCAGTCGGCGGTTTCGGTAGATGAAAACGGGTATCCGGTTTCGGAGAATATTCGTGAGAGCTACCCCAACTTTCGGCCACGGTCTTCTAAAACCCTATCAAACGAGCTACCAGATAGACCATAAGCAAACCGATACCCACAAAAAGATATTGCTTCTGGGTGGCTTCACGCCGTTGTTTAAACAGCCAAAGCAGTACAAAACTCAAGCCAAGACACAGAGCAATCTCCATTGTTTAGTTGGTCAACAGGTATAGTTTTCCGGAAAAACCGGTTGCGAAGTGGATCTCCTCACTCCGCTCAATGCCCCGCCATCCGTTTCCGAATCCGGCTCAGCGACGGGCCCTGGATGCCAAGGTACGACGAAATGTGGTAGAGCGGAATGGCGTTGTGTAAATCCGGGTGCTGTTGCATCAGTTCGGCGTACCGTTGTTCCGGGGTTTTGAACAAAAAATCCTCCGCCCGGTCCATCGCCAAATTAAACGCCCGTTCGGCCACCAGCCGGCCAAAATGCTCCCACGGTTTGGACTCCTGGTACAGCCGGTTGATGTGGTTGACGTGAATGTAGAGAATGGTGGAATCGACCATCGACTCCGTGTAATAATTGCAGGGCGTCTGGTTGACAAAACTCTTGTAGGAAACGACAATCTGGTTCTTGGAGAAGAAGAAAACGTTTTTTTCTTCGGCGGTTTCGGCGTGAATGTAATACGTCCGGAAAATACCGTCCAGAATAAAACCGAGGTGTTTGCAGACGTTTTTGTATTCGTTGTAAAACTCGCCTTTTCCGTACTGCTTTTTTTCCCAGTAGGGAACGGACAAGGCAAACGCGTCCTCGTCCATTCCCGCAAACTGGTTCAGGGCGTACCCCAGTAAATCGATTTCCGTCATAAAACCGTTATTTCCCTTTCGGTTCCTTGTCCTTCATCAGCTCCGCCTTCTGGTCTTCGCGCAGGGTCGGGTATTTGATGCCCAGTTGCTCCAGATAGGTTTTGTATTTCGTCGGATCGTAGTAGTATTTCTTGAGTTCCGGCTTGAATTTAGCCATAATTTCCTTGTTCAGATAAACCGCCGGATATTCTTTGGGCGAAATCAAGGGCGTGTACTTGATCTCTTTCGTCTGCTCTTTGGTGTAATACTCCCAGGCGTTTTTGATGATTTCGGGCTTCATCAGCATGTCCAGAATTGTCATGGCTTCGGCTTTGGCTCCGGCCACCACGCCCTTGTGCGCAATCGGCGTCGCCATCGAAATAGCATTCGACCAGTGGTGACCCGGCAGGCCGGGAATGTTGGACGGATACCGCAGCACCACCGTCGGCAGCGACCATGAAATGTCGGCGATATCGTCCGAACCGCCCCCCATCGAGGTCATCATCTGACCGCCCATCATGGCCGTCGGTGCGGAGGGTGCTTTCATACTGTCCAGTTTCATCGCCAACCCTTCCACCTTCGGGGCCTGCAATTCCTTCTGCGACGCCTTCGCCAGCATCTGGTCTTCTTCCGACCAAACCGGCAGGCCCACTTTCCGGATGTTGGCGTCCATCGCTTCGGCAATCGGTTTGTTAAAGTGCCCCGGCCAGGCCGAACCCAGGATTTCGTAGCTAAACTTGGTGTCGGTCATCAAGGCCGCCCCTTCGGCTATTTTGATCCCGGTTTCATACAGTTTCTTGATTTTGGGATAGGTCCGTTCGCGGAAATAATACCAGACGGCCGCTTTCGACGGCACCACGTTCGGCTGATCTCCTCCGTCGGAAATCACGTAGTGGGAGCGTTGGGTCAGTTCGAGGTGTTCGCGCCGGAAGTTCCAGCCGATGTTCATCAACTCAACGGCATCCAGCGCACTTTTGCCGCGCCAGGGCGCTCCGGCTGCGTGAGCTGCCTGCCCTTCAAACATAAATTTGACCGACACCACTCCATTGTTGCCCGCGTCGCCGTGCGACACACCCAGGTTGTTGCCGACGTGCGTAAAAATGCAGGCATCCACGTCCTTGAAATACCCGTCGCGGACGTAGAATGCCTTCGCACCCACCAGTTCCTCGGCCACGCCCGGCCAGAGCATCAGCGTACCCGACAGTTTTTCGCGCTCCATGATTTGTTTCACCGTTAAAGCCGCGACGATGTTCAGTGCCTGGCCGGAATTGTGACCCTCACCGTGTCCCGGTGCGCCTTCGACCAGCGGATCGTGGTAGGCCACCCCCGGTTTCTGGCTGGCTTTCGGAATGCAGTCCACATCGGAGCCGATGGCGATGACGGGCTTGCCGCTGCCCCAGGTCGCAATCCAGGCAGTGGGCATGTTGGCAATGCCTTTCTGGACTTTGAAGCCTTCTTTTTCGAGCAAGGTCGTCAGGTACTTGAACGTTTCTTCTTCCTGAAAACCGAGTTCCGAAAAGCTGAACAACATGTCGTTGATTTGCTGCGCCTGGTCTTTCCGTTTGTCGATTTCGGCGATGGCTTCCTGCTTCAGTTTTTCCAGTTTGTCGGGGGCCTTCGCTTTTTTCGATTGTGCCCAGAGCAAGGCCGGTGCCAACCATAGCACAAAAATGATTTTTGTAAAGTTTTTCATGGAATAGCCAAATTTTATTTGATGAAGAAGCAATAAGACAGCCTAAATATACGGCTAACGAATAAATATAGCACTACCCTTCCTCCTAAAAGCCCGCCAGGGCTTCCTATGGATAACCCCGGGTGCAACCCGGGGCTACCGAGAACGCCGGAGCTACCGGAGCTGTCGGGGCTACACGGTCGGAGTCGTCGGTGGCTGACTGGGTGTCCGGTCGGGCAGCCACTCAGGCCCGGCCTAGCCTCTCCGGTGTCTCTGCATCCTCTGCCCCCACAGCCCCGGGTTGCACCCGGGGTTATCCACGGTCGGCCCGGTGGGCCTGCGTCCTCCAGGCAAGAAGCGCGTTGATGGTGAGGAGCCTTCGCGAACTTTCGTTTCCCGTTACGCCCAGAATTGTTACCTTTAGACTATCATTAGGCTAGTTTAATGTGAGGTAAATTTTATGACGTACCTGGAGCTTTATAAAAAAATAGAAATGTTGCCTCCCAGCTACCAGACTGAGGTCGAAGACTTTATCGACTTTCTGAAAGCAAAGCAGCAAAAAAACGTACAGCCTAAAAAGCGACCGGTTTTCGGAAGTGCAAAGGGACAATTTGACATCTCTTCGGATTTCGACAAACCGCTGGATGACTTTGCTGATTACATGTAATGGATTTACTGCTGGATACACACACGCTCATCTGGTTCCTCAACGGCGATCAAAGGGAGCTATCGCTCCGTGCGCGTGCTGCCATCGAGAGTAGTCAGAATACTTCCTTTGTCAGTGTCGTCAGCTTGTGGGAAATGGCCATTAAAATTCGACTCGGGACCCTGACCTTTAAGCCCGGTTACGAAAACCTGCTTGTTCTGCTCGATCAAAACGGTTTTGAACTATTGCCAATCACGTTCCGGCATACAAAGCAATTGCTGGATCTCGATATGCACCACCGCGATCCTTTTGACCGCTTACTGATCGCCCAATGCCTGGTCGAAAATATGACTCTGGTTTCTAAAGACAGTAACTTCCCTAACTATCCGATTCGCTGGATATGGTGACTTTCGGTTTATTCGGCTAATCGCATTCCTTCCCTCTGATTCATTCGCTTTCATTTCCCGTTACGCCCAGAATTGTTACCTTTGCGGCTGATTTCCTGTATCGTTTCACTGATTGATAGCTAACAAATGGAGAAAATTAAAGTAGCTAATCCGGTTGTCGAATTGGATGGCGACGAAATGACCCGCATTATCTGGAAGTTTATTAAAGACAAGCTGATCCTCCCTTACATCGACGTTGACATTAAATATTACGATCTGGGCGTCGAATACCGCGACGAAACCAACGATCAGGTGACCATCGATGCCGCCAACGCCATTAAAGAATACGGCGTCGGGATTAAATGCGCCACCATCACCCCGGACGAAGACCGCGTCAAAGAGTTCAATCTGAAACAAATGTGGAAATCGCCGAACGGCACGATCCGGAACATTCTGGACGGTACGGTTTTCCGCGAGCCGATCGTCATTAAAAACGTACCGCGCCTGGTGACCAACTGGTCGGCCCCGATCATCGTGGGTCGGCACGCGTTCGGTGACCAGTACCGCGCGACGGATTTCGTCGTGCCGGGCAAAGGCAAGCTGACGATGAAGTTCGAAGGCGAAGACGGCACCGTGCAGGAATACGAAGTGTACCAGTTCAAAGGCCCGGGCGTGGCGATGGGCATGTACAACGTGGACGAGTCGATTCGCGGTTTTGCGCAGGCTTGTTTCAACATGGCCCTGCAAAAAGGCTGGCCGCTGTACCTGTCGACCAAAAACACGATTCTGAAGAAATACGACGGTCGTTTCAAGGATATTTTCCAGGAAATCTACGAAAACGAGTTCAAGGCGAAGGGCGTTCACTACGAACACCGCCTGATCGACGACATGGTGGCCTCCGCCCTGAAATGGGAAGGGAACTTTGTCTGGGCGTGTAAAAATTACGACGGTGACGTTCAGTCGGATACGGTAGCACAGGGCTTCGGTTCACTCGGTTTGATGACGTCCGTACTCGTTACGCCCGATGGCAAAACGATGGAAGCCGAAGCCGCCCACGGGACCGTTACGCGCCACTACCGCGAACACCAGAAAGGCAACCCGACCTCGACCAACCCGATTGCATCGATTTTTGCCTGGACGCGCGGTCTGGCATTCCGGGGCAAACTCGACGGCAACCAGCCGCTGATCGACTTCTGCAACGCGCTGGAAGCGGTTTGTATCGAAACCGTCGAAAGCGGGAAAATGACGAAGGACCTGGCGTTGTCGGCGTTCCCGGCCGGCACGAAACTGGTCGCCGGTGAGCACTACCTCAACACCCAGGACTTCCTGGAAGCGCTGGATCAGAATCTGAAAGTGAAGCTGGGTTGATCCTGAGCTAAGTACTTTGATATAATTTTGGCCCGGTTTTTTAAACCGGGCCTTTTTTATTGAGTAAGCTCCATTAAATGCGCTTCCCCTCCAACCTTTTCCCCTTCCCCGGCGTCTTATTAAAAAAAACGAGCACAAGGATGAAGACGTTAATCTTGGTTTTTGGCCTGGCGCTGGGAATTGTCGCCTGCCAAACCGCACCCTGGGAAAATGAAATAGCCGTCGGCAACGACTGTTCGTCGTATGCCGAATGGAAGAAAGCCGCCGAATTGCGCGAAGTGCCCGGCACCGTAATCAACGAAGCCGAAACCTCCCAAACCAGCACCTGGGTTTACATCCTGACCAGCGACAGCACCCGGTATTTTGCCTGCAACCTGCCCGACCAGGCGCAGAAAACCGGGACGAGGGTGGTCTTCAATGCCGATGAGTTTGCGCCCCCGCCGAACGTCCGGCTGGCTGGTGTGCCTGTGAAGCTGACGAAACTGCGGATTGCGCGGTAATTTCGCTGGGATCAAGCTGCGCTCGAACGCGCTGGTCGGCCTGCCGGATCAGTGCCTTGACGCTTCGTAATCCGCGCAGGGTGAGACGAATGCGAAAATACGCCACGATGTAAACCGGGAAATGCTTGTGGGCAAACAGCAAGCTGCTTTGGTGATAGCTGAGATTAAAGAACTTGTCCTCCACCCCCGAATCCACTCCACCCTGACTACTGGCGTGGTGAATCAGGGCGGCTTTGGCCACGTAGCCCATCCGAAAACCGGCCCGGTGGGCTCGAATGCCAAAATCAGCATCTTCGTGAACGGCCACGCCCGAAAACCGTTCGTCAAACGTACCGATTTTGGTAAATACCGCACGAGATACCGAGAAATTAGCTCCCGTCACCACGTTGACCGGCCCGTCGATGGCACAGTCGTCGCCCCCCGTAAACTTCAGATACCAGGTCAGCCACAACGGTTTTGATTGGGGCGGGATACCCTGCTCCACGATGCGGCCCTGCACCACATCCAGTCCGCCCTGATGGGCCAGAACGTGGTTCAGGATAAAATCGGGATCGAATTCGGTATCATCATCGATAAAAATGACTACCTCGCCCCGGGCGTGCCGAAGCCCCAGATTTCGAGCGGCCGTCAGCGACGGTTTTTCGCTTCGTATCCACCGCAACCGGTCCTGATTGGCGGTCAGGAACTGTTCGGTAGCCGGTTCGTGCTGGCGGGTCTGATCGACCACAATGATTTCATAGTCGGAATACTGCTGCTGCAAGGCGCATTGCAGACAACGGACCAATAACGCTTCCCGGTTATAGGTCGGAATGATCAGGGAAACAAACACAAGTGTACGGTATAGAGATGGTAGTGGGTAATCGGTACTAGAGTCGCTCGCGAATGAGTTTCAACACCTCATCCGGGTTTGAAGGCAAAGCGGCATTCCGTTTGATAAATTTACCGTCGCGCCCGAGCAAACCGGCCGCCGGGATGCCCTCGGCCCGCAGCGAACCGATTAGGCTGCCCAACTGATCGCCATCGACATAGACATGCAGGCCTTTGGGTTTATTTTTGGCCACCCATTCCCGCCAATGTGTTACTGATGTTTCGTTGCTGCACACATACGCAAACAACACGTCTCGGCTCCCCAGCCGCTCCTGCAAAGCCCGGGCGGCCAGCACTTCCTGCCGCGAGGGTTCCACGTCGGTTGACCAGGCCAGCAGATAGATCAACCGCCCCTGTGCCTGATCCCGAAGCTGCTGAAAGAGCTCCCGACCATCCCCGTCGTAGCGAAGCAGGCGCACATCCGGCAACACTTCCACCACCTCATTGACCCGTTTGTCGCTGAATTTTTGGGCCACCTCCCGCACTGTTGCGCTGTCTTTCACTTCCAGCCGATACAGCTCTTCAAGCGAAAGCTGGTAGCGCCGGTCGCCCACCTGCGGACTGATGTGCTGATACAGCAGCTTCTGGTTGTTTAGTTCAATATTCGGAAGGTTGACGGCCAGAAAATGGGCTTTCAGGTAGTCCATCCCCGTGCTGTCAACACTCTTCCGGTATTGTGCCATCGTCGTCTCGTACGTCAGCAGCCGCGACAGCGTATCCTCATGCCGTTCCAGAATCCGCTGGAGCATCGACAAATCACGACTCTGGCCGCTCCTGGCCGTTTTCAGTTCCTGAATCCGACTCCGTTCCGTGGCCGACAGATCGGTAACGTACCGGTCCACCAGGGTCGCAAACGTCCCGATCGGAACGCCACGACTGGAACCCGGCGGGGTCTGCTGGATCACCCGGGACCCGGCATATTCCGCAAACCGCGCCATCGCCGTCGTTCGCTGAATGGTCAGAAATAGATCGTCGGCCGGTCGCAAAATCCCGCGCGGCAGGCTCGATTCGAGCCGCGTATCCTCTTCCGCCAACGCCTTGTCGTACAGAAACGCCGATACTTCGTAACGGATCACGGAGTTGATGTATTGATCGAGCAGCGGCAACACCTCGTTGGTTTCGCGGTATTTCTCGTAAGTCGAAATAAACTCGTTTGTCAGAATCTTCCGGTTATCTTCCGCCGACCGACCGATGAGCCGCCGGGAAAGCTGCCGGTTGTCGATTTTAGGGCGGTTTTTAAACTCAAAAGCCTTATAACGAGTCAGTTGATTGTTCACCTGCGCGTTGGTGCCACTGAACCGAAACGGGGCTTCCGACAGGAACAGCGAATCGGCGTCGAGCGCAATCTCAATCGTGCCGGCCGAAGCCAGAAAAGCCGTCGAAACCTGCCCGAAATTGAAATAGAGTTCTTCGTAGGGATACACCAATGGCACCGTTACCCGAAACGAACCGTCGGGTTCGAGCGGAGCCGGGCGGGCCATTTCGCGGCTGGCCTGCAAAATGTTGTTGCGGGAAATGGTTACATTCGGGCTCTGGCGGTAGAGTTGGAGGGTCAGGTTTTTGATCCGTCCGCGAACCGTCACCGAGTCGGTTTTCAACTGGCTGAAAGCTTCCGGAACTTGTCCGAAAAAAACCGTCAGGAGAAGCGTAAAAACAGGAACTAGTGTATGGCGAAGGGTTGACATGAAAGCAAGGGCTCGTTCAATCCGAAAAGAATACAAGTTAAACGGCCCGATTCATTCTACCAAACGGTTTTTACTTCCTGCTCATTTCACCTGAATCCCGTGGTAGGTTTCCAGATCCTGGTAATCTTTCCGCAACGGGTGTCCCTGCCAGTCGGTTGGTAACAAAATCCGGCGCAAATCCGGATGACCTTCAAACCGGATACCGACCAGATCATAGATCTCGCGCTCATGCCAGTCGGCGGTTCGCCAGACGTGATTTACGGTCGGCACCATCGGCAGCGGCTCGCTATCGGCATTGCGCGGCACCACCACCTTTAGCATTAGATCGTGTTCGTACGGAATGGAGGTGAGGTTGTACACGACCTCCATCGTGCCAGCCTGCGGACCGTTGTCGATGCCGGTCATGCAAGCCAGAAAATCGAAGAAAAGCCGGTCGTCGTCGCGCAAAAACTGGCAAACATTCGGTAAAAGCGCCGTCGGAACGACAAAAGAAGGCTGCGGATTGCCCGAGTTAGATTGCTGAACAGCGTCAGCGCCAAATTGGGCAACCAGCAGCTCGGTGATTTCGGAAAACGTCATGTCCGCAAGTTAGCGAATCGAGACAATCGTAATCTCGTCTGCTTCAAATTTAGAACCCCAGCCGCACTGAACGGTCTTTTTCAGGCCCGTAAATTTATAAATGATGTCCCCCTGTTTCTGGGTCTCTTTTCCCAGAAAGCTATCGATCAGACTGACCGATTCGGCATCGGGCGCGTAGCGAACGACCTTGTTCGGATCGTTCCAGTTCAAGACAACGTGCTGTTCGCAACCGTCATAGGCCAGGCCGTTGGCGTATAGCATCACATCATCGCGGAGCTCAGGCCCCTTCGGATCGTCGCTTTCCCGGCACATTGCCAGACCAAGGACGGTCATCAGGAATATCAGGGTCGTTTTCATATATTTTGCTTTTTCCACACTACCCACCAGACCCGTTGGGCCATGCAGCGGTTGGAACAGGCCCCAAATTTAAAGCGTTTCAGTCGTCTCAGCTTCAACCGGCTTCGTCTCTTCGGCGGCTTCCAGCGCCAGCAGAGCCGTTGGCGCGGGTTCTTCCGTCAGCCGGGCATTCCGGATTTTTTCCTGGAGCTTCAGAAAACCGCCGATGAGCGCTTCCGGGCGCGGGGGACAACCCGGCACGTACACATCGACGGGAATGATCCGATCGACGCCTTTGACCACGTGGTAGCCATGCTGCCAGTACGGCCCTCCGCAATTGGAGCAGGAGCCCATCGAAATCACGTACCGTGGTTCGGGCATCTGCTCGTAGAGCCGCCGGATGCGGTCGGCCATTTTGAAGGTAACCGTTCCGGAAACAATCATCACATCGGACTGCCGGGGCGAGGGGCGCGGAAAAATTCCGAACCGCTCCAGATCGTAGCCTGACGCAAAGGTCTGCATCATCTCGATGGCGCAGCAGGCCAGCCCGAAGCCCATCGGCCACAGCGACGACAGCCGCGCCCAGTTCAGCAGGTCTTCGGCGGTGGTCAGCAACACACCCCCCTCGCCGGATTTAAATCGTTGATCGAGTAATCCACTCATTATTGATTTCGCCCCCAACCCCCTGAAGGCCGGGCGGCCGGTGCCGGGCTTTAGCAAACTAATTGTAGAAGCCCGGCACCGGCCGCCCGGCCTTCAGGGGGTTGGGGGTATTTTTTTATATTTCTGATTAACTTTTTCGTACAGTGAGGCTGGTACGGCGGTTTTAACTTCCGGGAGTTTCGGTTCCGGTTTCACCCAGTCGAGATAGCCTTTGGCCCAGGCGTAGGCCAGACCCAGCGCCAGGAGCGCCACAAAAATGAGCATCTCCGTCAGCGATAGCCAGCCCCACAGGCCGTACGTCTCTTCAATCAACAGTTTTTGCCCGAAAACCGTTGCCCACGGAAACAAAAAGACCAGTTCGACCTCGAACAACACGAAGATGATGGCCACAACGTAAAACCGCACATTGAACTGCACGTTGGCATTCCCGACCGGTTCTTCGCCCGACTCGTACGTCGTCAGCTTTTCAAGATTTGGGCGGTTGGGCCGGAGCAATCCTCCCACAAACAAAACCAGCCCAACGAACGCCAGGCCGGTGATGATGAACAATAAGATGATGCCGAAGTCGGATAGCATTTCTGAACTTGATTGTCTTGAACTGGGATTACACGGATTAAAAGATTATCGGACCGCCGACGCGGCTGGGATGGCTACCGCAATCTTTCTTTTTGATCTTAGTTAATCCATGAATCCGTGTAATCCAGGTTCAAGACGGTTTTTATTTCATATACGTCCCAAACACATAATCCCAAACCGGGGAGGAGACGCCATAATTCTTGTCGTGGCTTTTATAGTGGTGAACCGAGTGATTGATCCAGAGCCATTTAAAAAAGTTTTTCGGGGGCGAATACGCATGTACAATGAAGTGCACGAACAGATAGCCCGAATAACCCACTAAAAAACCGGGAAAAAAGGCGTACGAGGCTTCACCCAACAACAGGAAAATAACGCCAAACAAAGCCGCCCCGACAAAGATAGCCGCAGCCGGAGGCATCGCTAGCCGGGTTTTGTCTTTCGGGTATTCATGATGAATGCCATGAAACGTATACTGAATCTTCGCTTTCGTCGGCGTATCGGTCTCCATGTGGAAAACACCCCGGTGAACGGCGTACTCGACCAGGGTAAATACGGTAATTCCGGCAAAAAACAGGAAGGCAATCCAGGCTGCCGACATGTCGGTGTAGGCAAACGCGTACCAGCCGAAGAATGTAGAAGTTACCAGATAAATCGTGATGGGTACGGAAATGTGGGTACGTGACAATCGCTCCAGAATCGGGTTCTCGAACAACGGTTTGGTGCCACTATTTTTGGGTCTGATTTTGGTTTTGGTTATCGTCTCTTCCATAGGGATATGTGATTAAAAACCGCCGAAACGCTGGAGGACGCTCCGACGGGGGTGTGATTATAGTATGCAAAGGTATACTTCATTTTCAGAACTAGTCAACCTGTTTGACTGAATCTATTTCGTGACCAACTGATCCTCAACTTTCTGTTTAATCGCTTCCAGATTTCCTTTTGGCAGTTTGGGCTTGATAATCAGCCGCAGCGACTGATCGTCACTCAGGTAGTTCCAGGCCCAGTTGACCAGAATCAGGAGTCGGTTTTTGACGCCGACGATCGCCATCAGGTGAACAAACAGCCAGACCAGCCAGGCAAAAGCCCCCTGAAAACTCCAGAACGGCAGATCGACCACGGCCTTGCCACGTCCGATGGTCGCCATCGTTCCCAGATCCTTATACGTAAACGCCTGCAACGCCAGCCCTTTTACCAGCCGGATGAGATTGCCAGCCAAATGTTTACCCTGCTGAATGGCCGGTTGCGCAATCTGCGGGTGACCGTTCGGGTACTTTTCCTCGGTCATCAGGGCGATATCGCCAATGGCAAAAACATCCGTAAAGCCCTGCACCTGGCTAAACCGGTTGACCAGCAACCGATTGCCTCGCCCAACCGCTTCGGCTGGCAAGCCATTGAGCGGATTGGCCCGAACACCGGCGGCCCACACCAGATTATTCGTCCGGATCGTGGAGCCATCGGCCATGTAAACCGTCCGGCCGTCGAAGTCCTGAACCCGGGTGTTCAACCGGACAATAACCCCGAGCTTTTCAAGGTATTCCTGGGATTTAACCTGCGATTCCTGTGACATCGGTCCCAGCAGCTCCGCGCCGGATTCGATCAGGTAAATTTTCATCATCCGGAAATCCAGCTCGGGATAGTCGCTTGGCAGTACGGTTTTCCGCATTTCGGCAAACGTTCCGCATAACTCGACACCCGTTGGCCCTCCGCCCACTACGACCACATTCAAAAAACCCTCTTTTTCGTCCACACTATCGACCGAGAGCGCATCTTCAAAGTTCTGAAGCACCCGGTTTCGGAGCGTAATGGCCTCGGAAACAGACTTCATCGGCAAAGCCCGCTCGATGATGTTCTTCATGCCGAAAAAATTAGTATCGGCTCCGGTGGCTACCACCAGGTAATCGTATTCGATCGGTCCGAGATCGGTATCGACCGTTTTGGTATCGGTATGAACCGCCGTAACGGTTGTCACGCGGATGTGAATGTTTTTGCAGTTCTGGAAAACCGCCCGCAGCGGAAATAGAATGGAACTGGCTTCCAGCCCGGAAGTCGCCACCTGATAGTAGAGCGGCTGAAACTCGTGGAAGTTATTTTTATTGATCAGAACGACTTGAAACTCCTTCCGGCTCGCGAGTTTGCGGGCCAGTTTCAACCCGCCGAACCCTGCCCCCACAATCACTACGCGCTTTCGGTCCGTACGTGGAATATTTGGGTTCATATTCTATCGAGTTATGTCCTCTGTCAGCATAACTCGATTCGATTCCGTAAGGTTTCACACGTGTTCCCGAAAACGGCTGATTTTGGCCCGACCCTCCCTTTTTTATCCAACAACCGGAAAAACCGGGGGCTAAACCGCCCGAAGGTCTCGCTACGACTTGACTTCCACAGCCCGGCCTTCGGCGAGAACAGGCGCTTTCCCCGGCTCGAATAACAGATCAATACGACCCAGGTAAATCCCGGCAAAACCGACCTGGTTGATCAAAACCGGCAAGCCGTCCTGGTTGATTACGTTGACGGGCGCTTCCAGAAACGTGTGCGTATGGCCTCCGATAATCAGGTCAATGTTTTTACTTTTGGCCGCCAGCACGCGGTCCGAAACCGTCGTGTCGTTGTACTGATAGCCCAGGTGCGACAGACAGATGACATAATCGCATTTTTTCTCCTTTCGCAGGGTTGCCGCCACGGCATTGGCGATTTCTACCGGTTCCCGATACACGGTTTCCCGATACAACTCCTTCGGAATCAACCCTTCTGGCTGAATGCCAAGGCCAAAAACACCAATCCGCAAACCGTCTTTTTTAAAAATCCGATACGGTTCGGTCCGGCCGTTCATGGCGGTATTTTTGAAATCGTAATTGGCAATCAGAAACGGGAAACCGGCTTTGCCAAACTGCGTCACCATGTTGTCCATCCCGCCGTCGAAATCGTGGTTACCGATGGTGCTGGCGTCGTAGCGCATCCGGTTCATGGCCAGAATTTCAGGCTCGCCTTTGTACAGATTGAAATACGGCGTTCCCTGAAACAGATCGCCCGCGTCGAACAGCAGCACATTTGGCTGCTCTTTCCGGATTTGCTCGATCAGCGCGGCCCGGCGAACAATCCCACCCCGACCGGCGTTCCGGCTACCGTCCATCGGGAACGGGTCCAGCCGACTGTGCACATCGTTGGTGTGCAGAATGGTCAGGCTGATGGCTTTCGGTTTGGCCCAGACATCCGGCGTGAGACTGCCCACGACGGCGGCTGTTCCGAAAAATTTCAAAAACTGGCGTCTATTGGATTGCAATGCGTCCATCGGTCGTAGGGGTTATGGGTTGGCCGGCTTTGCCGAGTTGGCGGAAGTAGTCAATAAACACATCCCGGATCGTGACGGCATAGTCTTTTCGGGCCACGGCGTCTTTCAGAAAAGCCGTGCCTCCGCCCCGGTTGGCAATGTAGTCGCTGACCAAAACCGTGTAATTTTGGTTCGGATCGAAGGTTTTTCCGTTCGTAAACGTGATTGAACTAAGGACATTGTCTTTGATCACCACGCGCACTCCGCTCACGACCAGCGCGTTCTCATCGGCCTGACTGCCAATAAAATACTCCAGAAACTGCCGCAGCATCGACCCTTTCAGCGTCAGCAATGTCAACTGATTATCGAAGGGCATGACTTCGTAAATGTTGCCGATTCGGATCGGCCCCTGGGGTAAACCGGTCCGGATGCCACCGTAGTTTAGGTGTGCGCAATCGACGGTCTGGCCCAGCTTCTGATTGCCGTATTGCAACATGGCGTCGGTCAACAGGTTGTTCAGGGCACATTCCGGTTTTGCCTTGTCCAGTCGCACGGTCGAGACCGCCAGCACTTCGTTCATGGTCTGGTCGAGCCGCTGTCGGTAGGGTTGCAGAAACCGGGTCATGTCGCTATCGGCCGGAGCCGCCAGCGAATCGACCTGGATGCGGCTATACGTCTGGTTAGTCAGGTGGTAACCCGGTTTTTGACAGGCTGCGATCAGCAGCGTCAGAACCGGGATGAAAAGTGTTTTGATGAAGCGCATGCGGGGGTTTGTGGCGTTTAACGTTTGAGGTTTAACGTTTAAAGTTTAACGCTTAGGGTTCAGGATCTCTCCTAACTACTGCACTGTCAACTCATTCCAGAAAGACCTTAAACGTTAAACGTCAAACCTTAAACGATTCAATTAACTTCTCACTCCTGAGCCTTTAAGTTGTTTGGGTCGAGGTGTTTGGCTCCGAAGTATTGCAATTCATATCCAAAATTCAGCCAGCCGTTCGATCGCCGGATCAGCGTGGTCTGCCACTCGCGGGTGGTGTACAGCGTGTGCCAGGGGCCGTACGCAAACCGGTATTTCAGCGGCATGTTAAACCCGTAGGCATCGGCAATCCAGCGGTGCTGGACCTCGATGAAATCGCCTTTTTCGGTCACCCGGTATTCCACTACAGGCGGGGCCGCATGGTTTAGAAACTGGTTGAAAATCGGGCGCAGATCCTTGTCGGTTTCCCGGCACAGAATGTCGATGATCTGCTTAGTCGTCACGATGGAGTGTTTCCGTTCCTGCGCCACTTTCCGCAGCGCCATGAACCAGATGTTGTCGTCGTCGACCACGCAGCGCAACGAATGCAGCAGCCAGGCCCCTTTGTAGTAGATGTCGGTGTCTTTGTGCTGGTAATTAACGCCCTTGGGGCCCATCATCGGGTACTTGTTTTTGATGAGCGGTTTTTGGCTCATCAGGTACTTAATGGCCTGCGGGGGGCCGTGCGTGTTTTCGACGTAAATTGACTCCATGTAAGTCGCAAAGGCTTCATGAATCCACATTTCGGCGGGATCAGACACACTCAGGCTGTTGCCGAAATACTCGTGGGCAGCTTCGTGGATGATGATAAAATCGAAGCCAAAGGTATTGTTCTGGTACTTGTTGCCGTACGCAATGGCACTCTGGTGTTCCATGCCCCAGTACGGCGTTTCGACCAGCGCAAAACCGTCGCGCCAGAACGGATAATGCCCGAAATACCACTCATAACAATCCAGCATCCCGATCACCTGCTCGAAATGCGCCTTGGCCTTTTCCTCGTTGTAACGCAGAACGTGGTAGTTCAAGTCCAGATACTGGTAATCGCGGCTCCGGTATTGCTCCTGAATAAAGACGTAATCGCCCAAATTAAAGGTCACGTTGTAAGTATTGATCGGGTACGAAACCGCCCAGACATACTCGGTCTGGTTGTTGCCCACCTCGCGCTCTTCCTGCAACCGCCCGTTCGAAACCGCCTTCAGGCCGCGTGGCACCCGGAACGTCATGCGCATCGACTCAGGTTCGTCGGACAGGTGGTCTTTGCAGGGCCACCACGAGCTGGCGCCCAGTCCCTCGCAGGCCACGCCCACCCAATCCGTGCCGGTGCTGTCTTTGCTCCAGACAAACCCGCCGTCCCAGGGTGCGTTGACCGCTTCGCGGGGTTTGCCGTGGTACGTTACTTTGATCGATTTAACCTCGCCCTCGGCCTGCGTTTCATTCATCGTGACGAAAACCGCATTGCCCTCGCGGGTGAACTTGAGTGCCTGCCCTTCCTGCGTAATGGACTTAATTGCCAGGTTTTCAAACAAATCGACCTGCATCCGTTTGAACGAATTCCGAACCCGGTAGCGGATCGTGTTGCTACCCGCGATGGATTTCGTCTTTGGGTCCACCGTCAGATCCAGATCGTAAAAGACCACATTGTAACACGTTCGTTCGGGAGTCAATGTTCCCCGGAGGGAGTCCTGCCGGGTATACCGTTCGGGTTCAGGAGATTGCTGCGGTTGCTGCGCAAAGATCGGACACACATACCAAAAGGCCGCCAGGACCACTAACCATCGTTTCATGAAGAAAGCTGCAAATTCTTCACAATACTACGAAATTATCACCTGTCTGCCTTACAAGTCAGCTCGCTCTTGCCCAACAAATCGATCCTTCTGCGTATCTTTCAGGTTGACAATAAAGGATATACTCGTATGAACAAACCAACCATTTCCGACTTGCAGGACTCCGGTCGGTATCAACTCATTGAGTCCTTTTCCATCGACGACATGAAAGATTTTTTGCTGCGCGAACTGGGCATAAATTCTTCCCCGAAACCCGCCCGGCTTACCCTTAAAACCCTCCCCTTCACGCTGCTGATGGGCGGTTTGGGAGCCGCCACCGGTTTTTTGCTGGCGAAAAGTGCCATCACGATGCCCTTCTGGCAACTCGCCGGTGGTTTGGTGGGTTTGATTCTGCTGTTACCGATTCACGAAGCGATCCACGCCCTGGTCTTCAAAGCCTTCGGCGCGCCGAATGTCGGCTTTGGCTACTCGCTGAAAAGCCTGATTGTCTACGCCTACGCGCAACGCTTTGTCCTGAGTATGAAGGAAGTTGCACTGGTAGCAGCCATGCCGTTTCTGGTGATTACGACGGCGCTGGTCATCGCCTGGGTCGTCTGGCCGTCGCTGGGTTTGCTGTGGGGCTCAACCCTGGTCTTTCACACCCTGGCCTGCGTGGGCGATTACGTGCTGGTGCGTTATGCCTACAAAAACCGGCACCGGGCGGTTTTCACCTACGATGACCTGACCGAGCGCATGTCATACTTCTACGAACGTACCTAAGTACCCACGGACTTTAGTCCGTGTGAGTAAATATCAACTTCTGGAATTGCAAAGATCACACGGACTAAAGTCCTTGGGTACGTTCGTTACAGCAACTTCGAGAGGTTGAGTTCCAGGCCCGGCAAAACCGCTTCGCCGGTCAAAGGTTCGGTGAAGGCTTTTGTTTCCGGGTCGGCAGCGGGTCGGTAAACAGTGGTCTGTTGCTGAAACGGGTCAATCAGCCAGGCCAGCCGGACGCCGTTTTTGAGGTATTTTTCCATTTTGTCGGGCAGTGAATACCGTTCATCCCGGTCCGACATTAACTCAATCACAAAATCCGGACAAATGCGGGCGAACTTATCCCGGTCTTCTTCCGGTACGGCCTGCCAGCGTTCGTTGCTAATCCAGGCTACATCCGGTGCCCGAACCGACGAATCCGGCAACGTAAAACCGCCGTTCGAATCGGTCACCTTGCCCAGCTTTGTAGCGCGATTCCAAATTCCAATTTCAATGACAAGATCAGCATTTTTTATGCTGGTATTGGTTCCGGTAGGCATCTGAAAATAGATTTGACCGTCTTCAGCCCGTTCGATGCGTAACTCCGGATTTGCCTTGCAGAATGCGTAGAACTCGTCTTCGGTGAAACGGCCATCTCCGGCAGTGAAAGGAGGAATGTTTAACGGGAAATACATAAGTCGTTTTTCAGATAGACGCTCAATACTCTTAAAAGTAACGATAAAACACCAAAAAGCGCGGCCCCGTTTCCGGAACCACGCTTTAGTAGAATTAAGAGTTAAGAGTGATGAGTTAAGAGTTGCGCTGCGGTAGCCAACTCTTAACTCATCACTGAAATTAATACCGGTACAGCTCGGATTTGAACGGCCCTTCGGTGGTCACGCCGATGTACTCGGCCTGCTCCTGCTCCAGTTTTTCGAGTTTGGCACCGACGTGCGCCAGGTGCAGGGCCGCCACTTTCTCGTCGAGGTGCTTCGGCAAAATGTACACCTTGTTTTCGTATTTGTCGGCGTTGTTCCACAACTCGATCTGCGCCAGCGTCTGGTTGGAGAACGAACACGACATGACGAACGACGGGTGGCCCATCGCCACGCCCAGGTTCACCAGACGACCTTCGGCCAGGACGATGATTTCCTTTCCGTCGATTTCGTACAGGTCGACTTGTGGTTTGATTTGGCTTTTGGTCGAACCATAGTTTTTGTTCAGCCAGGCCATGTCGATTTCGTTGTCGAAGTGACCGATGTTACACACGACGGCTTTGTCTTTCATGGCCTTGAAGTGACGGTCTTTCACAATATTGATGTTCCCGGTCGCCGTTACGAAGATGTTGGCGCGGGTGGCGGCCTCATCCATCGTGACCACTTCGTAGCCGTCCATGGCGGCCTGCAACGCACAAATTGGGTCAATTTCGGTCACCAGCACGCGGCAACCGGCGCCCCGCAGCGATTCGGCCGAGCCTTTGCCCACGTCGCCATACCCGGCGACAACGGCCACTTTACCGGCCAGCATCAGGTCGGTTCCGCGCCGGATGGCATCCACCAGCGACTCGCGGCAACCGTATTTGTTATCGAATTTCGATTTCGTCACCGAGTCGTTGACGTTGATGGCGGGCAGGTGAAGCGTGCCGTTTTTCATCCGCTCGTACAGCCGGTGAACGCCCGTCGTGGTTTCTTCCGACAAGCCTTTGATGCCCGAAATCAGTTCCGGATACAGATCGAACACCATGTTGGTCAGGTCACCACCGTCGTCCAGAATCATGTTCAAGGGTTGACGATCTTCGCCAAAAAACAGCGTTTGCTCGATGCACCAGTTGAATTCTTCCTCGTTCATACCTTTCCAGGCATACACCGAAATACCGGCTGCGGCAATGGCGGCAGCGGCATGATCCTGCGTCGAGAAGATGTTGCACGACGACCAGGTTACTTCCGCACCCAGTTCCACCAGGGTTTCGATCAGCACGGCGGTTTGAATCGTCATGTGCAGGCAACCGGCAATCCGGGAACCGGCCAGCGGTTTCGACGGCCCGTATTCTTTGCGAAGCGCCATCAAACCCGGCATTTCGGCTTCGGCCAGCCGGATTTCTTTGCGGCCCCACTCGGCCAGTGCGATGTCCTTAACCTTGTAGGGAACGTAGGTGGATGTTTCTGTAGACATAAGAAGTGTAAGTTAATGCTTGAAACTAGAGAGGTTTTCAGTTTACGGTATTCGGTTTACAGTTTTCAGTATCCGGTTTTCGGTAAACACCAACGAATGCAAACTGACTGTATACCGAAAACTGTAAACTTATACTGAAAACCGTAAACTGTAAACCGAATACCATAAACCATTTACTTTAACGTCGCCACGGCGTCTTTGATCCTTTGGACGGCTTCGGTCAGGGCCTCGTCGGAAGCCGCCGTTGAGATGCGCAGGCCGTAGGGCGCACCGAAACCGGAACCGGCTACGGTGGCGACGTAGGCTTTGTTCAGCAACCAAAGCGCAAAATCGTCCGAGTCATTGATCGTCGTTTCACCGTCCGACTTTCCGTAGTAGTAGCTAATATCCGGGAAGGCATAGAAAGCGCCTTCCGGCACGTTCACCTTGAAACCGGGAATTTCTTT
Source organism: Larkinella sp. VNQ87 (assembly GCF_049445795.1). Classification (NCBI taxonomy): domain Bacteria; kingdom Pseudomonadati; phylum Bacteroidota; class Cytophagia; order Cytophagales; family Spirosomataceae; genus Larkinella; species Larkinella sp. VNQ87. The sequence goes on from NZ_JBMSDT010000002.1 coordinate 572,281, forward strand.
GAGCAGTTTCACGACCAGATCCCGGCGCCGTTCGTAGGCTTTTGCCATTTCCTGCGTCGGTTCGGTCGGGCCGTTCAGGGCCGCGATGGTGGCGCGCTGGGCAATCGAGTTGGTCCCCGACGTCACCTGGCCCTGCAATTTTTCAACCCCGTCGGCAATCCATTTGGCGGCTCCGATGTAACCGATCCGCCAGCCGGTCATCGCAAATCCTTTCGCAACGCCGTTGACGGTAATGACCCGGTCTTTGATCGCCGGAATGGAGCCGATGCTGAAGTGGCCTTTCGGCGTAAAATTGATGTGTTCGTAGATTTCGTCGGCCAGCACAAACACGTTTTCGTGCCGCGCCACGACCTCACCAATCGCCCGCAGTTCTTCCTCACTGTAGACAGAACCGGTCGGGTTGTTGGGCGATGCGTACATCACGATCTTCGTGCGGTCGGTAATGGCTTCTTCCAGTTGCTCGGCCGTTACTTTAAAGTCGTTTTCGAAAGCGCCGTTGAGAATCACGGACTTGCCTTCGGCCAGCTTCACCATTTCGGAATAGCTGACCCAATAAGGCGCCAGGATAATCACTTCGTCGCCCGGATTGACCAGCACCTGAATCACGTTCGCCAGCGAGTGTTTGGCTCCCGTTGAAACGACGATGTTTTCCGGTTTCCAGTCGATATTATTCTCCCGTTTAAACTTATCTGCAATGGCTTTCCGCAGATCGGGGTACCCCGCTACGGGCGAATAGCCGTGGTAGCCTTCGTCGATGGCTTGCTTGGCGGCTTCGCAAATGTGTTTCGGCGTTTTAAAATCAGGCTCGCCAACGCTGAGGCTGATCACTTTGTGGCCCTGAGCGGCCAATTCGCGGGCTTTTTTGGTCATCGCCAGGGTCGACGATTCCTCCAGCGCGATGATGCGGTCTGCCAATAAACTGGCAGTTTCTACCGATGCAGACATGGGATCTATGGTGATTAATTCGATTACCGAACCTCGTGGTCCGACCACAAAATTACTAACTATCTCACGATAAGTGTGTATGATTTAAATATTTATACGGAACGCTTGGGAAATTGTGGCAGTCAGACGCCCATCGATCAGGTAAGGATTTGGAATTCATCGGCATCGCGGTCGGCCGGAAACCGCTCCCGGTAAGCGCGTAACTCGTCCAGCGACAGCGTCGTCTGGAAAACCGCTTCGGTCTGGTTTTGCCGGAAAAGAATCTCACCTTTGGGGTCAATTATCGAGGAGTCGCCCGCATACCGATGCCCGTTGCCGTCCTCACCCACCCGGTTGACACCCACGACATAGGCCAGGTTTTCGATGGCGCGGGCCTGCAACAAGGCGTTCCAGGCCGTGCTGCGGGGCGCGGGCCAGTTGGCGACGTACAATAACAAGTCGTAGGCATACGGGCTAAAGCGTGACGACGCCCGGCCCGTAGGTACGTTGCGGCTCCAGACCGGAAACCGCAGGTCGTAACAAATCAGCGGACAGATGTTCCAGCCGCGCCAGGCCTTGACGAGCCGCTTTGTTCCGGCGGTATAGGTGCGGTCTTCCTCCGCCATCCGGAACAAATGCCGTTTGTCGTAGACCTCAAACGAGCCATCGGGTTCCATCCAGATCAGCCGGTTGTAAAACCGCCCCTGTTCCTGCACGATGTAACTGCCCGTCACGACGGCCTGGCTCTGGGCCGCCATCTGTTTGAGCCAGCGGAAGGTCGTCAGGTTCATCGGCTCGGCCAACTGCCGGGCGTTCATCGTAAAACCGGTCGTGAACATTTCCGGCAGCACGATGAGGTCGGTCGGTTCGGGCAGGCTGAAGATTTTCTCCTCCAGCATCGCCCGGTTGGCCGTCGGATCTTCCCAGTGTAAGGCAGTCTGAATGAGCGTGATGTGCAGCATGAAAAGTGTATGCGACTTTGCCCCCAACCCCCTGAAGGGCAGGGCTGTTAAGTTCTTTGCTTTTTTTACATTAGTGCCAAATTTTCTCTGGTATGACGCTCTATGAAGCCTTTGCGGCTCTCCCCGACCCCCGGCGTGCCGAAGGACGACGCATTGAATT